>NZ_JCAXEG010000002.1:0-786268 GCF_059758875.1 Streptomyces sp. GQ60 | reverse complement strand
ACACCTGACCCGTGAATCAGCACCGAGTCGGGCCACAGTCATCGCGGAACAGGCCCGTCGATCCTAGGAGTGATCACCATGACCGGACACTCTCCCCGGGAGGCCGACAGCACCGGCATCCCCGTGGAGGTCCACGACGACACGGTCACCATCCAGCCCGTCGGCGAGATCGACGTCGACACCGCCCCCACCCTGCAGAGCGCGCTCACCGGAGCACTCACCCACGCCACATCGACCCGGCCCGTGGTGGTCGACTGCAGCCGCCTCACCTTCTGCGACTCCGCCGGACTCAACGCCCTCCTCGCCGCCCGGCTCGCGGCGCAGGCCACCGGCACTGTCATCCGCCTCGCAGCCCCCAACGACCAGCTGGCGCGCCTGCTGGAAATGACCGGCACCCGGTTCCTCTTCCCCACCGACGCGCACCCGCCCACCGACGGCCACGTCCTGCGAGCCCACCCGGACGGCCGGCCTCGGTGACGCCGGCGGCGGTCCACGCACGAAGCGGGGGTGTGCCCGCGCCGGTCCAGGGCAGGTGCAGCGACGGGGTGCGGCATCACGGACTCCGCCCCCGCACCAGTGCCTCCTGCCGCAGGCCCCTTACCGGAGAGGACGTGTCATGTCGCAGGTGAAGGAATCCATCGAGGTCGGCGTCCCGGTCACCACCGCCTACAACCAGTGGACCCAGTTCGAATCGTTTCCCCAGTTCATGGCCGGGGTGGACCGTGTCGAGCAGCGGACCGACACCCTCACCCACTGGGTGACGAAGGTCAGCGGGGTGGAGCGGGAGTTCGACGCCGAGATCACCGAGCAGATCCCCGACACCAAGGTCGCCTGGACCGCCGTCGGCGGCGAGAGCGAGCAGTCCGGAGTCGTCACCTTCCGGCCCATCGACCCCGTGCACACCGAGGTCACCCTGCTGATGCACTTCGATCCGGAGGGCATGGCCGAGAACATCGGTGACAAGCTCGGCTTCGTCGACCGTCAGGTCAAGGGCGACCTGAAGCGGTTCAAGCAGTTCATCGAGGACCGCGGCGCCGAAACCGGCTCCTGGCGCGGCAGTGTCTGAACCATCCCCGCCGGATCAGCGGCCAGGCCTTGCCGTCCCGGACGGCAAGGCCTTCGGCGTTCGCGGCGGCTGCGGTGCGCGGGATGCGGGATGCGGGTGCCGTCGTACCGGCGGCGGCGCGACGGCGCCCGGTCAGAACTCCGTCGCCAGGGCGAGCTGCCGCTCGCGGTCCTGTCTGAGCAGTCGGGGGATGGCCCCGCTCGGCGCCACGCCCAGTTCCGCGGAGAGCAGCTCCTGGTAGCCGCGGTAGCGGCGGTGCGCGTCGGCCACCTCGCCGACGAACAGGCACGATTGCACGGCGATCCGCCGGGGCCCCTCCCGCAGCGGGTCGGCCTGGGTCGCGGCGTCGGCCAGCTCGAGCACCGCGGAGTGCTGCCGGCTCTGGAGGAACCTCTCGGCGAGGCGCTCCAGCGTCTGGACGCGCTGGAGCCTCCACTTCTCCTGGAACGGCACGAGCCAGTCGTCGTCCCAGTCGTTCAGCAGCGGGTGGCGCAGCAGGCTCCACGCTTGCGGCAGCCGGTCCTCGGCGGCCGGCGTCCCGACCGCCCCCGACACCGCCGCGATCAGCCGGGCCGCCGCCCGGTGGTCCACCTCTACGTGATCGGCGAGGGTGATGGTGGTGTGCGAGGCCCGCAACAACCCCCCGGCCGTGGCCTGGTTCAGCCGCCACAAGGTCTGGCGCAATCGGGCTCCCGCTCGGTCCGGCGGGGCATCGGGCCACAGTCGGGCAGCCAGATCGGCGCGCCGCAACGGGCGGTCGCTGAGCACCAGGGCCGCGACGAGCCGTTGCTGGATGTCGCTGAGATCGGTGACCCGCTGGTCGGTGCGGCAGACGAAGCCTGGCAACAGCGATATGTGCACGATGCCTAAGCCGGTGGGATTCATCGCACCTCTCGGGTCGTCCGACGGGCCGCCGGGCCGACGGTCGCCGGGTGGGCGCTCCATTGATCCCGTTTCCACGTTCGCTTCACATGAGCTTCACAACTGCCGTGGTATGAGCGTGAGGCAAGGCCTGGAGATCGTCAACACCCGTGCGCGGCGCGTTCCCGCCGTCCCGGTCCCCTGTCGCAACACGCCCCGCCCGCGCTGCGTATGTCCCCTTCGTCGCTCCGGCACAACCCACATTCGTGGGGTTGTTTCACGGGTCCGCCGCGCGCAGTCTCGGTTGCGTCCCCGATCGAACGCGACAGCGAAAGGTGGAAGCATGACCTTCAATGCCCTGGAGTCCCTGCGTGCGGCCGGCATGATCGGCGGCACGATGGCGCCCGCTCTCGAAGAGTTCTACGCCAGCCTGACCCCCGAGGAGACCAAGGTCCTCATCTCGACGAAGAACCGCCTCGCGGCGATCCTGCCCGACGTGGTGGCGCACTCCCAGGACTGGACCTCGCCCGAGGCCACCAAGGAGGGCTTCGACGCCGCGATGCTGTGTGCCTGCGCCATCTGGTCGGGATCCGGCCAGGCCGACCCCAACTGACCGTTCACAGGCGGGGCCCGGCGGTCACTCGCGTCGGGCCACGCCTGTGCCAGCCCAGAGAGGAGGCGGGATGCGCGGGAATCTGGTCCGGAACCTGTCGTTGTTCGAAGTCCCCGACGACCTGACGTACTTTCTGCACGACGAGAACCACCTCGTGGTCAACCCGGAGGTGGCCGCCCGGTGCGTCCTCACGGGACGTGAGTTCCGGGTCCTCGAAGCCCTGGCATCCGCCCGGGCGCGCGGGGAGCAGCCGCGGCTGGAGCAGGACGGCGAGACCGAACGCGTCCTCGCCAAGCTCATCCTGAACTGGATCGTGTACTTCAACGGCAACAAGCCCAAGGTCAGGCTGGGCGAAGCGCCCCTGGGCATCGCCTACTACGCCATCACGGACGGCTGCAACCTCCGCTGTCCCTACTGCTACGCCTCGTCGGAGAAGTGCCTTCCGGGAGAGCTCGACACCGCGGAGTCCCTGGACCTGGTCTCGCAGATCGCCGACTTCGGCGCCGCGACCATCGTCTTCACCGGCGGCGAGCCGATGCTCCGCAAGGACCTGTTCCAGGTCGTGGAGCACGCCAAGAACAGCGGCCTGAAGGCCAACGTCATCACCAACGCGACGATGATCCGGACCGAGGCGAAGGCCAAACGGTTCGCCGAGCTCTTCGACGCCGTCACCGTGAGCCTCGACGGAGGTACGGCCGAGACCCACGACCGCACCCGCGGCAAGGGGGCCTTCGACAAGACCCGCCGGGCGATCCAGCTCCTCAACGAGGCCGGGGTGGCGCCGGCCATCAACCACATCGTCACCTCGGACAACGTCCACGAGCTGGAGGACTTCGCCTCCTTCCTCGACGGGATCGAGATCCACAGCGTCCGCCTGATGAACCACAACGACCTGGGCCGCGGCATCGGCGACGAATACGACTTCGGCTGGCAGGACCACCTGCGCGTGCAGCAGCTCGTCTGGACCTCACCGGTCGCGGGCAAGCTCAAGCCGGACGGCCCGAGGCCGGTCACCGCGTGCTCGGTCAAGGGCAACTGCGGAATGGGCGGGAACGAGATCTACGTCAACTCCCTCGGCGACGTGTACCCGTGCAAACTCATCACGGGAAAGGGGGAGTTCGCCGGCAACATCAGGAAGCAGCGGCTGTCGGAGATCTTCGCCAGCCCGGTACTGACCTCCATGCGCAGGAGCACGGTCTACGGCGGGGAGTTCCACGCCGACTGCGAGAAGTGCTACATCAAGGCGAACTGCGGCGGCGGCTGCCGGGCCGCGCACATGTCGGAGTCCGGGGACCCGCGGCGCAACAGCCGCCACCTGTGCCGGATCCTGCGGCACGGCGTCACCACGCAGCTGTGGCAGGAGACCGGTGTGACCCGCGCGGAACTGGCGCTGAACGAGGCTGAGATGACCGTGCCGCGGCTGGTCGCCTCCGGGGAGGTGCACGAGGCCTACGAGCAGTGGAAGACCTACGTCCGCCCTCCCGCGACCGTGCCCGCGATCAAGGTGGGCGAACTGATTCCGATCATGCCGGTGAACAGGAGGCTGGGAGATGTCCCTGCACATCAGTGACGCGGTGATCTGGCAGGAGACCGCGGACGGCATCTCGCTCTACCACAGCGAGTCCGGCGACTTCCGCACCCTGAACGCGACGGCCGCCCAGATCTGGGCGCTCGTGGAGAGCGACGGGGACCGGGAGACGGTCATCAGGAACCTGTCCCTGCTGTTCGCGGGGCACAACCCGGTGATGACGGCCCGCATCCGCGCGGACGTGGACGCCTTCATCAGCTCCATGGTCGAAGCCGATCTGCTCCTGGAGACGGAAGCCGTAACACAAGCCGAAACGCAAGCCGGAACGCAAGCCACCCGGAGCGAGCCGGCCGCGCGGTCATGACCAGGGCCGTCGTCCTCGGCGGAGGCTTCGCGGGGGTGCTGGTGGCCAAGGTGCTCTCCCAGCACGTCGACGAGGTCACCGTCGTGGAGGGCGGCCGGTACCCGGCCGGTCCGGGCGTCCGGACGGGGCTGCCGCAGGCGTTCCACAGCCACGTGCTGGTGACCGCCGGCGCCGAGGCCCTGGACACGGTGCTCCCGGGAACGCTGGAGGCGCTCCTCGCCCGGGGGGCGCACCGCCGGGGCCTGCCGGACGGCGCACTGATCCTGAGCGCGGACGGCTGGTTCCGCCGCCACGAGACCGGCGCCTTCATGGTCTCGTGCAGTCGCTGGCTGATGGACCACGTCATCCGGCAGCGGGCCCTGGCCGGCGGGGCGGTCACGGTGCGGGAGCGCACCCGGGTCCTGGGACTCGTAGGAGACGCTTCGCGCGTGACCGGTGTCCTGGTCGCGGGCGAGGACGGCTCCGGCGAGACCCTCCGCGCCGACCTCGTGGTGGACGCGACCGGCCGGCGCTCGCGGGCCGGGCGGTGGCTGACCGCGATCGGCGGACCCGGGGTCGAGGAGGAGGTGGTCGACCCGGGTCTGGCGTACTCCACCCGGATCTACCGGGCGCCCCCCGGCCTCGCCGCGGACCTCCCGGCGATCATGGTGCACCCGCGGCCGGAAAAGGGCCGTCCGGGGTACGGAGCCACGCTGTTCCCCATCGAGGACGGCCGGTGGATCTTCACCCTGACCGGCACCCGCGCCGCGAGACCGCCGGTGGACGAGCCGGGATTCACCGACTGCGCGCGTGCGCTGCGCTCGCCGATCGCGGCGGAGCTGCTGGCCGCGGCCGAACCCCTCGGCGGTGTACGGCCGTTCCGGGCCACCGCGAACCGCCGGAGGTTCTTCGAGCGGCTGCCCCTGCCCGAAGGCTTCCTGGTCGTCGGCGACGCGCTGACGGCGGTGAACCCCGTCTACTCGCACGGGATGTCCGTCGCGCTGCTCAGCGCCGTGCGGCTGGACCGGGAGCTGGCGGAGCGCGGCGCCCGGCCCTGCGTGCTGCCCGTGGTCCAGGCCGCGGTGGCGGAAGTGGCCTCCGAGTCCTGGCGGATGGCGATCGGACAGGACCGCGTACGGGGCGCCGCCACGGAGGGGCTCGTGTCCACCCAGGGACCCGCGCCCGCGGAGCGTCCGCTGTCCGCCGCCGCGCAGCGGATGAGGGCCAGGGCGTCCCAGGCGGTGCTCAGCAGCCCGGCGCTGATGACCCGGCTGTTCCGTGCCCAGACGCTGGCCCCCTCACCGGCGGCTGCCCCGGCGCCCGCCGCCGGCCCTTCGGCCGCCCCTCCGCTGGACACCGACGAGGCGGTCGCGCAGTTCCCCGTGCTCCGCGACTGGTGGTTCTCGGAGCGCGGCGTCCGGCCGTCAACCCCGGGAAGGGAACCGTGACCACGCGAGACGTACCGCTGATCCCGCACTCCGTCCTGTTCGGCAACCCGTCCTACCTGGTGCCCGAGATTTCCCCGGACGGGACCCGCCTCGTCTACCTGGCACCGGACGACGGCGTACTGAACGTCTGGACGGCGCCGGTGGACCGGCCCGAGGAGGCGAAGCCCGTCACGTACGACCGGGGCCGCGGCATCCGGACGTACGGCCTGTGCCACGACGACCGGACCCTCTTCTACCTGCGCGACCGGAACGGCGACGAGAGCTGGCGGGTCCACCTCGTCGACCTGGTCACGGGCCGGGAGCGCTGCGCCACGCCCTTCGACGGCGTCCAGGCACGTGTGCTGGCGCACAACCGGTGGCACCCGACGACCGTGCTGATCGGGCTGAACAAGGACCGGCCGGGGCTGCACGACGTCTACGCCCTGGATCTGCTGACGGACCGGCTCACCAAGGTCGCCGAGAATCCGGGGTACGTGAGCTGGATCGTCGACACCGACCTTCGGGTGCGCGGCGGAACGGTGATGAAGCCCGACGGCGGCCTGGCCGTATTCCTCGACCCGCCGGACGGACCGGGGCCGGCGGACGGCGCCCCGGCCCCGCCCTGGCTCGACGTGCCCTACGAGGACGCCATGGGGACGCGAGTCATCGGCTTCTCGCGCGACGGCGCCACCTGCCACCTCCTCTCCTCCATCGGGGCCAACGCCACCCGGCTGTTCGCCGTCGACCTCGCGAGCGGACGGCGGACGCTGCTCGCGGAGGATCCGGTGTACGACGTCAGACAGGTCGAGTTCGACCCGGTGAGCCGTCGGCCTCAAGCGGTGCTGTTCGCGAAGGACCGCGACGAATGGGTGTTCCTCGACGAGGAGTTCGGCAAGGACCTCGGCCGGATCCGCGCCGAGCTCGCGCTCCTGTCGGTCGACGGCGAGGTCTACGTGGACCGCACCGACCGCGGCGAACGGCTGTGGACGGTCTCGGTGGTGACCGGAGCCGGACCCGTCCTCTACTACGTCTACGACCGCCCGGCCGGGGAGCTGCGCTACCTCTTCAGCCACCAGCGGGAGCTGGAGGCGTACACACTGGCCAGGATGGAGCCCTTCGCGTTCTCCGCGCGCGACGGGGTCACCGTTCACGGCTACGTCACCTGGCCGCCCGGCGCCGAACGCGCGGGGCTGCCCGCGGTGGTGAACGTGCACGGCGGGCCCTGGGCCCGCCACACCTTCGCCTTCGACGAGGAGGCGCAGCTCCTGGCCAATCGCGGCTACGCCTGCGTCCAGGTCAACTTCCGCGGTTCGACGGGCTACGGGAAGCGCTTCCGCAACCTGGGCGCCAAACAGTGGGGCGCCGCGATGCAGACCGATCTGCTCGACGCCGTCGCCCACCTCGTCGCGGGCGGCGGGATCGACCCCGCGCGGATCGCCATCATGGGCTGTTCGTACGGGGGTTACGCCGCGCTGGTCGGAGCGGCGTTCCACCCGGAGGTGTTCACCTGCGCGATAGACCTCTGCGGTCCGTCGAACCTGCTGACGCTGCTGGCGGCCGGGGCGCCCTACCGCACCGCACTGCGCTCGTTCATGCACGCCCAGGTGGGGGACCCGGAAACGGAGCGCGCCATGCTCTGGGAACGCTCACCGCTGTCGCGGGTCGACGAGATCCGCATCCCCGTCCTGGTCGTCCAGGGCGCCAACGACGTGCGGGTGCCCCAAGCGGAGGCCGAACAGATCGTCGCGGCGCTGGAGGCCAAACAACTCCCGTACGAATACCTGCTGTTCCCCGACGAGGGTCACGGCCTGGCCAGGCCCGCCAACCGGCAGGCCTACTACGCCGCGGTCGAGCGGTTCCTCGCGGAGCACCTGGCCTGAATCCACATCAGGCTCCACATCAGGCTCCACATCAGGCCAGGGCCGCCCGCACCAGGTTCGGCAGGTGCAGGCGGGTCTCCGCCTCCTCGTGCGCGGCCCGGACGAACCCGCCGCCCGTCAGTGCGCCGAAGCCCTCGACCACCTGGTTCATCGACCGGTGCAGGGCTTCGGCGGCCTCGCAGACGGTCAACGGGCGGTCAAAACGGGCCAGTTCGTGAAGGAGCGCGCGATGGACGGGGTCCAGTCGCTCGACCCCGGACCGGATCGGGCAGCCGATCGTCCCGGGAACACCGGCGGGCCGGGGGGCCGCCGGCAGTTCGAGCAACTCGGCCGCGGGCATGTCCGCGAGCCGGCGCAGGCTCAGCACCCCGCACCGCGCGGCCGCCGCTTCCAGCGCGGCCGGCAGGCCGTCCAAGGTCCGGCACAGCCGCACCACCGCCCCCGCGTCCGCCCCACCGAGTACGAACCCCGGCCGGATCTCCGAGAGCCGGTCCACGAGCAGCCGCACCGACGGTACGCCGGCCAGGGCGTCCAGGGAGCTCGCCGCCTCCCAGTCCGGCCCGGGAACGGCCAGCGGCGCGAGCACGGTCCCCTGGACGCCGGCCACGTTCCACGGCGCCCGTGACGTACTGACCACCCGGATGCCGGGGCAGTACGCCAACAGCTCCTCCACGCCGACCGGATCCCGCGCGTCGGCGACCCCGTCGAGCACGAGCAGCACCTCGTGCCGGCCGATGAGCCTGCACACCGCGGCCACGTCCTGGGCACCCGATTCGACGAGCAGGCGCAAGGACCGCAGCAAAGGACCGAACGCCGTGCCGTGACCGGCGGGGGCCACCGTTCCCGCCCCGATCCACAGCACCGGCCAGCCCCGCCGGGAGCTCAGCCGCGCCGCCGTCTCCGCCGCCACCCGCGACTTCCCCACGCCCGCGAGCCCCGAGAGGGAGATCAGCCGGCGGTGATCCGACTCCAGGGCGCCCACCATCGCCCGGACCTCCACGTCCCGCCCGAGAAGGGCGTTGACGGACCTGGGTACCGCCGGGAAGGGATCGGCACCGCCCGGAGCCGGCCCCCCGCCGCCCCGGCCCGCGCTGACGAAGAGCTCCCGCGCCAGGCCCTCCAGCCCCAGGGCGTCGGCGAGCAGCCGGACGGTCTGCATCCGCGCGTTCACCCGGCCGGACTCCAGGGCGCGGATCGTCCGCGGGCTGATCGTCGACAGGTCGGCCAGCGTCCGCTGGGTGAGCCCGGCCTGCACGCGCTTGAAGCGGAGCAGTTCGGGAAACGACGGAGCCTCGGCCTCGGCACGGTGGACCATAGGCCAGGAGGGTAGGAGGGGCCCGTTCCGTCCGCGTCTCCGGTGCGTCGCCGGCACGTCTGCGCTCCGTCTCCGTCGGCCGTCAGACCACCTTCGAACTGGGGTGCGCACCCCGGTCCAGCAGGTCCAGCGAGATGCTCAGCAGTGAGACGGCCAACGGATCGGACGCGTCCATCACCGCGTGCTCCGACAGCCGGGCCACCAGCTCTCCCATGCGCGGGCCCGCGCTCGCGGCCTGCTCGCTGCGCCGCAGCAGCGCGAGGCTCAGGGCCGCCTGCGTGGCGAGCAGGCCCAGCAGTTCGATGTCGTCGAGCTCCCGGCCGGGGGCGTCCGCGTCGTGGGCGTGGCGGTCCAGCACCTCGATCACGCCGATGCACTCACCGTCCGCGATGAGCGGGGCGGCCATGATGCTCGCGGGAACGTACCCGGTGGATGCGGCGGCGTCGCGGGCGAACCGGTCGGTCGCGGCCACGTCGTCCGTGATCAGCGGCTGCCCGCTGGCCGCCACCCAGCCGGCGATGCCGGTCCCGGGCTCGAAGCGCCTGCCGACCAGGCCCTGTTCCCCTTCGCCCGCGACCGCCGCGAAGATCAGCTCGCCGGTGTCGGGGCTCACCATGAACACCGAGGACGCGGCGGCCCCGTAGATGTAGCGGGCCACCGTGACGACAGACTGCAGGAGCTGACGTTCGGTGGCCATCAGATCGTGTGGCCAGGGTTTCATCCTTCTCCGCCTCCTTCTCCTTGGACCGATGTCTCGTGGATCGGTGCGTTGTGGATCGCTGCGTCGACCGATACGTTCGCGGCGCAGTGGTACAGGACGCTCTTGAGCTGGAACGGCGTGAGCCACGGATGTTTGCTCAGGACGAGGGCCGCGATCCCGGCCATGTGCGGAGCCGCGAAGCTGTTGCCGGTGTTGCGGACCGTGCCGCCGCCCAGGCTCGCCACCGGTACGCGCACCCCCCGGGCGCGGAACTCGACCGGGGGCGCGGCGTTGTAGTAGAAGCGCATGCCGTCCGGCTCGGCGTGGCTGGCGACCGAGATCACCGAGGCGAAGTTCCAAGGGAAGCTCTCGATCGGCAGGTTGTGCGCCGCCGCCACGACCGCGGTGCGGCGGAAGTAGGCGCGGTCGCACAACTCGCCCAGCCGGTCGCGGAATTCGATCCTGCTCGTCGACAGGCTCATGCTGACGACATCGAAACCCTCCTCGATCGCGAAGGCGAGTCCGGCGATCAGCGCCGAGGCGCTGCCGGCCCTCCCGTCGCCGAGCACCTTGAGCGAACTGAGCGAGACCCGGGGCGCGATGGAGCGGATGATCCCCGCGCAGGCCGTCCCGTGCCCGGCGCTGTCGAGCGGCTCGCACTCCTCCACGCGCGGAGCCCGGCCCTCGGTGCTCACCACCTGCCAGGCCCGCTCGACCCCGCCGATCAGCGGGTGCGCCGCCTGGACGCCGCTGTCGAGGACGCAGACCCGTACGCCCTCGCCGGTCGCGCCCTCCCAGGCCCAGCGCGGGCCGATCCCCTCGAACAGGGCCGTCGGCAGGGGCTCGCCGGGGTCCCCGCCGGCCGGCATGCTCCACGCGGGCATCCCCGACGCGTGCGGCCGCCGCTCGCGCCGCCAGGGCGCGCCGTTCACATCCATGCTCGTACCGCCTCCAGCGGCTTCACCGCGCCGACGGCCGCGTAGCTGTCGGCGGCCAGAGCGGCCATGGTCCGGGCCTCGGCCCCCTCGCCCAGGCACCGGTGGGCCCGGGCCAGGTCGAAGCAGACCTCGCCCCGCAGGCACGGATCGTCGATGTCCCGGAGCAGCCGCAGCACCTCGGCGCGCACCGGCTCGGCGCGGCCCTGCGCGGCAGCACCCAGTACGGCGGCCGACAGGCACAGGATCCGCCCGCGGACGTCCATCTCCGCGCGCCGCGCCAGCAGTTCCGCGATCCGGTGAGCCGCCTCGTCCGGCCGGCCGCGGTGGGCGCACTCGCGGGCCGCCTGCACCCGCATGGTCAGCGCGACCGGTACGTAGCCGGCCTGTTCGAGAGCGTCGGCCGCGCCGCGGAAGCGCCGCTCGGCCTCCGCGTGGTCACCGTCCAGCGAGGCGGCCAGCGCGGCCACTTGATCGACCAGGACCCGCCCCATGGTCAGCCGGAGCTGTCCGACCACGGACTCGGCCTCGGCCAGCGCCGAGCGGGCGCCGGTCCGGTCCCCGGTCAGCGCCAGACAGCGCGCGCGGGCGGCCAGCGCGGGCAGGGCCAGGAACCGGTCGGCGGCGAACCGCTCCAGGAGCTCCGCGCATCCCGCGAGCTTCTGCGCCATCGGACTCGGCGACCACTGCCGGATCTCGCACAGGGCCACCAGCAGGCGGTCCTCCTCGTACGCGTCACCGACCTGCCGGGCGTGGGCGAGCGCGGCGCACGCCGCCTCCTCGGCCGCCCCGAACCGGCCGTGGTCCAGGTGGACCAGCATCCGCAGCTGCTCGAAGCGGCACCGGGCGGACGGGTCGGTCCCCTCGCCGTCGAGCGCGGCCCGCAGCCGCTCCACGTCGGCCGCGGTGACCTTGCCGAGGCGGGCCGCCAGCAGGTGCCGCTGCACCCGGACCAGGGCGGGGGCGGACGCGGTGTCGGTCCCGGAGGCGGGTCCGGAGTCGGACCCGGAGGCGGTTCCGGACCGGATGTCGGGCCACGCGCCCTCCTCCACCACCTCCAGCGCGCCCCGGGTGTCCCCGGAGAGCATGAGGGCGTCGCTGAGCCGGACGGCCGCGACCGACCGGCACCGGTCCGGCCCGCCCCGCGCCAGTACGAGCGCCCGTCCGAGCAGCCCGATCGCCGTCGGCACATCACGCTGCCGCAGCGCCACGGTGCCCTCGCCCAGGAGGGCCCCGGCCGCCTGCCGCGCCAAGTCCGGCAGCTCCGCATCGTCCGGGCGCAGCCCCGCGAGGAGGCGGGTGGCGGCTTCGAGGTGGAAACCGGGACTGAACCCGTGCTCGGCCAGCCGCCGGTGCCAGGAGACGCGCTGCTCCTTCTCCAGCCTGCCGTACGCCACTTCGTGCACCGGCTGCTGGACGAAGCGGTAGCCGCCCTCCTCCGCCGTGGCGTGGAACAGCCGCTGTCCGGCGAGCTCCGCGACGGCCGCCGCCGGCGCCGGCTCGCCCAGCAGCGCGAGCTGCTCCAGGGTGAACGAGGGGCCGATCACCGAAGCCGCGCCCAGCAGCCGCCGGCCCGGCGCGGGCAGCCGGTCGATCATCGCCCCCACCATGGCGGTGATGCTCGGCGGCACCTCGTCGACGGTCCGGCCGTTCCTCAGCCAGTCCATCATCAGCCGGATGTACAGCGGATTGCCCGCGCTGTACACCGCGACCCGGTCGACCTGTCCGGCCAGGTCGAGCCCGTGCAGCTCCACCTCGTCGCCGCTCCCGCGCCCGGCCAGCGAGACCGCCAGCCGCGCGCTGTCGGCCGGGACCAGCGCCCCGACCTCGATCACGTCCGCCCCCCGCGACCCATCCGCCCGCCGCGACCCATCCGCCCCCCGCGACCCGTCCGTCTCCTGTGACCCATGCGCCTCCTGCGACGCATCCGTCTCCCGAGACCCGGAGCCCTCCCTAGACCCGGAGCCCTCCCGCGACCAGGGGCCTTCCCGCCCCGCGAGTTCCGGTCGGGACACGCAGACCATCAGGAGGGGGAGGTCCCGCAGACCGTCCATCAGCTCGCCGATGAGCCGCAGGAGCGACTGCCCGGCCCACGCGAGGTTGTCCCACACCACGACGAGCGGGCCGGACGCCGCGGCGGTGAGCAGCTCGCGGGTCGCCCAGGACACCTCCTCCACGCCCGGACCCGGGACCGCACCGGCCCGCCGGGGGAGCGAGGCGTCGCGCAGAGCCGCGAGCACTCCGGCGATCCGCTCGTCCGCCCGCAGCAGCTCCGCGCAGGACGGCACCCGCCGGGTCAGCGCGTCCAGCATTTCCACGAGCGCCCCGTAGTTCCCGTCCGTTCCGTAGGACTGGCAGCTGCCGAACACGGCGACGGGCCTCGCCCCGGCCGCGACGAGATCCTCCACGGCCTCCCGGACCAAGCGGGTCTTGCCGATGCCCGGCGGTCCGAGCACGGTGACCAGTTCCGCGCGCCGCTCCCGGGCCACCCGGTGGTAGACCCGGCGCAGCCGGTGGCGTTCGGCGGCGCGGTCCACCATGAGGGACCCCCCGTCGGCTCCCTCGGCGGCGGCCTCACCGGTGACCACCAGCACCGGCACCGGCTCGGCCTTGCCCTTCAGCGCCACCGGCGGCACCGGGGCCATCGTGTAGTGCGGACGGGCCAGGTGCGCCACGGTCTCGTTCACGATGATCTCCCCGGCGACCGCCAGCGACTGGAGGCGCGCTGCGAGGTTGACCACATCGCCGACGACCCGGATGCCGGCCCGGGCCGAACGCGTCACCAGCGCCTCGCCGGCCGCGATCCCGCAATGGACCTCGACCGGAGCCGCGTCGGTGGCGGGCGTGCGCAGGCCACGGACCTCGGCGCGGATCCGCATGGCCGCCCGCAGCGCCCGCGGGGCGTCGTCCTCCTGGGAGGTATCGGCTCCGAAGACCGCCATGACGGCGTCGCCGATGAACTTCTCGACGACCCCGCCGTGTTCCTCCACGGCGGCCGAGCAGATCTCGTAGTACTCGTCGAGCAGCCGCTGCAGCGGTTCCGGGTCCACGCGCTCGGCGAGCCGGGTCCAGCCGACCAGATCGAGGAAGAGCACGACCACCAGTCTCCGGCTCATGCGCGCTCAGAGCAGCTTCAGGTCGTGCGCCCATACCTCGGCATCCGTACCGGAATCCGCCTCGACCAGCCGGAGCTGCACCGCTACGACGACCGAAGTCTCCTCCTCGGTCAGGCCCGCCAGCACCTCGCGTTGTGCGGCGCTCAACTGGTCGACCGGAAGCCCGGCTTCGCGCAGAGCGGTCAGAGGGTCGAACACGTCACCCACCCCTTTCACGGGGCCGCACGGCGGCGGCCACACATCGATCGGCAGGAGCCGGTGGACGTAGCAGTAGGCCACCAGCTCCGCCCTGTTCCTGCAGTTGAACCGGTCGAGCAGGACACTGATCTCCTCGCCCACCGTGTGCCTGCTCAGGCGCAGCGCACGGGCCACGCGGTCGGTCGTATGACCCCGCGCCACCAGGGCCACGAGCACCAGGCCCCGACCGGAGATCTCGGCACCCCGTACCGCCGTCACCGGCGCGAGTTCCTCACGACGCACTCCTCGCAACGCACTCCTCACGGCGCACTCCTCACGACGTACTGCGTACGAACAGCTCACGGACCATGACGGCGGCCATGAACGAGACGCCGTGCCAGCGCGCCTTGCGTTCGAACCAGAGCCAGTCCCCGTCCGGGTTGGCCTCCAGGAACACCGGCTCCCCGGTGTCGGACACGAGCAGGTCGAACGCCCCGTAGCGCAGGTTCCACGCGGCGCACAGGGTGCGTACCGCCTCGGCCGCGGGGTGGGGGCAGTCGACGCGCGTCACGGTGACGCTGTCGGGATCCGTCAGCAGGCTCGACGGATCGGGCTTGCGGACCTCGAAGGCGCAGATCCCGCCGTCGAGGTGATAGACGCGCAGCTCACGGGCGTGCGCCACGTACTCCTGGACCACGACCGGGCGCTCTCCACGGGCGCCCGGGGCCGGTCCGGGGCCCTGTTCCACCGCCTCCCGGCCCACGACCGAGGGCAGGCAGGCCTTCCAGTTCCGCCGGTCCGGCTCGAACAGCCGGAAGTCCGGAGTCTTGACGACGAGGGCCGCCGCCCCCACCTCGCGCGCGCCCGCCGCCACGTCGTTGGTGACGACCGTACGGGGCGTCCGCACGCCCAGCCTGCGTGCTTCCACGAGCTGGCCCGGCCCGACGACCGTGCCGCCGGGAAGCCCGGCGCCCGCCGTGGAGGCCACCTGCCGGAGGAACCCGGACCAGGTTTCCGCCCGCAGCGGAGTCATCGAACCCGCGGGCCTGGCCTGCGCCAGCAGGGCGCAGGCCGAACCGTGCCGCACCCAGACCACGGCCGGCCGGACCCGGCGCCCGGCGATGTCCAGCAGGCCGGTGTCCACATCGAGAACCATGGACGTCGACGTGAGTTCGTCCTGCCGGATCAGTATCGCCGGAGTTTCCAGAGGCCCCGTCAAAGCATCGCGAACGACCTCCAATTCACGGCCGCCCGCGCAATTCACCAGAACCACAACGGATTGGCCGTCGCGGTCTTCCGCCTGTCCCGAACGGCTCATGCTGCGAATGTTAGCCAACGAGGCCGTGCAGGAGGCGGCAGAACGGAGGCAGTTCCCCGGCAGCTTGAGCGGCGGCCGCTTCCGTGCCGTTCCGCGGGCGTAACGTCCAGCCGCAGCAACCCGATCGGAAGTCCCCGAGAATCGCGAACCGGAGAAACTCCAACCGGAGAAACGCGAGCGGGAGAAACACCAAGAGGAACATCGATCACATTGCGGAGGGCGGACCGTGGCGAATGGTGTGGTGAACGCCGAGGAACTGACCAAGCGTTACCGCGGGAAAGAGACGCCGGCAGTCGACCGTATTTCGTTCGACATCGCCAAAGGCGAGACCATCGGGCTGCTGGGACCCAACGGTGCCGGAAAGACCACCCTGATGAAGATGATCTGCGGCGTCACCCCTCCCACCACCGGGCGGATCCGGGTGTTCGGCGTGGACCCGGCCCGCGACCCGGTCGCCGCCAAGAGCGGCATCGGCGCGATGCACCAGTCCGCCCCTTACGACGAGATGCTCTCCGCCCTGGACAACCTGCTGATCGCCACCCGCTTCAAGGGTCTGTCCTGGCGCACCACCCGCCCCTGGGCGATGGAGGTGGCTGAGTACCTCGGTCTGGGTGACCACCTGTCCCGGCTCGTCTTCCAGCTGTCCGGCGGACAGCGTCAGCGGCTGCAGCTCGTACGGGCCCTGCTGACCATCCCCGAACTCCTCATCCTCGACGAGCCCTCGGCCGGACTGGACGTGGCCGGCCGGCACGAGATCGAGCGCTTCGTCCGGTGGCTCCGCGAGGAGTTCGGCATGACCGTGATCTGGACCAGCCACATCATCCAGGAGTTGGAGCGCAACGCCCAGCGGGTCCTGGTCATCAACAAGGGCAAGGTGGTCCGCTTCGCCGAACCCAGCGAGCTGGTCCGGGAGTTCGGTGGAGCGCACCTGCTGGTCAGCGTCGACGACGCGGTCGCGGCCAAGGTCGTCAAGGAGTGGGCGGCCACGGCCGGACTGGCCGCGACGGCGCAGGACGCCGAGGTGCGCATCGAGAACGCTCAGGTCCGGGACGTGCTGCCGCAACTCTCCCGGCACTGCCACGACTCCGGGGTCGCGATCTCCGGAATCTCCACCGTCACCGACTCGCTGGAGCAGGTCTTCCTGCGCATGACCGGGAACGAGGGCTGAGACCGTGGCCGACCTGGGATTCAAGACCACCGCACCGGTCCCGTCGGGGAAGCCGGCGGACTTCACCGCCGTGTTCTACCGCGAGTACGCGCTCCTCGCCCGCAACAGGGTCAACCTCATCCTCGGCCTGACCCCCATGCTCGTCTACCTGCTCCTGGTCAACACCTCGCTGGGCAACGTCGTCGGGAACATCACCTACCGCGGCGAAACCCTCCCCTTCGCGGTCTTCCTGCTCCCCATGGTGCTGGCCATGTCGGTGGTCAGCGCCTCCGGGACGACGGGCATGGCGATGTTCCAGGAGGAGATGAGCGGGGTGTCGACCCAGCTCTGGAGCTGGCCGCTGCGCCGCTCGCGGTTCCTGGCCGGCAAACTGCTGGCCGGGGTCACGCTCGTGCTGGCCCAGAGCCTGCTGGCCCTGGCCGTCGCCGCGGTCCTCTTCGACTACCCGTTCCACGCGTCCCACTGGATCTGGCTCCTGCTGGCGCTGGTGCTGTCGTCGGTGGCGTTCAACGGGATGTACCTCGCGGCGGCCGTCCTGATCCGCGACTACCGCACCTTCATGGTGCTCACCAGCGTGTCGGTGCCCGTCCTCGTCTTCGCCGCGCCCTCGCTGTCCACCGCGCAGCAACTCCCCACCGTGCTCCGGTGGATATCGACGGTGAATCCGGTGTCGTACGCCGTCACCGGCATGCGCGACGCCGCGATCTTCGGCCTGGGCAAGGCCTGGCCCTCGCTGGTGGTGCTCGCCGTCGTCGCGATCGTCGCCAACTTCGTAGCCGGACGGGCGCTGTTGCGGCGCACCCGGAACCTCTGACCCGCAGGAGCTCCCCACCGTGCAGACCGAGGACACCGTACAGACCGGCGACCCCGCGCAGACCGAGGACGCGCCCCTGGCCTGGCTCGCCACACCGGCGGACCGCTCCGTGCTCCGCCTGCCGGGCACGGACCGAGCCCAACCACCACGAGCCACCTGGGAGATGGCGACCAGAGCGGCGGCCAGGGTGGGCGTCACCCGGGTCGCGGACATCACCCGGCTCGACTCCATCGGCATCCCCACCTTCCAGGCGATCCGGCCGCTCTCCAGGACGCTCGCCGTTTCCCAGGGCAAGGGGATGACCCCCGAACTGGCCAGGCTCTCCGCGGTGATGGAGTCGGTCGAGACCTGGCACGTGGAACAGCCCGCCCCACCCGCACTGACCGCCACCCCCCGCCAGCTCCGTACGCAACTGGGTTACGGGGTGGCCGCGTTGCCGCCCTCCGCGCCGAGCCTGCTGCACGAGGGGCTGCCGCTGGACTGGGTGGCGGCCAGATCGCTGGTCGACGGAGCGCGGACCTTCGTCCCCGTGAACGTCGTCCGGCTGACGCTGGAGGAGCACACCGACTGGCACCCGCCGGTGTTCTTCGAGTCGACGAACGGCCTGGCCAGTGGGAACACCCGGATCGAAGCCGCTCTGCACGCGCTCTGCGAGGTCATCGAGCGCGACGCGATGACGGCCGCGGTCACGCGGGGCGGAGAGATGGGCGTACGCGTCGACCCGCGCTCCCTGGGGTCGCCGGCGGCCGACGAGCTGTGCACGCTGATCGAACGGGCCGACGTCACCCTGGAGGTCCGCCACGTCCCGTCGCCCACCGGCCTGCCGTGCTTCCTGTCCTGGGTGGCCAGCGAGGAGTACCCGGCGCCGATGTTCGGCTTCGGCTGCCACCTCAGCCCCGAGATCGCCCTTACCCGCGCCGTTTCCGAAGCGGCCCAGGCCCGGCTCGCCTACATCTCGGGTGCCCGGGACGACCTCCGGGAGGACTTCGGGCAGGCGGACACCGGCCGACTGCGGAGCGCGCGGTCCGGCCCGGCGGCCGCCGACATCAGGGGCCTCGTAGAGGATCCCGTTCCGCACGAGAGTCTGGCCGGCGCCCTCGCCGACGTGGTGCGCCGGGCGGCCGCCGCCTTCTCCCATCCGCCCCTCCTCGTCGACCTGACGCGCGAGGAGATCGGGGTCCCGGTCGTCAAGGTCGTGGCTCCGGGGAGCCGCGTATGCCCGGAGGTGCTGTAGTGAACGGGTCCAGCGTGAACGGGTCCAGCGTGAACGGCTCCGGCCTGAGCGGGTCCAGGGCGAGCGGGCCCAGGGTGATCGTCTACGCGGGGCCGACGATCTCGGCCGCCGACGTCCACGCGGTGCTCCCGGAGGCGGACGTACGGCCGCCCGCGGGCCGGGGCGACCTCCTCGCGGAGCGGTGGCGCCCGGGAGACGTGGTCGTGGTCGTCGACGGCTACTTCCGGGAACGGCGCTCCGTCGGCCACAAGGAGATCCTCCAGGTGCTCACCGAGGGTTCGGAGGTGATCGGCACCGCGAGCATGGGCGCACTGCGGGCCGCGGAACTCGCCCCCTGCGGCATGCGGGGCCTCGGCGCCGTCTTCACCCTGTACGCCTCGGGCGAGATCGACGGGGACGACGAGGTGGGGGTCCTGCACGGCCCGGCCGAGATGGGGTACCCGGCGCAGACCGTGGCCCTGGTGAACCTCCGCTACGGCTGCGCGGAGGGCGCGGAGACCGACCTGATCCCGCCCGAGGCCGGCCGCCGGATCGTGGCGGCGGCCGCGGCGCTGCCCTTCACGCACCGGGGCTGGAAGGACATCGAGCAAGCGCTCGACGAGCAGGACCACGACTCCCTGCGGACGCTGGAGGAGATGATCGCCTCGGGCGTCTGGGACCTCAAACGGCTCGACGCCATGGCGGCGCTGCGCGCGATCGCGAGCCGGGGCGCCGTGACCCCCGGTCCGGTGGCGCCCGAGGTGCCCTTCACCGGCATCAGCCGGACCCAGTCCCTGGTCCGCCGGACCCGCCGGGAGCACGCTCCCGGCCGGTGGATGTCGGACCTCGACGTCCTGGACGCCGCCCGGCTCTTCGACGCGGGCTACCCCGCGCTGCACGAGGAGGTGCTGACGGGCCTCCTGGAGGAGCTCGCCGGCGCCCGGGGCATGACCCTCGAAGGGTACGCACGGGCCAAACTCGGGCTCGACGGCCGGTCGCCGCTGCCGGACTCCCTCGCCCGCTGGTTCACGGAACAGGAGCGGGACGGGCTGCCCGTCGCCGACCGGATCCGGCTCCTCATGGTGCGGGTGTGGCCGGTGTGGCAGTCGGTCGACTGGCGTCCGGCGGTCCTGGCGCGCTTGCGGGACTCCGAGCGCTGGGAAGAGTGGTGCACTCTCGTCGTCCGGGCCGACGCGGCAGCCGAGGAGACCCGGCCCAAGCTCGTGGTCCCGCCGCCGTCGATGTGCGCGAAGCTCTTCCTGCGCCACTGGAAGGGGCACGGCACCTCCCCGGAGGTCGAAATGGCCCGCCGGGGGTTCGCCGGCCTGGACGGGCTCGGCGCGGCGGTCCCGAGGTTCTTCGCCCTGGACGTCCTGCGGGGCCGCGAGCGCCGCAAGGCTGCGGAGGGTTGACCCCGCGCGGGCGCGGGCGGCGACGCGGGCGGTGAGGAGCCTAAGATGGGAACATGAGTGCGAATGAAGGCGAAGTGCGGCCCGCTCCGAGTCCGGAGCTGAGCGGGGCGGAGCTGGCCCGCTGGTACTGGACGCTGGCCGAACTCACCGCGCTGGCACGCCGGATGGGCCTTCCGGCCGGAGGCGGGAAGGCGGCGGTCACGGCGCGGATCGCCGCCGCGCTGGACGGGCTCCCGGCTCCGGCCGCCGGCCGTCCCGCCCGCGGTGCGGGCCGGCAGCTCGCCGCACCCGTGGACGGTGCCAGCGTGATCCCGCCGGGGCAGCGGTGCAGCCAGGTGCTGCGGGAGTTCTTCGTCCGGGAGATCGGGCCCGGCTTCCACTTCGACGCCTTCATGCGGGATTACGTCGCCCAGGGCGCGGGACGCACCCTCGCCGAGGCGGTCGCGCACTGGCACGCCACCCGGGCGGAGGCGTCGCGACCCCAGGAGATCGGGACCCAGTTCGAGCTGAACCGGTTCCTCAGGGACTGGCACGCCCGCCACCCCGAGGGCACCCGCCCGCAGGCCCTGGCCGCCTGGCGGGCCCACCGCTCCAGCCCCCGGGAGGCCGCCGTCACCCTCGGGCCGCAGTGAGCTCCGGCTCCGCGGGATCCGGCTCCGCGGGCTCCGGCAGGCGCTGGGCCAGGGCCCAGGCCAGCAGGGGGAGCGCGGCCAGCGGGAGCAGGGCCGTGCGCAGCGAGGCGGCGTCGGCCGCCGCGCCGATGAGGGGGCTCGCGAGGCCGCCCACGCTGACGGTCAGCCCCAGGGTGACCCCGCTCGCCGTGCCCATGCGGGTCGGCAAGTAGTCCTGTCCCAGGGTGACTTGGAGGGAGAACGGAACGTACAGCGCGGTGGCGGCCAGCGCCGCGCAGACGTACACCAGCGGCAGCGGCAGGAAGAGGATGCCCGCGACGGCCGGAACCACCGCCGCGTAGGCGCGGTGGACGGTGGTGACACGGCCCCAGCGGGCGGCCAGCCGGCCGCCGAGGAGGGTGCCGCCGGCGCTCCCGGCGAAGAGGGCGAACAGGGCAACGGCGCCGGCGGTCTCGCCGCCGCCGCGCTCACGGACGTACAGCGCGATGAAGGTGCTCAGGCCGGTGAAGACCACCGAGCGCACGACGACCACCAGGGAGAGCCGCAGGAAGGCCCGCCCGTCGTCGCGCGGGTGCCGCGCCGGGGCCGGGGGCGGGGCGGCCGCCGCCCGGTGCACGGCCGAACGCTTCGCGGAGGGCGGCCGGTTGAGGACGACGCCCAGCGCCGCCGGGGCGGCCAGCAGCCACCACCCCGCCGGGCCCGGCAGCGCCAGCGCGCCGACGACCAGCAGCGGGGCGCACGCGAAGCCGACGTTGCCGCCGAGCGCGAACCAGCTCATCGCCCCGTGCCCGGGCCCGCCCACCGTACGGACCAGCCTGGCGGCCGCCGGGTGGTAGGCGGCGACGCCCAGCCCGGACAGGGCGACGGCGGCGAGGGTGGCCGCGTACCCGGCGTCGAGTCCGACCAGTGCCACGCCCAGCCCGGCCGCGGCGGTGGCCAGCGGGATCAGCCAGGGCATCGGCCACCGGTCGGTGAGCGCCCCGAACAGCGGCTGGACCACGGAGGAGAGCAGCGAGGCGGCCAGCACGATGGCGGACGCGGCGGCGTACCCGTACGAGCGCTCGGCGACGAGGAACGGGACGAGTGCGGCGACGGCGCCCTGGTAGACGTCCACGCACGAGTGGCCCGCGGCGAAGGCGGCCGTACGGAGCCGGGTCGGGGACGGGGTCGGGGACGGCGCCGAGGTCGGCGTGGGCGCCGGTATCGGCGGTATCGGGGTCGGGGTCGGTTTCATCGAGGTCACCGGTCGAGAATCGCTCTCGCCGACGGTGGCCCGCTTCCGATAAATTGCCGGGTGATGCAGAAAATCCGCCACACCCCGCGCGCAGCGACGAGCATCCGGGAACTCGACACCCACCACGGCATCGATCCGCACCGCCACGACGACCACCAGATCTGCTACGCGGGCTCCGGCGTGCTGTCCGTCACCACCGACGCCGGCACCTGGGTGGCCCCGACCACCCGCGCCCTGTGGATCCCCGCCGGGACCGTACACGAGCACCGGGCCTTCGGCCGCGTCGACCTGCACTCCGTGGGCCTGCCCACCCGCCTCAACCCGCTCTCCCTCTCCGCGCCGGCCGTGCTCGCCGTGGGCCCCCTGCTGCGCGAGCTGATCCTCGCCTACACCCGGGCACCGCAGGACGGCAGCGCCGAGCGGCGCCGGATTCTGGCGGTGCTGCTCGACCAGCTGAGGGCCTCGCCGCTCCAGCCGCTGCACCTGCCCGCTCCCTCCGATCCCCGGCTGGCCGCGGTGTGCGCGCTGCTGCACGCCGACCCGGCGGATCCGCGCGGGCTGGCGGAACTCTCCGCGCAGGCCGGGGCCGGGGCGGGGGAGCGGACCCTGAGCCGGCTGTTCCGCGCCGAGCTGGGCATGACCTTTCCGCAGTGGCGGACCCAGCTGCGCCTGCACCACGCGCTGCGGCTGCTGGCGGTCGACACGCCCGTGACGGCGGTCGCGCACCGCTGCGGCTGGTCCTCGGCGAGCGCGTTCATCGACGTCTTCCGCCGGGCCTTCGGCCACACCCCGGGTACGCACGGCAAGGTGGGCTGACCCTTCGCCTGGCCGTACGCGTCCCGCCGGGTCAGCATGGTGGGAGGAGACCGGTTCGGGGCCGGGCGGTTGGGAGGAACCCATGGCGCACACCCCGAGGACCGACGTACTCATCGCGGGCGCCGGTCCGGTCGGCCTCAGCGCGGCCGTGGAACTGCGCCGGCACGGCGTGCGCTGCCGCCTCGTCGACCGGCTGCAGGCCCGCCTCCCGTACGCGAAGGCGGTCGGCATCCAGCCGCGCACCCTGGAGATCTGGGACCGGATGGGCCTGGCCCGCACCGTCATGGAGGCCGCCGCGCCCCTGCGCGGCCAACTGATCTACGTCAACGGCACCGAGCGCGCCCGGATCGAGCTCGGCCTGCCCCCCGAAGTGCCGTACCGTTTCGCCGCGCTGCCGCAGTACGAGACCGAGCGCATCCTCGAAGAACACCTCGCGACGCTGGGCACGGTCATCGAACGCGGCACCGAACTGCTGTCGTTCACGCAGGACGGGGACGGGACCGCGGGCGGCGTCACCAGCCTCCTGCGCACCGCGTCCGGCGGCGAGGAGGAGCTGCGCACCGGCTACCTCATCGGCTGCGACGGAGCGCACAGCACCGTGCGCAAGAGCCTCGGCCTCTCCTACGAGGGCGGGGCCTTCGCTGAGGAGTACATGCTGGCCGACGTCGTGAGCGACTGGGACCTGCCCGACGGGTACGGCCTGCGGTCCGTGCACCAGGGCGCCGACGGCTCCACCGACGACGTGCTGGTGTGCGTCCCGCTGCCGGGCCGGGGACGCTACCGCATGTCCATGCGGGTCCCGCCCGAACTCTCCGCGCAACCGTCCGAGGGCGCGGCAAGGGGATCGGCAGGGGGATCGGCAGGGGGGCCCGGAGCGGGCGACGGCGTGCTGCACGGACTGGAGGGGGGCCGGGTCCCCGAGCTGTCCCACATCCAGGCCGTCGTCGACCGCCTCGCCCCCGCCCCGGCCACGGTCTCCGGCATGCGCTGGTCCTCCGTCTTCCGCATCAGCCACCGCATCGTCGACCGGTACGGCGACGGGCGCGTCTTCGTCGCGGGCGACGCCGCCCACATCCACCCGCCCACCGGTGCCCAGGGCATGAACACAGGGATCCAGGACGCCTGCAACCTGGCCTGGAAGCTCGCGCTCACCCTCCGGGAGTCGGCCGGGCCCGCCCTGCTCGCGAGCTACGACGCCGAACGCAGGCCCGTCGGCGAGGAGGTCGTCGGCCGGACCGTACGGCACGCGACCCAGGGCATGGAGAGCGAAACGGACGATCCGCGGACCATACTGCTCCGCGAGGCCCAACTGCTCGTCGGCTACCGCGACGGACCGCTCGCGGGGCGTCCGTTCGGCCCGGCCGACGCACCACAGCCCGGCGAACGGGCCCCGGACTGCACCGGGTTGACCCTGCCGATCGCCGCCTACCCGTCACGGCTGCTCGACGTCCTGCGCGGCCCGGCCGGCCACGTGGTGCTCCTGTACGGGGCCGACGGCCCGGCCTTGGCGGAGGCCGCCGACCAGGCCCGGGTCGCGGGCCCGGCCCTGGCGGCGGGCGGTGCGGGCGGCGCGGACGGCGACGCCGCCGGCCCGCGGACCTTGGCCGTCCTCGCCCGCGAGGCCGCGGCCGACGCGTCCGTCGGCCTGCCCGTCCCCGGATACCGGGACGCCGCGGGGGAGTTCGCCCGGCTGTACGGCGCCGACGGCCCGACCGGATTCCTCGTACGCCCGGACGGCTACCTCGGCGCCCGCTTCCCGCTGTCCGCCACGGCGACGGCCCTGTCCGGCTACGTCGCCGCGCTCTCCGGCGCGGACCCGGCGTAGGCCGTGGTACGCGCCGTCCATACTGGACGGCGTGAAGACCGAAGCCGACACCCCCGACACCGGCACCTCCGACACCGTCCTGTGCGCCGTCGAAGGCCGCACCGGAGTGATCACCCTCAACCGGCCCAGGGCCCTCAACGCCCTCACCCACCCCATGGTGCTGCGCATCACCGAGGCCCTGACCGGCTGGGAGCGGGATCCGGGCGTGGAGCAGGTGCTCATCCGCGGGGCGGGCGAGCGGGGGCTGTGCGCCGGCGGGGACATCCGGGCCATCCACGACGACGCCAAGGCCGGGACGGGTGACTCGGCCGCCTTCTGGCGCGACGAGTACCGGCTCAACGCGTACATCGCCCGCTATCCCAAGCCCTACGTGGCCCTCATGGACGGCATCGTGATGGGTGGCGGAGTCGGCGTGTCCGCCCACGGCAGCGTTCGCGTGGTCACCGAACGCTCCCGCGTCGCCATGCCCGAAACCGGCATCGGCTTCGTCCCGGACGTCGGCGGCACCCACCTGCTGGCCCGCGCCCCGGGCCTGCTCGGCACCCATCTGGCCCTCACCGGCTCCGCCGTGGGCGCCGCCGACGCGCTGCTGTGCGGACTCGCCGACCACTTCGTACCCGCCGAGCGGCTGCCGGCACTGACCGCCGAGCTCGCCGGAGCCCCGGCCCGCGAGGTGCTGACGCGGTACGCCGCCGCGCCCGGGCCGGGGGTGCTGGCCGACCGGCGGGACTGGATCGACCACTGCTACGCGGCCGCCACGGTCGAGGAGATCGTGGACCGGCTGCTCGCATACGGGGAGCCGGCCGCCAAGGAGGCCGCCGAGACGATCCTCGCCAAATCCCCGACGGCCCTGAAGGTGACCCTGGAGGCGGTGCGCCGGGCCGCCGCGCTCGGCGGGCTGGAGCAGGTGCTGGAACAGGAGTTCCGCGTTTCCTGCAATGCGCTGGCCTCGCCGGACCTGGTGGAGGGCATCCGGGCGCAGGTCGTCGACAAGGACCGCAACCCGCGCTGGTCCCCGGCCACCCTCGGCGAGGTCACCGAGCAGGACGTGGCCCGCTTCTTCGCCCCGCTCGCCGGGGACGGCACCGGGACCGCCGCGGGGTGAACCCGCCCGCGGGGCGGGGGCGGTGTCAGAGCGCGGCGGCGGTGCCGGTGCCGGTGTCCGCCGCGCCGACCGGCGCTGCCGCGTCCGCCGTGCCCGAAGGGTCCGCCGAGGCGTCCCCCGTGGCGCCGGGGGTCTCCACCCAGTCGACCAGTTCGATGATCACGCCGTTGGGGTCGGACACCAGGAACACGCGCTCGCCCCAGGGCTCCACGCGCGGCTCCATGACGATCGGGACGCCCTCGGCGCGCAGCCGCTCGTACTCGGCGGGCAGGTCGGCCACGGTGAACGCGAGCAGCACCCCGGCGGCACGCTCGTCGCGCAGCCCCTCCGGGAGCACTTCCAGGCCGCGCCGGACGAAGACCACGTTCGGGCCGTCGGGGTGGGAGAGCGAGGCGAAGCCGTCGGCGGCCATCGTTTCCTCGAATCCGAAGTGCCCGGCCAGGAACGCGGAAGAGGCGGTGACGTCCTCGACGGTGAGACAGATGGCGGTGCTGGTGATCCGCATGGGGTCCTCCTGGTGTCGTGGGCTCAGAGTTTCATTATACACAGTATTCTATACGGTGTAGAAAGTTACGTGGGCGGCTGCCGGAGGGCGGCGGAAAGGGGTCGGGAGTGGCCATGGACCGGAGCGGCGCGGGAGACCCCGTCCGCACGCTGGAGCTGCTGTGGCGCGAGCCGGGGCAGGGGGCGCCCAGCGGGCGGCGCGGACCCCGGCAGGGGCTGACCGTCGACGCCGTCGTCGACGGCGCGATCGCGCTCGCCTGCGAGGCGGCGGGCGAGGGGCGGTCGGGGCTGGCCGCGCTGACGATGCGGGCGCTGGCCCAGCGGCTGGGGGTCACCCCCATGACCCTCTACACCTACGTCCCCGGCAAGGCCGAGCTGCTCGACCTGATGCTGGACGCCGCGTACCTGGCCATGGACCGGGGCGAGCCGGGCCCGGACGTGCCCTGGCGGGAGCGGGTCGCCCGCGTCGCCGAGGAGAACCGCGCGCTGTTCCTGCGGCATCCGTGGATCGGCGAGCTGGCCGTCACCCGTCCCCCGCTGGGCCCCGGCGTGATCGGCAAGTACGAGCACGAACTCGCGGCCTTCGACGGCATCGGCCTCACCGACGTGGAGATGGACGCCGCCCTGACCCACCTCCTCGGCTTCGTCCACGCGCAGGCCCTGGCCGCCGCAGACACCGCCGCGCACAACGCCCGCCAGAGCGATCAGGAGTGGTGGGAGCTCAGCGCCCCGCTGCTGGCGCGGGCCATGGACCCGGAGAAGTACCCCCTCGCCGGGCGGGTCGGCAGCGCGGTCGGCGGGTACAGCCCCGAGACCGTGTGGGACTTCGGCCTGCGCTGCGTCCTCGACGGGATCGCCCGGCTGCTGGAGCGGGGCTGACGGGGCCCCGGCCGTCTCTTTCGGATCGTGCCCGGCCCGAAGGCGCCCCCTACCGGTAGCCGGTGGGGTCCGCCGGGAGGCCGGGGTCCTGTACCTCGACCATGTACCGCCAGGCGTCCGGCCGGCTGCCGTCCACGTCCGTGAAGCCGTAGACCCGGGCGAGCTGCCCGCTGGAGAGCGACTGCCCGTTCCAGCGGGACAGTTCCGGGTCTGCGGCCAGGGCCGCGACCGCGCGGCCGACGTAGAGCGGGGTCTCGGAGATGCCGAAGTGCGGGACGGTCGTCAGTGCGTCCCGCCAATTCGCCTCGGTGACACCGAAGGTGTCGAGCATCATCTCCGACCGGAGCCAGCCCGGGGTCAGCGCCACCGCCGTCGCCCCGCGCGGTCCCACCTCGTGTCCGAGCGCGAACGCCATGCGCAGCACCGCCGACTTGGCGATGTCGTAGAAGAAGGAGACGCGGTAGCGGGTCGCGTTGTACTCCGCCGTGCCGTCGGTCATCTCCACCACCAGCCCGCCCGGCTCGCGCAGCAGCAGCGGGAGCGCGTAGTGGCTGGTCACCGCGTGCGTCTCCACGGCCAGGCGCAACAGCCGCAGCCCCTTGTCCAGGTCGTGCTCCCAGACCGTGCTCTCCCACTCGAAGAGCAGCTCGCCGCCCCAGATGTCGTTCACCAGCACGTCGAGACGGCCCCGCTCGGAGTCGATCCGCCCGACCAGGGAGGCCACCTGATCGGGGATCAGGTGGTCGGCGACCACCGCGATCCCCCGTCCGCCCGCCGCCGTGACCAGCTCGGCCGTCTCCTCGATCGTCTCGGGCCGGTCGTACTCCGAGCGCCTGCCCCGCGTACTGCGCCCGCTCACGTACACGGTCGCGCCCCGTGCCCCCAACTCGACCGCGATGCCCCGGCCCGCGCCCCGGGTCGCCCCGGCCACCAGGGCGACCTTGCCTTCGAGAGTCCGCTCTGCCTCCGCCATGACCGCGACCCTACGACGCCTTCGCGCGGCGGGGGCGGTGCGGCGCGCCTGCGGTTTCCCGAGACGGGGCGGGCGCGGTCTTGAACAACCGCCCGGCGAGGCCGCACTGTTGACCGAGATCCGTTCGTATGGTCAGGAGACCGGCTTGTCCACCGATCCCGCGCGGGCACACGCTTCCACGCACCCGTCCGAGCAAGCGTCCCCGCCCGAACCCACACCACCGCCCGAACCCACACCCCCGCCCCCGCACGTCATCGACCCCGCCGGCGGCTGCCCGCACGCCCTCAACGCCCGGCTGCGCGCCCGGGGCGCCGTGGCCGACGTGGTGCTCCCCGGCGGGGTGCCCGGCGCGGTCGTCCTCGGTCACGAGGCGCTGAAGGAGTTCCTGGCCCACCCCGATGCGGCCAAGGGCGCCCGGCACTTCCCCGCCCTGCACGACGGCACCATCGCCCGGGACTGGCCGCTGCGCGTCTTCGCCAACGCCCAGGGCATGCACACCGCGGACGACGCCGACCACCGCCGGCTGCGCTCCCTGGTGGGCAACGCCTTCACGGTCCGCCAGGTGGAGCGGCTGCGCCCCCGGATCGAGGAACTGACGGCGGAGCTGCTGGCCGACCTGGACCGGGCGGCGACGGCGTCCCCCGACGGCGTGGCTGACCTGCGCACGCACTTCGCGCTCCCGCTCCCGATGAGCGTGATCTGCGAGCTCCTCGGCGTGAACCCCGAACACCGGGGCCGGCTGCACGAGCTGTCCAACACCGTCATCGTCGCCACCGACGCCGACCCGGCCGAGGTCATGGCGGCCGTGCGCGAGCTCGGCGAGCTGATCGCCACCATCGCCGCCACCCGCCGGGCCGATCCGGGCGACGACCTGACGAGCGCGCTGATAGCCGCCCGCGACGCCGGCGGAGACCGGCTCAGCGAGGCCGAACTCACCGGCACCATGCGGCTGATGCTGGTCGCGGGCCACGAGACCACGCTCAACCTGATCAGCAACGCCGTACGGGCCCTGTGCACCCACCGCGACCAGCTCGCGCTGGTGCTGGACTCCAAGGCCACCTGGTCGGACGTGATCGACGAGACCCTGCGCTTCGACGGCCCGATCAGCTGGTTCCCGTTCCGCTACCCGACCCGAGACCTGACCATCGGCCGGACGGTGATCCCGCAGGGCACCCCGGTCCTCGCCGGATACACGGCGGCCGGCCGCGACGAGTCTTTCCACGGCCCCGACGCCGACCGCTTCGACCTGACCCGCCCCACCGCGGCCCGCCACCTCTCCTTCGGACACGGCGCCCACTACTGCGTCGGGGCCCCGCTCGCCCGGCTGGAAGCCGCCATCGCCCTGGAAGCCCTCTTCACCCGCTTCCCGGACCTGGACCTGGCGGTCCCCGAGGCCGAACTCCCGCACCAGCGCAGCTTCATCGGCAACAGCGTGGAGTCGCTTCCGGTCCGCCTACGGGGCTTCGCCCGGCGGTGAGATCTCCGTACTCAGCCACCCCAGCGCGTCGGGGTACATCGCGGTCCAGGTCTGGAAGTTGTGTCCGCCCTGCGGACGGACCAGGGTCTTGACACGGACTCCCGAGCTCTGGGCCGCCTTGGCGAAGTCGGCGAGCTGCTGCGGCGGGCTGTCCTTGTCCTGCGCGGACGTGGCCAGGAACAGTCCGACGTCCGTGTTCTTGTCGTGCTTCGCCTGCTGGACCAGCCACATGGGGCTGTTGCGTTCGCGCAGCACGGGATCGGACAGCACCTCGGGGTCCCCGGTCAGCGGATCCGGGTCCAGGGCCGCGCCCGCCCGGAACGCCTTCGGGTACTGGAGCGGCAGCTTGGCCGCGCAGAAGGCCCCGGTGGAGATGCCCATCAGCCCCCAGCCCCGGGGCTCGGGGAGCGTGCGGAAGTTCTTGGCGACCAGATCCGGCACGTCCTCCGCGAGCCAGGTCGCCACCTTCCGCTGCGGGGTGTCCGTGCAGTCGGTGTTCACCCCGCCTGGGTACAGGTCCGGGATCACCAGGATGAAGGGGTGCGCCGCACCGAGCTGGACGAGCTGCTCCAGCGCTCCGGGCATGTCGCCGACGTCGAGCCAGGAGCGGGGCGAGCCCGGGTAGCCGTGCAGCAACATCAGCACGGGGAAGCGGCTCTTGTCCGCGCCCGGTGCGTCGTACTCCGGGGGAGTCCACACGATCACCTGGCCGGCGAGCTTCGAGTGGGAGCCGCGGAAGTACGTGGTGCGGGTGCCGTCGCCGCCGAGGGTGAACTTGGCCCGCCCCAGCGGCGGCCCGGTCATGGCGGCGTCGTTCTGCCCGGTGTCGGTGCCCAGCAGGTCGTCCCACGAGGAGTAGAGGCCGTAGCTCCCGTTGATCCAGGTGGCCACCACGCAGATGGCGGTGAGCTGGCACACGCCGATCATCAGCACCCGGGCCGGCCAGCGCACCCAGCCCGGTCCGGGGATCCGGTTCCACAGGAGCAGCGCGGCGAGCATCGCCAGCCCGGTGGCGACGATCAGCGTGACGAGGAACGACGTACTGGTCAGCTCCACTGCGCCGGCTCCTGACGTGCGACGGAATTGCGCCGGAATGATGGGGAATTCCGGACATTAGGCCAAATCTACGATGCGCACCGCCCCGGGGAGGGGGCGGCGCGCACGGTGTCGGACCCGGGCCCGGCGCCACGCCCGGTCGAGCCCGAAGTGGTTGCACGAAGATCAGGTCAAGCCGGCCGGTGCGGGTTACCGAGTCGAAGGTGTGCGCGAAGGGGCCCTTCGTTCCGTGCGGCAGGACCCCCCGGTCGGCGAGCCGCCGCTGATGACCGATGCCGCCGACGGCGTGTGGGGCCCCTCTCACCCCGGCTCTCGCCTCCGGCCGCGCCGGCCGGCCCGCCGGGACCGGGGATCTTGTGGGAAGGGGTGAGTAGAGTGGCCATGACGTGCGCCTTCGTCCGCCACCGAGATCTTGTGAATGCATTCACAATCTACGATCTTCGTCTGGCGTGAACGAGCGGTCGAAGATCCCGAACCGGGGGGCCGGAAGACCGTACAGGTCGGGACCTTGGTCCTGGGGTAGATTCACCGCCTGTTCACCTGCGCGGTTCCGGGGCTTTCGGGCGGGCTGGTGTCGTATGAGGCATGATCGACGGGGATATGCGAAAACTGCAGAAAACGCAGAAAGCGACGAGTCGCCGGATTCGCTCCGGAGTGCGGGCCGGGATGTCGCCGGTGGCGCCGTCGCGCGCGGGCTACCAGGTCAAGCTGCTGGTCGATCCGGACCGGGTGCTCGACGCGGACGGCCGGCCCACGGCCGCAGCGGCCGCGGCGCTGTCGCTCGGCGCGCCCGGCCGCCTGGAGGTCGCCCAGTACATGGACGACGCCGGGCGCAGCCTGAACGGGCAGGGCTGGATCGTCCGCATCCGGCGCCACGACGACGAGAACCGGATCCGCCTCGCCTACAAGGCCCGCTTCGACATCGAGGGCGACGGTGCGGACCCGGCCGCGGTGCGGCGCGTGATGGACCGGGCCTCCGGGCACAACTTCTGTGTGGGCGACGGCAATTACTCCGTCCAGGTCAACCTCAGCCACACCCGCGCCACCCTCGACTTCACCAACAAGAAGTGCCGACCGGTCCCGGGCCTGGCCCCCGGAGAACTCCCCGGACTGGACGCCTCCCGCGCCCTCGTCCTGGACCGCCTCCCCGGAAAGCTCTCCAAATGGGGTGCGAAACCTGCCGGTTGGGCTGAGTCGGTCACCGCGTCATCTCGGCTCCACGGTCCCGTAAGACAGGCCAACTATCCTGGCCGGATGCTCGATCACGCGATGGAGACGCAAGTCAGCAGGCTGCGGACCGCCTCCGGCGAGCTGACGTGGTTCACCGAGATCACCGCCAAGGGCCGCACCCTGCGTGACGCGGTCCAGCTGCGTGCCGACCTGATGGGCAAGCTCCGCGCCGAGGGCTGGCTGCTGGAGCGGGACGCCTTCAAGACCGACCTCATCCTCGGCCGGTGAACACCCCCGCGGCCGCGCCGATACGCGTGGCCCACTTGGCCGACCTGCACATAGGGTCCGCACTGCGCGGCCTGGCGGAGTACCCCGGGGCGCCCGCGATAGACCGGCGCGAAGCCCCGTACGAGGCCCTGCGCGCGGCCGTGCGCCGCATCGTCGGAGGCGGCTACGACGCGGTGCTCATCGCCGGGGACGTCTTCGACCGCCGCCACGCCGACGCCCGGGCGCTGGCCGCCTGCCAGGACGCGCTCGGAGCCTTCCACGAGGCGGGCCTGCGCACGGTGGTGGTCTCGGGCAACCACGACGCCGAGACCCCGCTGCCGCACAAGCTGAACCTCCCGCCGTCGGTGCTGTGGCTCGGCGCGGACGCCCCCGAATCGGTGACCTGGCCCGACCTCGGCATCACCGTCCACGGCCAGTCGGTGGCGGAGCCCGACGAGCGCCGCGACCTGGCGGCGGGATTCCCCCGCGCGATCCCCGGCGCGGTCAACATAGGACTCCTGCACACCAGCCTGCACGGTGCCTGGAGCCGCCGGATCTGCGCACCGGCCGACCCGCGGACGCTGGCCCGCGCCGGATACGACTACTGGGCGCTGGGCCACGTCCACCACCGGCTCGTCCCCGGCGCCGGCGCCTTCGCGGTCTACCCGGGCAACACGCACGCCCGCGGCCCCGGCGAGGCGGGCGGCCGCGGTTTCACCGAGCTGCTGATCGAAGGCCCCGCCGCGGACCCGGGCCCCGGTGGTGGTCCCCGCCGGATCGGGATCCTCCCCGTGGACACCGCCCCGGTGCGCTACGAGACGCTGCACCTCCCTTGTCCGGAGACCGCCGAGGCCGACCTGAGGGAACGGTTCGCGGCCGTCCCGGAGCAGCCCGGTAGCGGCGCCGTCATCTGGACCCTCAGCGCCGCCACCCCGCCCGGCCTCCTCCACGAGGCCCGCGCCCTGGCCGGCCCGGCCGCCATGGTCTGCCCCGCGGAGGGCCCGGCCGTCGAGGGCCCGGCCGTCGCCTGCTGACCCGGTCCGACCCGGAAGGGACGCCCTAAGGCCGTACCCGGACCGTCACCGCATGCCATCCGGTGGCCCCGTCGGGGACGGTTCCGGTGCGTTCCCCCGTCTGCACGGCGCCGGTGCGGTCCGTGGCGCGGACCTCCAGGGTGTGCCCGCCCGGAGCCGCCTGCCAGAGCCACACCCACTGGCGCCAGGTGTCGTCCCCGTCCGCCGAGCCGAGCCGGGCCTCCCGCCACGGGCCCGCGTCCACCCGTACCTCGACCCGCGCGATGCCCCGGTGCGGCGCCCACGCCACTCCCGCGACGGCCACCCGGCCCGCCCCGACCTCGGCGAAGGGGCGCGGGGTGTCGATGCGCGACTGGGTCTTGACCGGGGCCCGCCGCGCCCAGGACCGGCGCACCCAGTACGCGTCGTACGCGTCGAAGGTGGTCAGCCGCAGCTCGCGCAGCCACTTGCACGCGGAGACGTACCCGTACAGGCCCGGCACGATCATCCGGACGGGGAAACCGTGCCGGAAGGGGAGCGGCTCGCCGTTCATCCCCACGGCCAGCAGCGCCTCCCGGCCGTCCATCACGGCCTCGACCGGGGTGCCGAGGGTCATCCCGTCCACCGAGCGCGCCAGGAGCTGGTCGGCGGGGCCGCCCTGCGACGGCGGTCGCACCCCCGCCTCGCGGAGCAGGTCGGCGAGCCGCACTCCCAGCCAGCGGGCATTGCCCGCGTACGGGCCGCCGACCTCGTTCGACACGCAGGTGAGGGTGGCGTCGTGCTCGACCAGGGGCCGGGCGAGCAGCTCCCGTAGGCCGAGGTCGAGGGGTCGGGATACCCCGTCCCCGTGCACGCGCAGCCGCCAGGTGTCCGCGTCCACGCGCGGGACGACCAGCGCCGTGTCCACCCGGTAGAAGTCCCGGTTGGGAGTGATGAAGCGGGTGGTTCCGGGGATCCGCAGGTCCGCCCCGGCCGGTACGGGCGGGGCCGGCACGGCGGGCGGCGGAAGGACGAGCCCGGCCCGCGAGGCCGTGGCTCCCGCGTCTCCGAAGGCGCCCAGCCGCCGCCCGGCGTACCCGGCCCCGGCCGAGAGGGCCAGGGTGGCCACGGCGAGGCGACCGAAGCCGCGCCGGTCCATGGCGCCCGGCGGCGATCGCCACGGCGGCCAGCACGGCGCCGATGCCCAGGGTCAGGACCAGCTTGTCGTCCGTACCGAACTGGCGGACCGCCCACTCCTTGACGGCGGCCGGGGTGCGGTCGACCACGGCCCCGCCGACGGCGGTGACCGGGGCGGCCTCGGGCCGGACGGCCGCGGCGGCCAGCTCGGCCAGGGCGAGCCCGGCGAAGGCGGCGAGCAGTCCGCCGGCGGCGCCGAGCGCGTACCGGCCCGGCCGCCTTCCGGGGCCGTCCCGCCCCGCTTTCGTACGGATCATGCGGAGTCACCGTCCGCCCCGCTCGCTGGGATGGATCCCCCCGGATACCAGGGTGCCTCCGAAGCGGAGGTCCGTGCGGCGGGCGGGTGCGGGAAGCGGCGGGCGGGCGGGGGAGCGGGCGGGTGGCCGGGCCTCAGGCGGGCGGGTGCCCGGCCCGCTCCGCGGCCCGCCGTGCCAGGGCCGCGAGGCGGCTCTCCGGATCCGCCGGGCCCGCCGTGCGGGGGGCGGCGATCTGGCGGCGCTTGCGCAGTTCGACGATCCCGTCGGTGAGCCGTTCCCACGGATCGGAGCGGCGCCGCAGGGGCTGCTCCCGGTCCGCGGCGTGCCGTAACCGGCCGTCGTCGGGTTGGCCGGTGGCGGTCGGACCGGCGGGTGTGGTGGCCGGCGCGGTGTCCGGCGCGGTGGCCGCGCCGGCCAGGAGCGCCGGCGGCTGCAGCGTCACGTTGGTGCGGTGCGGGTCGGTCTCGGACAAGGCGGGCGTCCTTCCGGCGATGGCGGCGTCGGAAGGGGCGGTCGCCGGACGATGGTTCCGGCGGCCGCCCCTGATCCGTTTCCGGCAGTGTCCTTCAGTGAACCCGGTGCCGCGCTAGAGCGGCGGGCAGTCGGCCCGGTTGTCCCCCGTGCGGGTGGGGAACTTCCCGCCGGAGGGTGCCGGGCATGACCGTCCAGGACCCCCACCAGCCTCGATGTGCAGGTCAGTTGGCCTCGGGGAGGGTGGCGGCGATGCCGGTCGCCAAGACGTACGGGTCACCACTCGGCCGGGCCGGATGGCGGGTGGTGAGCCGCGCCCAGTCGTCCTCGAAGGCGTGCCAGTCGATCGCCCTCGGCGCGGCGCGCCGCACCAGCGCCTCCTCCAGCGAGGCGAAGTAGGAGGACCAGCGCCGGGCGTAGAACTCGCTGATCAGGCCGCTCCATTCGCGGTTCGCGTAGTCGTGCAGGAAGCCGCCCTCACTGGTGCTCTGCCGTCCCCACACGCTGAGGATCGAGCGGGCGTCGTACTCGTACCGGTCCTGTTCGGCCCCGTCCGCTCCGTGCGAGCGGGCCGCCGACAGCCAGGAGCCGAGCAGGAAGTTCGGATCGGAGCCGACGAGCGCGTCCAACTGCTTTTCCCAGTAAGCCCAGTCGGCGATCAGTTTGCGGAACAGGGCCAGGTCCCGGGCCTCGTAGGCCGCCTTGATCTGGGGAAGCAGCACCCGCGAGTGGTTGGCGATGGCCTGCCGGGTGGTGTCCACCAGGTCGAAGCGGTAGGCGCTGGAGCCGCGCAGCCGGGGATCCACCTTGAGCAGGTGGTCCAGGGCCCGGCGCACCGAACCCGCCGGATAGCGCATCGCCTTGGGGCTCCAGTAGGCCGATCCCGCCGCCGTCAGGCTCGGCCGGGCGGTGAACAGGCTGTCCTGGGACTCCGACCACAGCCCCGACGAGGTGCTGTACGGGCCCTTCCGCAGCTCTTCCCAGGCCGCGCGGGCCTCGGCGTCCGCGGCTCCGTACCGCCGGCCGGCGAAGTCCGCGAACCACTTCCGCTGGTCGATCGGGCCGGGCTCCCACGCCAGGTCGGTGAACAGGTCGAAGGCCGCCGGGTTGGTCCCGGTTGCCTCGGGCAGGTAGGCGATGCCGGTCAGCGCGCTGTCGGGCTTCGCGCGCCAGGACTGGAACCGGTCGATCCACACCGAGGTGTTGGCGCCGATCGTGGTGTGCCCGCCGAAGTTGTAGATCGAGCCGATGGCGTACGGAGTCCCGCCCCAACGGGTCTCGCGGTCCAGCCGGTTGTACCGGTCGGAGAGGCCGTCCAGGATCAGCAGCTTCGAGGTGTCCACCCCGGCCAGGAGTTCCTTGGTCGGATCGTCCTGCCAGCCCAGCACCGCCCACAGTGCGTCCGGATGCGCCGCCGCCAGGGCCTGCTGCACCGCGCCGGCGGCGGTCTTCACGTCCACCGAACCGGTCTTGCCACCCTCGTGCAGCGGGCTCATCCGGTACATCGTGCTGTCCCCGAACACCGCCCGCTGCTCCGCGTAGTACGCGGCGGCCAGCCGGGCGAAGGGCGGCGAGACCGGGTCCAGCCAGTCGGGCCGGTCGAAGCCCGCCCAGTCGCCCTGCGGAACGGTCACGGCGCCCGGGTTGCGCCCGGCGAAGGCCGGCGGGACCGTCCCGAAGTAGCCCGGCAGTACCGGGGTCATGCCGAGGCCGCGCAGCTGTTCGGCGATCTTGCCGCCCAACTCCGCCCGTCCGCGCATCAGTTTCTCGGACACCGGGCCGCCGAAGCCGCTCAGGTTCTGCAGCAGCCACCAGCTCTGGTGGCCGGGGGCCGGGATCCACTCCCGCAGCTCCTCGGCGCTGTAGCCGAACCGCTGGAGCGCCCGGTAGTACGGGTACTCGGCGCCCACCTGCACGAACACCTCGTTGATGCCGTGCAGCGCGAGCAGGTCGATCTGCCGCTGGTGCTCCTCGAAGGTGCGGTACGGGCCGCTGTACCCGTCGTCCGTGTCGTTCAGCGCGTACCGGTGCGCCACCTGCGCGCTGCGGGTGACCGGGGAGGGCACGGCCGGCAGTTCGGCGGGCAGCAGGCCGATGCTGTCGCCGGGCCAGCCGATGTCGGCGCCGGCGACGTGCTGGAGGTACCAGCCGACCCCGGTGAGCAGGGTGGCGCCGGTGGAACCCCGGACGGTGATCGCGCCGGCCGTGCCGGACACGGTGAAGGTGTCGGGCCCGGCTCCGGCGTCGGGCACCAGCGTGAACTGGTCGGCGTGCCGCGGCAGCAGCCGCCGCAGGGAGGCCCGCGCGGGGGTGGCGTCGAAGAACCGCGGCCGGGGCGCGTGCGCCGGCGCGGCGTGTCCCGCGCCGGCCCGGGCGGGGGACTGGGTCTGGCCCGGGGCCTGGGCGGCAGGAGCCGTCGCCCCAGGGGCGGGACCCGTCGCTCCGGGGGCCGCCCCGGCGACCGCCAGGGTCAGCAGGGCCGCGGGCAGTGCGGCCAGGGTGACCCGGCGGCGCACCCGCCGGGCGGCCCGGCCGCGTGGTGGGAGGGGGACCGGCATGCGCGTCGTCCTCGTCTCGGCCGGCTCCGGCGTTGCGGCCGGCTCGCTCGGCTCGGTGGGTGGGTGCTTACTCGTCTGACGCCTCGTCTGCTTCCCCATGGGAGCGGGCCGTCAGACCGGCAGGGCCCATGCCTGGTCGACCTGGTGGTCGCCGCAGGGCGTCAGCCGCAGCCGCTCGGCGGGGGTGCCCGGTGCGACGGGGACCGCCGCGGGGGCCGGGGCCGTCAGGCAGAGCCCGCTCGCGTCCTGGACCAGCGCCCCGTCGCGGCGCGGGGTCCAGCTCTGACCCGGCTCGTGGCGGCGCTGACCGCCCGAGCAGTCGGCCAGCTCCACCAGGCCCTCCTCGCCCGCCGACAGGCAGGCTCCGGCCAGGCGCACGCTGCCGTCCCGGCCCAGGGTCCAGCGCTGGTCGGGTGCGCCCGTACAGGCGGCCATCACGACGGCGCCGACGCCGGTGGTGTTCGCCCCGTCGGCGCAGGCGGCGCTCGTGCCGGCGCCCCGGCCGGCGATCTGCCCGGTGGGGACGGCCTCGGCGCAGCCGGTGCGCGGGGTGAGCCGCCAGACGCCAGTGTCGTGGGCGGCCAGCGATCCGGTCAAGGTGTCGGACAGCTCGCGGGTCTCGCCGGTCCACAGGTTCTTCGCGTCGACGGTGCACGAGCCGGGCCCGAGCCCCAGCTCGTCGAGCGGTACGCGGATGTCGCGGGCGGTGGCCGACCGGTTGAGCACGGCGACCGCGCGGTCCCCGTTCGCCAGCGGCCGCACCAGGATGTCGAAGGTGGCGTTCGAGGAGACCACCGCGCCCTGGACGCCCATCGGGTCCTGGTCCAGTGCGATCAGATCGGTGTTGCCGAGGGCGGCGAGCCCGGCCGGGGTGAGTTCGGAGACCTGCGAGGACAGGATGAACGGCGCGGCCATCATGGCCCACAGGCCGACCTGGCTGCGGCTCTCCGCCGCGGTGAGCCCGGGGGCGCCCGCGATCAGGAAGTCGGGGTCGTTCCAGTTGCCGGGGCCGGCGTAGCGGCCGAGCCAGCGGTTGTAGCCGTAGTTGCCCATGACCGAGCTCCAGCGCGAGGTGTCGGGCGCGGCCGGCTTGTAGACCTTGATGTCCCGGCCCTCGCGCCACAGCTGGCCGGTCTCGCCGACCCAGTCGATCACCTTGTGCCAGTCGGAGCCGCCCCACTCGCCCTGCTGGAAGTAGGCGGGCGCCGAGGCGGACAGCACCATGTCCCGGCCGCTCTCGCGCAGCGCCCTGGCGACGGAGTTGTAGGCGTCCCGGTAGGCCTGTTCCTTGGTCTTCCCCTCGGGCACCCAGAGGTTGCAGCCGTCCATCTTGACGAAGTCCACCTCCCAGGAGGCGAACTGGCGGGCGTCGCGGGCGTAGTGGTCGGGGCCGCCGCCCTCGGGGGAGCCGCTTCCGGGGTAGCGCTCGCAGGTGAGGGAGCCGGCGTCCTGGTAGATGCCGAACTTCAGCTTCCTGGCGTGCAGGTACGCGCCGAGCCAGGCCATGCCGTGCGGGAACTTCTGCGTGTCGACGACCAGATTGCCGTCCGCGTCGCGGTTCTTGGTCATCCAGCAGTCGTCGATGGTGACGGTGTCGTAGCCCTTGGCGGCCAGGCCGGTGGCCACGAGGGCGTCCGCGTTCGCCACGACCTTGGCCTCGTCGATGTCGCACATGTAGTGCGCCCAGTTGTTCCAGCCCATGGGCGGGGTGAGTGCGAGGGGGGTGTCCGACGTCGCGGTCGGCTCGGCCGTCGCCGGGGCGGGGCAGAGCGCGAGGGCGAGCAAGGCGGCCGCGGTCAGACAGGGGAGCGACGCACGCAGGCGAGGCGGCACGGAGTCTCCTTGACGTGGGGGCTGTCGAGGGCTCAGTGCACCGGTGTGACTACCCGCTGTCAACATAAGTCGGGGTTTATTGATCAATGACCAGCAATATGGGTGTAGTCGAGCGCACACGAAGGGGTTGATACGCAGTCTCGTACGGCGTTCCATACGGCGGATGTGACACTGGCTGATACGCTGTATTTCATGCCGAGAAGATCAGCCGCCCTGGATCGCGCCACACCCGGGGCGATCGCCGCCGCCGCCCTGCGGATCCTCGACGAACAGGGGCCCGCCGCGCTCAGCTTCCGCGCGCTCGCCGAGCGGCTCGACGTGTCGCACGCCACCGTCCAGCGCCGCTGCACCGACCTCGCGGGCCTGCTGGACCTCTGCACCGAACACCTCGCCGCCCGGTTGCCCGAGATTCCGGCCGGGGCGGGCTGGGCCGAGGCCACCGAGCAGCGGTTCACCGCCCTGTACCGGCTCCTCGCGGACCACCCCGGGCTGATGATCCTGCGCGGCGGCCGCCCGTGGCTCGGCCGCCAACTGCTCGCCCGGCTCGTGGAACCGGCGCTCGCCGACAGCGTGGCCGCCGGGATGACCCCCGCCGAGGCGATGACCGCGTACCGGCGGATGTACCTGCTGACCCTCGGCAGCGCGGCCTTCGTCGACCACCGGGACCCGGCGGCCGCCACCGCCGCCTCGCGCGGGGCGCTGGCCGCCCTGGACCCGGCCGAGTTCCCCGTGCTCTCGGCCGGGCTGGCGGACGTACTGCCCGCCCTGACCGACCACGAGGTGTACTACGGCGCCCTGCGCCAGCTGATCGAGGCGAACCGGCCCTCCGCCGGCGCCTGAGTTTCGAACGACAGGAGTGCGGGTTCATGGAACAGCAGCTCGACGCGGTACGGCTCGACGCGGTACAGCTCGACGCGGTGCCGCTCGATTACGGCGCCGTGCGCGCCGCCGCCGGCCGGATCGCCGGGGCCGTGCGGCCCGTCGCGGTGATACCGGCGGGCGGAGGGATCTCGTACGCCCTGGAGTACCTCCAGCACACCGGCTCCTTCAAGGCGCGCGGCGCCCGCAACTTCCTCGCCGCCCACCGTGCCGCCGGCGCCCTCCCCGTCGCCGGGGTCACCATCGCCTCCGGTGGCAACGCCGGCCTCGCCTGCGCTTGGGCGGCCCGAGCCGAGGGCGTACCCGCCACCGTGTTCCTGCCGGCCACCGCCCCGCGCGTGAAGGTGGAGCGGCTGCGCGGCTACGGGGCCGACGTACGGCTCGTCGGCGACCGGTACGCCGAAGCGCTCGCGGCCTGCCGGGAGTTCGCCGCCGGGAGCGGTGCGCTGAGCAGCCACGCCTACGACCACCCGCTCATCGCGGCGGGCGCCGGAACGCTGCTCGACGAGATCCGCACCGCCCTGCCCGGCCTGGACGCGGTCGTCGTCGCGGTCGGCGGCGGCGGACTCTTCGCCGGCATCGCGACCGCGGCCCGGGAACACGGCGTACGGGTCGTCGCGGCCGAGCCGGAGAACTGCCGGGCCCTGAACGCGGCCCTTGTAGCCGGCCGGCTGGTGGACGTCCCGGTGGACTCGGTGGCCTCCGACTCGCTCGGAGCCACCCGGGTCTCCGCGGACGCGCTGGCCGCCGTACGGGAGTCGAACGCCACCTCCGTCCTGGTCCCGGACGCGGCGATCACCGCCGCCCGGCGCGCCCTCTGGGACGAGCACCGCATCGTGGTCGAACCGGGCGCGGCCACCGCCCTGGCGGCCGTACGCAGCGCGTCCGGGTCGCTCGGCGACCGGGTCGCCGTGGTGCTCTGCGGGGCCAACACCGACCCGGCCGACCTGGGCGCCGCGCCGGCCTGAGCGCCCGGGCCCCGGCCGCCGTGGTCAGTGCTTCAGCCCCTGAACTCCTCGCCCCTGAAGGCCTCGCCCCCCGAACTCCTCGGCCCCTCGGGCACTCGGTCCCTCAGGCCAAGCCGTCCTCGCGGACCACGACGACCGTACTGGCCGCGTACTGCACCACCTGCTGGCTCACCGACCCCAGCAGCGCGCCCTTGATGCCGCCGTAGCCGCGGGTGCCGACGACCATCAGCGCCGCTTCCTTCGAGGCCTCCACCAGCACCTGTGCGGGCGAGCCCTGCTCCACCCGGCGGAAGACCGGAACGCCCGGCGAGGTGCCGACCGCCTCCGCCACGGTGTCGGCGAGCTTCTGCCGGGCCGCTTCCTCGGCGTGGACCAGTTCGGACTGCTCGGCAGGGCTGACGCCGAAGGGGTTGGTGTTCCACTCCCAGCTCATGACGGCGTGCACCCGGCCGCCGATGGCCTTCGCCTGGGCCACGGCCCAGCGCAGGGCATGCTTCGAGTGGTTCGAACCGTCCACGCCGACGACGATCAGAGGCTCGGTGTTCTGACTCACGATGGTTCCTCACGGTTCGTCCGAATGATCGTTCTCATCCCTGTATACACGCCGCACCCGGTCCGACCTCGAACGACGATCGTTGCGGGGACCCGAGACTTTGGAGAACAGTGCGGGCCGCCCCCGCTTGGGAGAGTCGTGGCACGGACGGGATTCGTCCGGCGGACGACAGAGGGACGAGGAACTCGACGTGGCGGCACGCAAGGGATGTCTGATCGGCTGTGCGGTGGCCGGGGTGCTGGGGATCGGGCTGCTCGTGGCCCTGCTCTTCGGTGTCGGCAAGGTCATGGACGTCGCCGACAAGACGCTCGTCGACCCGAAGGTGTACGAGGCCGTCAAGGTCGGTGACTCCGAGGCCGAGGTCCGCGCCAAGCTGCCGTCCGGCGAAAGCTTCGTCACCTCGGCCCTCAAGGAGGGCGGCCCCGCCGAGCCCGCCGGCAGCCAGTGCTCCTGGTACGTGTCGAACTCCGGCAGCGGCGACACGGTGCTGCGCTTCTGCTACAAGGACGGCAAGCTCGCGGAGAAGGCCGACTACCGCTCCAAGTAGGGCCTTCGGTCCCTGCCCGCCGGGCCCGCCCCGCCGGAGGGCGAAGCCCCTCGTGCCGCCGCGGAACCGGGACACCGATCCGGTGCTGGAAGCGGTACGGGGGAGACTGGCGGGACGGCAGGACCTGCCGCCCGTCACCTACGTCTCCCGCGACGGAAACCCGGCGGCGACCCTGACCGAACTCGCGGCGGGAGCACAGCTCCTGGTCGTGGGCTCACGCGGACTCGGCAGCTCCACCAGCCTGCTGCTCGGCTCCAACAGCCGGGTGGCACCCGGTCGCAGCGCGCGGGCGCCGCGCCGGGGTGCCCGGCCGCGGCCGCTCCGTTCGCACCAACGGCGCCCAGCACCATAGGCAGAGGCCCAGGACGGCCCACCGGGGCCGCGACCGGTCCCGCGCCCGGGGCGGGCGGTCCTTCGGCGGGTGCTCACGGGTCTCGGGCGTGGCGTACATGGACGGCTCCCACCTGGGCTGCTGGCTCCGGCAACTTCAGCCGCATCCTTCAGCGGCAGGCGCGACCGCGCGCGGTGTGTTCCGCCGAACGGCCCGCCGGCCCGAACGGCCCGGCCGGCCCGCCCCGGCGCACCGGGTCAGTCGGGTAGGCGTTCGCCCGTGGCCGGGGCGGATGCCCAGCCCCGCGCTACCCCGACCCGGAGACCGACCAGGGCGCGCACACGCTGCGCTTCTCGCCGGCCCCCCGGCGCGGCCGGCGGCGACGCGGTCCGCGAGGGCTCGCCACGCGCTGAACGCCGGAGCGCGTGCTCCGCGGCGCGGGCCCGGTCGCCCCGCTCGTCGCGGTCGACGCGGACGCGGTGGCGGTCGAGTCGGTGAAACCCGCCGAGGACCGCAGCGGCGACGTGGTCGTTCGCCCCAGCCGCGGACGGCACGGCCCCCCTCACCCTGCGCCCGTTCCAGATCGTCACGGTCCGCCTCCACCGGGCCTGACCACCGTCGCGGGGCGCCCGGTACACAGGGGCGCCCCGCGACGCGGGCACGCCCGTGCCGTATGTTCTGCCTGCCCGCCCCCTCGGCGGGCTTCCGCATGCCAACGCACCCGTGGGGGGTCCCTCGTCATGTCCGCCGGTCCCGGTTCCGCACGACTGTCTCCGCTCGGCGCGCCTCCGGCGCGCTCGCTGCTCCGCTCGCCGAAGGGGCTGGCCACGGCGCTGACCGTGCTGCTCGGCCTGTGCGCCCTGACCCGGCTGCTCGCGGCGGCGGCCGGGGTCAACCGGTACCGGACGCTGGACGGCTTCGGGCCGAGTGCGGGCCTGGGGCATCCCGGGACGCTGCTCACGATCTCGATGAGCCTGGTCATGATGGCCATGATCCCCACGGCGGTGGTCTTCATCGTCTGGTTCCACCGGGTCCGGGTGAACGCCGGGGTGTACGCGCGGGGAGCGTTCCGGGGCGGGGCCGGCTGGGCGATCGGGGTCTGGTTCATCCCGGTCGTGGGCTGGACGGTCCTGCCCTGGCTGATCGCCGTGAAGGTGTGGACGACCAGCGTGTCGAGGCTGCCCGGCAAGGCCGCGCTGACCTCGCCCGCCCCCGTCTTCACCTGGGCCGGAACGTTCGGAGCGGCGATGCTGGCGTCCGGTGGCGCGGGCTGGTTCGCAGGCAGGGCCACCACCGACGACGCCGTGCGCGACGCCGTCCTGCTCGGCGCGGCCTCGGACCTGCTCTACGCCGTGGCGGCGGTGGCTGCCGTCCTCTTCGTGCGCCGCCTGTCGGCCCTGCAGTCCGCCGCCTGAAGGAGGGTCCGCCACCGTCGGATTCCCCGGGTCACCGCGCGAGGAACGCCGCGACCGCCGCCGTGAACTCCCCGGGCGCCGCCGCGTGGATCAGGTGGCCGTACGGGAGCGTGATCAGGCGGGCGTCCGGGATGCGGCGGACCACCTCGTCGAAGGAGGCGGGCGGCAGGTGGCTGGCGGGGCCGCCGTACACGACCAGGGTGGGGGCCGTGATGCGGGACAGGTCCGCCAGCCAGGACGGGTCCGGACGGTCGAGCTGGGGGCGGACCGCGAGGACCATCGCCCAGTCGAAGGCGAGCTCGCCCTCGGGGCGTACGGGGGCCGCGGCCTCGCGGGGGAGCGGCGCGGGCGCGTCCTCCAGGACGAGGCGGCCGATGCGGTGCGGCTGCGCGGCGGCGGCCAGGTACGCGACGACACCGCCCATCGAGTGGCCCACCAGGTCCACCCGGTCGAGTCCGAGGGCGTCGAGGAAGCCCAGCACGTCGTCCCGCATGAGCGGGAGCGAGTACGCGGACGCCCGCGCGCTGGCTCCGTGGCCGCGCAGGTCCAGCGCGAACACCCGCCGCTCCCGCGCGAGTTCGTCCCGTACGGGCGCCCAGTCGGCGGCGGTCTCGCCCAGCGCGGGGAGGAGGAGCACCGGCGGTCCGCCCGGCGGGCCGGTGACCTCGTAGGCGAGGCGCACTCCGCCGTTCACCGTCACGGTGTGGTGCTCGGTCGTCCGGGCGTTCGTGGGCCTCCGCGTCATCCGCCAGAGGCTACCCGGCGGGCCGGATCCGCCGGAGGCGAGCCCGGAGCGCGGGGAATGCGGGCATGGTCGCGTCCTCGGCGATCACCCGTGCCGTGAACTGCGCCACAGGCTCCGGCGGGGAATGCCCGTGGCCACCGGAATCCCCGGATCGCGAGGACGCGGGGCCCCCGCTCGGTTATGCACCTAGTTGCACAATAAGCGCTTGCTCAGCTAGAACAGAGCCATCACCCCCGCGCGAGGAGGCGCCCCCATGAGTTCCCAGAGCCGGTACCCGCACCTGCTGAGCCCCCTGGACCTCGGCTTCACCACCCTGTCGAACCGGGTGGTCATGGGCTCCATGCACACCGGTCTCGAAGAGCACGAGGGCGGCTTCGAGCGGCTCGCAGCCTTCTACGCCGAGCGCGCCCGCGGCGGCGCCGGCCTCATCGTCACCGGCGGCATAGCCCCGAACGACGCCGGGCGCCCCTTCGAGGGGGGCTCCCGCCTCACCACCGAGGAGGAGGCGGCCGAGCACCGGGTGATCACCGACGCGGTGCACGCCGAGGGCGGGAAGATCGCGATGCAGATCCTCCACTTCGGCCGCTACGCCTACCACAAGGACCTGGTCGCCCCCAGCGCCCTCCAGGCGCCCATCAGCCCCTTCGTCCCGAACGCGCTCACCGACGCCGAAGTCGAGCGCACCGTCGAGGACTTCGTCCGCGCCGCCCGTCTCGCCAAGCTGGCCGGCTACGACGGCGTCGAGATCATGGGCTCCGAGGGCTACCTGATCAACGAGTTCATCGCCGCCGCCACCAACAAGCGCACCGACCGCTGGGGCGGTGCCTACGAGAACCGCGTGCGCTTCCCGCTGGAGATCGTCCGGCGCACCCGCGCGGCCGTCGGCGAGGAGTTCATCCTCATCTACCGCCTCTCGATGCTCGACCTCATCCCCGGCGGCTCCACCCTCGACGAGGTCGTCCACCTCGCCAAGGAGATCGAGGCCGCCGGCGCCACCATCATCAACACCGGCATCGGCTGGCACGAGGCCCGCATCCCCACCATCGCCACCTCCGTCCCGCGCGGCGCCTACACCTGGGTCACCAAGCGGCTCATGGGTGCGGTCTCCGTTCCCCTGGTCACCAGCAACCGCATCAACACCCCCGAGATCGCAGAGGAGTTGCTCGCCGACGGACGCGCCGACCTGGTCTCGCTGGCCCGCCCCTTCCTCGCCGACGCCGACTTTGTCGCCAAGGCCGCCGCCGGCCGCTCCGAGACCATCAACACCTGCATCGGCTGCAACCAGGCCTGCCTGGACCACACCTTCAGCGGCAAGATCACCAGCTGCCTGGTCAACCCGCGCGCCTGCCACGAGACCGAACTCACCCTGTCTCCCACGCAGTTGAAGAAGCGCGTCGCCATCGTCGGGGCCGGCCCGGCCGGCCTCGCCTGCGCCGTGTCCGCCGCCGGACGCGGCCACGCCGTCACCCTCTACGAGGCCTCCGGCCACATCGGGGGCCAGCTCGACATCGCCCGCCGCATCCCCGGCAAGGAGGAGTTCGAGGAGACCATCCGCTACTACGGCACCCAGCTCGCCGAGCACGCGGTCGAGGTCAAGCTGAACACCCGCGCCGACGTCGAGGCCCTGCGCGGCTACGACGAGGTCGTCGTCGCCACCGGCGTGACCCCCCGCACCCCCGACATCGAGGGCGTCGACGGCCCCAACGTCGTCAGCTACCTCGACGTCCTGCGCGACGGCGCCCCCGTCGGGCAGCGCGTCGCCGTCCTCGGCGCCGGCGGAATCGGCTTCGACGTCGCCGAGTTCCTCACCGACAGCGGCGAAGGCGCCTCCCAGGACCCCGAGGTCTACTTCCGCCACTGGGGCGTGGACACCGCGTACACCGGCCCCGGCGGCCTCACCGCCCCCGAGCGGCCCGCCCCGCCGCGCCAGGTCCACCTGCTCCAGCGCAAGACCACCAAGGTCGGCGCCGGGCTCGGCACCACCACCGGCTGGATCCACCGGGCGGAACTCAAGCACCGGGGCGTCGTCTCCGTCGCGGGGGCATCGTACGACTGGATCGACGCCGAGGGCCTGCACATCACGGTGGACGGCGAGCAGCGCCTCGTCCCCGCCGACACCGTGGTCCTGTGCACGGGCCAGGAACCGCGCCGCGACCTGTACGAGTCCCTGCGCGCGGCCGGCATCGAGGCCCACCTGATCGGCGGCGCCGACGTGGCCGCCGAACTGGACGCCAAGCGGGCCATCCGCCAGGGCACGGAACTGGCCGCCACCCTCTGAGGCGCGGCTGACGCAAAGGGAGTTGTGGCGGCCGCGGCCGGGCCGCCACAATCACCCGGTGACGACGCTGACACCGGCAGACGCGGACAAGATCCTCCACGACAACTTCGCCCCCTGGGTGCTCGCCCTCGGACTCACCGTCCAGGAGACGGGCGACCGGCACGCCGTGCTGCGGCTGCCCTGGTCCGACACCCTCGCCCGGGACGGCGGCGGCCTCAGCGGCCAGGCCCTGATGGCCGCCGCGGACACCGCCACCGTCATCGCGGTCTCCGCCGCGCGCGGGGCCTACGGTCCGATGACCACCGTCCAGCAGTCCACCAGCTTCCAGCGGCCGGTGGTCGGCACCGACGTCCTCATCGACGTACGGATCACCAAACTCGGCAAGCGGATGGCCTTCGCCGACATCACCATGACGCCCGAGGGTGCCGACGAACCGGCCGCCAAGGCCTCCACCGTCTACGCCCTGCTGGGGTGACCGGCTCGCGGAGCGGGCTGCGGCACAACCGCCCCTTCACCGTCTTCTGGCTGGGCCAGGCCCTGTCGGTGCTCGGCGGCTCCGTGTCGCTGCTCGCGCTGCCGCTGCTCGTCCTCGAAGTCACCGGGTCCCTGGTCGGGATGGGCCTGATCACCGCCCTCCGGGGTCTTCGCCATCGCCACGGGAACCTTCGCGGGCCACGTGGTGGACCGGGTGGACCGCCGCCGCCTGATGATCGGCTGCGACCTCGCGCGGGCGGTGCTGCTGGGCTCCCTACCGCTGATGTGGTCCTTCGGCGGCCCGCGGATCTGGCTGCTGTACGTGCTGACCGCGCTGGTCACCGTACTGAAGACGCTCTTCGACGTGGCCTACGTGAGCGCCGTGCCCTCCCTGGTGGAACCGGCCGACCTGGTCGCCGCCAACGGACGGCTCATGGGCACCTTCGCCCTCGGCACGCTCCTCGGCCCGGTCGTCGCCGGCCTGCTCGTCGCCGGGGTCGGCGGGACCTGGGCGCTGGCCCTGGACGGGGCGACCTTCCTCGTTTCGGCGGTCAGCCTGCGCTGGGTCCGCTTCGGGGTCCGGGGTAACGCGGCGGCCCCCCGGCCGGAGGCGGGCACCTCCCTGCGCGAGGTGTTCGTGGCCGGCTTCCGCTTCCTGTGGGCGCACGCCCTGCTGCGCCCGCTGACGGTCCTGCTCACCCTCCTCACCTTCGTCACCATCGGGGCCACCGACCTGCTGATCTTCCGCCTCCAGGGCGACCTCGGCCGCGGCGCGGCGACCGTCGGATACGTGATCGCGGTGAGCGGCATCGGCGTCGTGTGCGCCTCCTTCGCCGCCGGGCCACTGCGCAGGGTGCTCGGCTTCGGCCCGTGCTGGCTCGGCTCGACCGCGCTGATCGGCGTGGCGGTGGCGGCCATCGGAGTCAGCCGCAGCGTGCCCGTGATCGCGGCGATGGCCGCCCTCTTCATGTTCGGGCTGACGGTGGGCGCCGTCTGCTCCATGACCCTGCGCCAGGAAGTCACCCCGGACCACCTGCTCGGGCGGGTCACCTCCGCGTTCTGGACGGTCCACAACGCCTCGGGCCCGGTGGGAGCCGCGGTGCTGACCGCCGTGGCGGCCCGGCACGGGGTCCCGTCGACGAGCTTGGCCGCGGGCGCCCTCTGCCTGCTGATCGCCGCCGCGGGCCTCCTGACCCCGCTCCGCTCCACCGGGCCGAAGCCGCCGAGCAAACCGGCGGCGGGCTCGGGCGCGGCTCGGCCGGATTCCGGGGCCGCCGGGGCCACCGCGGCCACTGCGGCCGCCGTCCGGCGCCGGCCGCGGCCGGGCCGCCGCGGGTGAGGATCCGGCCCTGTTCCGGTGCCGGGTACGGGCGTTGGCGGTTCCGGCCCGGGGCCGCCGGACCGGTTCAGCCGAAGCAGACCCGGGCTCCGTCGGCCGCGTTGCCCGGCGTCACGCACGCGTGGGTGCCGGCGGTTCCCCGGGGCACCGGCGCCATGGGGGTCGCCGCGTACTGACCGAGATCGACCTCGCGCACCCACAGTTCCTGCGGCTCCGGGACACCGGGGACGAACAGCTCCACGTGGTCCCCGGGCTGGAGCCCCGACGCCCGCACCCACACTGCCTGGCACAAGGCCCCGTACCGCAGCTCCAGTTGACGGCTGCCGGGCCCCGTGTCCGTGCGCAGGCTGGTGACCATGCCCGCACCCCCGCACCCCATGCGCACCGGGTCCTTGCCGGCGCAACCGGCCGCCGAGCAGCCGGGATTGCGTATCGGCTTCTCCGTCGTCGCAGAGTCGTCGGAGTCCCGCGGTCCGGACCCCCGGAGCAGGAAGAGGCTCGCGGTCACGATGAGGGCGAGGCCGCCGAGCACGGAGGCCGCCAGGACCAGCTGCCGACGCCTGCCTCCCGGTCCGGAGGCGGGCCCGGGGTCGGGGCCGGGGTCGGGGTCGGCCTCGGGTCCGGGGTCGGCCCCGGCGGCGGGTCCGGTCGGAGACGCGACGCCCGGTCCGGCCCCTCCGGTGTCCCTGGTCTCCCCGATGGGCCCCGTCGGGGACGCGGGGACGGCCCGGCCGCTCCAGACGCCGTCCGCGAGTTCCCAGAGCGCGAGCAACTCGCCGGGATGCTCGCGCGCCACGGCGCACAGCACCTCGACCGCCTGCCGGGGCGGCGGCTGCTTGCCGTTGAGATAGCGCTCCCAGGAGGACTTGCTGAACGGGGTCCGCCGGCCGAGGTCCGCGAGGCTCAGGCCGGTCCGGTGGCGAAGCTGCCTGAGCTCGGCGGCCAGGTGTCCGCACTCCGCGGGCAGCGTCACGCGCGCAGCTCCGCCCAGGTCTTCGGGCCGACGATCCCGTCCGCGACCAGGCCGCGCGCGGTCTGGAACCGGGTCGCGGCGGCCTTGGTGTCCTGCCCGTACAGCCCGTCGGTGGTCTTCGGGTCGAAACCGTGCTCACGCAGCAGGCACTGGACCTCGACGACGTCGAAGCCCGTGCTGTTGGTGTCGAGCAGGATCTCGCGGCTGGTGCTGTGCCCGGCGTGCAACGCCCCTTGCTCCCGGCGGATCTCGCAGTCGTACGTGATGCCGCGCCGGTAGCCGGACGTATCGGCGCCCCCGCTCCCGGCCCCGTCATCGGCCCAGGCGCCGCCGGTCAGCAGCCCCGCCCCGAAGGCCACGACCACGGCGGCCGCGATCGCCGCGAGGAAGGCACGGAGGGGGACGGTGCGCGGTCCCGGCCCGGCCACGGGCTCCGGGGGCGGCACCGTACGACCCGCCGCCGCGTTCGGAGCCGGGGCCTGCTGCCGCGCCTGTACGGCGACATCGTGCAGCACCACCAGCCTCGTCGGGTCCGCCCCGCAGAGCTGGGCCAGTTCCTCGACGGCTTCGCGGGGCACGGACTGCTTCCCGTTGAGATACCGCTCCCACGAAGAGCGGCTGTAGCCGGTCTTCGCGGCGAGGGCGGCCAGGCTCAGGCCGCTGTGGTCCTTCAGACGCCGCAACTCGGCCACGAGCCGGCGCTCCCGGCTGTCGAGCGCGGCAGGCAGTTCCTTCCAACGCGCCACTCTGGCTTCCCCCTCGATTCAGGGCACAGCATCGGTCCGCCACCCGCGGTTGGCCAGTGCCCCGCCACGCTTTGGCGGGATCCCCCTGTCGTCTCGGCGTCCCACGAAAGTATCCCGGCGCAGGACGTCCCAGCAGGTCAGAGCGTGGGACGTCCCATACTGACCCCCGTATCCGGGCTTGCTGGACACCGCCGATGTTGGCGCAGGAGAGTCGCTGCCAACACCGGGCCGGATGCCCGGTCGTCGACAACGGAGGCACAGCAGAATGAACCTTCGCAAGCAGATCATGGTGACCGTGGCCACGGCCGTCCTCGGCAGCGGACTCGCCTTCGGCGGCGCCGCCAACGCCGCCTCGGCCCCCTCGGAGCAGCGTGTCGCCCACACCTGCAACTACTACAGCGGCACGACGCTCACCAAGACGGGCCAGACCGGCGCGGAAGCGGTCAAGCGCATCAAGCAGGTGCAGTGCCTGATCAACCAGAACACGAGCTACCCGACGTGGCTGGCGGAAGACGGCCAGTTCGGTTCGGCCACCTACAACGCCGTGCGCAGCGTGCAGAGCCACGCCGGCATCTCGGTCGACGGCCAGGTCGGCACCAACACCTGGAGCAAGCTGCGCTCCGGCGTGTGGTGGTAACCCGCTCCTGACGCGGTCTCACCCGACCGGCCACGCGTACGTGCCACGTAGCACCGACCACCTGCTGCTGCCCCCCTGACGGGGGACGGATGCCGTGAACTGTTGACCATCCGACCCCTCGGCCACGGCAGGGCGTTCGCTGAACGGTTGCCCCGACCGTTCAGCGAACGCGTCCGCGTTTCCGGATTCGGGCGAGAAGTACTGGTCGAGGGTCATGAACCCGTCCGGCAGACCCTAGGGCCGAGCCTGGCCGGAGGTCCCGGCGGCGGTCCGGGAGGTGCGGGGGCGGTCCGCGAGGGGGGCTCGAAGCTCCGGCAGGTGCATGACTTCTCGTCCCAGTAGCCGATCCAGTTGCCGCGCCGTCGTTCCTGCGAACAGCGGGGCGCCGACCCTTGTCGTGTTGGTCTGTACCTGCCACCCTGGCGGCGGCCGCCACCCCCCACGCGGGCCACTCCCTCCTCGGAGGCATTGATGCGTCACAGACTGCTCGGCGTTCTCGTCCTGCTCCTCGGACTCCTCCTCCCCGTCCCCGCCGCGACGGCGACCGGCGCCGCGGCGACCGCCGCCTCGGCGACCGGCCCGCAGATCTACGGTGCCTGGCACTGCAGCAACGACGCGTGCACGTGGGGCACGGTCCGCACCGTCGCGGAGTTCGACTCGATGAACCACTGGCTCATCGACCGCGGCGACGGCCGCCCCTCCGTGAACCTGGTCGTCCTGAGCTTCGTCGAACCGCTCAAGCTGCTGCACCGTACGAACGACGCCACCACGGTCGACGGGCTCCCGCGCGGGATGACCCCCGAGATCGTCCAGTACTTCACCTCGCGCGGCGTCCGCGTGATGCTTTCGATCGGTGGCATCACCTACACCGACGAGTGGGACGCGGCGCTGGCCGAGAACGCCTCGCAGCTCGGGCTGAACGCGGCCGAGGCCGCGACCCGGCTCGGTGTGGGCATCGAGATCGACTACGAGCAGAACACCAACCCGAACCTGGCCGGCCTGCAGGCCTTCATCGACGCCTACCGGTCCCGCCACCCGTACGACGCCTCCGGCGCCGACCACCGCGCGCGACTCACGATCGACACCGCCGCCGGCGACCGCTGGCTGATCGGCATCAACCGCAAGGCGACCGCCGACTGGCTGCGCACGGATACCCCGGTGCTCGACTACGCCAACGCCATGGTGCCCGCCCGTCAGCCCTCCACCAGCAGCGCGATCGCCAACTGGCAGGAACACCTGGACGGCAAGCCCACGTACTCGCCGCCCGTCCTGCCGCTGGCGCCCGCCAAGTTCACCGCGGGGCTCTACATCAGCGACCAGACGAAGTCCCTGCCCGAGTGCACCAACTTCGCGAACTCCCTGCAGAAGTCGACCGGTTCGTTCACCCAGTCCGCGGCTCCGCACGGCGCGGGAACCACGGCGGGCCTGCTCGGCTACATGTTCTGGGCGGCCGAGAGGCCCTCGACGCGAGGGACGGGCACCCTGCCGCCGAACACCTGCGAAGGCGGGGTGGGCGCCGGCGCCACCGCCTACTCCATCCCGCTGCCGATGCCACCCCTGCGCCAGAACTGACCTCACGGCGACACGAAGCCCCCGAGGTGTACCGGACCCAAGGAGCGGCACACCTCCGGGGGCCGTGCCGTCCGGGCCGGCCCGGCCCCCCGAGGCGTCCCGCGGAGTCCTTTGAGTCGGCGAGCCCGAGGGAGCCGCCCCGGCCGCGGGGCTCAACCAGAACCGTCCGTCCCCCGAGCGCCCAGGAGCCGGGCGACCACCTCGGCCTCCTCGCGGTGGACCTTGAGGAGGATCTCCTCACCGCCGGGCCCGCGGTACCGGAGTACGTGGCGCGCGTGGACCCAGAAGGTGGGCCGCCGCTCCACCCGGCCGCCCACCGGAAGCTCCACCGCAATGCCCCCGAGCCGGGTGAACACGGCGCCGGCCTGGATCCCGGCCCAGCCCCGGGCCGCGTCCGGGTCCCCGGTCGGCGTGAGCCTTCCGTACGAGGGGAGCCGATGCCCCAGCCCCTGCCGCCAGACGATCCGGCAGGGAATCCCGGTGCGGGCCCCCGCCGCCACGGCACGGGCGCGCCGGGCGCTGCGCTCCGCCCTCGCTTCCCGCACCGCGAACACCCCGGCCAAGGAGACCCCGTACACCAGCGCCAGCAGCCCGTACTCGAAGAACGCATCCATCCCCGCCCGCCCCCCCCGCGACACCCGGCAGGGGCGCCCGCCCTTGCCCTTCTCCTCAAAGTGGAGCCGCCGCCCTCGCGGGAACAGGGCCGGGACCGTCCGGACGGAAGGGCGGAGCGGATCAGTGCTGGGGCTCGCCCGCGACGAGCAGTTCGCCCACTTCCTCCGCCAGCGCGGCACGGGCGGGGGCGGGGAGGCCCGCGTCGGTGACGAACCAGTCGGCCTGGTGGAGGGCGGCGAAGCCGCTGAGGCCCACCACGCCCCATTTGGTGTGGTCCGCGACGACGGCGACCCGGCGTGCCGAGGCGACCAGGGCCCGGTTGGTCTGGGCCTCCATGAGGTTGGGGGTGGTCAGACCGGCGCCCTGCGCCACCCCGTGCGCGCCGAGGAAGAGGAGGTCCACGTGGAGGGAGCCGATCGCCAGGTCCGCGAGCGGTCCGACCAGCGCGGCCGAGGGGGTGGGGGAGCCGCCGGTGAGCAGCAGGGTGGCAGCGCCGGCCCCGCGCTCCCGGCCGTCGGCCCACACCAGCTCCGCCACCGGGAGGGAGTTGGTGACGATGGTGAGCCGCGGGATCCCGAGCAGCCGGGCGGCGACGGCGTGCGCGGTGGTGCCGCCCGAGACCGCGACCACGCTGCCCGGTTCCACCAGGCTCGCCGCCGTGTCCGCGATGGCCGCCTTGGCGTCGCCCTCCAGATCCGACTTGGCGTCGAACCCGGGCTCGTGCCCGCTGGCACCGGCCGGGGCGACGGCCCCGCCGTGGACCTTCTCCACGACGCCGCGCCGGGCGAGGGCGTCCAGATCCCGGCGGACGGTCATGTCCGAGACGCCGAACTGCCCGACCAGATCCGCCACCCGTACCGCGCCCTCGCGCCGGACCGCTTCCAGGATGAGAGCGCGTCGCTGGTGGGCCAGTTGGGCAGCCTGCTCGGCCACGGGTCGCTCCCGGTAGTCGGCGAATCCGGTCAGAAGGCAGCAAGATAACACGACCATGTTGTTGGAGTCTGGGGGAAAACTCGGCGTGGGGTGGTGGAAAATGTTCGAGACTGTTTATTCTCGGCGGGTGAAGAAGACCCTTGCGAAACTCGCGGACGGCCGCGAACTGATCTACTTCGACACCGACGACGGTGCCGTGCGCGACGCGTCCGACCTGCGCCCCCTGGACCCGGTGGAGAGTCGGCCGGAACTGCGGCGGGACGAGGCCACCGGTGACTGGATCACCATCGCGTCCCACCGCCAGAACCGGATCTACCACCCGCCCGCCGGCGAATGCCCGCTCTGCCCCTCCCGGGACGGCCGGCTCAGCGAGATCCCCGCCTCCGACTACGAGGTGGCCGTCTTCGAGAACCGCTTCCCCTCCCTCGCGGGAGAGGCCGGGCGCTGCGAAGTCGTCTGCTTCACCCCCGACCACGACGCCGGTTTCGCCGACCTCACCCCGACCGCGGCCCGGCTGGTCCTGGACGCGTGGACCGACCGCACCGCGGAACTCTCCGCCCTCCCCGGCGTCGAGCAGGTGTACTGCTTCGAGAACCGGGGGGCCGAGATCGGGGTGACCCTCGCCCATCCGCACGGCCAGATCTACGCCTTCCCCTTCGTGACGCCGCGCACCGCCAAGATGACGGCCGCCGCGGAGGCACACCGCGCCGCCACCGGCCGCAACCTCTTCGAGGATCTGCTGGCAGGGGCCCGCGCCGCCACCGAACGGGTGGTGGCGGCCGGGGAGCACTGGACCGCCTTCGTGCCCTACGCCGCCCGCTGGCCGTACGAGGTCCACCTCTACCCGCACCGCCGGGTGCCCGACCTGACCTGCCTCACCGAAGCCGAGCGGGCCGAGTTCCCGGACGTCTACCTGGACTTGCTGCGCCGCTTCGACCGGCTGTTTCCCGTACCGGAGCCGGAGCCGGAGCCGGAGCCGTCGCCGTCGCCGTCGCGCGTGCGGCGAGGGCCGGCCCCCACCCCGTACATCTCCGCGTGGCACCAGGCGCCCCGTACCCGGGGGGAGGAACTGGCCCTGCACCTGGAGCTGTTCACCATCAGGAGGACTCCCGACAAGCTCAAGTTCCTCGCGGGGGCGGAGTCCGGGACGGAAGCCTTCATCAACGACGTGGCCCCCGAGACGGCCGCGCGACGACTGCGGGAGGCCCTGGCGTGAACCGGACGGCTGGATCCGAAGACGGCGGGGACGACGCGGTGCGGGCCGGGCAGGTCTCAGATGCCTTCGGGAAGATCTTCGGCGGCTCCCCCGACGGGGTCTGGGCGGCGCCCGGCCGGGTCAACCTGATCGGTGAACACACCGACTACAACGACGGGTTCGCCCTCCCCATCGCCCTCCCGCAGACCACCCTGCTCGCCGCCCGAGCCCGTACGGACGGCCGGCTGCTCGTGCACAGCGCGCAAGGCGACGACCGGATCACCGAACTCGCCGTGGCCGCCCTGACCCCCGGGTCCGTGCCGGGCTGGGCCGCGTATCCGGCCGGAGTGGTCTGGGCCCTAGCCGAGGCGGGCCACGCCGTCGGCGGCGCGGACCTCCACTTCGACAGCACGGTGCCCACCGGCGCGGGCCTGTCCTCCTCCGCCGCGCTGGAGTGCGCGGTCGCCGTTGCCTACGACGACCTGTACGGACTGCGGCTGCCCGGGCCCGAACTGGCCCGGATCGCCCAGCGGGCGGAGAACGGCTTCGCCGGCGTCCCCTGCGGGATCATGGACCAGATGGCCTCCGTGTGCTGCACCACCGGGGCCGCCCTCCACCTCGACGCCCGCACCCCGGAACACCACCGGCAGGTACCCCTCGACCTCCCCGGACAGGGGCTCGGCCTCCTGGTCATCGACACCCGGGTCTCCCACGACCTGGGCGACGGGGCGTACGCGGCCCTGCGCGCGGGCTGTGAACGGGCGGCCGCGCTGCTCGGCCTGCGCGCCCTGCGGGACCTGCCCGCCGCGGACCTCGCGGGGGCCCTGGAGGGCCTCCCGGTGGAACTCGTACCGCTGGTCCGCCACGTGGTGACGGAGAACGGCCGGGTCGCCGAGGCCGTCGCGCGGCTCCGGGCGGACGACGCGGCCGCCCTCGGCCCGATCCTCACGGCGGGTCACGCGTCGCTCCGCGACGACTACCGGGTCTCCTGCCCGGAGACCGACCTCGCCGTGACCGCCGCACTGGGCGCCGGTGCCCTCGGGGCCCGGATGACGGGAGGCGGCTTCGGCGGCTCCGTCATCGCGCTGGTGGAGGCGGGGCGCGAGGACGCGGTGGGCGGCTCCGTCACCGCGGCCTTCGGAGCGGCCGGCCACGGCCTCCCGCGGCTCCTCTCCGTCACCCCGGCGGCGGGCGCGCACCGCCTGCCGACGGAGCCCCGATAGCCGCCGCTTCGCCCCGTTGCCCCACAGGCCCCCGACCCCACAGGCCCCCGACCCCACAGGCCCCCGACCCCCCAGGCCGCCGGCCCCGCAAGCCCGTTGGCGAACGAGCGCGCCCCGCGCGCACCCATCCACCCATCCACGGACACCCTGGACCCTTCATGCACACGCAGCACGTTCTGGTCGTCGGCATCGACGGCGTACGGCTCGACCTGCTGGCCGAGCTGGACACCCCGCACCTCGACGAGATAGCGGACGCGGGCTTCCTGGCGCCCGTCGAGATCGACGAGGCCACGCCGACGATGTCCGGGCCCTGCTGGTCCACCATCGCCACCGGGGTCACCGTGGCCAAGCACGGGGTCTGGGGCAACCGCCTCGACGGAAACCGGCTCGACGTCTTCCCCGACTTCACCACCCGACTGGCACTCGAATGCGGCCGGCGGACCTTCGCCGCCGGCGGCTGGGCCCCGCTGTTCCTCGCGCAGCAGGGCGGCCCGCTCTTCACCGCCCCCAGCCGGCTGAGCTTCATCGCTCCCCGCGCGGACACGCCGGAGGGCTGGGAGGAGGCCGACGAGGCCGTGACGGCCGAAGCGGCGCGCGTCCTGGGCTCCGGAGAAGACCTCGACGCCTCCTTCGTCTACCTCGGCGCCGTCGACGAGACCGCCCACTTCCTCGGCTGCGGGCCGGAGTACCGCCGGGCGATCGAGACGGCGGACCAGCGCCTGGGCCGGTTGCTCAAGGCGGTCCGCGACCGTCCGGGCCGCCCCGGGGAGCAGTGGACGGTCATCGTGGTGACCGACCACGGCCACCGCGACGAGGGGGGCCACGGCGGGCGCAGCGAGCTGGAGCGCACCGCCTGGGTGGCGGCGAGCGGCCCCGGCCTGATCGCGGGCGGGGCCCCGCGGGCGGTCAGGCACACCGACGTCGCCGCCCATGTGTACGCGGCGCTGGGCGTCGCCGTGGATCCCCACTGGACCCTGGACGGCGTCCCCTTCACCCCGTGACGCGGCGGGCCGGCCACGCCGGGTGCCCCGGCCACTGGTAGCCGGCCGGGGCAGCCGTCCCACCGCCCTGCTACCAGAGGACGGGGAGCCGCTCGGGAAGGCGCTTCATGAACCGGGTGCGCCAGACGAGCTGGTCGACCGGAACGGCGAGCTGGAGGCGGGGCATCTTCTCCAGGAGCACCTCGAGGGCGATCTCGGTGTGCCGCTTGCCGAGGGCGGTGGCGGGGCAGTAGTGCTGTCCGCCGCCGAAGGAGAGGTGGGCGGCCGCGTTCTGCCGGTCGATGTCGACGACGTGGGGGTCGCCGAACACGGCCGGGTCGGTGTTGGCGGCCTCGACCAGGACGAGGAGGAGTTCCCCCTTCTTCACCTCGACGTCCCCGAGGGTGAGGTCTTCGAGCGCGAGGCGGGGCAGGCCGTCACCGATCGAGAGGTTGACCCGCAGGAGTTCGTCCACGGCCGCGGGCATCTTCTCCGGAGCCTTCCGCAACTGCTCCCACACGTCCGGGTTCTGGAGGAGGGAGAAGACCGCCATCGTCAGGAAGCCCATGGTGGAGATGACCCCGGCGCCGAACAGGGTGACCCCGACCGTGGCGAGCATCTCGTCGGTGAGGTGCGCGTATTGGGGGTCCGGACGCAGGGCCGCCAGCTCGGCGACGAGCCCGGTGGTGGCGGGGTCGTCGAGGCGCTCGACCATGTAGGCGATGTCCCGGTCCCAGTTGAGCTGGGCACCGGTGACGGGGCAGGCCGAGTTCATGAACGCGATGTCGAGGCTGGACGCCAGGCGCGGCGCGTCGGCCTGCGGGATGCCGAGGATGCGGCAGTGCAGGTGCTCGGCGTACGGGTTGGTGAACTGGCCGCGCAGGTCGACCGGCGCCCCGTGGGTGAGGAGGCCGTCGACGAGGGTGGAGGCGTGGGCGCGCATCCAGTCGGTGAGGCCGTCGGTCTTGGGGTTGATCGCCTTCAGGACGGCCTTGCGCAGTCCGGCGCCGGTGATGTTGCCCATGTTGTTGACGACCTCGGGCGGGATCGTCAGCGCGTACTGGCGGGGCACCCCGGGGGCGGAGGTGTCCTTCAGGCTGAATCTGGGATCTTCGAGGACCTGCTTGCACAGCTCGTAGGAGGAGACGAGCCAGGCTTCGTCCCCGGCGATCGTGCGGACCCGCTTGACCGGCTCGTCGCGCAGTTCCTCGACCTGGTGGGGGAGCTGGTCGCCGCGCGCGGAGAAGGGGAAGTCGAGGAGGGTCTCAGTGGACATCGGGTGCTCCTTCGGCGGGGGTGATGACGGCGTGGCCCTGGTTGCGGGAGGCGCGCAGGCCGGAGCCGCGCGAATAGAGCAGTTCCGCCATCGGCAGGAGCTGGTGGTAGCAGTTGAGGGAGGACGGCACCCCGAGGATGGCGGGGGTGTCGAGGAAGAGCGGCGCTTCGGCGCAGACGTACTGCAGGCAGACCTCGCGCTGCCGGGTGGTGGCGGTCTTCCCGCCCAGCACCTTGGAGGAGAGGAACGCGTCGACCAGGGAATTGCAGGTGCTGCGGAATTCCGGGTCGGTGTCGAGCAGGTTGTACAGGTGGCTGTGGAGCCTGCGGTACGCGGGGATGTCGGTGAGGGCCGACATGGGGCGTGCGCGTAAACGGGCGCCGGCGGGGTCGGCCTCGGCCGCGGCGTTGTTGACCTTGGCGCGGACGCCCCGCAGGTTCTTGACCGCCTTGCGCCGGGCTTCGTCGGGGTCGTAGCCGAGGGCCTCGTACATCTCGGCCACGTGCAGGTCGGTGTAGATGAGGTCGACCTGTGCGAAGTTGCGCATGCCCCAGTGGGCGAGGTCGATGACGCGCTGGGCGGAGAAGTAGCTGTTTCCGGGCGAGATGCCGATCACGGCGTGATCGCCTTCGGTGTGGATCACCTGGCAGTGCGGGGTGTACGGCCGGACTGTGAAGACTTCGGTCGCTGTCGTCAACAGGTGTCGGGTCCTTCGCGCCGCAAGTCCCGTGGGGCCCTGTGCCCCGGGTGTGGCGGCGACGTGACGGAAAGGTACCGGAACGGTGTGCGCCGTCCTATGCCTTCCGGCAGGTAACTCACCTGCTGGACACCCAAGTTGCCCGAGGCTACGAGAGGTCCCCGGAAACGGGCCGGGAGGCGTCGGAGAGGTGTCCGGGGGACGGCCGGGAGAGGGCCGGCCGGAATCACGAAGGCCCGTAGGGTGCCGCGACGCCCCTGACCTGCGGAACGCGGACGGGGAGCGGACCTTCCGGGAACGATTCGCCCTCCGTCTCGGAGCCCGTCCGACGATCGAGGGGGCGGTAAGATCGCGACCGCATACGACGGAAGGCGATCATGGCGGACAGTCCGATTCGGCCCAGCTCGCTGATCAACACGGTCTACGGTGCGTTCCTGCGAGACCTCGGCGGCTGGATATCCGTCGCCGGCCTGATCGCCCTGATGTCCGAACTGGACGTCGACGGCCCGGCGGCGCGCTCGGCGATCTCCCGGCTCAAGAAGAAGGGCGTCCTCGAACCGGAGCGCCGCGGCGCCACGGGCTACCGGCTCAGTCCGGCCGCTCGACCCGTCTTCGACGAGGGCGACCGGCGCATCTTCGGCAGCCTGGAACCGGCGGAGCTGAGCGACGGCTGGGCGATGGCCGTCTTCTCCGTCCCGGAGTCCGAACGGTCCTACCGCTACCAGCTGCGCACCCGGCTGACCTGGCTCGGCTTCGGGAACATCGCCCCGGGCGTGTGGCTGGCGCCCGGCCGCCTCCTCGACGACGCCCGCGACATGCTCGTCCGGCGCGGGCTCAGCGACTACGTCCACCTGTTCGCCGCCGACTACGCGGCCTTCAGCGACCTGCCCGGGACGGTCAGCTCGTGGTGGGACTTCCCGGCGATCCAGGAGCAGTACGCCGGCTTCACCCGGGCGCACGGCCCCGTCGCCGCCGGTCTCGCCCGGCAGGGCGACATCGACGGCGCCGAGGCGTTCCGCCACTACGTCCCGATGCTCACCCAGTGGCGCCGCCTGCCCTACCTGGACCCGGGCCTCCCCGCCGAGCTGCTCCCCGCCGACTGGAACGCGGTCGCCGCTCGTCAGGTCTTCCAGCAGCTCAACGAGGTGCTCGCGGCTCCGAGCCTGCGGCACGTACAAGAGGTCACCGGCCTCGCGGAGGCGACCCCCGAGGGCTGACGGCCGGGGTCCGGACGCCGCCGCGAGCGGTCACCGCCCTGCCGGATGGTGCAGCCGCCGCCAGTAGCCCGCTAGGTCGTCGACGGCGGTGGTGACCGAGTCGAGGGCCATCGTCGTGCGGGTGTCCCGGTCGTAGCGACCCCATTGGGGCATGGGGTGGTGATGGGGGTCGCCGGTGCGGATGAAGGAGATCCAGGCCGTGTGCATCGTCGAGGCGAGACCGTCACGGACCCGGGGGTTCAGTCCCGCCAGGAAGGGCGCCTGCGACCACTTGTCGAAGTTGTCGAACACGAACGGCAGCTCCAGGCAGTGCGCGGCCCCGAGCCGGCCGCCGTGCGCGGGCGTCGGAAGGTTGAACTGGTACGCCCAGACCGGACGTCCGCGGGCCGCCCGCCTTTCGGCCAGCGCCACGGCGGGCATGCGGAACAGGTCGTCGGTGATCAGGTCCATCAGGACGTCCACGGGGCGGGCACCCGGCCGGGCCTCTTCGTACGCGGTGTACGCCTGCTCCGCCCGGTTCCCGAAGGTGTCCCGCGCCCTGGCGACGACCTGCTCCCTGGTCGCGGCGGCGTACGGCTCGCTCAGCGCGAAGGCGAAGTTGGCCTCCTCCCTGGTCCAGCCGATCAGGACGTCGATGTCCGCGCCGGCTCCGCCGAGCAGCAGGTCGGCGGGGTCGCGGTCCAGCGTGACCCCGTCGAGCACCGGAAGGAACGGGGTCGACCAGTAGCCCCACCGTCCGGTGCGCCCGAACATCTCGAAGGTGGCGGCGATCAGGCGCGGCCAGGGCACGGCCCGCAGTTCGGTCACGTTCCTGGCCTCGAGGATGTCCAGGTAGGCGGCGGTGCGCTCAAGGGATTCGGCACGCGTGGGGATCTTCAGGCCGAGCGGCGGGCTCTGCAGGATGGCGCGCCGGAACAGCGGGCGGCCCGGTCGCCGAGCGGCCGGGGCGCCGGCCAGCGCCGCCACCGACAGCGCGCCGCCCGACTGGCCGGCGAGGGTGATCTCGTCGGGGTCGCCGCCGAACGCGGCGATGTTGTCGCGCACCCAGCGCAGCGCGGCGAGTTGGTCGGTGAGCCAGAAGTTCCCCCCGGCGCCGTCCTCGCCGAAGTAGAGGTAACCCAGGGGGCCGAGGCGGTAGTTGACGGTCACGACGACGAGGTCGCCGTCGCGCGCGAAGGTCTCGCCGGAGTAGCCCGGCATCGACCCGGATCCGGAGATGAATCCGCCGCCGTGGATCCAGACCATGACCGGCCGCTTGGCGTCGTCGGTTCCCGGTGTCCAGACGTTGAGCGTCAGGCAGTCCTCGTCGAAGGGGGGCGAGCCGTGGGTGCCGAGCACCTGGTCGCCTCCCTCCCGGTAGGGCTGCGGGGCGCTCGGGCCGAAGGCGGTCGCGTCGCGCGTGCCCTGCCACCCCGGGTGGGGCTGGGCCGGGCGCCATCGCAGGGCGCCGACCGGCGGTGCCGCGTAGGGCACGCCCTTGAACACCGAGAGCCCTCCTTCGGTGCCCCCGCGCAGGCGGCCCGAGGGCAGTTCCACGACGGGTGAGGACCCGGCGGTGTGCGGGGCGGCCTGTGCCGCGCGCCCGCCCGCCACCCCGGAGAGCAGTGCGGCGCCTGCCAACACCCCGCTGTTCCTGAGGACTTTGCGCCGGGATGGATCGTCGGTCATGGTGCGTCACTCCCTGGCTGATCGTGGGCCCGTCGCCGGAATTCATATAGCGAGATTTTGACGAGGGTCAGTATCGCGCCATGCGTGGGGCGCGGGTCAAGGGGTCCGGGGAGGGTGGGGAGGTAAATCTTGCGAAGTCTTGACGGGCGTCGGAAAAGCGCGATAGACACGTGTCACTACGACCGGCGGCCAGGTCATCCCTGAGAGCCGGACCTTCCACGCCTGGGACTCCCCACGGCGGACCCATCAGCAACATCCCGCCCTCCAGGGCCGGTTGACTACGTACGGAGTTCCCATGGCAGGTCGGTTTCGTCCCGTTGGTCTGGCCGCCGCATCGACGGCGCTCTTGCTGACCACGGCATGCGGTGGTGCGAGCCTCGGGGCCGCCGAGGACGAGCAGGGCGGGCCCGTGAAGATCGGGCTCCTCGTCCCGCGGTCGGGGACCTACAAGGCGCTGGGCGACGACATGAAGCAGGGCTTCGAGCTCTACGTCGCGCGGCACGGCGGCAAGCTCGGCGGCCGCGAGGTGGAGATCGTGGTCGCCGACGAGGGGGAGACGGCCGACTCGGGCAAGGCGGCGGCCGAGAAGCTGGTGAAGCAGGACCGGGTGCTCGCGGTGAGCGGGGTGGTCAGCTCGGCCACCATCAACGGGGTCAAGGACCTGTTCGAGACCGGCAAGGTCCCGCTCGTCGGCTCGAACGCCTCGCCCACGACGCTGACCGGGACCACGTACATCTGGCGCACCTCGTACGTCAACGACGAACCGGGCAAGGCGCTCGGCAAGCACGTCGCCGAGCGGGCCGGCGGCCCCGTCTTCCTGATCGCCGCGGGATACCAGGCGGGCAAGGACGAGGTGGAGGGCTTCAAGTCCACCTTCCTCCCGGCGGGCGGAAAGATGGCGGGGGAGGAGGTCTACACGCCGTTCCCGGGAACCAAGAACTTCCAGCCGTACCTCGCGCAGATCGAGAAGTCCGGAGCGAAGGCCGTCTTCTGCTTCTACGCCGGCGGCGCCGCCGTCGACTTCGTCAAGCAGTACCGGGACTTCGGACTGGCCGGCAAGATCCCGCTCTACGCGCCCGGCTTCCTCACCGAAGGCGGGGTGCTCACGGGGCAAGGAGACGCGGCCGACGGCATCCTCACGGCGCTCAACTACAGCGCGGACCTGGACAACGCCGCCAACCAGCAGTTCGCACCGGCGTACACGACCGCCTACGGGTCGGCCCCGACCACGTACGCGATGGCGTCGTGGGACGCGGCGCAGGTCCTCGACAAGGCGATCAAGGCGGCCGGCTCCACGGTGACCTCCGAAACGGTCAACGCGGCCATCGCCGGGGTGGGGGACATCGACAGCCCGCGCGGCACCTGGCGGTTCAACGGCGGCGGGACGCCCGTCCAGCCCTGGTACCTGCGTGAGGTCAAGCAGGGCTCCAACACCGTCAGTTCCGAGCTCGGCAGACTGGGCGGCTGACATGTCCGGATGGTTGGACGGCAACTTCGTCAGCGTCGTCGACGGGGTCGCCTTCGGTCTGCTGCTGTTCACGATCGCGGTCGGACTCTCCCTGGTCTTCGGCATGATGGACGTGCTCAACCTCGCGCACGGCACGCTCTACCTGGCCGGGGCCTACGTCGCCTACGCGCTGTCCGACGGGAGCCTCTGGGGTCTCCTCCTCGCGCTGCTGGCGGGCGCCCTGGTGGGCACCATGGGCGGGGCGGCGCTGACCTTCCTCACCCAGCCCCTGGCCCGCCGCGGGCACCTGGACCAAGCCGTGCTGACGCTCGGCATCACCTTCATCGTGGCCGACCTCCTCGCCGCGGCCTTCGGCGGAGACGTACTGCCCACGGACCCGCCCACGGCCCTGCGAGGGACGGTCGGCCTCCTCGGCCACGCCTATCCCGTCTACCGGCTGGTGTTCATCGCCGTCGCGGCCGGCCTCGCGCTCCTCGTGTACCTCGTCTTCGAGCGCAGCTCGCTCGGAGCCCTCGTACGGGCCACCGTCGCCGACCGGGACATGGTCCGCGCGCTCGGCATCGACATCCGCAAGGTGCTCTACGGAGTCTTCGCGGCCGGCGCCGCCCTGGCGGCGGTCGGCGGAGTCCTCGGGGCGCCGATCCTCGGCCCCGGGCCGGGCGTCGACGAGACCGTGCTCGTCCTCTCGCTCGTCGTCGTGGTCGTGGGGGGCCTCGGATCGGTGCGCGGCGCACTCGCCGGAGCGCTCCTGATCGGCCAGGTGCAGACGCTCGGGGTTGCCCTGCTCCCGGAGTACGCCCCCTTCCTCCTCTTCGGCACCATGCTGCTCGTCCTCGTGGTCCGCCCGCACGGCCTCCTCCCGTCGGCGGTGCGCGCATGAGCACGTTCGCAACCGCCGGCTCCGCGGCACGCCGGCGGCTGCCGGCCATCGCCGCGGCCGGCGCCCTCGCCCTGGCCCCCTTCGTCCTCGGCCCCTACGCGGTCGGCACGCTGTCGCGCATCCTGGTGTTCGCCCTCCTCGTCCTGAGCGTCAACCTGCTCACCGGTCTGACCGGGATGCCGACCCTCGGCCAGTCCGCCTACTTCGGCGTCGGCGCCTATGCGGCGGCGATCGTGGCGACGCGGATCACCGACATCGGAGTGTTCCAACTCCTCATCGCCGCAGGCGTCTCCGCACTCGTGGCGGTACCGACCGGATGGCTCGCCGTGAGGGCCCGGGGCGTGGTGTTCCTGATGCTCACGCTGGCCATCGGCGAGATCGTCTACAGCGCCGCCGTCAACTGGAAGTCGCTGACCAACGGCACCGACGGGATGTCGGGCATCCCGCCCGTCGTACCGCTGCCCGGCATGCCCGCCCTGGAGCTCGACGGGCTGGTCTACTTCTACGTCCTGGCCGTCTTCCTGCTGCTCTTCGCGGCGGTCTCCCGGCTGGGCTCGACCTCGTTCGCCCTCGCCCTGCGCGGCATCCGCGACAACGAACCCCGCATGCGGGCGATCGGCTACCCCACGCAGCGGTACGCCCTGACCGTCTACTGCGGGGCCGGGGCGCTGGCCGGCGCCGCCGGGGCCCTGTGGGTCTCGGTACAGCGGTTCGTCTCGCCCGGCGACGCCGGCTTCGAGATCGCCGCGCTGGCCCTGCTGGCCGTGGTCATCGGAGGCTCCGGCTCGATGCGGGGGGCGTGCGCCGGCGCCGCGCTCGTCTGGCTCACCCGCGACTACCTCGGGAACCTCGAAGCCGTCGCCGGACGCGGTCCGCTGCTGCTCGGACTGCTCTTCGTCATCGCCGTCTACACGCTGCCCCGAGGACTGGCCGGCGTACGGATCCCGCACAGGCTCACCCGGAAGAGGACGGCATGACAGATCACGATCTACTGGAACTGCGCCGGGCGTCAAGGCACTTCGGCTCCTTCCGAGCCCTCGACGAGGTCGACCTCAGGGTGCGGCCGGGCACCCGGCACGCGATCATCGGCCCGAACGGTGCGGGCAAGTCCACACTGTTCGGCCTGATCTCGGGCACCTTGCCGGCCACCGCCGGAACCATCCTCGTCGACGGCCAGGACGTGACCCGGCTGCCCGTACACTGCCGGGTCGGGCTCGGCGTCGCGGCGACGTTCCAGCACTCCAGTCTCTTCCTGCGCGAGACCGTGCTGGAGAACGTGCTGCTCGCCGTGGTGCGCCGGGCCGCATCCAGGGGCGCATCCCGGGGTGCTTCCCGGGCCGCCGCCCGGGGCGCGGCGATCGCGCAGGCGCACGAACTGCTCGACCGGGTCGGCCTGCCCACCCGGCACGACCTCCCGGCCGCCGAGCTCTCGCACGGCGAGCGGCGCCAGTTGGAGGTCGCCGTGGCGCTGGGGACCGAACCCCGCCTGCTGCTCCTGGACGAACCGGCCGCCGGCATGTCGCCGGCGGAGACGGCGCGGCTCACCGAACTGATCGCCGCCCTGCCGGGGGAGGTGACCGTACTCCTCGTCGAGCACGACCTCGACATGGTCTTCCAACTCGCGGACACGGTCACGGTCATGCACCTCGGCAGACACCTGAAGACGGGCTCCCCGGACGAGGTGCGCGCCTCCGCCGAAGTCCAGACCGCCTACCTCGGCACCATGGAGGCCACCTCGTGAACCCGCTCCTGCGCATCCGCGGGCTGCGCTCCGGCTACGCCGGGGGCATCGTCCTCGGCGGTGTGGACCTGGACCTCGACGCGGGCGGGACCGTCGCCCTCCTCGGCCGGAACGGAGTCGGGAAGACCACCCTCATCTCGACCGTCATGGGGCTCGTCCGCCCCTACGAGGGCAGCGTCGGCCTCGACGGCCGGGAGCTCGCCGGAGCCCGCGTCGACGTGATCGCCCGGGCAGGGGTCGGCGTCGTCCCCCAGGGCCGCAGGGTGTTCGCCCCGCTGACCGTGGACGAACACCTGACGATCGCCTCGCGGCGCCCGGCGCGCGGACCCTGGACCAGGGCCCGCGTCCTCGACCTGCTGCCGCGGTTGGGGGAGCGGCTCGGGCACCGCGGCGACCAGCTCTCCGGAGGGGAACAGCAGATGCTCGCGATCGCCCGGGCCCTGCTGGGCAATCCGCGCCTGCTGCTCCTTGACGAACCGTCCGACGGGCTCGCCCCGGTGATCGTCGCCCACGTGGGCGAGGTGATCCGCGAGGTGAGCGCGCAGGGCATGTCGGTCCTCCTCGTCGAACAGAACCTGACGCTCGCCCTCTCCGCCGCCCGGAGCGTGGCGGTCATGGGGAAGGGACTCATCGTCCACCAGGGGGCCGCCGCGGAATTCGCGTCCCGCCCCGAAGACCTGCGGCGCCTGCTGGGCGTCGACTGACCCCGCGCCCGAGCGGCCCGCCCGGCCGCGGGAGGCCCGGGACGGCAACGGAGTGTCTCGCCGTGGCCGCTTCGGGTAGCGACAGCTGACCGGAGACACGAATCGTTGTTCTGGGCGTTTCTGCAGGTCAGCGCCGTACTGTCAGGGTCCAGGTCAGCAGGTCGTCAGCATCGGTCCCCGATCGTGTCCCGCCGTTGCCAACCTCGAGACGGCAGTGGGGGAACGGCGGCCTTCCTTTGCCGGTGACGCAGTGCTGCGTGTGCACGTTGCACTGTGAAGGTGGAGCAGGCGTCGGAGGAGGGGACGCGTCACAGGGTGAGCTGAACCTGACGCGCGGAACTGCGGCGCCGCATGTCCAATGACGGGGGAGCGGCCTTCATCTCAGTCGTCCTCGGGAAGCCCTATGAGTCTGCCGTCCGAGCCACCCGCCGAGGCGCGCGCACCGGCTCGGACTCGAGCTTCGCGTCCCGGAATCCGGCCGCCCGGCAGGAGGTGCTGGATCCACCACCACAGCAGGGTGCCGCTGACCACCGCGACGAAGAATTCGACGGCCCGGCCGGCACCGAACGCGTTCTGCACAGAGCCCTGGAAGAACAGGGCGACGAGCCAGGCCGGCCACCGGCAGGCGGCAAGCCGCGCCTTCGCCTTCGGCAGGTGCCAGGAGCGCTTGACGAAGACGGCCGGCAGCGCACCGAGGAAGGCCTGAGCAGCCAGCCTGGTGGCACAGTCCGGGACCCGTACGGTCGCGAGCTGCTCCAGGAGCCGGCCCAGCAGCGGGGTGTGCGGCGCATCCAGCCCGGCGCAGTGATGCGGCGCGTACCGGTCCGCGGTTCGGGCACGCGGAGACTCCTCATGGGCCAATATCCGATCCACCTCCACGACAAGGGGCGTCCTGGGTGCGACCCAGGGCGTGCTCCCACCCCTCGTGGAGGGCTGATGCGCCCCTACCCGCCGATCGCCGAGCACGGATTGATCGGGGACCCGCAGACCTGTGCCCTCGTCTCGTCCGAGGGAGTACTCAACTGGTTCTGCTCGCCACGCTTCGACTCGCCCAGCATCTTCGCCGGCCTGCTCGACGGCAGCCGAGGCGTAAACTTCGCCATCACCGCCGACCCCGTTCGCGTCCCTCGGGGCGAACCGCCGGACAACACCGACGTCATCACCCGCCAGCTCTACCTGGCCGACACAGCAATCCTCATCACCCGTTTCCTCACCCATGCGCGACCTCGGCTTCACCGAGGAAGCCCACGCCTTCCGAAGCTGGCTCATCCAGCGGCTGAGGGACGGCGGAGCTCCCAACGGCGAAACCCTGCAGATCATGTACCGGTCGACGGCGACCCGTACTTGAGCGAGGAGGTCCTCGACCGCCTGGAGGGCTGGCCGCCCTCGCTCTCGACAGCGAACTCGATCAGGCTGCGAGCGTTGCCTAGCGCTTGCTCTTTCGAGGGCATGGTTGCACCCCGGACACGAGCGGGGTCACGATGGTCGGATGAGCCTCACTTCTGTGAGAGCGACACCGGCGACGGCTCGGCCCCACCTGCCGTCCGGGAAGATGCGGGGGAGCGGGGTGCGCTGCCATGGTGCTTGACCTGCTTCTCATCGGCTTGGCGATCGCGCTGATCCCGCTGTCCATCATGGCCTTCGTGCTCGTGGTGTCGGCCCCCCGTGGGGTACGGAAGGGCCTGGCGTTCATCCTTGCCTGGGTGGCGTGCCTCGTGGCCGTGATAGCGATCGTCCTTCTCCTCACCGACGGGCAGCCGCCCCCGCCCCGCTCTCCGCCGTCCATCGCGGCACTCGTGGCCACGCTGGTCATCGGTGTCGGCCTGGTCGTGTACGGCGAGTACAGGCGCCGTCGGCGCCGCCGATCGGCCACGGCTCCGGATCCTTCGACAGGGGAGCGGGCCGCGGCTTCAGGGGCGTCCGCATCGTCCCGGGAGGACGACGCCACCGTATGGTCCGCAGCCGCCCTCGGCGTGCTCCTTCAGCCCTGGGGGATGGTTGCCGCTGCTGCCGCCACCGTTGTCCAGGCCGACCTCTCCCACGGCGCGTCGCTCCTGGCCCTCATTGCTTTCTGCCTCTTGGCCACATCCACCCTGCTGGCCATGGAGCTGTACGTGGTGTTCTCGCCCGATAGGGCCCAGCTCTCCCTACTGGGCCTGCGCACGTGGCTGGAGCGCCACAAGGATCCGGCAATCGTCGTGACCTGCCTGTCCCTGGGACTGTGGCTTGTCGGCCGAAGCCTCTACCAACTCAGTGGCTGACATCGGCCCGTACGCCTGACCATGGTGCGCAGGTGCGGAGCCGCGCGGCGGATGCTGCAATGAGAACAGAGCTGTACCGGCCGCCGATACGCGTGCAGAGCCGGCGCAGGGGCACGTATCGCCGAAGTCCGCCGGGGCCGCCGAGCCACACGCAAGGAGTGCTCATGAGCGACGACGTCGAAGACATGGGCCCCGTCGACTACTTGGTCGTCGAGTTCGTTGACGGGAGCTCGCCTTCGACGGAGTGTCGTCCGAACTGCTCGGCCAGGATGCCTTCGGGCGGCCGCGTGTTCGCTACTCACAGTGCGATGGGGCCGGGAAACCGGGCTCACTGCGTGAGCGGCATCCGACCGCTTTCAGCGGCTTCCTCCGCGTCGGCTTGGTCGAGGGCATCGGCGCCTGGTGGCAGGCTCCCTGTTGCGTTCGATAGCCTCGATGGCCGCGCTCATCGTGCTGTACTACCAGGCGCCCCTGGAACGGGGATTCGACGTCTCCCTGGTGGCGCTGCTCATCGTAGGTCTGGCCCTCTTCGGCTGCTTGGCGGCGTGGCAGATCTCTGCCATCGCCCACGCCGCTCATCCCCGGCTGCGCGCCGTCGAAGCCCTCGCCACCGCCGTGCCTCTGTTCCTCCTCGTCTTCTCCACCATCTACATCGTGCTGTCCGAGGAGCAGTCGGCATCGTTCTCCGAGCCTCTGAGCCGTACCGATGCCCTGTACTTCACTGTCACGGTTTTCGCGACCGTAGGTTTCGGTGACATCACCCCCGCAACCACGGCCACCCGCGCCCTGACCGCTGTGCAGATGATCGCCGACCTGATCGTGGTGGGCGTGGTGGCCAAGTTGCTCTTCGGAGCCGTCAGGGTCGGGCTCCGCAGAGGGAGGCAGACGCAGACAGCGCCTCCACCTGGGGATGAACAACGATGAGTCCGGCCCTCCCTCCAGCGGCGAGGCACGCCGGCCGGGCGGATCATCGGGAACGGGGGCTCGACCGGTCGACCCCCATCCGACCGCCGGCGCCGCTTCGGCGGCCACCCTGAGAATTCGGGTCATGGGCAAGGAAGAAGGCCATCCATGACGGAGCCCAGCACACGACCCGCAGACCCCGCCAGGGGGCAGCAGCCGCAGGAGGCGGACCGGCTGCGCGACATACTCCGCGCTCCCGGCTATCTCAAGGTGCTCGCCTTCGCCGCCTTCCTCGGCATCCCGGTCTCCCTGATCGCGTTCTGGTTCCTCGTGGGACTGCACGAACTGGAGCACGTCCTCTGGGCGGACCTTCCGCACAGGCTGGGCTGGGACGCGCCGCCGTGGTGGTGGCCGCTCCCCCTGCTCCTGGTCGCAGGGGCCGTCGTCGGTCTGGTCGCCGCGCATCTGCCCGGCGCCGGCGGGCACGTCCCCGCGTCCGGCCTCCACACCGGCGGGACTTCCCCGGCCACACTGCCGGGCGTCCTGCTTGCCGCGGCCGCGAGCCTGCCCTTCGGCGCCGTTCTGGGACCGGAGGCACCGCTGATCGCCCTGGGTGGCGGCCTGGCCTTGCTCTTCCGTGACCTCACCCGGGCTCCGGCGACCCCGCAGAGCACTGCGTTGCTGGGCGCCGCCGGCGCCGCCGCCGCCATCGCGGCGATCTTCGGCAACCCGCTGATCGCCGCGGTACTCCTGATCGAAGTGGCCGGCCTCGGCGGGCCGCAGCTGTTCGCGGTCATGCTGCCCGCCCTGCTCTCCAGCGGAGTCGGGGCCCTGGTCTTCACCGGCTTCGGACGCTGGACCGGGCTCGAAACCGGCAGCCTCAGTCTCAAGCTGTCCACGCCCTTCCCGCGCCTGGACGCGGCGGACGTGCTGTGGACGATACCCATCGCCATCGCCCTCGCCGTCCTCCTGCACCCCGTCCTGGCGGCGGCCCGACGCCTCGCCGCGTACGTCTCGGGAGCCGTCCTCTCCCGCACCGTCCTGTGCGCCCTGGCAGCCGCCGTATGCGCAGCCCTCTACGCCCTGATCACCGACCGCACCCCCGCAGACGTCGCCCTGTCAGGCCAGACGACCCTGGGCCGGCTGGCCGCCGACCCGCACGCCTGGGGCGTGGGCGCACTGCTCGCAGTCCTGCTGTTCAAGGGGGCCGCTTACACCCTGTGCCTGGGCAGCCTGCGCGGCGGCCCGGTCTTCCCCGCCCTCTTCCTCGGAGCAGCCGCCGGAGTCCTGCTGGCCCCCCTGCCGGGCCTGGGCCTGGTACCGGCCATGGTGGCAGGCATGGCCGCCGCCACGGCCGCCACGCTGCGGCTACCGGTCAGCAGCGTGGTCCTCGTCGTGCTGCTGCTGGGCAGCTCCGCCATGATGCCCATCGCCATCCTCGCGGTGGTGATCGCTTTCGTCACCACCGAACTTCTGCCCGTCGGCACGGCAATGCCGCCCGCACCGGGAGCCGAGCAGCCGGACGCGCACGCAGCCAGCCCCGCAAGGCGTACGAGGGCTCGGCGAGGTCCAAGCCAAGCATCGGAGCACGGCAGGTGAGACGGCGCGGTACCGCTCAGAGTCCGTGCTGGTCGAGCGTCGCCATCAGCTTCCGCTTGCGTTTCTGGTCGGCGCGCAAGGTGGCCAGGTAGGTGGCGAACGCGGCCTCGGTACCCAGCGTGCGGTGGCAGGCGCGGGCGCTGAGCAGCAGTTTCGCCATGCTTTCGTACGTGCTGTCGCCGGTCTGCTTGCGCAGTGGCTCGATCCAGCGCAGGTAGACGGTCAGCGCGTCGGCCGGCTTCTTGTCGCGGATGCGGTCGGCCAGGGCCAGCCACTGCCGCTGGTCGGCGTACCCGTCGGCGGCGGCCTGCCAGGCGGCTTCGAGGTCGGCATCGTCCATGAGCGCGTCGACCAGCACCGAACCGCCGTACCAGCGGCCGGCCTTGGGCGGGGCGGCCGCCTTCAGTACCTCCAGGGCGCCCGCGTGCTCGGAGCCCTCCCAGGCGCCGGCCGCTCGGGCTGCTGTACGCAGCTGCTGGTAGGCCGCCAGGGAGGGGCGGGCCCGCAGCAGGTCCCGGCGGATGGCGGCCACGTCGGCCAGGCGGCCGGCCCGCGCGTGCCGTTCGCAGACGAAGGTGACCAGCTCGTCGTCCGGCCCCCAGGCGGGTTCGGCCTCCCGCAGGCCGCGTTCGGCCCACTCCAGGGCCTCGACGGTGCGGCCCGCGGCCTCCAGCTCCTTGGCGATCACCAGGTGGGTGTGGCCGTTCGGTGTGAGGTCCGCCGCGTGGACCGCGATCAGCGCGTCGACACTGCCGCCGTCAGCCTTCAGGAAGTGCTCCATGAGCGACTTCTCCGCCCACCCCCGGGGGTTGGCCCGCCAGGCGGCCACCACCAGTTCGCGCGCCCGGGCCGTGCCCGGCTCATCCAGTACCTCCCGGTAGTCGAAGAGGTCCATGTCCGTGGCGTCGTTCTCCTCGTCCAGCAGGTGGCGCACCAGCCACTCGGCGGTCTCCACCGGATCGGGGCGGGCGGTCCGGCAGGCCTCCAGATGGACCTCGGCCAGCTCGGTGGCGACGTCTCCGATCAGGCCGTCGGAGTCGTCGATCTCCCCGTACGTCCGGCCGAGAGCCCGGATGGCCTCGCGGGCCACCTCCACCGCGTCCGCCGACCGACCGCTCGCCGTCAGCGCCCGCAGCGCGGTGACCGCCTCCGCTGCCTGCTGCCCGTAGGCGTGGGCGTCGGCGTACTCGACGTAGCCGTAGCGGGCGAAGGGGCGGGTGTCGAGGAGGCTCAGGATGCGCTCCCGGGCGATGGCGGTGTCCTCCCCGGCGGTGGCCGCGCGCAGCTCGAGCCGACGGCGCAGGTCACGATCGTCGGTGAGCTGTTCCCGTACCAGGGCGAGCAGTTCCTCGCGGGTGCGGCTCTCCAGCCAAGTGTCCAGCAGTCGGGTACGCGAGACGGCGGCCGACCGCTGCTGCGGCACGGATTCGGCCTGCCCCAGTACGGTCAGGCCCACCGCCACGCAGTGCTTGCAGAAGTTGCCCTCCTGGCCGTACGGGCAGTCGCACCAGCCGGTGAGCCCGCTGGCCTCGTCCTCGGTCAGCTCGACCTCGTAGGCGTCGCTGCCGTCCACGATTGCGGTGATCGTTTCGTTCCCGACCTCCAGCCGGGACACCGCGGAGAGATAGTCGAGCCCGCGTTCGAAGGAGCGCGCTCCCGCCAGTCGGCGCAGGTCTTCCTCGGCGAAGCCCAGAGTATGTGTCACGGCATTCATTCAACCGGATGCGCACGCCTCACCGCTGGCCTCTGCGGATGACGCCGACCCGAGCCCAGCGCGGCGGGCTGTGGCGAGGTCGGCCCGGGCTAGGCGTCCGGGCCGGTGGCTGCGTAGGCTTGGCCCGGTCGCGTGGGGTGAGGCGGAAGGCGCTTTCGGTTCCTCTGCACTTGCCTGGCGGCGCCTCAGTAAAGTCAGCAACCGGTCAGCATGCGCCCTGAGAAACGGGGCGAGAACTCCCCGAGCGTGCAAGACGTCATTGGGTAAGGAAATGCCCCTGACCTGCAAATGCAGGCGGGGAGCTGATAGCCAGGAGCACCTCTCATGTTGCGTACTCTGTTCAAGTCCAAGATCCACCGGGCCACCGTCACCCAGGCCGACCTGCACTACGTCGGGTCCGTGACCATCGACGCCGATCTCCTCGACGCGGCGGACCTGCTGCCCGGCGAGCTCGTGCACATCGTGGACATCACCAACGGGGCGCGCCTGGAGACGTACGTCATCGAGGGCGAGCGCGGCTCGGGGGTCATCGGGATCAACGGGGCCGCCGCGCACCTCGTGCACCCCGGTGACCTGGTCATCCTCATCAGCTACGCGCAGGTGGACGACGCCGAGGCGCGCGTGTTCGAGCCGCGCGTCGTCCACGTCGACGGCGACAATCGCATCGTCGAGCTGGGTGCGGACCCGTCCGCCCCGGTTCCGGGAACGGACCAGGAGCGCAGCCCCCACGCGGTGGCTGTCTGAGGGGAGTCGGGACGATGTCGCAGACCGGGTCGAGTGGATCGATCAAGATCGTGGACGACCGGGCGGCCGGGCGGCTGCGGGCCGTCGAGGACGGGGCGGTGATCGGCCGCATCGCCTACTTCGTGCTCGCCGAAGCCCCCCACGCCCTGGTGGCGGTCCACACCGTCGTCGAGCCGGGGCACGAGGGACGCGGGATCGCCGGGAACCTGGTGAAGACCTTCTACGGGATCGCGGCCGACGAGGGCGTTCCCGTGGTCCCGCTGTGTCCCTATGCCGCGAGCTGGGCCGCCAAACACCCCGAGCAGGCGCCCGAGGCGCCGGCCGGGGTGGTGGCCGCCGCCAAGGCGCAGCTCGACTCCGACTCCGACCTGTGGTGACGGCGGCCGCGCCGGGCCGCCTGACCCTGCTGCACACCTCACCCGTGCACGTCCCGGTCTTCGACGCCCTGCGCGACCGGCACCACCCGGGCGCCGTCCTGCGTCACCTGGTGGTTCCGGAGCTGCTGGAACGCGCCCGCGAGCTGGGACCCGCGTCGCAGGCCCCGGCCGTGCGCGAGCTGCTGGCCGGCTCCGCGGGGCCCGTCCTGGTCACCTGCTCCTCGATCGGGGCCGTCGCCGAGTCGCTGGCCGGTGAGCTGGGCGTCCCGGTGCTCCGCGTCGACCGCCCGCTGGCGGCCGCCGCGGTCCGTACCGGGCCGCGGATCCTCGTACTGGCCACCGTGGAGTCGACGCTGGCCCCGACGGCGGAGCTGCTGGCGGAGGAGTCCGGGAGGGCCGGCCGGCCGGTGTCGGTCCGTACCCGGGTGGTCGAGGGGGCCTGGGACCGTTTCGCGGCGGGCGACGCGGCCGGCTGCCTCGGGTTCGTGGCCGCCGCGGCGGACGCGGCCGCCGACGTGGACGCCATCGTCCTCGCCCAGGTCTCCATGGCGGGCGCGCAGGCCCTGGTCACCACCGCCGTGCCGGTCCTGTCCAGCCCCGCGTCCGGGCTCGCGGCGGCCCTGGGGGAGTAGGGCGGGTCTTCCGGGCCGGGCCCTGCCTGAACCGAACGACCCGCCTGCCCGGCGGGCGCCGGAACCGGGACCGGGGGAGGCTGGAGGTATGACACAGCCTCCCGTCCCTGACCCGGCCCCGCTGCCCGATCCGTTCCCCGATCCGGCGCCGCTGCCCCGGCCCGAGCCGCCGACACCGGGGCCGGTGCCCGAACCCGACCCGGTGCCGCCGCCGCCCGGACCCGCGCCGCCGCCCGCGCCGGAGCCGCTGAGCTGAAGCCGCTGAGCTGAAGCGGAGCCGAGCCGGTCCGCCGCGTCAGTCCGTACGGACTTCGGAGCGGTCGCCGCTCCACAGCGTGTGGTACGAGCCCGCGCGGTCGGTGCGCCGGTAGGTGTGCGCTCCGAAGAAGTCGCGCTGGCCCTGGGTCAGGGCAGCCGGGAGCCGCTCCGAGCGCAGGGCGTCGTAGTACGCCAGCGAGGCCGCGAAGGCCGGTACCGGAATGCCCCGGCGGACCGCCGCCACCAGCACCTCGCGCCAGTCGTGCTGCGCCGCGCCGATCTCGTCGGCGAACCCGGCGTCGGCGAGCAGGCTCGGCAGCTCCGGCCGGGCGTCGTACGCGGTGCGGATCCGGTCCAGGAACGCGGCCCGGATGATGCAGCCCCCGCGCCACAGCGAGGCCACGGCCCCCGGGTCCACGCCCCAGCCGTACTCCTCGCTGCCCGCCTGGATCTGGTGGAAGCCCTGCGTGTAAGAGACGATCTTCGAGGCGTACAGGGCCTGCTCCACCTGGGCGGCGAACGCGTCAGCGGCCTCGCCGGCCAGCGGCTCGGCCTTCGGGCCCGCCAGCCCCCGCGCGGCGGTACGCAGCTCGCCGTGGCCCGAAACCGCGCGGGCGAAGACCGCCTCCGCGATCCCGGACACCGGCACGCCCAGGTCGAGGGCGATCTGCACGGTCCACCGGCCGGTGCCCTTCTGCTCGGCGGCGTCGGCGACCACGTCCACGAACGGCCGACCGGTCGCGGCATCCGTGTGCGCGAGCACCTCGGCGGTGATCTCGATCAGGTACGAGTCCAGCCGGCCCTCGTTCCAGGACTGGAAGGTCTCGGCGATCTTCGCGGGGGAGTAGCCGGCCACCTCGCGCAGCAGGTGGTAGGCCTCCGCGATGAGCTGCATGTCGGCGTACTCGATGCCGTTGTGCACCATCTTCACGAAGTGCCCGGCACCGTCGGGGCCCACGTGCGACGTGCAGGGAGTGCCGTCGGCGGCCTTGGCGGAGATCTTCTCCAGCAGCGGGCCGAGCGAGGCGTACGACTCCTCGGATCCGCCGGGCATGATGCTCGGACCGAGCAGCGCGCCCTCCTCGCCGCCCGAGATGCCGACGCCCGCGAAGTGCAGGCCCTGCTCGCGCAGCTCCCTCTCGCGGCGGCGGGTGTCCTCGAAGTGGGCGTTCCCGCCGTCGATGATCACGTCGCCCGGCTCCAGCAGCGGGGCGAACTCGCGGATCACCGCGTCGGTCGGCTCACCGGCCTTCACCATGACGATCAGACGGCGCGGGCGCTCCAGCGCGTCCACGAACTCCTTCGCGGACCCGGCGGCCACGAAGGAGCCCTCGTGTCCGAACTCCTCGACGAGGGCCGTGGTCTTGGCGGTCGTGCGGTTGTGGACGGCGACGGTGAATCCGTTGCGGGCGAAGTTGCGGGCGAGGTTGCTGCCCATCACCGCCAGTCCGGTGACACCGATCTGGGCCGTGCTGCTGGTCATGTGAGTGCGCTCCTGAGTGCGTCGGCAGTGCATTCGATGTGCGGCGGAATGCGGGAACACCGACGCTACCCCGGTGGAGATCCTTACCGGTGTCCTACATTCGGCGGGAAATCAACTTCCGCTGGAACGCGTCTTGTTGTGCGCCTTGTCATGCTCCGGCCGTGGCGTTAGGTTGCGGGGTTCCTGATGTCTTCGATGGGGGCTCCCATGGGTGTACGGGGCCGGCACCGCCGGTATCAGCCGAGCAGCATCAACCGTGCCTCGCTCGTCGTCACCGCCGGCGGAGCCGGCATAGCGCTGCCCCTGATGGGCGCGGGTGCGGCACACGCGGCCTCGGTGGACACCTGGAACAAGGTCGCCGCCTGCGAGTCCACGAGCAACTGGCACGTCAACACCGGCAACGGCTACTACGGCGGGCTCCAGTTCAGCCAGAGCACCTGGCGCGCCTTCGGCGGCACCGCGTACGCCGCCCGCGCCGATCTGGCCACCAGGGCACAGCAGATCGCCGTGGCGGAGAAGGTGCTGAAGGGCCAGGGGCCGCAGGCCTGGCCGGTCTGCGGGAAGCAGGCCGGACTCAGCCGCAGCGGCCCGGCGCCCGCTCTCGGCACGCAGGGCAAGGCGGCGGGCCCCGCGAAGGCGGCGGCTCCGAAGACCGCGGCGCAGGCGGCCCCCGCGGCCGCTCCGAAGGCGGCTCCGCAGGCCGCTCCACAGGGCACGACGCCCCGGCCGACCGGGACTTCCGTCCTGCCCAGCCCCTACGTCGTGGCACCCGGGGACTCGCTGTCGGCGATCGCCACCGAGCAGCAGGTCGAGGGCGGCTGGCAGTCCCTGTACGCGACCAACCGGGCCGTCGTGGGCGGCGATCCGGACCTGATCTTCCCCGGGCAGCGGCTCACCCTGCGCGTCACGGCCGCGCCGCCCGCGCCGAATCCGGAGAAGCCCCCGCGCACGGCCGAACCCGTGCAGCCCGTGGAACCGGCGAAGCCCGTCGAGCAGGCCGGCAAGAAGCCGGCCGAGAAGCCCGCCGAGAAGCCGGCCGAGAAGCCCGCCGAGAAGCCGGCCGAGAAGCCCGCGGAAAAGCCGCGACCCCCCTCCGGAGCCTTCAGCGCCCCGGTCGCCGCGGGCCTCGGCACCGCCTACCACGTCGCGGGTTCGTCCTGGTCCAGCGGCTACCACACCGGCGTCGACTTCCCGGTGGCCACCGGCACCGCGGTCAAGGCCGTCAGCAGCGGGCAGGTCGTCTCAGCGGGCTGGGCCGGTGCGTACGGGTACCAGGTCGTCATCCGGCACACCGACGGCCGGTACTCCCAGTACGCGCACCTCTCGGCGCTCTCGGTCAAAGCCGGTTCGGCGGTCTCCGGCGGGCAGCGGATCGGCCGCTCCGGCTCGACCGGCAACTCGACCGGGCCGCACCTGCACTTCGAGGTGCGCACGGGACCCGGCTACGGCACCGACATCGACCCGCTGAAGTACCTGAGGGCCCACGGCGTCGCCATCTGAAGCCGGGGCCGGGGCTGAAGCCGGGGTCGGGGCCGAGGTCCCGGCCCCGGCCGGTGCCGGTCCCGACGGTACGCGCACGTGCCCGTCCCGGGGCGCGACGGTGAGCAGGACCAGTCCGGTCGCCGCTGCCGCCGCGCTCACCAGTGCCGCGGCGGCGCCGGCCGCCCCGTAGCGGAATCCCTCGTCGAACAGCGCGATGCCGACAGCCGCCGCGACCACCGGGTTGGCCACCGTCACGGTGGCCAGCGGCGCGGTCAGCCCGGCGCCGCGGTAGGCGGCCTGCGACAGCAGCAGTCCGGTGGCGGCGAGCGCGGCGATCGCGGTCAGTTCCGGCCACAGGGTGACCAGCGCGTCCGGGGCGAAGCTCTCGGCCACCGACTTCGTGAACACCGAGGCCATCCCGAAGGCGGCCCCGGCCGCCGTGGCCAGCAGCACGCTGTGCGCGACGACCCGCCGCACCCGGCGCGCAGCCAGGAACAGCACGCACACCAGGGCGCCGGTCGCCGCCAGGAGCAGGCTCTGCTCCCCGCCCGACAGCGACTGCTCGGCCCGCCCGCCGCCGCCCGTCAGGGCCAGCAGCCCGGCCAGCCCGGCCGTGGCCAGGACGGCCCCGCGCCAGGCGGCGGCTCCGGCCCGGCGCCGTACGAACACGGCCGCCATCGGCAGCGCGAACACGATGGTGAGAGCACCGAGCGGCTGCACCAGGCTCAGCGGCCCGTAGGCCAGCGCCACCACGTGCAGCAGGGCGCCCAGGCCGTTCAGCGCGATCGCGGCGTACCAGGCGGGCCGGCGCACCGGGGCGTACGGCCCGTCCGTCGTGACGGACGCGACCCGCTCCTGCACGATCGCTCCGGCCGCATACGCCACGGCGGAGACCAGGCACAGCAGGACCGAAAAAGCCAGGGCACTCATAAAAGTCACAATGCCCGAGTCCGGAGAGCTATTCCTCCCCCTAGAGGCGGGGACGAGTACCTCCTTGGGTGTACTCCGAACGCAGTAGCCGCGAGCGCGGGAGTGCGTTTGTCTTCCCGCGTGGGGGATCCGTACACTAGCCCTTTTGGGGACTTCCGCATCCGGCGGACGCGGACGACTGATCAAGGAACGCAGCGGGTATGACGGTGACCGAAGACAGCCAGGAGCAGGTCCACGCCTTCGGGCCCGGCATCGACCCCGACCGCCTGGCCCTCTGTCTGAGCGTGCTCGACGAGCTCGACAAGCTCGACGTCGACCACCCGGACGCGATCACCGTGCGCCGCGCCACCGCCGGTCTCTACCGGACGGTCAAGCAGCGCCGCCGCCAGGACCGGCGCGCCGCGAAGACCGCCAACGACAAGGCCGTCACCGAGGCGACCGCGACCGGCTCCGCCGAGCGCATCGACGACGAGACCGAGGGCCTGCTGCCCTCCTCGGTCACCGAGACCGGCCGGATCGCCGGGATCCTCGAGCGCCCGCGCTCCTGCTACGTCTGCAAGACGCGGTACGTCGAGGTCGACTACTTCTACCACCAGCTCTGCCCGAGCTGCGCCGTCGAGAACCGGGCCAAGCGGGAAGCCCGTGCCGACCTCACCGGCAAGCGCGCGCTGCTCACCGGCGGCCGGGCCAAGATCGGCATGTACATCGCGCTGCGGCTGCTGCGCGACGGCGCGCACACCACGATCACCACCCGCTTCCCCAAGGACGCCATCCGCCGCTTCAAGGCGATGGAGGACTCTGCGGAATGGATGCACCGCCTGGAGGTCGTGGGCATCGACCTGCGCGACCCGGCCCAGTCCGTGGCGCTCGCCGACCAGGTGGCCGCGAGCGGTCCGCTCGACATCCTGATCAACAATGCGACGCAGACCGTGCGCCGCCTGCCGTCCGCGTACGCGGCGCTGGTCGAGGGGGAGAGCGCCCCGCTGCCGGCCGGCGAGCTCCCCGCCCACCACGTCATCGGCGCCTTCAACTCCGGCGCGGTCGACGGCCTGGCGGCGCTGCCCGTCGGCGTGAGCGGGCTCGAGGCGCAGAAGGTCGCCGATCTCGCACTGGTCGCGGGCAACGCCAGCCTGGAGCGGCACCTCGCCGGTACCGCGATCGACGCGGGCGGCCTGCTGCCCGACGTCGTCGACAGCAACACCTGGGTGCAGACGATCGACCAGATCTCCCCGGTGGAGCTGCTCGAAACCCAGCTGTGCAACTACACGTCGCCGTTCATCCTGATCAGCGCGCTCCGGCCGGCCATGGCCGAGGCCGCCCGAAAGGCGGCCGGCGGGCGGGCGTACGTCGTGAACGTCTCGGCGATGGAGGGCGTCTTCAGCCGCGGCTACAAGGGTGCGGGGCACCCGAACACCAACGCCGCCAAGGCCGCGATGAACATGGTGACGCGGACCAGCGGCCACGAGATGTTCCAGACCGACCGGATCCTGATGACCTCGGTCGACACCGGCTGGATCACGGACGAGCGCCCGCACTTCGACAAGCTGCGCCTCGCCGAGGAGGGCTTCCACGCCCCCCTCGACCTGGTCGACGGCGCGGCCCGGGTCTACGACCCGATCGTCCGCGGCGAGCTCGGCGAGGACCTGTACGGCGTCTTCCTCAAGGACTACGCGCCCGCCAACTGGTAGGCAGCACCTCCCGCGTCACCCGCGCGCCCCTGGTCCCCCCTTCGAGGGGCCAGGGGCGCGCTGCGTTCAGGCCGTGCGCCCGTAGGCCCCGGCGGCGACCAGTTCCAGCACGGGCCGCCAGTCCTCCAGCACGTCCGCGTCCAGGCCCGGGGACCGGCCCGCTTCGGCCGCGTGACCGAGGGACTCCGCGTCGGGGTCCGGCCCGGGGGCCGCCGCGCCGCGCCCGTGGAGCCGTACGAGCCGGGCCACCCGCTCGCCCAGCAACGGGCGGATCGCCTCCGCGGGTTGGTCGATCAGCAGCCCGGCGACCTGCAGTTCCTTGTCGAAGGGGTGGGAACGGCGCAGCAGCGCCGCCACCCGCAGCCCGTGGCCGCCGCCGTGCCCGGTCCGGAGCAGGTCCATCAGTTCCCCGACGCTTCCGACGACCACCGGCACTTCGGCCTTCGCCACTGTCGTTCCTTCCGTCGCCCCACCGCGCATCACCCGTATGGCGCCGTCGAGCAGATCAGCCGTACACGACGCGCCGCCGTGCGAGGTGATGAACTCGTGGCGAAAACAAGCTGTCCGGAGTGGATTTTACCTTTCCATCGAGCGGGGGTGCGCTCATATGTGTACTCTGATCGCCATGAGAGCCCCACACGGGCACTCGCTCCACCAAGGCGCCACCGCGTCCGGAAACCCCCTCTTCCCGCACCCGCGCGCGGTTCGCCCGCCGGGTTACGCGACACAAAGGAGTGCGCGGTGACGCCAGAACTGACGACGACCGACCAGGCGCCCAGAGAACGGACGGGCTCGCGGAACGCGAAGCACCCCGAGACGCTCGGCAACCTGGAGGTCTGGGCCCGGTCCGCCCCGATCCGTCTCGCCGGCTACGAGGACGACCTCGCGGAGCCGCACATCCTGCCCGGCATCGACTAGACACGCTCTAGACCCGTACGGTGCGGACCGCCCGTCGCCCCCGGTGAAGACCCGGGACGGCGGGCGGCGGCCTGTGGTCCGACGGCCGGCGGAGCCTGCCCATGCCGGACGGAGCCCGGAAGTTCCCGCCGCCGGTACGCCGTGGGCGTCATCGCTGTGGGCGATCAAAGGTTCCGCGCACCCCCGCCCCCGGGCAGGCTGGCCCGCATGAAGCTGCTGATGCTGGGTGGAACCGAATTCGTCGGGCGCGCGATCACCGAAGACGCCCTGAGTCGCGGGTGGGACGTCACCGTCTTCCACCGCGGACACCACGCGCCCCCGCCGGGAACCGCCGCCCTGCACGGGGACCGCACCGCCCCCGGCGGCCTGGACGCCCTCGCCGAGGGGGAGTGGGACCTCGTCGTCGACACCTGGGGCGGCGCCCCCACCGCCGTGCGCGACAGTGCCCGCCTGCTGTCCGGCCGGGTCGGCCAGTACGTGTACATTTCCAGCCGCTCGGTGTACGCCTACCCCGCCCCGGCCGGCCTGGACGAGCACGGCCCGGTGGTCGAGAGCTCGCCCGACGCCGAGGCCACCGCCTACGCCGAGGACAAGCGCGGCGGTGAACTCGCCGCCCTGGACGCCTTCGGCGACCGCGCCCTGCTGGTGCGAGCCGGGCTGATCATCGGCCCGTACGAGAACGTCGGCCGGCTGCCCTGGTGGCTGAACCGCGTCGCCCGCGGCGGCCCCTTCCTCGCCCCCGGGCACTCCGAACTGCAACTGCAGTACATCGACGTGCGCGACCTGGCGCGCTGGACCCTCGACGCGGGAGCGGCCGGGCTCGGCGGCGCCTACAACCTGGTCTCCCCGGTCGGCCACGCCACCATGGGCGGTCTCCTGCAGGCCTGCGCCACCGCCACCGCAGCCGAGGCCGAACCGCGCTGGACCGATTCGGCGGTGATCGAGAAGGCCGGCATCGAGCCCTGGGTCGAGCTGCCCATCTACCTTCCCGAGGGCGAGTTGCACGACTACATGTTCGGCGGGGACGTCACCAAGGCCCTGGAGGCGGGCCTCGTCTGCCGCCCCGTGGAGGAGACCGTCGCCGACACCTGGACCTGGCTCCAGTCGCTCGGCGGAGTCGCCCCCCACCGGTCCGACCGGCCGATGAAGGGCATATCGGCCGACCGGGAGGCGGCGCTACTCGGGCTCTGACCAGGGATCCGACCAGGACGCCTCCGCGAGCCGGGTCGGCGGCAGGTACTCGCGCACCAGCGTGCGGTGCCACCACGCCCCGGTCTCGCGCAGTTCCCGCCAGGTCGTGAACCGGTAGCGGTACAGCCGCGCCCGGACGTAGAGCGGTGGTGCGTCCGGGAAGGGGTTGTGCCGGATCAGCTTCAGGGTGTCCCGGTCGCCCGCCAGCAGCCGTTCCACGAACGGCCCGAACCAGTCGCGGGCATAGCCGGGGGAGAGCGCCGCGAACCACATGAGCCAGTCGAGGCGCAGGTGGTAGGGGGCGAACTGGCGGGGGAGCCGGCGCACGTCACCCGGCTTGCCCCTGAACCCGTACTCCCGCCACGCGCCGTCCTCCCGGGGCAGCCGGTCCGCGGTCCCCTCCACCACCACCTCCTCGCGGATCCGGCCCACCGTGCCGAACGCCCCGTAGGTGTTGACCAGGTGGAGTGGGTCGAAGGACCGGTTCATGACCTGGCCGCGCGAGACCATGTTGGCCACCGGGTGCCGGCTCAGCACGAGCACCAGCGCGGTCACCGCGCACACGAGCACCACGTACCAGAGCGGCCCCTGCCGGGAAGCGGCCGGCGGCGGAGGGCCCGCGAACGCGCTGAAGTCGAAGGCGGGCAGGGCCGCCGCGATCGTGATCCAGTTCAGCCAGGCGAAGTTCCCCGACACCACCAGCCACAGCTGGGTCGCCACGATGATCGCGGCGGCGTACGACGCCACCGGCTGCGGAGTGAACAGCAGCACGGGCACCACGAGTTGGGTCACGTGGTTCGCGGCACACTCCACCCGGTGCACGGGCTTCGGCAGGTGGTGGAAGAACCAGCTCAGCGGGCCGGGCATCGGCTGCGTCTCGTGATGGAAGTACAGGCAGGTGAGCCGGCGCCAGCAGGGGTCGCCCCGCATCTTGATGAGTCCCGCGCCGAACTCCACCCGGAAGACCACCCAGCGCAGCAGCCACAGCACCAGCACCGGCGGCCCCGCCCGCGCGTTGCCGAGGAAGACGGCCAGGAAACCGACCTCCAGCAGGAGGGACTCCCAGCCGAAGGAGTACCAGGTCTGCCCCACGTTCACGATCGACAGGTACAGCAGCCACAGCAGCGCCCACATCGCCATCGCCGCAGCCAGCGGCACCGCGTCCCCGGCCCCCGCGGCGAGGGCCGCCGCCAGGGCGGCCCCGGTCCAGGCGCAGCCGGCGAAGAACCGGTCGGAGTAGTGCAGGTGGAACAGGCCGGGGGCGCGCCGGAAGGGCACGTACCGCAGGTAGCGCGGCACGGGCAGCATGCCGTGCGCCCCGATCAGTGCCCGGAACTGCAGGGCGGCCCCGACGAAGGCGACGAGGTAGACACCGGCGAGGGCGCGCTGGAAGATCAGCCGCCCCAGCCAGTATCCGGGCGCCGTGAACCAGTCCATCCCCTCCAGTATCGGGTCGGCGCGGGCCGGGCGCCCGCGGCGAGCCGCCGCACGGAGCGCCCGAGGCGCCGGGCGTAGGCCTGCTGGAGGAAGGGGACGACCGGGCCGGCGAGGCGGGTGTACCAGCTTCCCGGGCGGCTGAACGCGGTCACCTCGAACCACACCGAGCCGTCCGCCTCCATGTTCACCACGAAGGACTCCTCGCCGCACTCGGGATGCCCGGTGAGCGTTCCGTACGCGAAACCGGTCCGCCGGGGCTCGTACGCGGTCCAGATCACCTCGCACGGGGCGTCGATCCGCACCGGGCCCATCCCGATCCCGACCACGACCCGGTCGCCGGGCCGGACGGGGAACGCTCCGGCGGTGACGAGCATGCCCGAGGCGCGGTGGGCGCGGAACGTGGTGACGGCGGCCCCGGCGGCGTCGAGGGCGGCCTGCCCCTGCCCGACCCGGGTGCGGTGGCGGGTGATGTCGTACCCGGCGGGCAGCGGCCGCCGGGCCGTGGCGCCCCGGTCGGGGTAGTTGAAGGTGGTGCGGCCTTCGCTGATGAGGCGGGTCATGCCGGGATCTCCGTTCGATCGGGCAGGGCGGCCGGTGCGGGCGGTGCTTGCGGGGCGGGCGGTGCGGGCGGTGCGGCCAGGGCGGCCGTTCGGGGAGGGGGACCCACAGGTGGTCCGGCCCGGCGGGCGGTCAGGCGGCGCCAGGCCAGCAGCGAGCACAGGCCGAAGCCGAGGGCGTTGCCGAGGCCGTGGGTCGCGGCCATCCAGGTCAGGGTGGGGTGCGCGATCCCGGTGGCCTCGCCGAGCGCCCACCACAGGGCGAGCAGCATGGTGGCCACCAGAACGGCCGCCGAGCCCGCGAGCAGCGCGCCGGTGATCCGGTCCCGCACGGCGGCCCCGGGGCGGACGTCCCGCCAGGTCAGCAGGGCCACCGCCCACATGCCGCCGGTCAGCGTCACCGCACCCACCAGCTCGGCCCAGTCGTCGATGAAGTAGCCGAACAGCACGAGCGCCGTCCCGGCCGGCACGCTGTACGCCGCCCAGCGCGCGAGGGCTCCGCCCGCGGAAGCCCGGCACACGAGCCCGGCGACCAGGGCCGCGGCGAAACCGGCGAAGTGGAAGTGCGGCACGGTCAGGGCCAGGATGTCGAGGTCGAATCCGAAGAGCCGGTATCCGGCGCGTTCGGCGACCAGGGCGGCCCCGGCGACCGAGGGCGCCACGAGGGCGGTGAACACCGCCACCCCGGCGGGGCCGAGACCCCACCCGGGTGCGCCGACCGGGCTCCGCGTCGGCCGGGCCAGGGCCCGTACCGCGGGGGCCAGGGTCCGTACCGCGAGGGTCGAGGCCCGCACCGCGAGGGCCAGCGTCGCCGCCGCGTAGAGCGCGGCGAGGGCGGTGGCCGGGACTCCCCGGGGCAGCCACAGGCAGACCGCGCCGGGGACCGCGAACAGCGGCCAGAGCCGGGCCGTCCGCCCGAACCGGACCGGATCGATCAGGCGCAGGCCGGCCGGGACGACGTAGAGCATGCCCAGGGTGACGATCAGATTCACCAGCGCGGTCACCGCGGACCCCCTCCAGGAAACGAACGCATTGAACGCGTTCAACTCTCGATCGTGAGCCTAAACCCTCTCTTGAACATGTTCAAGAGAGGGTCGGGTGCGTGATCTCCGGTTGCGGTCGCCCCGCACATGCGGCAGACAAGAGGGAGCAACCGGGGCGAAAAGGGAGATGCAACGTGCACGCACCGACACCTCGTCAGGCGCCGCGTCGTCACGCACCGGCCCGTGCGGCCCTCTTCACCGTCCTCGGACTCCTCGCAGCGGCCTGCGGAGCCTCCGGTGACGAGGGGCGGACCAAGGGCCCCGCCGCCGAGAGCCAGGACGTCCACCTCCAGCCCGTGGCCTCGGCCGGCCCCGACCCATTCACCTCTTCCTCCGCCACCGGCGAATCGGCCCCCGTCCAGCCCCCGCTGCCCAACGCGACCGGCCAGGGAATCCGTACCGTCAACGCGGCCACCCCCGGCCTGTACGGCGGAACCCAGCGGCTCGGGAGCTGCGACGTGGAGGCGCAGGTCCAGTCCCTGACGGCCGACGACGCCAAGGCCCGCGCCTTCGCCGAGGCCTCCCGGGTGGAGCAGGAGAAGATCCCCGACTTCCTGCGCGGCCTCACCCCCGTGGTGCTGCGCGCCGACACCCGGGTGACCAACCACGGCTTCGTCGGCGGCAACGCCAACGCCTTCCAGTCCGTCCTCCAGGCAGGCACCGCCGTCCTCGTGGACGACCACGGAATGCCCCGGGTCCGTTGCGCCTGCGGAAACCCACTGGTCGCGCCGCGCGCAGCCCCGGGCGCGCCGGTGCTCAAGGGGGAGCCCTGGAGCGGCTACCAGCCCACCCAGGTCGTGGTCATCGAGCCGACCATGCAGGTGATCGAGAACCTGGTCATCGTCAACATCGCCGACAACACCTGGATCGAGCGCAGGACCGGCGACGACGGAGCCCAGGACCGCACCCCGCGGACGCCGCCCCCCTACGACCCGTCCGACGGGATCCCCAGCGGGCCCGCGACCCCGCCCGGCCCCTCGCCGGCCGACCCGTGCCGGACCCCGGACAGCAACAGCCTCGCCCGCACCGAGCCCCCCACCGGCCCGGCGAGCCCCGGCCGCAGCCCCGCCCCGAACGCGGCCGACTGCCCGCCGAGCGCCCCGCAGACGGTCCCGAACACCCCGAACACGCCGGTGACCCCCGACCAGCCCTCGTCCGGCATCCCCTCGGGCCCGCCCACGGCACCGCCGCCCGCCACCGACCTGCCCTCGGACCTGCCCAGCGACATCCCGTCGGACCTGCCCGGGCAGACCCCGAGCGACCCGGGCACCCTGGTGGGCCCGGACGGGTCGCCGCAGCCGAGCGACCCGTACGCGGACCCGTACGCCGACCCGTACGCGGACCCGTACGCCGACCCCTACTCCGTCCCCGAGCAGGAGCCCTCCGCCCCGTACGACGACCAGTACCTGGAGAGCGCCTGACCGGCCCGTGTGTCATGGTGGACCGGTGCCGACCGCCGTATCGCTGCCGGAGGACTGGCCCGCACATCCGGACCGGTCCCTCTCGCTGAACCGCATGGGCAGTTTCGACTGGGACCTGGTCACCGGTCTCATGCACATGGACTCGGCCGCCCTCGAGGTCTTCGACACCAACCCGGCGGAGTACGACGGCCGGCCCGGCTCCCTGTCGCCGCGCGTCCCGCCCGCCGAAGGCGCCCGGCTCGACGCACTGGTCTCCTCGGCCCTCAAGAGCGGGGTCGACAGCTACGGCGCCTACTTCCGCATCCGCTGCCACGACGGCGAACTGCGCTGGACGCACACCCAGGGCCGGGTCATGCGGGGCCCGGACGGCCGCCCGTACCGGATCATCGGCATCGTCCGCGACGCCACCGAGGAGCTCAGTCATTCGGCGGAACGCCTCGGGCTGGACGAGGAGCGGCGCCGCCAGACGTCCGTGGTCGAGAGCACCACCGCCGCGCTCGCGCACGCCCGTACCGTCCAGGACGTCATCGACGCGCTCGGCGACGCCCACGGCCTGGAACGGCTCGGGTCCATGGGCATGGTGATGGGACTGGTCGAAGCCGGCCGGATCCACCTCGTCGCCGAGGGCCCGGCCGGCAGCTTCGTCCCCGGCACCCGCTACACCCGCATCGACGAGCAGTACCCGATGAGCGAGGTGGTCCGCTCGCTCCAGCCGCGCTTCCTGGACTCCGCGGCCGAGTTCGCCGCCGGGTACCCCGGGCTCTGGGCGAAGATCTCGTCCATGCACATCTCGGCGGCCGCCTACCTGCCGCTGATCGCCCAGGCCCGCCCGATCGGCGCGATCGGCCTGCTCTACCGGGACAAGGACGGCTTCACCCAGGAGGAGCGGAATCTGCTCGTCGCCCTCGGCAGCAGCATCGCGCAGAGCCTCCAGCGGGCGATGCTGCTGGAGCAGGAGCACGATCTGGCGGAGGGGCTCCAGCAGGCGATGCTGCCGCGCCGGATCCCCTCGGTGCCGGGCGCCGAGATCGCCGTACGGTACCGCTCGGCCCGGATGGGCCGGGACATCGGCGGCGACTGGTACGACGTCATCCCGCTGCCCGGCGGCCGGGTCGGCGCGGTCATCGGCGACGTCCAGGGCCACGACACCCACGCCGCGGCGGTCATGGGCCAGCTGCGGATCGTGCTGCGCGCCTACGCCGCCGAAGGGCACTCGCCGGCCACCGTGATGGCCCGGGCCTCCGTCTTCCTGCACGAGCTGGACACCGACCGCTTCGCCACCTGCACGTACGTCGAGGCGGACCTCTCTACCGGGGTGCTGCAACTGGTCCGGGCCGGCCACATCGACCCCCTGATGCGCACCCGGGACGGGGGCTGCGAGCGCCTCGCGCTGGAGGGCGGGATGCCGCTGGGGCTGTCCGCGGAGTTCGGGCTGCTGGAGTATCCGGTGACCACGGTCGAGATGGGACCCGGGGAAACGCTTCTGCTGTGCACGGACGGCCTGGTGGAGCAGCCCGGAGCCGACCTCGACGACGGCGTCCGGCTCCTCGCCTCCCTCGTCCGCACCGGGCCGGACGACCTGTCCCTGCTCGCGGACCGGCTGTGCGAGGTCGTGGACGACCGGGGCGGCGACGACGACATGGCGCTGCTGCTGCTCCGCCGCGACGCCGAGGAGGCCCAGCAGGCCGGCGGCCGGCTCCAGCAGCACGTGGCCCCCGGAGATCCGGAAGCCCTCGTATCGGCCCGCCACATGATCGGCGCGGCGGTGCGGGCGTGGGGCGCGCGGGACCGTGCGGACGAGATCGAGCTGATCGCCGACGAGCTCATCGTCAACGCCCTGATGCACACCGACGGCCCGGCGATCGTGACCCTGCGCGTCCTGACCGGCCCCGAACGCAGGCTCCGCGTGGAGGTCGAGGACCGCTCCAGCGCCCTGCCCAGGCGCCGGGAGGCGGGCGACTCCGGAGTCTCGGGACGCGGCCTGATGCTGGTGGACCGGCTGGCGGACGTCTGGGGCGTGGAATCGCGGGGGAGCGGAAAATGCGTGTGGTGCGAGTTCACGATGCCGTGAGCCCGCCGCCGCGTCGGGCAGGGCACCGACAGCACCGGGCCGGGGCCACGGGCCCGGTCCCCGGGTCGCGCTTCGCCCGCCGCCACGGCAGGCTGGGGGCATGCCCGAGCTGCCCGAGGTCGAGGCCCTGAGGGAGTTCCTCGACGAGCACCTCGCCGGGCGGGTGGTCGAGCGCGTCCTCCCGCTCGCCGTGAGCGTGCTCAAGACGTACGACCCGCCCCTGACCGCGCTCGAAGGGCAGCGGGCCGGGGCCACGGCCCGGTACGGCAAGTTCCTCGCCCTGCGGATCGGCGAACTGCACCTCGTCACGCACCTCGCCCGGGCCGGCTGGCTGCGCTGGATCGACACCGTTCCCGCCCAGCCGCCGCGCCCCGGGAAGGGGCCGCTCGCCCTGCGGCTCGTCCTGGAGGGCGGCGGCGGGTTCGACCTCACCGAGGCCGGCACCCAGAAGCGGCTCGCCGTGTACGTGGTCCGCGATCCGCAGGAGGTACCGGGCATCGCCCGGCTCGGCCCGGACCCGCTCGCCGAAGACTTCGACCGGGCGGCCTTCGGCGCGCTGCTCGCCGGTGAACGGCGGCAGATCAAGGGCGTGTTGCGCGACCAGAGCGTCATCGCGGGGATCGGCAACGCGTACAGCGATGAAATCCTCCACCACGCCAAGGTCTCGCCCTTCAAGCTGGCCGCCTCCTTCGACGAGGCGCAGGTGGACCAGTTGTACGCGGCCGTCGAGGAGACCCTGCGCACGGCCGTCGAGCGGGCCCACGGGGTGGCCGCCGGACGGCTCAAGGCCGAGAAGAAGAGCGGGATGCGGGTCCACGGCCGCGCGGGCGAGCCCTGCCCGGTGTGCGGGGACACCGTCCGCTCGGTCTCCTTCGCCGACTCCTCGCTCCAGTACTGCGCCACGTGCCAGACCGGCGGGAAGCCGCTCGCCGACCGACGGCTGTCCAAGCTGCTGAAGTAGGCCGGGGGCGCCAGGGGCGGCTCCTTCGCCGGAGGGTTCCGGGCGGCCGGACTCCGGTTAGACTCCGGCCCATGCCCGAGGAGCAGCAGCCGCAGCCGCCCCGGCGGGAGGTCGTCACCGGGGTCCCGCGCGGCAGTCGCCGCAGGACCCCCGCGCACACGCCGGCCCGCTCCGAGATCTCCGAGCAGACCACCCTCGGCGCCACCTACGTACGGGCCCTCATGCGCAGCCAGCTCCGCGCCGGACTCGGCGCACTGGCCGCGCTCGTCCTCCTGGTGGGGCTGCTGCCGCTGCTGTTCCTGTTCCCGCGGGTCGCGTCGGGCCCGCTGGTCTGGGTCGTGCTCGGGGTCCTGGTGTACCCGGTGCTGTGGTGCGTCGCCCGCGCGTACGTGATCCGGGCCGAGCGCAACGAGGCCGATTTCACGGGCCTGGTCACCGACCCGACGGAGCCGCCGGGGCCGCGCCGGTCAGAGTAGCGGCCGGTCAGAGTAGCGGCCGGACCGCGTCGCGGCCCTCGGGCTCAGAACAGGTGCATCGCCAAGTGCCCGAGCGGCAGTCCGAGTTGCCAGGCCGGGGTCCAGACCCGGGCGTTCTCGTCCAGACCCGGCGGCGTATCGGCGTGGCCGTGGCGTCCCGGGTCGAGGTTGGTGGCGAACAGTTCGGTGTGGTCCAGCCAGCGCCAGGCCGCCCGGGCCAGTTCCAGGTCCGGGTCCTCGCCCCGGCCGCGCTCGCGCGCCTCCTCGCCCAGCGCGAGGAACCGGGTGTGGACCCAGTCGCGCCAGGGATGTCCGTGCGCCGTCAGCGACATCCACTCGTCGAGCTGCGAGACGACCCGGATCCCGGAGAGTTCGCCCGCGGCGTCCGAGAGGTAGATGGTCAGCGCGAGCGTGTCGCGTCCGGCGCGGAACTCCAGGGTGCTGACCGGGATCAGCCGGCCCGTGCGCAGCAGTTCATCGGCGATGTACTCCGCGTAGAGCCATGCCATGGGCACCGCGAGCCCACCGTCACTGGTGCCGTTCGTACCCTCGGGCTGCACCGTTCCACCTTCTCCCGCATGCGTCGCGTCATCCCGCCGTCAGCGCCGAGCCTTCCGTGCGCGGCTCGCGGAGCGGGGGATGTTTACTCAACTTGAACGGTCCGGTGCCGATTTCGATGCGGTTCGTGTCCGGTTCGCGGGCGTTCAAGCCATTCTTTGACGCGTTCGTCGTACGTTGGACGCCGGGCCGCGTCCACCGCGCCGGACCTCAGGCGCCGAGTCCGTAACCGTAGCCCTGGAGGTCCTTGCGCAGGGCGCGCAGGGCGTAGTGCGTACGGGACTTGACCGTCCCGGCCGGTATGCCGAGCTCGGCCGCGGCCTCGGCCACGGAGCGGTCCTGGAAGTAGACCTGCACCAGGACGTCCCGGTGCTCCGGCCCCAGTGATCCCACCGCCCGCCGGACGTCGATGGCCGTCACCGAGCCCGCCACCGCGTCGCCCGGCGCCGGCGCCTGCTCCAGCCCTTCCGGGTCCACCTCCAGGGGCCTGGACAGGCGGGCCCGGCGGGCGTCGATGGCGAGCCGCCGGGCCACCGTGAACAGCCAGGGGCGCAGGGACCCGTAGGCGCCGCCCAGGACCTCCGGATGCTGCCAGAGCCGTAGGAGGGTCTCCTGCACGAGGTCCTCCGCGCGCTGGGCGTCACCGGCCGTGAGGCCCAGGAGGAAACCGAACAGGGCCCGTCCGTGTTCGCGCTGGAGTTCGGCCAGCGCCTCGGGGTCGGTGCGTCGGAGGGTGGGGGCAAGGGGCACGGGAGGCTCCTTCCGGGGGTCGGTGCGGGGGTGGTCGGGTTCGACGGATCCACCCTGACCTGCACCGGGCCGCCCGGGAACCGTCCCGCCGGGACGGTGCGCCCAAGCACCCGGGTCATCCGGTGGGCGGCCGCGCGGGGCGGTGAACGGTCGAACGGCGCGCCGAACGGCCATTGGAGTGAGCGCGCGGCCGGGCGGCGGAGCCGTTCCTTGACTTCAGGCGTCTCCTTCTATGGATTGACTGAAGATCAGGTAGTCGTACTAATCAAGGAGAGCCGGGACAGATGACCGCCCGCACCCGCCACGCCCTCGCACTCCTGACCGCATTGGCGCTGTCGGCCGTAGCCGGCTGCTCCGCCGGCGGCGACCCCGCGCCGGCCCGCCTGGCCGGCTCCCCGTCCACCCAGGCGCCGTCCGGCGCCCCCGGATCGACCACGGCCCCCGCCGGCTCGGAGAGGGGCTTCACCCTCGTGGCGAGCGGCGACGTACTGCCCCACGAGTCGGTCATCCGGCGGGCGGCCTCCGACGCGGACGGCGACGGCCACGACTTCCGGCCGATGTTCTCCGCGGTCAAGCCGATCGTCTCGGCCGCCGACCTGGCCCTGTGCCACATGGAGACCATCTACGGCCCGGACGGCGGCCCGTTCACCGGCTATCCCGCCTTCCAGTCCCCGCCCGAGGTCGCCGACGGCCTCAAGGACGCCGGGTACGACGGCTGTTCCACGGCCTCGAACCACACCCTCGACGGCGGCGGCGCCGGCCTCAAGCGCACCCTGGACCGCTTCGACAAGGTCGGTCTGAAGCACGCGGGTTCGGCCCGCACGGCGGCCGAGGCGGGCACCGTGACGATGTACGCGGCGGGCTCCGCGAAGGTCGCGCACCTCGCGTACACGTACGACACCAACGGCTACCCGATGCCCGAGGGGCAGCCCTGGGCGGTCAACCTCATGGAGCCGGAGAAGATCGTCGCGGACTCCCGGGCGGCCCGGAAGGCGGGCGCCGACGTGGTCCTCGTCAGCCTCCACTGGGGTACGGAATGGCAGACCGAACCGGACGAGAAGCAGCTCGCGCTCGGCAAGGCGCTGACCGCCTCGCAGACCGGCGGCCGCCCCGACGTGGACATGATCCTGGGCACGCACGCCCACATCCCGCAGGCGTACGAGAAGGTCAACGGGACCTGGATCGTCTACGGCATGGGCGACCAGGTGGCCGGCGAGATGTTCAACTACAGCGGCGCCCGGGACCTGCGCGGCAACTACGGTTCCATCGGCCGCTTCACCTTCGCCCCGCCGGCCGCTCCCGGGCAGCGCTGGCAGCTCACCAAGGCCGAGTTCGTCCCGCAGATGATGGACCTCCGGGCGGGCCGCGTCGTCAACCTTCCGGCAGCCCTCGCACAGTCGCCCGGGCGCGAGGACTACCAGGAGGCCCGCGACGAGATCGCCGAGGCGGTCCTGGGCCGCGGGGCGGCCAAGGACGGGCTGACGGAGGCGAAGTAGCCCTGCCCGAAGCGGCCGCCGAGGCCTCAGGCCGCGGCGTTCGGGCCCTGAACGGCCTTGACGTGCTGCATCGCGGTCAGCTTGCGCACGAAGACCACGGCCAGCGCGGCGGCCACAAGGGTGGCCAGGTCCGCGAACACACCGAGGGCGTGGGCGTCACGTGCCGCCTCCGTCGTTTCCCCGACCCGCTCCTTCCACCCGGCGAACCAGGCGAGGACCCAACTGGTGACGGCCGTCAGCCACCAGGCCACCACCGGGGTGCCCGAGGCCTGCCGGAACGCCCCGTCGGGCGCGTTCTGCGCGCTGGCGTTCCAGGTTTCCCGCGCCGTCCGGTACGGGAAGAACAGGTTCGCGAGCGGGACGAACCACCAGCCGATGGCCCAGCCCGCGGACTGGCTGAAGCCGTCGGGACGGAACACCTGGCCGTTGCAGCGGACCCGGTGGAACCAGACGATGAAGACCACGGCCGTGGCGAGCATCGTGGCGTTCTGGGCGAGCCCGGTGAAGGCGCGGAGGTAATCGGTCGAGGCCATCCCGCTGTGGTCGACACCCACCGGGTCGGCGAGCACCCGGCCCAGCTCCAGCCACTCGTTCACGTTGAACGCGGCCGACAGCAGGTGGAGCCCCGCCACCACCCAGAGCAGCGCGGTCGCGGCCGTCGCCACGCCCTGCGGGGAGCGCAGCACCGGGGTGGGCCCGGGCGGCGGATGCGGAGACGGCGACGGCGACGGACCGGGCGTGCTCAAGGACATGACGAGGTACCCCCCACGGGAACATGTGCGACGTATGACATGGAAGCGGGCCGGCCGACGGGCTGCCCGAGCTGCCCGAACATACGTCAGTCCCGAGCCCGCCGTCTACGGTGATCAGATTGCGTGGGCAAACGCCTGCCACGGGGGAGGGCGACGGCGGGGGAGCGGGGCCCGCCCACGGCTACGGAACCACGGTGACCGGCCAGCGCCCGGCCTTCACCAGGCGGATCGCCACCGAGCCCACGATCCGGTGTCCGGCCTGCTCCGAGGCCCCGACCACCACCGCGTCCGCCGTCAGTTCCTCGGCCGCGCTCACCAGCCCCGCGTACGGATCCCCGCGGAAGGTGTGGAACTGCCAGCGGACGTCGTAGACGCCCTTCAGCCGCTCCGCGGACTCCCGGATCTCGGCCACCAGCCCCTCCGCGATCTCCTCGGTGGCCCCGGACACCGGAGCCCCCAGCGAGGCCCCCGCCGGCATCACCGGCTGGACGTACACCAACGCCAGCAGCGCGTTCTGCCGCCGGGCCAGCCCCGCCGCGTAGGCGGCCGCGCGGAGCGAGGACTGCGACCCGTCGACCCCGGCGAGGATCACCTTCGGACCGTCCGTACCGCGCTCGAATCCCGTACCCACGTGCTCCGTCACCCTTCCGAGGTTAGGGCGTGCGCCGCGGATCGGGCCCGACCGGCTCACCGCGCGAAGGGGCGCGGCCCTCCTTACAGTGCGAACCATGAGTGCCACCGTGGAGGAGACGCGCGGGACGCGCGGGAGCCGCAGCCGCTTCCTGAACCGGGTTCCCGACGCCTTCGGAGCGTTCTTCGGAACGCTCGGGCTGTTCTGCGCCCTGCTGGCGCTCTCCCCGACGCTGCGCCGCCTGCTGCGGCCCGTCGTGCACTTCCTCGACGCCATCGTCGTGCCGGTCAGCGCCAACCTCGCCTACGCCGTCTTCCTCTTCCTCCTCGCCGCGGCACTCGGCATGCGCAAGAAGGTCGCCTGGTGGATCGTCGTCACCTATTTGGCCCTGCTGGTCCTGGTCGACGTGCTGACCGTCGCCGCCGAGGACTACTGGGTGGGCTTCTCCTCCATGGCCGTCGCGGTCGCCGCCCTCGCGATCCTGATCGCCGCGCGCAAGGAGTTCAACGCCGCCTCCCGGCCGGGGGCCCTGTGGCGTGCCCTGCTCGTGCTCGGCCTCGGCCTGCTCGCCGCCGTCTTCCTCGGCTGGGGCCTGGTCGCGCTGTTCCCGGGAACCCTGCCCAGGGGGCAGTGGCTGGACTGGTCCGCCAAGCAGGTCTTCGGCGGGCTGTTCTCGGCCCGGCAGTTCGACGGCCACCCGGCCAGGCCCCTCTCCTTCCTGCTCGGCCTCTTCGGCGCCCTCGCCCTGCTGAACGCCGCCGCCACCCTCTTCCGCTCCCAGCGGCTGACCGCCGCCCTGCACGGGGACGAGGAGCCCCGCATCCGGGCCCTGCTGGGCGCCTACGGGCGCAACGACTCCCTCGGCTACTTCGCCACCCGGCGCGACAAGGCCGTCGTGTTCGCCCCCAACGGCAAGGCCGCCGTCACCTACCGGGTCGAGGCCGGCGTCTGCCTCGGCAGCGGCGACCCCGTCGGCGACCCGGCCGCCTGGACCCCCGCCATCGAGGCCTGGCTCGCCGTCGCCCGGCGCTACGGCTGGCAGCCCGCCGTCATGGGCGCCTCCGAGGACGGGGCGACCGCGTACGCCCGCTCCGGGCTCGGCGCCCTCCAGCTCGGCGACGAGGCCATCCTGCACGTGGCCCACTTCGACCTCGACGGCCGCGACATGCGCGTCACCCGCCAGGCCGTCAACCGGGTCAGGCGCACCGGAGCCGGCACCGTCATCCGCCGCCACTCCGCCCTCTCCGAGGACGAGATGCAGCTGATCGTGGACCGGGCCGACACGTGGCGCGACACCGAGACCGAACGCGGCTTCTCCATGGCCCTCGACCGGCTCGGGGACTCCGCCGACGGGGACTGCCTCCTCGTGGAGGCCTTCGACGACAAGGGCGAGCTGATCGCCCTGCTCTCCTTCGTGCCCTGGGGCAAGGACGGCATCTCCCTCGACCTGATGCGCCGCGACCGGGCCGCCCCCAACGGGGTCATGGAGTTCATGGTCGCCGAACTCTGCGCGGCCGCCCCGGGCCTGGGCGTGCGCCGCATCTCCCTCAACTTCGCCGTCTTCCGCTCCGCCTTCGAGGAGGGCGGCCGGATCGGCGCCGGTCCCGTCCTCAAGATGTGGCGCAAGCTGCTGCTCTTCTTCTCCCGCTGGTGGCAGCTGGAGGCGCTGTACCGCTCGAACGTCAAGTACGGCCCCGAGTGGTACCCGCGGTTCCTCTGCTTCCAGGACGCCGGCTCGCTCGCCCGGGTCAGCCTCGCCTCCGGCATCGCCGAGGGCTTCGTCTCGGTGCCGAGCATGCGCACCCTGTGGGGCAACGGCCACCCGCGCGGGCTCACCGCCCCCGCCACCACCGCCGGCCTGCCGCCCATCGAATCCCTCGGGCTGGACGCGGGGGAGGAGGACGGTGAGGGCGCGCGGGCCGAGCGGCTGCCCGACCAGGTCCGGGTCCGGCACGACAAGCTGGAGCGGATCCGGGCCGCGGGCACCGACCCGTACCCCGTCGGCATCCCGCAGCGCACCCACACCGTCGCCGAGCTGAAAGCCGCGCACCCCGGATACCCGGCCGGCACCCGCACCGGCTCACCGGTCACCGTCGCCGGACGCGTGATGGTCGTGCGCGACCTCGGCGGCGTGGTGTTCGCCGTCCTGCGGGACTGGTCGGGAGACATCCAGCTGATGTTCACCCGGGACGAGGCGGGCGCCGCCGTGCTCGGCACCTTCACCTCCCAGGTGGACTTCGGCGACCACGTCGTCGCGAGCGGCGAGGTCGGCGCCAGCAAGGGCGGCGAACTGTCCGTGGTCGTCGACTCCTGGCAGCTCACCGGCAAGTGCCTGCGCCCCCTGCCCGACAAGCGCAAGGGCCTCGCCGACCCGGAAGCCAAGGTCCGGCAGCGCTACCTCGACCTGGTGGCCAGCCCCGACGCGCGGGACGTCGTACGGGCCCGCTCCAGCGCCGTCCAGGCCCTGCGGCAGGGGCTGCTGGACAGGGGCTACCTGGAGGTCGAGACCCCGATGCTCCAGCAGATCCACGGCGGGGCCAACGCCCGGCCGTTCCGCACCCACATCAACGCCTACGACCTCGACCTGTACCTGCGCATCGCGCCCGAGCTGTACCTCAAGCGGCTGTGCGTGGGCGGCATGGAGAAGGTCTTCGAGATGGGCCGCACCTTCCGCAACGAGGGCGTCTCCTACAAGCACAACCCCGAGTTCACGATGCTGGAGGCCTACCAGGCCTTCGCCGACTACGACGTGATGCTCGACCTGACCCGCGAGCTGATCCAGGGCGCCGCCACGGCGGCCTTCGGCTCGCCCGTCGCGCACAAGGCCGGACCGGACGGAAAGCTCGTCGTCCACGACATCTCCGGTCCCTGGCCGGTCAAGACGATGTACGGGGCGATCAGCGAGGCGCTGGGCGAGGAGGTCGACGCCGACACCGAGGAGCACGTCCTGCGGCGGCTGTGCGACCGGGCGTCCGTCCCGCACGCGCCCGACGACACCCGCGGCGACGTGGTCCTGGAGATGTACGAGCGGCTGGTGGAGGAGCGGACCAAGCTGCCCACCTTCTACAAGGACTTCCCGACCGACGTCTCCCCGCTCACCCGGCAGCACCGCAAGGACCCCAGGCTCGCGGAGCGCTGGGACCTGGTGGCCTTCGGCACCGAACTGGGCACCGCCTACTCCGAGCTGACCGACCCCGTCGAGCAGCGGCGCCGGCTGACCGCGCAGTCGCTGCTGGCCGCGGGCGGGGATCCCGAGGCGATGGAGCTCGACAACGACTTCCTGGACGCGCTGGAGTACGCGATGCCGCCGACCGGCGGACTGGGCATCGGCGTGGACCGCCTGGTCATGTTCCTCACGGGTCTGACGATCCGGGAGACCCTGCCGTTCCCGCTGGTGCGCAGGGGCTGACCGGCGGCTGCGGCCGGCGCCCGGGCGGGCGGGATTGCTCCGAGCGGGTGAGCGGACGGTGGCGCGTCCGCGCCTCTCGACATCCGCGCCGATGTCGTTGATACGTAGTAGTAATGAAAAATGACGAGCCGACAGTAGGGCGACGCGTGCTCCTGCGCTCCGCCGTCTTCCTCGGAGTCGCCGCCGCCGCAGGGCTGCTGACGGGAGGCGAAACCGATCTGCCGACACCGGGCTCGGGGACCCCCGCTGCGGGCGCCGGACCCGGGACGGGAGCCGGCGGAGCGGCCGGGCCGGGACCCCTCACCGGAGCCCCCGGCGGGCTGCCGCAGTTCCCGCGCGGATCCCCGTACCGGCTGGAGCCGATGACCTCCGAGGGGATGCCGGAGCGCGTGCCGGCGGCGAAGCCCGCCGTACGGACCCGGCCGATCCTGGAACTGCCCGCCGACGCGAGCACGGCGAGCCCCATGACCCTCACCTTCGACGACGGACCCGACCCCCGCTACACCCCGGCCATCCTGGACACCCTCGCGCGCCACGGCGTCCGGGCCATGTTCTTCGTCTGCGGAGAGATGGCGGTGGAGAACCAGGACCTGCTGCGCAGGATGGTGGCCGAGGGACACGTCATCGGCAATCACACCTGGACCCATCCGCTGATCCCCAAGCTGAGCCGGCCTGCCCTGGCCTCCGAGATCGGCCGCACGAGCGAGGTCGTACAACAGGCCGTCGGCACGGCTCCGCTGTGGTTCCGGGCGCCCTACGGAGCGTGGAACCGGGCCGCCTTCGAGATCGGCTCGGAGCTCGGCATGGAACCGCTCGCCTGGACCTTGGACACCCTGGACTGGAAGGAGCCGGGCACCGCGACGATCGTGTCGCGGGTCCTCAAGCAGGCCGCGCCCGGGGTGATCGTGCTGAACCACGACGCGGGCGGCGACCGCTCGCAGAGCGTGCAGGCGCTGGCGAGCTACCTGCCGCACCTGCTCGGCCGGGGATTCCGGATGACGCTGCCGGCGCTGCCGCCGCGCTGAGGGGCCGTACCCCGCGCGCGGCGGCGGCGCCGTCCGTCGCCGTGCGGGTCGGTCAGCGGGCCTCCACCATCCGCGCGAACACGACGACGTTGCCGTCGTAGCCGCGCCCCTTGGAGTAGCCGCCGCCGCACGTGATCACCCGGAGCTCGGGATGCCCGGTGTCCCCGTACACCCGGGATCCGGGGAAGGTGTTCTTCGAGAAGACCTCCACGCCGTACACCTCGAACACCGCCGTGCGGCCGTCGTAGCGGGCCACCTCGACGCGGCTGCCCTTCTGGACCGAGCCCAGTCCGTAGAAGACCGCGGGGCCCTGCGCGTTGTCCACGTGGCCCACGATCACCGCCGAACCCTGCTGGCCCGGAGAGATGCCGTTGAGGTACCAGCCGGCCAGGTTCTTGTCCTGCGGGGGCGGCGCGTCGATCCAGCCCTGAGCGTCCAGCCCGACCGTCATCACCGGTGCGTCCACGCTGATCGACGGGATCCGGATGCGCTGGACCGACGAGTGGCCCAGCACCTCCATGTCCGGCGGCGGAGTGGGCGGCTCGCCGGGCGCCTGGTGGGCCTCCGGCCCGACCGCCGTCCCGGCCGGTGCGCTCACCGCAGCGGCCGCGGCCGGCTGCGGGGGTCCGTCGCCGGCCTCGGCTCCGTTACGCATCATGGCGAGGCCGGTGAGCATGACCAGCGCGAGCGCACCCCAGGGGGAGCGCTTCCTCGGTGGCCTCTCACTCTCGTCCTCGAGCATGGTTCTCCCTTCCCGACGCGGGGGTCCCGACCCGCGTTCCTGTCCCACCCCTTCACGCCCTACTTCACGCACGCTAAGGCGGTGCGTGCGGGACGGCGATCGGGGAAGGGCGAACGGGTGGTGGGGCCGGAAGGGGTGCGCCCATCCAGGTAATCGTCACATAAATGCCTGACGGGTCGTGACCTGCGGATCCGTCAGCGAACGCCTCCGCGCATCGGCGTGTCGCTCAACCTTGCGGCCCAAAGGCGGAAATGCGCTGGTTGCGGACCGGGCCGAGGGTTCGTGATGGGAGGCGTTCTCGTCGATCTGCCCGGGCCACCGCTCCGGGGCGCTTCCCGCTGGAGGTTCGACCATGCGTGTTCTCCGCGCTCTTACCGTGACCGCGGCGGCCACTTGCGCCGCCATCGCCCTCAGTGCCCCATTCGCCTCCGCGAACCCTGCGGGCGGCCCGCCCTCGGGAGGAAACGGCGGGCCCAGCAACGTCACGGTCAACCCGTACTCCGTGCACCAGGGCTCCACGATGCAGGTCAGCGCTGCCGGTTGCCACCACGGCGGCATCGTCTTCTCGCACGGCAACTTTCCGCAGACGAACCTGTCGGCCGGCTCCATCGGCTTCGCGACCGTCCGGATCTTCAACCACGCCTCGCCCGGGCACCACACGCTGTCGGTCAAGTGCCACGACAACAGCCTGGTCGCCACGCACCGCTTCACGATCCTGGACGGCCGCGGCGCCCAGGGCGGCATCGGCGGCTCCCTCGGCCCGTCCACCACCGAGACCGCCATCGGCGCGAGCCTCGTCGGCGCGGCCGCCCTCGGCGCCGGTGCCCACGTGCTGCGCCGTCGGCGCCCGCTCCGCGGCCGGGCCTGACCGGCCGACCTCCCCGGTCGGCCCGGACAACCGCCGGTCGCCCCGTGTCCTGGCCAGGACACGGGGCGACCGGCGTTTCCGGGGAGACCGGCCGTCGGAGGCCAATGCGTTCAGTGGATGCGGCGGATGTCCCGGCGGCGCAGGGCGTAGCCGAGACCGACCAGCCCGCCGAGGACGAGCCCCGCGCCGAGGCCGAGTTCCAGGGGATCGAGCCCGGCCACACTGCCGCCCAGGCCGCCGCGCACGCCGAGCGTCGCGCGGCGCGAAGCGCCCGTACCGGTACCGGCGCCGGTACCCGGACTCGTACCGGTGACCACGCCGGCGCTCGTACGGGTACCCACGGTGGAACTGGTCGTGGGTCTGCCGGTGCCGCCGGTGATCGTGAGGTCGGCCGAGCCGGTCTCGCCCGCGCAGGTGAAGGAGACGGAGTACTGGGCTCCGCGCCGCGCGTCCCGGTCCGCGGTGACCCGTGCGGTCTTGCCCCGGTCGATGCTCACGGTGTCGAAGACGCCGGAGGAGACGGTGGCGAAGGCGGCGTTGCAGCCGGTGACGGACAGCACCACCTGGCCGCCGGGGGCGACCGTCGAGGGGGTGATGGCGAAACCGAAGGAGGTGATGGGTGCGGCCTCTGCCGCGTGTGCGGCGGGCGCGGCCGCCGCGCCGAAGACGAGCAGGGCGCCCGCGGCGGCGGCGCCCAACAGGACGGTGGGGGAGGTGCGTATCGCGCCCATGGTTGATTCTCCGGATCCCCGAGGAGCAGCCGCGGAACGGTTTCCGCACGTGGGGGGTCGTGCGCCTCGATGTCCGCCACGCTAGGTCCGGGCGCCGCGCCCCGCGATCAGGAACGGGCGAATGGGGCATGGTGATGGGCCGAACCGGGGACGGGAGGCCCGTCCCCGGTTTGCCGGGCCGAGGTCGGGGGCGGTCGGTCCCCGACGCTGTCAGTCGTCCGGACCCAGATGCGGGAACTGGGAGAAGAACGGCTCGGCGGTGGCGGCGATGCCCCGGCCGAAGGGCGCGTCGAAGTCCCAGATGAGGAACAGCAGGAACGCGATCAGCGCGCTGAACAGCCCGGCCAGCAGCAGTTCCCGGAACGAGCGCCTGATCTGCAGGGTGAAGATCAGGCCCACCGTCACCAGGGCCCCGGCGATCAGTCCGAACCAGACGACCCCGGGCATGGTGGCCCCGGCGCTGAGGCCGCGCGCGTTGCGCGCGTCGTCGGCCACGGCGACCTGGTCCACGAGCGGCTGGTACGCCTGGCCCTCGTGGTCGGTCTGCGGTTCGTAGTCCGTCACATCGCGGCGGATGCGTTCCAGCAGCTCCCCGCTGCGGTCCGTCAGCTCGCCGTTCTCGGCCATCTCCTTCCACTCGGTGTCGACGACGTAGGTCACGTAGGCGTCCACGTCGGACCTGATCTTGTTGCGCACGTCGTCCGGGTAGACCTCGGAGCGGACGCTGATCTCGTGCAGGGCCTGCGATTCCTGGCGCACGTACTCCTGGGCGGCCCCGCGGCCCTCCCAGACGCCGGCGATCGCCAGGCCCAGCACGATCGCGTAGATCACGCCGATCATCATCGTCATGTACTCGATGACGTCCGGGGTCTCGCTGGGATCGTCGTCCTCGCCGATCCGGCGCTGGTTGAAGAAGGCGATGGACAGCACCACGGCACACGCGGCGGCCATCGCGAGGGACAGGACGAGCCATTCCGACAAGATGACTCCCAATCGATTACGGGGTGGAATGCGGCGGCGCTAGCGCGGGCGCAGCGCGATGATCGCGAGCACCGCGGGGGTCGCGGTCATCAAGGTGAAGGTCACCGGCGAGATGTGGCGCTCGATCGGCTTGCGGACCGTCGCGTGGTACGCGGGGCGTGCGACCGGCTTCTTGGGCGCGGCCGCCGGGATCGCCCGGGGCGGGGCCGGAGCCGGTGGGGCGGGCGGCTCCGCGGCGGGTCGCGGGACCGGCTCGGGGGCCGGCTTCGGGGCCGGCGGAGCAGGGGCCGGGCGTACGGGGGGCGGGGCCGGTTCGGGGGGTTTCGGCACCGGCTTCGGGGCGGGCGGTGGCGGGTGTGGCGGAGTCGGCGGCGGGGTCGGGGTGGGCGTCGGCTTCGGGGGCGGCGGCGGGGTCGGGGTGGGCGTCGGCTTCGGGGGCGGCGGCGGAGGGGGCTTCGGGGTGGGCTCGGGCGGGCACGGCGGGGGAGGCGGCGGCGGGCAGGGCGGATGCCCGTGATGGCCGCCGTGCCCGTGACCGTGCCCGTGCCCGTGTCCGCAGTGGCCGTGGCCGTGGCCATTGCCGTGACCTTGGCCGTGACCGGGGCGGCCGTGGCTGCCGCCCGGTCCGCCCTGGTTGCCGCGATCGCCCCGGCCGCCCTGGTTGCCGCGGTCGCTCTGGCGGCCCGGGTCGCCGTGACGTCCGCCACCTCGGGTGCCCCCGGTCGCGCCGCCCGGGGCGGACGCGGCCGCCCTGACGGCGCTCGCCGCGTCCCCGGCGTCGATCGTCGCGTATGCGCTGCTATCGGCCATGGCCGGTGTCGCGGACAGGGCCGCCCACAGGAGGACCGGGACTGCCAGCACGCGCCTGGAAGAGGCTCTGTTCACCCGGGGATCATGGGGTCGCGCGCGCCCGCGCGCGGGAAGGTTGACCTTGGTTCGCCTGAACGGGTGAGGCTTTGGCTATGGAGGTTTGAGCCAGATTCGCACTGCCTTCGATCGTTCACCGACCTTTTCTCAAAAGGTATTTGTCGGTTTCGATCATTCCCTGGGTGTTGCCCGTCCGGCCTTTGACGTGTGATGAAGAACGGATCGCCAATTTCCGCTTTCGCTCGCTCCGTTGGCCAATGATCAGTACATTCGGCTCGGACAGGAGTCCGACCCGTCCGGACCGCTGCATGACCAAGGCTTGGAGACCCCGATGGAGCGCCCCGCCTGGGCCCCGCCAGGCATCGACATATCGGTGCCGAGCGTGTCCCGTATCTACGATTACTACCTGGGCGGCTCCCACAATTTCGAGGTCGACAGGCAAGCGGCCCGTCGGGCCATGGAATTCATGCCGGGCCTGCCCAAGATCATGCAGGCCAACCGGGCATTCATGCGCCGTGCCGTCCGGTACGCCGTCGCCGAGGGCGTGACGCAGTTCCTCGACATCGGCTCCGGCATCCCCACCTTCGGCAACGTCCACGAGATCGCCCAGGCCGCCAGCCCCGAGGCGCGCGTGGTCTACGTCGACCACGACCCGGTGGCCGTCGCCCACAGCCAGGCCGTCCTGGCCGGCACCGAGCGGACCGGTGTCGTCGCCGCAGACCTGCGCAAGCCCCAGGACATCCTGACCGCCCCGGAGGTCGCCCGCGGGCTCGACCTGAGCCGCCCGGTCGCCCTGATGCTGGTCGCCGTCCTGCACTTCCTGGAGGACTCGGACGAGCCCTACGAGGCCGTCACCCAGCTGTGCGACGCGCTGGCACCCGGCAGCCTGCTGATCCTCACGCACGCCTCGTACGAGGGGATCCCGCTCTCGGAGGAGACCGCGAGCGGAACCGTCGGCGTCTACCGCGATATCCGCAACCCGCTCGTCATGAGGGACGCGGAGCAGATCCGGCGCTTCTTCGACGGCTTCGGCCTGATCGAGCCCGGGCTGGTGTCGATGCCCGACTGGCGGCCCGACACGACCGGCGGGTCGGAGGCCGAGACCGCGGACGAAGACCCCTACGCCTTCTCGGGCTTCGCCGGAGTGGGACGCAAGGCGTGAGACTGCCGACGCAGACGGCGGACGACCCGGCCGCGCCGCAGGGCGGACTGGAGGACCGGATCGGGCGGTTCGCGACCATCTGGGGGAGGGCGATCTTCCCGGTCACCGCGACGTCGCTCACCCGCGGCGAGTTCGAACGCCACCTCCTGCCGCTCACCCGCACCCTCGTCGAGGCCCTGCGCGCCCGCCCCTTCGACTCCTCCGTCGGCCAGCGGGTCGGGGAGGAACTCGTGGCGGTCCACTGCACCGACCCGGAGGCGCTGGCCGGCACGCTCGGCGTCGTCGAGTCGTACCTGGTGCTGTACTGCGGCCCGCAGGGCCCCGACGCCGAGAGCGTCGAGGCAACCGAGGAGTACCGGTCCCGCTGCGCCCGGCTCCAGCACGGCATCGCGGCCGGATTCGCCCGGGCACTGCGCGAGCGCACCCTCAAGGAGCAGGAGGCCATCGCCCGCTCCGCGCTGACCGCCCGCATCGACGCCCAGCAGGCGCTGCACGCCAGCGAGGCCCGCTTCCGCGCGGTGTTCGAGGGCGCGGCCATCGGGATCGGCATCGCCGACCTGGAGGGCAACGTCCTGGAGGTCAACGACGCGTTGCTCCAGATGTTCGGCGGCATGGACGGGCACGTCCGGGGCCGCAACGTCAGCGAATGGGGCCACCCCGACGACACCCCGCACGTCTGGCGGATGTACGGGGAACTCGTGCGCGGCGAACGCGAGAGCTACCGCGTCGAGAAGCCGTACTACCGGCACGACGGGACCGTCCTGTGGACCAACCTGACGGTCTCGCTGCTGCGGGACGCCGAGGGCGTGCCGCAGTACCAGCTGGCTCTGATGGAGGACACCACCGAGCGCCGGCTGCTGAACCTGCGCCTGCGCTACGAGGCCACTCACGACGCCCTGACCGGCCTGCCCAACCGGACGCTCTTCTTCGAACGCCTGGAGAAGGCCCTGAGCGGCGCCGGCGGCTCGCGCTTCGGCTTGTGCTACCTCGACCTCGACGGCTTCAAGGCGGTCAACGACAGCCTCGGCCACTCGGCCGGCGACCGGCTCCTGGTCGAAGTCGCCGACCGGCTGCAGAGCTGCGCGACGGCACCGGGCGAGGTGGTCGCCCGGCTCGGCGGCGACGAGTTCGTGGCGCTGACCACCGGCCCCGACACCGAGGAGAAGGCCACCGAACTCGCCGTCCGGATCCTTTCCGCCCTCTCCGTCCCGATCCGGCTGGAGGGGCGTGAGCTGACGGTCCGGGGCAGCATCGGCATCGTCGAGGGCCCGGCCCGCGAGCGCACCCCCGCGGAGGTGCTGCGCAGCGCCGACATCACCATGTACCGGGCCAAGGCGGCCGGCGGCAACCGCTTCGAGTTCGCCGACGCCGCTGCCGACGCGCGCGCCATCACCCGGCACGGCCTGACCAACGCCCTCCCGGCGGCCCTGGAACGCGGCGAGTTCTTCATCGAGTACCAGCCGCTGGTCCACATGCACGACGGCAGCGTGCACGGCGCCGAGGCGCTGGTGCGCTGGTCGCACCCTCAGCACGGGGTGCTCGGCCCGGACCGGTTCATTCCCCTCGCCGAGCGCACCGGCCTGATCGTGCCGCTCGGCCGCTGGGTCCTGGAGGAGTCCGTCCGTCAGGCCCGCGCCTGGCAGCACCAGCAGGGCGGCGCCACCCTGCGGATCAACGTCAACCTCTCACCGACCCAACTGCACCACCCCGGCCTGGTCGCCGACACGATCCGCGTCCTGGAGTCCTCTGGCCTGTCGCCGGGCACGCTGTGCCTGGAGGTCACCGAATCGGCCCTGATCGGCGCCGACGACGAACTCCTCGAACCGCTGCGCCGGCTCGCCGCCCTGGGCGTGGACATCGCCCTCGACGACTTCGGTACCGGCTACTCGAACCTGGCCAACCTGCGCCGCCTGCCCGTCAGCGTTCTGAAGCTGGACCGCTCCTTCACCAAGGGCATGCAGCAGCACCCGGCCAACCCGGTCGACGTCAAGATCGTGGAGGGGATCGTCGCGCTGGCCCACAGCCTCGAACTCGCCGTCACCGTCGAGGGAGTGGAGACCGGCGCCCAAGCCGCCCAGCTCCGAGCCCTCGGCTGCGATACGGCTCAGGGCTGGTACTACGCCCGCCCGGGCGCCGCCGACCGCATCCACACCCTGTCCCTGTCGGACGCGGTCCCCACCCCCTGAGCACCGCCATGGCCGGCCGGAGTCATTCCAGCCCCACCTCCGTCCCCAGGCCCGGCTCGCGGACGGCCGCCAGCACGCGCTCGTACCGCCGGGCGGTGTCGGCCAGCACCTCGGCGGCCGCTGGAAGCCGCTCGGCCTGGTAGCTGCCGAGAGCCTCCTCGCCGGCTCCGCCCGCCTTCCCGGAGAGCGCGGAGGCGAGCGCCCTGCCGAGGGCGGCGGCGTCCAGGATGCCGGTGTTCATGCCCAGCCCGCCGGCTATGGGGTGGACGTGCGCCGCGTCCCCGGCGAGGAACGCCCGGCCCTCGCGCAGCCGGGCGGCCATGCGGACGTTGACCCGCCAGGCGGAGAGCCAGGTGGGCTCCGCGAGCCGGATCCCGGGCATCCGGGCGTGGCGGTCGAAGAGCCGCTGGAAGCTCTCCAGGGACGGTGGCAGGGGCGCCCCGCTGCCGTCGGTCTCGGGGGAGGCCTGGAGCTGGAAGCTGTCCGTCCCCGGCATCGGGCAGAGCAGTATCCCGCCTCCCTCCGAGGTGAACCACTGGTGCCAGAAATCGCGGCTGAGCCCAGGTGCTTCGACGTCCCCGAGCACCATCGCCGGTTCCTCCTCCCCGCTCCCCTCGAAGGGGATGCCGAGGAGGCCGCGGGTGGTGCTGTGACCGCCGTCGCACCCTGCGAGGTATCCGGTCGCGATCGCCGTGCCGTCCGCCAGCTCGGCGCGGACGCCGGCCGCGTCCTGGGCGATCCCCGCGAGCCGGGCCCCGTACTCGACCCGCACGCCGAGTTCGGCCAGCCGGTCGCGCAGGACCTCTTCCACCTGCCACTGCCCTATGAGCAGGCCACTGCTGACCGCGGTGTCGTTGACGTGCTGCCCGTCGAAGTACTTGCGCAGCACCATCCCTTCACTGCCTCTGGCCTTCACGGCCCCGGCCGCGCCGAGCCGCTCGAAGACCTCGAGGCTGTCGGCCCGTAGCCCCTTCCCGCGCGATTCGCGGTGCGGAGCGGAGCGGCTCTCCAGGATGCGCACCGCGATGCCCCGCCGGGCCAGGTCGCAGGCCAGCGTGAGCCCGGTCGGGCCGGCGCCCACGACCAGCACGTCCGGCGCTGCCGACACGTCCGGCCGGTCCTGGCGCTGCTTGCTGTCGGTCATCGGTATCCCCTTCGTCTCGTCGTCCGTCGTCTCGTCGTCTCGTCGTCTCGTCGTCGTTGAATCAAGGAAAGCGCGCCGCGACAGAAAAAGCAACCCGGTAACGAAAGTAACTGGGTCACTCGTTCGTGTAGTCTGTCCCCATGGAAAACACGTCGGGTCTGCGCGAGAACAAGAAGCTCCGTACGCGCCGCCTGCTGGCGGCCACGGCGCTGGAACTCTTCCTGGAACGAGGCTTCGACGCCGTCTCGGTAGCCGACGTCGCGGCCGCCGCCGAGGTCTCCAAGCCCACGCTGTTCCGCTATTTCCCCAGCAAGGAGGACCTGGTCCTCGACCGCTTCGCCGACCACCAGGACGAGGCGGCGCGCCTCGTGCGCGACCGCCCCGTGGGTGAGACCCCGGTGGCGGCCGTGCGCGCCCACTTCCTGGCGGCGCTCGCCGAGCGCGACCCGATCACCGGGCTCTGCGACCACCCGAACGTGCTCGCCTTCCAGCGCCTGCTCTACGGCACCGCCAGCCTGGAGTCCCGGATGGCCCACTACACCGCCCGTGAGGTGGAGTTGCTCGCCGCGGTCCTGGAAGCCGAGGCGGTCGACCCGCTCACCGCCCGCCTGTCGGCCGGATACCTGGTGGCGGCCCGGCAAGAGCTCGGGCGGGAGAACTGGCGCCGCATCGAGGCCGGCCGGACCGCCGCCGAGGCCCACCCGGCCGCCGTGGTCGACGCCGAGCGCGCCTTCACCCTCCTGTCCGACGGTCTGGACCGGTCCCTGCCCGCGCGCCGCTCGGTGTGACGGTCGGTGTGCCCGCACGGCGAAGGAAAGGAAAGGAAGGGGGCGGGAAAGAGGTCAGCCCAGCAGGATGCGTTTCAGTTCGCGGGCGGCGCGTGGGGGCGCCACGTCCGTGCGGTGGGCCAGGGCGATCGTGCGGCGCAAGGGGGAGCCCGCCAGGGGGGTGGCGCGGAGGCCGGAGCCCGCGTGGCCGACCACCATCGCCGGGACCACGGCGATGCCGAGCCCCGCTCGGACGAAGCCCAGTACGGCGTCCATCTCGCCGCCCTCGACCGTGAACGCCGGCTCGAAGCCCTCCGCCCGGCAGGCCGCCACCGTCAGGTCCCGCAGGTCGTAGCCGTGCCGGAACATCACCATCGGCTCGTCGCGCAGCGCGGACACCGTGAGCGAGCCGCCGCCCGCCGGAGGCGGGAGGGCCGCCGAGGAGACCACCACCAGGTCCTCCGTCAGCAGCTCCACCGTGGTCAGCGCCGGCGCCGAGGGAGGCAGCGGCAGGGCGATCAGCGCGAGGTCCAGGGAGCCGCGCGCGAGCTCCCGTACGAGGTCCAGCGAACCGCTCTCCTCGATCAGCAGCTCGATCCCCGGGTGGGCGGTGTGGAAGGCGCGGAGCACGCCCGGCAGCAGGCCGGTGCACAGGCTCGGGGTGGCCCCCAGCCGGATCCGGCCGCGCCGGAGCTGCGCCAGCTCCTGCACTTCCAGCCGCGCCGTGTCCGCGTCCGCGAGGATCCGCCGGGCCAGTGGCAGCAGGGTCTCGCCTGCGTCGGTGAGCGTGATGTTCCCGCGCGCCCGGCTGAAGAGCTCGGCGCCCAGCTCCCGTTCGAGCGCCTTGATCTGCTGCGACAGCGAGGGCTGGGCCACGTGCTCGCGCTCGGCCGCGCGCGTGAAGTGCCGGGTCTCGGCGACGGCGACGAAGTAGACCAGCTGCTGGAACTGCATGGCCCCAGGCTAGGCCGTCCCTTTCCAGCCCCGCCATAGGCTGAGCATATCGACTTCAGCTCTGCCATGTCTTGGACCTTTCGGGACCTTCGTCCTTACCGTCAATGTCATGGCTCTGGCAACGCGGACGGATCGACGGCCGTCCACCACGCGCACGCTCTGGGACTCCTCCGTCGGCAAGAAGTCCGTGATGGCCGTCTCCGGCCTGATCATGCTCGGCTACCTCGTCGTGCACATGCTCGGCAACCTCAAGATCTTCTTCGGGGCGGACGAGTTCAACGGCTACGCGCACTGGCTCCGCACCCTCGGCTCCCCCTTCCTGCACCACGAATGGGCCCTGTGGATCGTCCGCGCGGCCCTGCTCGCGGCCGTCGTCGCGCACGGCGTCTGCGCGTACCAGCTCAGCCGCCGCGACATCAAGGCACGCCCGGTGAAGTACGCCCACAAGCGCCGCCGCGCGAGCTACGCCACCCGCACCATGCGCTGGGGCGGCATCATCCTCGCCCTCTTCATCGTCTGGCACCTGCTCGACCTCACCACGCTCACCGTGAACGAGCGGGCCTGGGCCGGGCATCCGTACGAGAACGTCCTCGCCACCTTCTCCACCTGGTACGGCAACACCATCTACCTCGTGGCCATGGCCGCCCTCGGACTGCACGTCCGGCACGGCTTCTGGAGCGCCGCCCAGACCCTGGGCGCGGGCAACGCCCGACGGGACAGGACGCTCAAGTTCCTGGCCGACGCCCTCGCCCTCGTCCTCTTCGCGGGCTTCGTGTCCGTGCCCGTCGCCGTCATGACCGGAGTGGTGAGCTGACCATGAGCGAGAACACGAGCAGCAGTGAGATCGCGAGCGAGACCAGCGAGACCAGCCAGACCAGAGAGACCAGCGAGGCCGTGCACTACGCCGACTACACCACCGGGGACCCGATCGCCGACGCCAAGGCCCCCGAAGGCCCCATCGCCGAGCGCTGGGACCGCCGCCGCTTCGAGGCCAAACTGGTCAACCCGGCCAACCGCCGCGGGCACACCGTCATCGTCGTCGGCACCGGCCTGGCCGGCGGCGCCGCGGGCGCCACCCTCGCCGAACAGGGCTACCACGTCGTCCAGTTCTGCTTCTCGGACTCCCCGCGCCGGGCGCACTCCATCGCCGCCCAGGGCGGCATCAACGCGGCCAAGAACTACCGCAACGACGGCGACTCCGTACACCGCCTCTTCTACGACACCGTCAAGGGCGGCGACTTCCGCGCCCGCGAGTCCAACGTCCACCGGCTCGCCCAGATCTCCGTCGAGATCATCGACCAGTGCGTGGCCCAGGGCGTCCCCTTCGCCCGCGAGTACGGCGGCCTCCTCGACACCCGCTCCTTCGGTGGCGTCCAGGTCTCCCGCACCTTCTACGCACGCGGCCAGACCGGACAGCAGCTCCTGCTCGGCGCCTACCAGGCGCTCTCGCGGCAGATCGCCGCGGGCAACGTCGAGATGCACGCCCGCACCGAGATGCTCGACCTGATCACCGTCGACGGCGTGGCCCGCGGCATCGTCGCCCGGGACCTGGTCACCGGCAAGATCGACACCTACTACGCCGACGCCGTCGTCCTCGCGAGCGGTGGCTACGGAAACGTCTTCTACCTCTCCACCAACGCCATGAACTCCAACGCGACCGCCGTCTGGCGGGCGCACCGGCGCGGCGCGTACTTCGCCAACCCCTGCTTCACCCAGATCCACCCCACCTGCATCCCGCGCACCGGCGACCACCAGTCCAAGCTCACCCTGATGAGCGAGTCCCTGCGCAACGACGGCCGCATCTGGGTCCCCAAGGCCAAGGGCGACACCCGCCCCGCCGCCGACATCCCGGAAGCGGAGCGCGACTACTACCTGGAGCGGATCTACCCCTCCTTCGGCAACCTCGTGCCCCGCGACATCGCCTCCCGCGCGGCCAAGAACGTCTGCGACGAGGGCCGCGGCGTCGGCCCCGGCGGCCAGGGCGTCTACCTCGACTTCGCCGACGCCATCCGCCGCATGGGCAAGGAGAAGGTCGCGGAGAAGTACGGCAACCTCTTCGACATGTACGAGCGGATCACCGCGGAGAACCCGTACGAGGTCCCCATGCGGATCTATCCCGCCGTGCACTACACGATGGGCGGACTGTGGGTCGACTACGACCTCCAGACCACCGTGCCCGGCCTGTTCGCGATCGGCGAGGCCAACTTCTCCGACCACGGAGCCAACCGCCTCGGCGCCTCCGCTCTCATGCAGGGCCTCGGAGACGGCTACTTCGTGCTCCCCTCCACCATCAACGACTACCTGGCCCGCCATCCGCACCGGGACACCGTCGACGACAGCCACCCCGAGGCCGCGGCCGCCGTCCGCGAGACCCGCGACTGCCTCGCCAAACTGCTCGCCGTCGACGGGGACCGCACCCCCGACTCCTTCCACCGGGAGATCGGCGAACTGATGTGGGAGTACTGCGGGATGGCCCGGACCGAAGAGGGCCTGCGCAAGGCCCTCGCCCGGATCCCGGAGATCCGCGAGGAGTTCTGGCGGCGGATCAAGGTGCCGGGCAGCGGCGAGGAGTTCAACCAGTCGCTGGAGAAGGCCAACCGCATCGTCGACTATCTGGAGCTCGCCGAGCTGATGTGCCTCGACGCCCTGCACCGCGCCGAGTCCTGCGGCGGCCACTTCCGCGAGGAGTCCCAGACCCCGGACGGCGAAGCCGCCCGCCGCGACGAGGAGTTCGGGTACGCGGCCGCCTGGCAGTACACCGGAACCGGCGCCGCGCCCGTCCTGCACAAGGAAGACCTCGTCTTCGAGTACGTCCACCCCACCCAGCGGAGCTACGCATGAAGCTCACCCTGCGCGTCTGGCGCCAGAAGAACGCCGCCGCCCCCGGCGCGATGGCCTCGTACGAGGTCGACGGCATCTCGGAGGGCATGTCCTTCCTCGAAATGCTCGACACCCTCAACGAGGACCTCATCCTGAGCGGAGAGGACCCCGTCGCCTTCGACCACGACTGCCGCGAGGGCATCTGCGGCGCGTGCAGCCTCGTCATCAACGGCGACGCCCACGGGCCGGAGCGCACCACGACCTGCCAGCTCCACATGCGCTCCTTCGCCGACGGCGACACCATCGACGTCGAACCCTGGCGCGCCTCGGCCTTCCCCGTGGTCAAGGACCTCGTCGTCGACCGCGGGGCCCTCGACCGGGTCATCCAGGCCGGCGGCTACATCACCGCCCCGACCGGCGCCGCCCCCGAGGCGCACGCCACGGCCGTCCCCAAGCCGGACGCCGACTACGCCTTCGAGCACGCCGAGTGCATCGGCTGCGGGGCGTGCGTGGCGGCCTGCCCCAACGGTTCCGCGATGCTCTTCACCTCCGCCAAGGTCAACCACCTGAACGTGCTCCCGCAGGGCTCGCCGGAGCGGGAGACGAGGGTCCTGGACATGGTGGCCACCATGGACGCCGAGGGCTTCGGAGGGTGCACCCTGACCGGCGAGTGCGCCACCGCCTGCCCCAAGGGCATCCCGCTGCCGTCGATCGCCGCCATGAACAAGGAATGGCTGCGGGCCGTCCGTCGAGGCCCCCGCTGACCTGTGGATTTCGTAAGAAAGCGGCCTTGGGGGAAAGATCCTGTTCACCTTTCGGACACCGACCCGTAAGGTGAGTTTCGGCCATCGGGGGCCGCCGGCGACGGTGGGGCCGTTCTCTGTGTCCACGAGCCCTGAGGTGATCATGAGCGGCATCCGTCGGCATCTGAGCTGGATGCCGTTCCAGCCCCGGACCGCGTTGCCGGCGCAGCCGAGAAGGTCGGAGCGCGGGCGGGGAGCCCGGACCCCGGCGCAGGAGCGGGAATCCCGGCGGGCCGTCCGCGAACGGGAGATCCTGACGAAGGCGGCCGAATCCGGGAGCGTCGTCGAACACGGGGGCCGGCTGGCCGTCGTACGGGACGACCTGCTGCCCGCCCAACTGGCCGAAATGAACCTCCGGGCGGTCGCCGAGGCACTGGAAGCGGCGTCGATGCCCTACGGCCTGGTCCCCGACGGGGAACTGGTCCACCGGGTGGCGCTCGCCCCCGGCACCCGCGCCGAGGCGCTCGCCGCCTGCGCGAAGGGATTCGCCGGCAGGCCCGTCTACGCCGACCTCCTCGGCCACCGCGCGGCGCTCGGCACCACCCTCGCCGAGGACCTGCCCGAGGCCGTCACCGCGGCGGAGGCCGAGACGCCCGGCGCCGTCGTCGCGGGGATCCGGCTCTACATTCCGGTGGTCACCTCCGGGTACACGCTTCACATGGGCGCGGAGCAGGGCTGTGACCTGGAGTTCTGGAAGCCGGCCAACGGTCCCGGCGGGGTCGCCTCGCTCCGGGAGACCCCCTTCGGCTGGTGGGTGCCCTCCATGGAGGCCACGGCCCACCGGCGCATCGGAGACCGCGACTACCCGGTGCTGACGGCCCTCGACCGCCGCTTCCCCGAAGACATCGACTTCCCCATCGACGCCGTGGTCACCTGGGTGGACGGTTCGGACCCCCAGTGGCGCCACCGCAGGGACCGGGCGGCGGCCGGCGCCGCCGCCGGTGCGTCTGCCGCCGGCGGTCCTGCCGGTTCTGGTGCCGGCGATGGTTCCGAAGCCGAGGCCGGTTCCGAGGCCGGTTCCGATGGCGCCGCCTTCACCGATGCCGCCGACAGCGCCGACCACCGCTTCCGGGACCGCGGCGAGCTGCGTTCCTGCCTGCGCTCCATCGCGGCCTACGCGCCCTGGATCCGCAGGGTCTTCCTCGTCACCGACGACCAGGTCCCGGACTGGCTGGCCCAGGAGCACCCCGGGCTCACCGTGGTCCACCACCGGGAGCTGTTCGACGACCCCGGCGCCCTGCCCGTCTTCAACTCGCACGCCATCGAAACCCAGCTCCACCGCGTCCCGGGCCTCGCGGAGCACTACCTCTACTTCAACGACGACATCTTCCTCGGCCGCCCGCAGCGCCCGCAGAACTACTTCCTGCCGTCCGGTCTGCCCAAGGTCTTCCACGACACCCGTGCGGTCCCGCCCAGCTCCCCGGACAGCCACGACGACGTCTACACCACCTCGCAGCGCGCGACCCGCCGCATCGTGGAAACGCTCGCGGGGCGCACGTACCCGCGCATCCTCGCGCACGCCCCGTACGCGCAGAGCCGCTCCCTCTACACCCGGCTGGAGGAGGCGCTGCCCGGCGGACTCGACGCGACCAGCCGGTCCGTCTTCCGCAGTGCCACCGACCTCGCCCCCGTCACCCTCGCCCTGCACCTGGCCCTCGCGCAGGGGCGCGCGGTGGAAGGCGACCTGGTCACCGCGTACGTGTCCACCGGCGCGACGCGGGAACTGCAGCGGCTGGGCGGCCTCCTGCGCGACCGCGGCACCGACGCGTTCTGTCTCGCCGACGATTCGAGCACCGAGGTGTCCCCCGAGGAGCAGCAGCGCGAGCTCAAGGCCTTCCTGGAGGCCTACTTCCCGGTCCCCTCGGCCTACGAGACCCCGGGCCGGGCCGCTGCGAAGAGCAGGCGCGTGGGGCGCGACCGCGACGCGTCCGAGCACGACGACGGCACCGCGGGTCACGACGACGGCACCTCCGGGCACGACCACGGCACCTCCGCCGATCGGATGATCGGAGCGACCCCCGCCGCGCCGTGACCGGCCGCCCTCCGGGGCATGGGTGACAGTGGGCGCATGCCTCAAGTCCCCAGCGGATCCGGCCCGCGCCGCCGTACCGTGCTGGCCGCCGCCCTCGCCCCGCTCGCGGCGGCCGGCTGCGCCGGGGAGGAGCGGCCCCCGACGCCGCGCCCCGGCCCCGAGGCCGTCAAGGACGCGCTGGTCATGGTCATCCGCCACGCGGAAATGCCGTACGCCGGGGACACCGGCGAGGACGACGAGGGCAACGAGGATCCCGGCTTCCTCGCCGTGCGGGGCCGGCGCCGCGCCCAGGAGCTGCCCGCGCTCTTCCCACCGGCCAAGGGCGCCACCCTGCCCCGGCCCGGAGCCGTCTTCGCGGTCGGCGGCAAGGAGGGAGCGCCCGCGCGGTGCCGCCAGACCGTCGAGACGCTCGCCACCGCCCTGCGTACGCCCGTCCGCGCGGAGTTCGCCGTCGGAGCCGAGCCCGCCCTGGCCAGGGCGGTACTGGCGGCGCGGATGCCCGTCCTGGTCTGCTGGGAGCACCAGGGGATGCCCCGGCTGATCCGGGGCCTCGGAGCGCAGGACGTGCTGGGGCTGCCGGCCGCCTGGCCCGACCGCTACGACCTGGTGTGGATGTTCACCCGCAGACAGGGAGTCTGGAGCTTCCGCGAGCTTCCGCAGCACCTGCTCTCGGGAGACGCGTAGCGTCCCCGTACGCCGGGAGTTCTCCGCGGTGCGGGCGTACGCTGAGAAGTGGACTCGGGGCAGTCGTGTGCCGGGAGGTAGACGATCATGTCAGGAATCGTGCGACGGGGTTTCGACTCCGCTGATGAGACACGTCCGTTCGAGGACGGCAAGGGCAGGCTCGACCTGCTCAACACCGACCAGGGACCCGTAGGGCGGGCCGTGTTCGAGCCCGGATGGCAGTGGTCGAAGCACGTCAAGCCCATCGCGGGAACCGACAGTTGCGAGGCGCCCCACGTGGGCTACGTCGTCAGCGGCCGGATGAAGATCGTCATGGACGACGGGGAGAGCGTCGAGACGGAGCCGGGGGACTTCATCCAGATCGCCCCCGGACACGACGCGAGGGTGCTCGGGGACGAGCCGTGCGTCGTTCTCGACTGGCAGGGCTACGGGGACTACGCCAAGCGCACCTGAATCCGTCGCCGCGCGAGCGTGCACGGTCCGTCCCGGAGGGCTACGGCCCCACGGCGAGGGCGCGCGCCAGATAGGCCGCCGTACGGCTGCCCGTGGCGCGGGCCACCTCGGCGGGGGTGCCCGCGGCCACCACCCGGCCGCCCTCCGTGCCGCCGCCCGGCCCCAGGTCGATGACCCAGTCGGCTCCCGCCACCACCGCCATGTCGTGCTCCACGACCACCACCGAATGCCCGGCGTCCACCAGGCCGTGCAACTGCCGCAGCAGCACCGTGACATCGGCCGGGTGGAGCCCCGTCGTCGGCTCGTCGAGGAGGTACAGGGTGTGGTCGCGGCGCACGCGCTGGAGTTCCGTCGCCAGCTTGATGCGCTGCGCCTCGCCGCCCGACAGCTCCGTGGCGGGCTGCCCGAGCCGCAGGTATCCCAGGCCGATGTCCGACAGCGCCCCGAGGCTGCGCGCCGCCGCCGGGACCCCGGCGAAGAAGGAGGCCGCCGACTCCACCGTCAGGGCGAGCACCTCCGCGATGTTCAGCCCCGAGTATCGGACCTCCAGGGACTCGGCGTTGTAGCGGGCCCCCGCGCATTCCGGGCACGGGGCGTACGTACTGGGCAGGAACAGCAGCTCCACCGAGACGAAGCCCTCGCCCTGGCAGGACTCGCACCGGCCGCCCGGCACGTTGAAGGAGAAGCGGCCCGCCTTCCAGCCCCGCGCCTTCGACTCCGGCGCCGCCGTGAAGAGCCGGCGGACCACGTCGAACAGCCCCGTGTACGTGGCCAGATTGGAGCGCGGGGTCCGGCCGATCGGCTTCTGGTCCACCTCCACCAGCCGCCGCACCGGGAACTCCGGCTCCGCCAGCCGTTCGTGGACCTCACGCGCGAGCACCTGGCCCACCAGTGTGGACTTCCCGGAACCCGACACCCCGGTCACCGCCGTGAACACCCCGAGCGGGAACTCGGCCGCCACGTCGCGCAGGTTGTGCCGGTCGACGCCGCTGAGCCGGACGGATCCGGTCGCCTTCCGCGCGGCCCCGGAGCGCCCGCCCCGGGCCGGCTGCGCCCCGAACAGGTACCGGGCCGTCGCCGAGTCCGCCACCGCGGCCAGAGCCTCCGGGGGCCCGCTGTGCAGCACCCGCCCGCCGTGCTCCCCGGCCAGCGGGCCGACGTCCACCAGCCAGTCCGCGTGCCGCACGACGTCCAGATGGTGCTCCACCACGAACACGGTGTTCCCGGCCTCCTTGAGCCGGTCCAGGACGCCGAGCAGCGCCTCCGTGTCGGCCGGGTGCAGTCCCGCCGACGGCTCGTCCAGTACGTACACCACCCCGAACAGCCCCGAACGCAACTGCGTGGCCAGGCGCAGCCGTTGCAGCTCGCCCGCCGACAGGGTCGGGGCGCCGCGGTCCAGGCTCAGGTAGCCCAGCCCCAGCTCCGTGACCGGGCCGATCCGGGAGCGCAAGTCCTCCGTGAGCACCCGGGCCGCTTCACCGCCGCCGCCCGCGGTGGCCAGCACCCCGTCCAGCTCCGTCAGCGCCAGTCCCGCCAGCTCCGCGATGGTGCGACCCGCGAAGGTCACGGCCAGCGCCTCCGGGCGCAGCCGCCTGCCCTCGCACACCGGGCAGGGCGAATCGGTCAGGAACTTCTCGGCGCGGGCTCGCAGAGTGAGGCTCTTGCTGTCGGCGAAGGTCCGCATCACGTACCGGTGGGCGCTCATGTACGTGCCCTGGTAAGGCCGTTGGATCCGGTCGGCCTCCCGCACCGGATGCACCGTCACCACCGGCTGCTCCTCGGTGAACAGGATCCACTCGCGCTCCGCCGCCGACAGCTCCCGCCAGGGCGCGTCCACGTCGTGGCCGAGGGCCTCCAGGATGTCGCGCAGGTTCTTGCCCTGCCAGGCTCCCGGCCAAGCGGCGATGGCGCCCTGGCGGATCGACAGGCCTTGGTCCGGCACCAGCAGTTCCTCGCTGGTGCGGTGTACCCGGCCGAGGCCGTGGCAGGAAGGACAGGCCCCGGCCGCGGTGTTGGGGGAGAAGGCGTCGGAGTCCAGGCGCTCGGCGCCCGGCGGGTAGGAGCCCGCCCGCGAGTACAGCATCCGCAGCGAGTTGGACAGCATGGTCACCGTCCCGACCGAGGACCGGGACCCGGGGGAGGAGCGCCGCTGCTCCAGCGAGACGGCCGGCGGGAGCCCGGTGACGGAGTCGACCTTCGGCGCGCCGATCTGGTGGATCAGGCGGCGGGCGTACGGCGCCACGGACTCGAAGTACCGGCGCTGGGCCTCGGCGAAGAGCGTGCCGAAGGCCAGCGAACTCTTCCCGGAGCCGGAGACCCCGGTGAACACGGTCAGCGCGTCACGCGGGATGTCCACGTCGACCCCGCGCAGATTGTGCTCCCGGGCGCCGCGTACGCGGACGTAGGGGTCGTGGGCGTGCGGGGTGGCGGGCTGGTGCATTCGTCCTAGTTTAGTGTCCGGAGCGGCCGGACTGGCCGACGGACTGCCCGCCGAGGTCGGCGTGCCCGTCCGCGCGCCCGTCCGTCGGCCCGTCCGCCGACCCGTTCGCCGGCCCGTTCGCGCGATCCGTGAGTCCGGTGAGCCGGGCGAGCCGCCCGAAGGAGTCCAGGAGCGCCGTCCGGTCGTACGTGGACGTGGTGACCAGCAGCTCGTCCGCCCCGGTCAGCTCCGCGACCTCGGCCAGCTCCGCCGCGACCTGCGCCTCCGTGCCGTGGATGTGCCCGGCGAGGGCGCGCTCGTACAGCTCCCGCTCCTTGGTGTTCATGGCGAGGGCCTCGACCTCCTCGGCCGGGCGGAGCGGCGGGAAGCTGCCCCGGGTGCGGGAGTACGCGACCGCCCAGGCTTCCGGTACCAGGATCCGCCGGGCGGCCTCGGTGGTGGCGGCCACCGCGACCGTCCCCGAGGCCACGACGTACGGCCGCGCCCCCCACGCGGAGGGCCGGAACTCCTGGCGGTACGCCGTGATGATCTCCGCGACCCGCGCCCGGGCCCGCAGGTCCCCGACGACCAGGGGCAGCCCGGCGCGGGCCGCGATCCCCGCCCCCTCGCCGGTGGCCAGTACGTACGCCGGAATCCGCATTCCCTCCGCCGGGAGGGCGTGCACCTCGGGGTGCGCCCGCTGGGAGCCGTCGAGCCAGCCCAGCAGCTCCGCGAGCTGCTCCTCGAACCGGTCGGCGTCGGCGGTGTCCCGCCCGAGCGCCCGGCGGATCCCGCCGGTGAAGCCGACCGAGCGGCCGAGCCCCATGTCGATCCGGCCGGGGAACAGCGATTCCAGGACCCCGAACTGCTCCGCGACGACGAGCGGCTGGTGGTTGGGCAGCATCACACCGCCGGTCCCGACGCGGATCCGCTCCGTCGCCCCGGCCACGGCGGCGGCGAGCACCGTGGGTGCGGATCCGGCCACCCCGGGCACACTGTGGTGCTCGGAGACCCAGAACCTGCGGTATCCGAGCCGCTCGGCGCTGCGCGCGAGCTCCACGGTGTCGCGCAGGGCCCGGGCTGCGGGATGCCCCTGGCGGGTGCGGGACCGGTCGAGTATCGAGAGTGTGCGGATCACACCGTGGTCAACGCGCGGAGGGCGCCAGGATTCCCGGAGCTTCCGGGCAGCGCCCGGGCAGCGCCCGAGCGGCGCTCGCCCGGGCGGCTGCGGGGGTCGTGCGGTGCGGTGTCCCCGCGGTCGAGCGGAAGGCGTCGCTGCTTAGGCTGGCGGGGTGACCGAGACTCAGAACCGCAGGCCCCTGGCCGTCTTCGACATCGACAACACGCTGGCCGACACCGCGCACCGCCAGCACTTCCTGGAGCGCCGGCCGCGTGACTGGAACGGCTTCTTCGGTGCGGCCCCGGCCGATCCGCCCCTCGCCCGCGGGATCGCGCTCGCGGTGGAGAGCGCGGCCGACTGCGAGGTCGCGTACCTCACCGGCCGCCCGGAGCGGTGCCGTGCGGACACCGAGGAGTGGCTCACCCGGAACGGGTTGCCCGAGGGGCGGCTGTGGATGCGCGGCAACCAGGACCGGCGGCCCGCCCGGACGACCAAGCTGGAGGTCCTCCGGCGGATCTCGCGGGGCCGCGAGGTGCGGATGCTGGTGGACGACGACGAGCTGGTGTGCGAGGCGGCGCGCGCGGCGGGCTTCCGCGTGGTTCTGGCGGACTGGGCGGCGGACGCGCCGGAGCTCAAGGTTGCGCAGGAGGGCGAGGGGCGCACCTGAGGCGTACCGGTGCTCCCTGGGGTGGGCGGCGGGCTCGCGCGCTCCTCGGGGGGCGGGGCCGGACGGGCCCTGGCGGCCTCTCGGGCCTGGCGGCCCCTCGGGCCCGGTACCCCGGCCGGGCCCGCAGGGGGTCGGGAATCCGTGGACCCGTAGGAGTCCGGCAGAGCCGCGGGAGTCCGCAGGGCGCCGGGAGTCCGTGGGGCCGCGGGAGTTCGTGGAGCCGTAGGAGCCCCGTGAGGCCCCGGAAGTCCGGAGAGCCGCAGGGGTCCTGCGGGCCCCGGGGGCGCCCCGTACGGCCCCAGGGCGTCCGGAGGGCCGCAAGCTTTCCGCGGGGCCGTGGGAGTGCGTAGAGCCGCTGGAGTCCCTCGGGCCCCGGGAGCGCCCCGTAGGGCCCCCGGGGCGCCGGCCTCAGGCCTCGCCGTCGTCGAGGCGGAAACCGACCTTGATCCCCACCTGGTAGTGCGCGATCTCGCCGTTCTCGATGTGGCCCCTGATCTGCACCACTTCAAGCCAATCGAGGTTGTGCAGCGTCTCGCCCGCGCGGGCGATGCCGTTGCGGATGGCCTGGTCGATGCCCTCGTGGGACGTGCCCACGATCTCGGTCACCCGGTACGTGTGATTGGACATGGGGGTCTCCCGACACTGGGTGGGCTGTTGCCTTGTTCTACGGTGCCCCAGTAAGTCCCGGTACGCGAACTTTGCGTGAACAATCCATAGCGATACCCCCTTGACCCACCCAATGGTCTATGCCAATTTCAAGCCATCTGAGATCCATCCCCAGAAGGTGACCCTCGTGAAGATGCGCTTCCTTGCCGTGTCCACCGCTCTCGCGGCCGCGACCGCCCTCACCGGCTGCGGCCTCACCGGGTCGGGCGGAGGTACGCAGAAGGTGACGCTCTGGCTGATGAAGGGCAGCGCCTCCGACGCGTTCATAGGCCAGTTCACCACCACCTTCGAGAAGGAACACCCGGGTGTGGACCTCGAAGTGAAGATCCAGGAGTGGAAGGGCATCGGCGACAAGGTCAACGCCGTCCTGTCCGGCAAGAGCGAGGAGGGCGCCGACGTCATCGAGGTCGGCAACACCCAGGTCGCCCAGTACGTCGAGGGCGGCGGCGTCTCCGAACTCACCCTGGAAGCCCTGCGCGAGTGGGACGGCAAGGACTGGCTCAAGGGCCTCTCCGAGCCGGGGCGGGTCAACGGCGCCCAGTTCGGCGTCCCGTGGTACGCCGCCAACCGGGTGGTGATCTACAACAAGGACCTGTTCGCGAACGCCGGGGTCAAGGCGCCGATCAAGACCCGCCAGGAATGGATCCAGGCCACGCAGAAGCTCGACAAGGGCAGTCAGCAGGGCATCTACCTCGCCGGGCAGAACTGGTACGTCCTCGCCGGGTTCGTCTGGGACGAGGGCGGCGAGCTCGCCGTCGAGAGCAGCGGCCAGTGGATCGGCACCCTCGACGAGGAGAAGGCGCTGACGGGCATGGAGTTCTACAAGCAGCTCCAGGCCCTCGGTGACGGCCCCAAGGACGCCGACGAGGAGACGCCCCCGCAGTCCGACGTGTTCGCCCGTGGCGGGATCGCCCAGATCATCGCGCCGCCCGGCCAGGCAGCCGCCATCGAGGCCGCGAATCCGGAGCTCAGGGGCAAGCTCGGCTTCTTCCCGATCCCCGGCAAGACCGCCGACAAGGTGGGCTCGGTCTTCACCGGCGGCTCGGACCTGATCATCCCCGAGAAGACGAAGCAGCGTAAGCATGCCGTCGACGTGATCACGGCCCTGGTCAGCGAGAAGTGGCAGACCGAGCTGGCCCGCACGATGAGCTACGTACCCAACAAGACCACCCTCGCCCACGTGGTCGAGGGCAACGACGGCGCCGTGGCGATGGCCCCCGGAGCCGCTCAGGGCCGAGCCACCCCGAAGTCCCCCCGCTGGGCCGAGGTGGAGGCCGAGAACCCGATCAAGCCGTTCATGACGGCCGTCCTCACCGGCCAGGACCCCCAGCAGGCGGCGAAGGCGGCCTCCGACACCATCAGCAAGGTCCTCAGCTCCGACCGCTGACCTGGGGCGGGCGGGGGCGGTGGGGAGGCTGGGGGACGGCGGAGGAGGGCGGCCAGGAGGGCGGGCGAGGACGGGGGGAAGGGCCCCGGAGGGGTTCGCCCGCCGAGTTCAGCGTCCGCACATCCAAGGGCCGCGAAGCGGCCATGTCGAATCCAGCCGGTCACGGAAGAAGTAAAGAAGCCAGGCCACACACCTGCCGGCCTGGCTTCCCGTGCCGGACCAGGAGCCGTCATGACCATCGCCCCCCTGTCCCCGTCCGTCGTTCCCCCCGCGTCCGTCGTTCCCCCAGCGTCCGGCCGCCTCTCCGAGCCCGGCCGTCCCGCCGCCTCCGCTGCCGCCCCCGCGGCCTCCGCCCCGGTGGCCGCTCCGCACCCGGCGGCGGTCCCCACGCCCCGCTACGCCGTCCGGCTCGCCCGCAACGAGGACGAGGTGCGCGCCGCCCAGCGGCTGCGCCACCAGGTCTTCGCCGGCGAGCTCGGCGCCCGGCTCGACGGCCCGGAGCCGGGTCTGGACGCCGACGCCTTCGACGCATACTGCGACCACCTCCTCGTCGTGGACGAGGAGACCGAGCAGGTCGCCGGCACCTACCGTCTGCTGCCCCCCGAGCGCGCCGCCGTCGCCGGACGCCTCTACTCCGAGGGCGAGTTCGACCTCTCCGCACTCGCTCCCATCCGCCCCGACCTGGTCGAGGTGGGCCGCTCCTGCGTCCACCCCGACCACCGCAACGGCGCCGTCATCGCGCTCATCTGGGCCGGCCTCGCCCGCTACATGGACCGCTCCGGGCACAACTGGCTCGCGGGCTGCTGCTCCGTACCGCTCTCCGACGGCGGGGTCCTGGCCGCCGCCACCCGGGCGAACGTCCTCACCCGCAGCCTCGCCCCCGTCGAGTACCGGGTCACCCCGCACCTCCCCTGGAACCCCGAAGGCATCGAATTCCCCGGCCGGATGGAACTGCCCCCACTGCTGCGCGGCTACCTGCGCCTGGGCGCCTGGGTCTGCGGCGAGCCCGCCCTCGACGCCGAGTTCGGCTGCGCCGACCTGTACGTCCTGCTCTCCCTGCGGCGCACCAACCCCCGCTACCTCAAGCACTTCCTCTCGCTCGCCCCGGCCGCATGAGCGCCTGGCTCCCGACCTCGCCCTGTACCCCCGAGGTCTGCGCCGGCCACGAGGGGCGCACCGCGAGCGTGCCGCGCGCCGTACTGCGGCTCGCCGCCGCCATCGCCCTGGTCCTGCTCGGAATCCTGGGCGCCCCGCCGCTCCGCCTGCTGCCGGAACGGCCCCGCCACGCGGTGGTACGGGCCTGGGCCGCGGCTCTGCTTGGCGCCTTCGGCCTGCGGATCACCGTGCACGGAACCCCCGGACCCGGCGGTGGACGGCTGATCGTCGCCAACCACATCTCCTGGCTGGACATCCCGCTCGTCGCCGCCGTGCTGCCCTCCCGGATGCTGGCCAAGAGCGACATCCGGAGCTGGCCGGTCCTCGGACCGCTCTCCCGGCAGGCCGGCACCCTCTACATCGAACGCGACCGGCTCCGCACCCTGCCGGCCGCCGTCGGCAGCCTCACCCGGGCGCTGCTCACCGGCGACCACGTCACCGTCTACCCCGAGGGCTCCACCTGGTGCGGGCGCGCCCAAGGCCCGTTCCGCCGGGCCGCGTTCCAGGCAGCGCTGGACGCGCGGGTGCCGGTACAGCCCGTACGGATCAGCTACCTGCTCGACGACGGGGGGCCGGCCGGAGCGCCCGCTTTCGTCGGGGACGATCCGCTGACCGCCTCCCTGTGGCGGATCGCGCGCGCCCGTGGAGTGCGGGCCGAGGTGCGGCTGCTGCCGCGGATCCCGCCGGGCCGGTACGCGCACCGGCGGGACCTCGCGGCCGCTGCTCAGGCCGCGGTGCTCGCCGAACCGGTACCCGTGTCACGCCCGGTGTCGCGCCCCGTGTCGCGCCCCGTGTCACGACCGGCGCGCTCGTCGCTGCCCGGCGTACCCTCCCAGCCGTCGGTGCCGATGCCGTCCGCCACCGACAGGGACAGGGCGAAACGGCCCGCCGAATCCGTCCACCAATGGGTCAATTCCAGTCCGGCGGCGGCCAGTTCTCTGCGAACCCCCTCCTGACGGAACTTCGCCGAGATCTCCGTCAGGATCTCCTCACCCGCCTCGAAGGGCACCTCCAGATCCAGCGCCCGGACCTTCACCACCACCTGCTTCCGGGCGCGCAGCCGCATCTCGATCCACTCGTGCTCCCGATTCCACACCGCCACGTGAGCGAAGTCGGCGGTGTGGAAATCCGCGCCCAGCTCCCGGTTCACCACGGCCAGGACGTTCCTGTTGAACTCGCCCGTCACCCCTTGCGCATCGTCGTACGCCGACACCAGGACGGCCGGGTCCTTCACCAGGTCCGTCCCCATCAGCAGCGCGTCCCCGGGCGACAGCATCGCCCGTACGTCCGCCAGGAACACCGCCCGCTCCGGCGGCAGCAGGTTCCCGATCGTGCCCCCCAGGAACACCACCAGCCGGGGTCCGGGGGTGTCCGGCAGCCGCAGCGCCCGGGTGAAGTCGGCCAGCAGCGCGTGCACGCGCAGCCCCGGATGCTCCTCCAGCAGCGTCTTCGCCGCTCCGGTCAGCGCGCTCTCGCTCACGTCCACCGGTACGTACGTGTCCAGCGCGGGCAGCGCCTCGATCAGGTGCCGGGTCTTCTCCGAGGAGCCCGAACCCAGCTCCACCAAGGTGCGGGCCCCGCTCACCGAGGCGATCTCCCGGGCCCGTTCGAGCAGGATCTCCCGCTCGGCGCGGGTCGGGTAGTACTCGGGCAACCGGGTGATCTCCTCGAAGAGTTCGCTGCCCCGGGCGTCGTAGAACCACTTGGGCGGCAGCGACTTGGGGGACCGGCTCAGCCCGACGCGCACATCCGTGCGCAGAGCGGTCTCCGCGGCGTGCTCGTCGAGCGTGCGGGTCAGCTGGAAGTCGTTCACTGGCCTTCGTCTCCTTGGTGCGGTGCGTCCAGTGCGTGCGGTGCGTGCGGTGCTTCCGGTGCGTGCGGTGCGTGCGGTGCGTGCGGTGCGTCCAGTGCGTCCAGTGCGTCGGCGGGAGCCGCCTGCAGGGGGACGAGGTCGACCCGGGTGCGGGTGGCCGTCAGCAGGGTCCGGTCGGGCACCTCGCACCAGCGCGAGTCGTTGTCGTAGGGCTCCGAGGCCACCACCGTGCGCTGCGCCGCCGAGTCGGCCAGGTACCAGAGGGAGTCCCCCCAGGCCGTCGCGGCGATGGCCCGGCCGTCGGTCAGCAGCAGGTTCAGCCGGGATCCGGGCGCGGCCTCGGCCAGCTCCCGTACCGTCCGGGCCAGGGCCGCACCGAGGTCGGGATCCCTCCGCAGCCGGTGCAGGACCAGCGCCCAGATCAGCGCCGAATCCGTACGCGCGGCCAGCGACAGCAGCTCCCGGGGCGGCAGGCAGGCGGCGAGCGGGGCCGCGGCGTCCGGCCAGTCCCGCAGCGACCCGTTGTGGCTGAACAGCCACTGCCCCTCCGCGAACGGGGCCGCCGCCGCCTCCCCGTCCGCCCCCGGACGCGTGGAGTCCCGTACGGCGGCCAGCGCGGCCCCGCTGCGGACCACCCGGGCGAGGTCGCTGAAGGTCAGGTCGCCCCAGATCGGCCCGGCCCGGCGGTAGCGGGCGGGGACCGGGTCCCCGTCCGCGTACCAGCCGACGCCGAAGCCGTCCGCGTTGACCGTGCCGGAAACCTGGCGGCGCGGCTCCCACGACTGCCGGACCAGCGAGTGCTCGGGCTCGCTCAGCACCCGGCCGAGGCTAACGGGGGCCCCGAGGTAGGCGAGATGACGGCACATCAGGCCTGCCCGGGGGCGCCGGCGGGGACGGCGCCGCGCGCGGTCCGGAACCCTGAGAAGATCTGCCGGCGCACCGGCAGGTCCCAGTTGCGGAAGGTGCCCCGGCAGGCCACGGCGTCCACGGCGAAGGAGCCGCCGCGCAGCACCTTGTGCTCGGGGCCGAAGAACACCTCCGAGTACTCGCGGTAGGGGAACGCCCGGAAGCCGGGGTACGGGAGGAAGTCCGATGCCGTCCACTCCCACACGTCGCCGATGAGCTGGCGCACCCCGAGCGGGGAGGCCCCGGCCGGGTAGGCGCCCGCCCTGGCCGGCCGCAGGTGGCGCTGGCCGAGATTGGCGTGCGCGGGCGTGGGATCCGCGTCGCCCCACGGGTAGCGGGTGGAGCGCCCGGCCGCCGGATCGTGCCGGGCCGCCTTCTCCCACTCCGCCTCGGTGGGCAGCCGGCGCCCCGCCCAGCGGGCGTACGCGTCGGCCTCGTACCAGCTCACGTGCAGCACCGGCTCGTCCCCGGGCACCGGCTCCGTGACCCCGAAACGGCGGCGCAGCCAGGTGCCGCCCTCGCGGTGCCAGAACAGCGGGGCCTCGATCCCGTGCCGGCGGATCTCCTCCCAGCCGGCCGCCTCCCACCAACGCTCCTCGCGGTAGCCGCCGTCCGCCATGAACTCCTGGTACGCGGCATTGGTCACCGGAACGGTGTCGATCCAGAACGCCTGAACCTCGCGGACGTGCGCGGGCCGCTCGTTGTCCAGCGACCAGGGCTCCGCGGAGGTGCCCATCGTGAACGGCCCCGCCGGTACGAGAACTTCGGCCGCGGGCGGCGGCGGTCCCTGCGGGGGATCCGGGTCCGGCGCCGTCAGCACCGGCGCTCCCTGCCGCAGTTGATGGGTGATCAGCATCGTCTCGTCGTGCTGCTGTTCGTGCTGGGCGATCATCCCGAAGACATAGCCGCCGTCGAGCAGGGCCGTGCCCTCCAGCGGGGTGCGGTCCAGCAGGTCGAAGACCCGGCCGCGCACCTCGTCGGCGTACCGGCGGGCCTCGTCCGGGCTCAGCAGCGGCAACTTCGGCCGCTCCGCACGGGGATGCTCGAACGCGTCGTAGAGCGGGTCTATCTCGGGATGCATGGACTCGCGTCCGGCCACGTTGCGCAGCAGCCAGAGCTCCTCCATGTTCCCGATGTGCGCGAGGTCCCAGACCAGCGGAGACATCAGGGGGGAGTGCTGGGCGGTGAGGTCCGCCTCGGTGACGGCGTCGGTGAGTCCGGCCGTGCGGGCGCGCGCCGCGGTCAGGGCGGCGGCGGCCCGCTCGCGCAGGAGCTCCGGGTCGGCGGTCATGAGTGTGCCTCCTCGCCGGCCGGCCGGGGGTGGGTCTGCTGCGTCCGTGTCCGTGTCCGCGGTTGCCCGGGCGGCGTACGGTCGTCGGCCGGGCAGCGGCCGCGGGACACGTAGCGCTCGGTGAACTCGCCCACCGTGTCGGTGACGTGACGGTCGGCTCCGAGTCGGGGCAGCGCCGAGACCGCGGCCCGGAAGCAGGCGCGGGCGGCGGAGCGCAGCTCCGGATCGGCCAGCGCGTTGCGGGCGGCGGACCGCCACAGCGGATTGCGCGGCGCGGGTCCGGTGCCGTAGGAGTCGGCCAGCCCCTTCGCCACCCGGTACGCGGTCTCCGCCGCCTCCGGGTCGTCGAACAGGGCGTGCACGACGGCCACCGGGACCAGCCAGCCGTCCTCGCCGGGCTGGGCGTCGATCATCCGCAGCTCGAGATGGCCCCGGGGCCGCACCGGCGGGAAGAGCGTGGTCAGGTGGTAGTCCAGATCCGCGGCGGTGGGGGGCCGGGGGCCGCCTCCGGAGCGCAGCCAGTCACGGAAGGTCAGCCCGCGCGGCACCGCCCAGGGCGCGCCGTCCTCGTGCGTCCCGCCGTCCTCGCCCGTCCGCACGCACATCACCTCGGTGTCCAGCGCCTGCCGGGTCCACGCGCCGCGCGGCTCCGCCTCCAGGAGCGGGGCGAGGGAGCGCCGGGTGTCGACGTCGCTCCAGATCCCTTGGCGGGCGCACCGCCAGCCCGCGTACGGGCCTTCGTGCGCGGGGGAGTTGGCGAACGCGGCGACCAGCACCGCACCGAGGAGGTGGGCGAGGCGCCAGCGCCTGCCGTGGCCCAGCGGGCCGGGCTCCTCGTGTCCGGCGTCCACGCACACCTGGACGGAGGCCGAGGCGCACATCATGGAGCGCCCGGCCGGGCCGGTGCGGTCGAAGTAGGTCTCCATGGCCTCGTACCGCGGGCTGGTCAGCATCCGCCGCAGCGGCCGGCGCGGGTCCTGGCCGAGTCCCCGAAGGACCAGACCCTGGTCGCGCAGGGCGCCCCGGACGGCGGCCAGATCGGCCTGGAGGCCGTCGACGCAGCCGGTCAGGGAGGTGGCGGGGGCCGAGCTGAGTTCGAGCTGGCCACCGGGCTCGACGGTGACGCGGGAACCGAGGGGGAGGCCGCGCGCCGTGTCGTGCGCGACGGCCAGGCGTTCGTGGGAAACGGGCCGACCGGGTCGCTCCGCGTCGAACACCAGCCATTCGAGCTCCGCGCCGAGCAGGCGGGGCGGGCCGGTCTTGAAACAGATGCCGTGGATCAGCTCCTCGGCGGTGGGTTCGGTCAGTCGGGTGAGTGAGTCCTGGGGCATGACGGGGCCCTCGTCTCGTGTCGTCGGCTGTGACATCACCCGTGCCTACCCGTCCCTTGGGGCGCAAATCCCTTGCGGGCGCCCTGTCGGAGCGCCGAGGATCGCCGCGTGAGCGGCAGATTGCGCGAGATCGCGCGGGAGAATGCGGAGATCGTGGCGGCCGGGGGGTACCGGACGCGGTCGGGACGGCACGTGTCGCTCGCCGCCGCCGTGGCGGAGGCCAAGGCAGGAACTAGGATATATGGCCCAAACCGGGTCATTCCAGGCGAGCCGGCCTCGAAGGGCGCGTACCGAACCGTCGTCGAGGTCACCGGCGAGAGCAGCACGGTCGCCGCCCGTCGGCTCGCCGAGCAGCACCCGGGGACGGTTCGGACGGTTCCGGTGGCCGTCCTGAACTTCGCTTCGGCCCGGAATCCCGGGGGCGGCTACGTCCGCGGGGCCAAGGCCCAGGAGGAGGCACTCTGCCGCGCCTCGGCGCTGTACGAGACCCTCTTGGAGGCGCCGGAGTACTACGAGATCCACCGCGCCGAGGTCAGCACCTTCTACACCGACCGGGTGATTCATTCGCCCGGGGTCCCCGTCTTCCGCGACGACCGGGGCAACCTGCTGGACACCCCGTTCCGGGCCGGATTCCTCACCTCACCGGCCCCGAACGCGGGCACCATCCGCCGCCAGGAACCGGACCGCGAGCCGGAGATCCCCGCCGCCCTCGTCCGCCGCGCGGAGCTGGTGCTGGAGGTGGCGGCGCTGCACGGGTACCGGCGGCTGGTGCTGGGCGCCTGGGGGTGCGGAGTCTTCCAGAACGACCCCGCCCAGGTGGCGGAAGCCTTCCGGGGGCTGCTGGCAGGGCGGTTCGTCGGTGTGTTCGAACGGGTGGTGTTCGGGGTGCTCGACCGGAAGCCGGAGACTCGGGAGGCGTTCGAGCGGGCACTGGCGGGCGTGGGGACGGGTGGGGGAGCCGGGGAAGCCGAGTGAGCCGGGGGACGTTGAGCGGCGCCGGCCGGGATGGGGCCCGGCGGGCCTAGCCCCGGTCAGGGCCGGCCGCGCCCCGGGGGCGGCCGGCTAGTGCCAGCCGTACCGCTCGCGCAGCCGGTTCACCACGAGCTGGAACCGGCCCCGGTCCAGCGCGCACGCCTCGCGCCGCATGCCGGCCTCGTGGACGCGCAGCACCCGGTCCACGTCCACCCAGGACTCCCGTCCCGCGCCGTCCCACGGTCCGGTCCCGATGGGGACCCACTCCCGGTCGTGGTCGTGCCGCTTGCTGGACAGCTGGACGGCCAGGAGCGTGCTGCCCTCTTCCCGGGCCACGACCAGCACCGGGCGGTCCTTGCCGCGCCCGTCGTTCTCCTCGTACGGAACCCAGGTCCACACGATCTCGCCGGGGTCGGGATCCCCGTCGCGATCGGGAGCGTACGAGGTCCGCACCGGCCCGATGGCGTGCGGATCGGCCTCGGCGGTCGCGGTGGCCCCGGCGCGACCCGGTTGCTCGACGTGACCATTGCTGTGATGGGAAAGTGCCGTCATTCGGGCGAGGTTACCGGGTGGCCGCGCGGGGTGCCTGGACGCCGCCCGGGGGAATGGCCGGGGAACGGGAGGGTGGGCCGGCTTGGCGCCTACAGGCTGTCCGTGGAGGCCATGGGCGTGCTCTGCCAGCCGAGTTCGACGGAGCGGCGGCACCTGTCGGACGCGTCGCCGGAACTCGTGAAGAGTGCGGTCAGCATGGGCGCGCCCTGGGTGAGGACGTGGTGCGGCAGCGGGCCCGTCGCGACCAGGGACGCGAGTCCGTGGCCGATCACCCAGCTTTGCGTCGCCAGGGTCAGGGGGTCGATGTCGGCGTGGAAGCGGCCGGCCGTCTTGGCGCGTTCGACGGCGCGGACCAGGGAATGCAGCGTCTCGTCCGCCGCCTTGGCGTCTTCGAGCTCGAAGCCGGCGTCGAACATGATCCGGTAGAGGTCGGGGGCGGCGAGGGCGTTGCTCACGTAGGCGGCTCCGAGGGCGGCCAGGTCCCGTACCGGATCCGTGGACATCGCCACCGTGTCGAGCCTGGCGGCCAGGCGTGCGAAGCCTTCCTGGCGCATCGCCGTCCACAGGCCGTCCATGCCTCCGAAGTAGGTGTAGACGGCCATCGTGGATACGCCGGTTCCCGCCACCAGCGAACGGAGGGTGACCGGTTCGCGGGTGCGCAGCATCATCGCGGCCCGTTCGATGAGGAGGGAGCGGATCGCCGGGTCCTTGGTTCGCGCCATGCCGTTACGATACATAGCAGCGCTATGGTTTGGGGAGGTGCAGGAAGCTGCGCCCCGACGACAAGGAGCTGTCATGGCCGTGAGGCTGGTCAACCCCGACGGGTTGCCGAAACCCGAGGTATACCGTCAGCTCTCGATCGCCACCGGGTCGAAGCTGGTGTTCCTCGCAGGCCAGGTCGCGCGCGACGCCGAGGGGCGGCGGGTCGGTGAAGGGGACTTCGCCGCCCAGGTCGAGCAGTGCTATCTCAACATCGGCACCGCTCTGGCCGAGATCGGCGGATCCTTCGACGACGTGGCGAAGTTGACCGTCTACGTCGTGGACTGGAGCGCCGAGAAGATGCCGCTGCTGGGCGAAGGGGTGGCCCGGGCGGCCGCCAAGCTCGGGATCGACCCCGTCAAGCCGATCACGCTGCTGGGCGTCGCGGCGCTGGGGGAACCCGATCTCCTGGTCGAGGTCGAAGCGACGGCCGTTCTCGACTGACGATCGCCAGGAGGGCTGATCGCCCCGACGGCGGCCCGGGAGTCGTCGGCGTGGCAGTGGACCGCGTGGACCTGCGTGCGCCGGTCCACCGGCCCGTACGCCGTCCTAGATCCAGCCCTCCAGCGATGTCATGAAGCCGTCGAAGTCGTCCCGGTGGATGGTGTGGCCGGCTCCGGTGACCGAGCGGACCTCGAAGCCGCGCTCCTTGAGGACCGCCGCGCGCTCCGGTGAGATCAGGAAGCTCGGGTCGGCCAGCTGTACGAGGGACGGGACCACCGGCGCCGCCGGGAGCAGGTCCGCGCCCATCAGCGGGGTCAGGCTCAGTGCGGTCGCCTCGTCCCAGAGGGCCAGGGTGGCCAGTTCGATGTCCACGTCGGCCTCTTCCCAGCGCGGGTTCATCGCCCGGACCTGCTCTTTGGGCGCGGACTTGAACTGGGCGAACATCTCGGGGCCGAAACCCTCGCCGAGCGCCGCCAAGTGCCAGGCGGGGTCGGAGAAGACGGCGCGCGCCGGCTTCAGGCGGGCGACGGCGTTCGAGAGGGTCAGGCCGCCGAGGGAGTGGCCGATGGCGAGCTCGGCGCCGGCCGGCAGCGTTTCGACCACGTCGTCGGCGAAGGCGTCCGGGCTGTACGCGCCCCGGCCGCTGGCGCCGTGGCCGCGCAGGTCCACGGCGATGGCGCGGTAGCCGCGCTCGGCGAGGGCGGGGCCGACCCGGCGCCAGGTCCGGTGGTCGGCCATGATCCCGTGGATCAGGAGGGCGATGCGGTCGCCTTCGCCCCAAGTGTGGGTGTGGAGCTGCACGGTGGTGCCTTTCATCGTCGGGGGTGAGGGGTGGCAAGGGAGCCGGGAGTGGATGCGGCGGGGAGCGGGCCGCGCCTGACCGGCAAGATCCGAAAGAGACGGCCTAGCGGACGCTGCGGATCGGCTTGACCGCCAGGGCGCCCGCCACCGCCAGGGCGGCGGCCGCGATGAACAGGGCCGTGTAGCCGCCGCTCAGGGACACGATCACCGAGGCGATGAAGGGGGCGACGATCTGCGGGCCGGCGTTGGCGATGTTGAGTACGCCCATGTCGCGGGCGGCGTCCTCCGCCTTCGGCAGCACCATCGTCACGAGTGCGGTGTCCACGGCCATGTAGCAGCCGAACGCGAGGCCGTTGATCGCGGCGAAGGCCAGCATGGCCGTCCAGCTGGTCGACAGGGCCGGGATCAGCAGCGCGACGGCGGACAGCAGGGCGGAGGCCCCGACGAAGAGCTTGCGGCGGTCGTACTTGTCCGAGAGCCAGCCGCCGAGGACGGTGGAGACCACCATCGCCACGCTCGTCAGCGGCATCATGATCGCCACCGCCGCTTCCGGCTTCATGCCCTCCGGCAGCACGGTGTGGTCCTGGAGGATGTACAGCTGGTAGCCGCTCACCGCGAAGTAGCCGAGGACCAGCAGGGCCCGTCCGATGAACGCCCAGCGGAAGTCGTGGTCCTTCAGGGCGCTCGCGAAGGCGGCCAGCTGTGCCTTGACCGGCATGGAGGGCTTGGCGGGGCGCCGCTCCTCGCGGGTGCAGGTGGTGAACAGGACGGCGGCGCCCGCGACGAGCGCGCCGAAGATCAGGTATCCGGTGCGGTAGTCGTCCGAGAAGGCCGCGCCGATCAGGGCGCCGATGGTGGAGCCCAGCGGCAGGCCGAGGCCGACGGCGGCGGAGGCCTTGCCGCGGGCGCTCAGGGGCACCCGGTCGGGGACCACCGAGGTGATGGCGGCCTGGTAGACGTTCATCACGGCCTGTCCGAGGCACCAGGCGATGGTGATGAGCAGGATCGTGTCCGCGGCGCCGAGCAGGAACATCGCCGGTATCGCGGCGAGTCCACCGCCCAGGATCCAGGGGTTGCGCCGTCCGCTGCGGTCGGACAGGGCGCCCGCGACCGGGTTGAAGACCGTCGCGAAGATCGCCGAGACCCCCGCGATCAGGCCGAAGTTGGCGACCTTGTTCGCCGCGTCGATGTCTTCGACCTGGAGTGCGAGGAGTACGCCGGCGACACCGACGTAGAGGGCGTACATGGCGCCGTTGCCGACGAGCAGCAAGGGGAGCAGGCCCCGCGGGGTGCCGGGGGCGTCGGTGGTGGCGGTGCCGGGGGAGGAAAGGGCCACGGTGCCCTCCTGGGCGGTTTGGCGAGGGGCGAGAGGGAGGGGGGCTCAGGGGTGTGGGGAGGAGTGCGCGCCGCCCTGTCGCGACGGCGGGGGTGCGACGGAACGCGGCAGGGCGGCGGCACGGCTGGACACGGCACCGGCACGTGGGGTGACACCCCTTGGTGAAGCCGGGGCGACTGGTTGGTGACACGTGTCAGTGAATCGTGTAACCACTGTGTAGCATTGGTTTCCAGCCATCCGCTAGCCCCCGGGCGCAACCGGTCTGGAAAGATGCCACGGCAATGTCTCAGTCATCGAAGCCGCCGAAGCCCCCCACGCCGCCGTCGCCGTCCTCGGCGCCCGTGCCGACCAGCGCGGACGTGGCCCGTCTCGCGGGAGTGTCGCGCGCGACGGTCTCGTACGTCCTGAACAACGCGGAGGCCGTACGGATCAGCGAGCCGACCCGCCGCAAGGTGCGGGAGGCCGCCGAGGAGCTCGGCTACGTCCCCCACGCGGCCGCCCGCAGTCTGCGCGCCGGGCACACGCGCATCGTGCTGCTGCCCACCTCGCACGTGCCGATCGGCCCGCTGTACAGCACCTTCCTCAACGAGTTGCAGTGGGCGCTGCGCGCCCTCGACTACACGGTGGTCCAGTACGGCAGCCTCGGCCTCACCGGTGACGAGGCCGCGCGGGCCTGGGCCGAACTGCGGCCGGTCGCGGTGCTCTCGCTGGGGGAGATCACCCTGTCCGCGCACAACGTCGCCACGCTCAAGCGGGCCGGGGCGCGCGCGGTGCTGACGATGGGGCCGGAAGCCGTTTCCGGGGCCCACGCGCTGGTCATGGACCAGGCGGAGGTCGGCGCGCGGGCCGCGGAGCACTTGGTGGGCCGGGGCCGGCGGCGGATCGGCGTGGTCGTTCCGGAGGAGGAGGGGCTGGGGCTGTTCTCCACGCCCCGGCTGGAGGGCGCGCGGTCCGTGGCCGGGGCGGAGGTCGTGGCCCTGCGGATGGCCTACTCGGAGGAGTCGGCGGCGGCGCTGGCCGAAGGGTGGGGGTCGCTGGGGCTCGACGCGGCGTTCGCGTACAACGACGAGTACGCCATGCTCCTGATGCGGGCCTTCCAGGACGTGGGGCTCAGGGTGCCGGAGGACGTGGCCGTCATGGGCGCGGACGACCTGCTGATAGGCCGGTTGCTGCGGCCGAGGCTCAGCACGGTGCAGATCGAGATGCCGACCGGGGAGCGGCTGGCGGCGCTGGTGGACCAGGCGGTACGGGAGCCCTCCGCGGCGGTGCGCAGACACGACCTGATGGCCGCGGTGGCGGTGCCGCGGGACTCGACCTGAGCTCGTGGCTCCGCTCCGGGTGGGTGGGTGCCCCAGCGCCGGGTCGCCGCTGAGCGACTCCGCAGGGTTACGGGTGGGGGTGGTGGCCCCGCCGCCGGCTGCGGCGCCGTGGCCGCGCCTCGAACGCCGGCGGAGCTGGGCGTGGCGGGGTCGGCTCGGACGCGCGGGGCCATTTCGGCCCCGCCGGTGCCCGAGTCCCAGGGGGCCGGGCGCAGGTCGGGGCCCCGTCGGGGGCGGGGGACCGTTGACAGGGGGGTCGGGGGGACGGAGACTTCGGGCGCGCCCCACCGGGCGCGGGCGGAGCGTGCGCCGGGCCGGACAGTGGTGTCGGTGTGCCGCGCCGCCTCCCGTTCGCCTCGGAGGGACTCCATGAGCATCCGTACCGTCCGCGACGTCTACGTCGTCGACGCCGTCCGCACCCCGATCGGGAAGTTCGGCGGCGCCCTCGCCGGGATCCGCCCCGACGACCTGGCCGCCCACGTGGTGCGCGCGCTCGTGGACCGTACGCCCGCACTGGACCCGGCCCGCATCGACGACGTCGTCTTCGGGGACGCCAACGGCGCGGGCGAGGACAACCGCGACGTGGCCCGCATGGCGGTGCTGCTCGCCGGGCTCCCCGTGACCGTCCCCGGCGTCACCGTCAACCGGCTCTGCGGCTCCGGGCTCGAAGCCGTCGTCCAGGCGGCCCGCGCCATCGCGCTCGGCGACGCCTCCGTCGCCATCGCCGGGGGCGTCGAGTCCATGAGCCGGGCCCCCTGGGTGGTGCAGAAGCCGGAGCGCGCCTTCCCCGCGGGGCACCAGCAGATGTGGTCCACCACGCTCGGCTGGCGGATGACCAACCCCCGCATGCCCGCGGAGTGGGCCGGTTCGCTCGGCGAGGGCGCCGAGCTCGTCGCCGACAAGCACGGCATCACGCGCGAGGCGCAGGACGCCTTCGCACTGGAGAGCCACCGCAAGGCGGCGGCCGCCTGGGCCGCCGGGCAGTACGACGCCGAGGTGGTTCCGTACGCGGGCGTGGACCTGCTGCGCGACGAGTGCATCCGCGAGGGTTCCGGCCCGGAGGCGCTCGCGCGCCTGAAGCCCGCCTTCCGGAGCGACGGCACCGGCACGGTCACGGCGGGCAACGCCTCGCCGCTCAACGACGGGGCCGCTGCACTGCTGTTGACGGACGAGGAGGGCCTCGCCGCCACGGGCCGGGAGCCGTTGGCCCGGATCAGCGCGTCGGCCGTCACCGGGATCGAGCCCCAGCTCTTCGGCCTGGGGCCGGTGGAGGCCGTCGAGCGCGCGCTCGCCAAGGCGGGGCGCGGATTCGCCGATCTGGCCGCTTTTGAGCTCAACGAGGCCTTCGCCGCACAGGCGTTGGGCTGCCTCGCGGCCTGGCCCGAGCTGGATCCGGCCGTGGTCAACCCGCGCGGCGGGGCCATCGCGATCGGGCACCCGCTCGGTGCTTCGGGCGCCCGGCTGGCGGGTTCGGTGGCGCACCAGCTCGCGGCCGCCGGATCCGGTACCGGGATCGCGGCCCTCTGCATCGGTGTGGGGCAGGGCATCGCCCTCGTTCTGGAGCGCTGATCGGGCTGGAGCGCTGATCCGGCTGGAGCGCTGATCCAGTGATGCGGTGATGCGGTGATCCAGTGAGGCGGTGAGGCGCCGACTCCGGGCAGTCGATCATTTCCGGTCATAGTCGGGCGGCAACTGCGCAGCAAGTGAAGGGAATTGATGCCTCCGGTGCGGTGGGGTGGCACGATGGCGCGTGCTGCCGCCACCCCCCGCCACGCTCCCCGCACCCGGAGGCCCCGCGCCATGCCGCTCCTCGATCCGACGCTCTGGCAGGACGGACCCACCCTCACCGGAGGCACCGCCCCGGTCGTCGAACCCGCCACCGGCCAGACCCTCGCGACCATCGACCTGGCCGCTCCGGTCGATGTGGCGGAGGTCGCCGTACGGGCCCACGCGGCCCAGCGGGACTGGGCGCGGGCCACCCACCCGGAGCGGGCGGCGGTGCTGCGCAGGGCCGGCGACGTGTTCACCGCGCACGCCGGCGAGCTGCGGGACTGGCTGGTCCGGGAATCCGGATCCATCCCGGGCAAGGCCGACTTCGAGCTGCACGTCGCCGCGCAGGAGTGCTACGAGGCCGCGGCCCTGGCCTCGCGTCCGGCCGGGCAGGTGCTGCCCAGCGAGGCGCCGCGGCTGTCCTTCACCCGCCGCGAACCGGTCGGTGTGGTGGGGGTGGTGGCGCCCTTCAACGCACCGCTGATCCTCTCGATCCGCTCGGTCGCGCCCGCGCTCGCCCTCGGCAACGCGGTGCTCCTCAAGCCGGACCGCCGTACCGCCGTCAGCGGCGGGCTCGCACTCGCCGCCGTCTTCGCGGCGGCCGGCCTGCCGGGCGGACTGCTGCACGTCCTGCCCGGCGGCGCCGAGACGGGGGCGGCGGTGGTCGCCGACCCCCTCGTCAGGGTGGTGTCGTTCACCGGATCCACCGCGAGCGGGCGGGCCGTCGGTGCGCTGGCGGGCCGTCACCTCAAGCGTGCGCACTTGGAGTTGGGCGGGAACTCGGCGCTCGTCGTGCTCCGCGACGCCGATGTGGCGGCGGCCGTCGCGCAGGCCTCCTGGGGCTCCTTCTTCCATCAGGGCCAGATCTGCATGACGGCCGGCCGGCACCTCGTGCACGCCTCGCTCTACGACGAGTACGTGGAGCGGCTCGCCGCGCGCGCGGAGGAGCTCGCGGTCGGGGACCCGTACCGCGAGCGGGTGCACCTGGGGCCGCTCATCGACCGGTCCCAGCTGGACCGGGTGCACGGGCTGGTGGAAGCCAGCACCGCACAGGGCGCCAAACTCGTCACCGGCGGCGACCACCAGGACCTCTTCTACCGGCCGACGGTGCTGGCGAACGCCGGCGACGACAGCCCGGCCTATACGGAGGAGGTCTTCGGCCCGGTGGCACCCGTACGGTCCTTCGCGACGGAGGCCGAGGCCGTGGAGCTGGCCTCGGCCGGCCCCTACGGGCTCTCCCTCGGGATCGTGACCGGCGACGCGGCACGTGGGCTGGACCTGGCGGGGCGGATCCCGGTCGGGATCGCGCACGTCAACGACCAGACGGTGAACGACGAGGCGGTGGCCCCCTTCGGCGGAGTCGGCGCGTCCGGCACCGGCGCCCGCTTCGGCGGCGAGGCGAACCTCGACGCCTTCACCGAGCTGCGCTGGACCACGCTCCGCGCCACCCCGGGCGGGCATCCGTTCTAGGCCGTCCGCCGAGTTCCCGGGCGCGGCCAGGAATGCTTCGGGCCGGTCGTTCGTTCAGGGGAAACAAGCAGCTCAGGGAAACGAGCGGCACAGCACTCTGGAGGTCTGGAATACCGTGGCTACCGTCGAACTCACCAAGGAGAACTTCGACCGGACGGTGAGCGAGAACTCGTTCGTCCTGATCGACTTCTGGGCGGGCTGGTGCCGTCCCTGCCTGCAGTTCGCCCCGGTCTACGAGAAGGCCTCCGAGGCCAATCCCGACCTGCTCTTCGCCAAGGTGGACACCGAGGCGCAGCAGGAGCTCGCGGCCGCGTTCCAGATCAGCTCCATCCCGACGCTCATGATCGTCCGGGACCAGGTCGCGATCTTCTCGCAGCCCGGCGCGCTGCCCGAGGCGGCACTGACGGACCTCATCACCCAGGCCCGGGCCCTCGACATGGACGAGGTGCGGACGAAGATCGCCGCCGAGCAGGGCGGCGCCGCCGGCGCGGCGGCCGACGAGCCCGGCACACCGGACGCCTGACCCCGGCACGCCGGACGCGTGATTGCGTGACGGGCCCGCGTCGTGCCGTGAGACTGGCCAGATGAGCGAAGCGGTGGAGTACGACGTAGTGGTCCTCGGCGGGGGCCCGGCCGGCGAGAACGTCGTGGACCGGACCCGCGCCGCCGGGCTGAGCACGGCGCTGGTCGAGAGCGAGCTGGTGGGCGGCGAGTGCTCGTACTGGGCCTGCATCCCCAGCAAGGCGCTGCTGCGCCCGGTGCTGGCCCGGGCCGACGCGCGCCGGGTGCCCGGTCTCGCGCGGTCTGTGGCCGGTCCCCTGGACGCGCAAGCGGTGTTCGCGCACCGCGACTACTGGACCGGGAGCTGGAACGACGACGGCCAGGTCGACTGGCTGGAGTCGGTCGGCGCCCACGTGTACCGGGGCCACGGGCGGCTGTACGGAGTCCGCAAGGTCGCCGTCACCAGCCCGGAGGGGGAGCACCACGTGCTCGCCGCCCGGCACGCGGTCGTCGTCGCGACCGGTACCCGGGCGGCCGTCCCGGAACTGCCGGGCATCGAAGGCGCCCGCCCGTGGACCAGCCGCGAGGCCACGTCGGCTCAGGCGGCGCCGGGCCGGCTGCTGATCGTCGGCGGCTCGGTGGTGGCCGCGGAGATGGCCACGGCCTGGCAGGCCCTCGGCTCCGAGGTGACCGTGCTCGTACGGGGCTCCGGGCTGCTGCCGCGCATGGAGCCCTTCGCCGGGGAGCTGGTCGCCGAGGCGCTGCGCGAGGCGGGCGCGGTGGTCCGTACGGGCGTGGCCGTCGAGTCCGTCGTACGGGACGGCTCGACCGGGCCCGTCACCGTGGTGCTCGAAGGCGGCGAGACGCTGGAGGGCGACGAGCTCCTGGTGGCGACGGGGCGCACCCCGCGCACCGAGGACATCGGGCTGGACACCGTCGGGCTCACCCCGGGCGGGTGGATCGCGGTGGACGAGAGCTGCCGGGTCCCGGGGACCGACTGGCTGTACGCGGTCGGCGACGTCAACCACCGGGCGCTGCTCACGCATCAGGGCAAGTACCAGGCCCGGATCGCGGGCGCCGTCATCGCCGCCCGCGCGGCGGGCAACGCACCCCTCGACACGGGCCGTTGGGGCGCACACGCGGCGACCGCCGATACGGAGGCCCTCCCGCAGGCCGTGTTCACCGACCCGGAGGCCGCATCGGTGGGCCTGACCCTCGCGGAGGCCGAGCGGGCCGGCCACCGGGTCCGGGCCGTGGACTACGACCTGGGCAAGGTGTCCGGAGCGGGCCTGTACGCAGACGGCTACCGGGGCCGCGCCCGCATTGTGGTGGACCTGGACCGCGAGATCCTGCTCGGCGCCACCTTCGTCGGGCCGGGCGCGGCCGAGCTCCTGCACGCGGCGACCATCGCGGTCGCGGGCCAGGTGCCGATCGAGCGGCTGTGGCACGCGGTTCCGGCGTTCCCGACGATCAGCGAGATCTGGCTGCGGCTGCTGGAGGAGTACAGGGGATAGGCGCCCGAGGACGACGGCCGCTTCGAGTCAGCCCGGCGCCTCGGCGCCCCGGCGCACCCGTGCCCCGGCCCACCCCCCGGCCCCCCCGCTCACCCCTCGGGAGCGGGGGCCGGGGAACCCGCCACCAGGGCCTCCACCTGGGGCCGCAGCGCGGGCTCCGCACACAACGCGAAGTGGTCGGTCCGCCGCAGGTCGAACACACCCCGCACACCACGCCGTCGCGCGTGGGCGACCAGATCGTTGAAATGCGTCTCGAAGCGCGTGGAGAAATGGATCCGCACCGGCCCCCCGCACACCGACCGCAGTCGCTCGCACCGGCGCACGAACCGCTCGTAGCCCCCCACCTCCTCCGCGTCCTCCCACACCTCACCGGCATGCCGGCACACCTGCGCCAGGTCCTTCCCGGCGATCCGGTGCAGGTAGTCGCAGACGTTCGCGAGGGCGTCCAGGTCCCGGGTCCCCGCCACGATCCCGCGCAGCGCCGCCGCCGGATCGGACAGGTCCAACCCGGCCAGGGCCCGGGTGACGGGGAGGGTGGACCGGTTCATGTTCGGATCCAGCAGCAACACCCCCGCGAGCGAGGGCCGCTGCTCCGGATGCTCCGCCCACTGCTCGGCCAGCCGCAGCACCGTGTCTGCCCCGTACGAGAACCCCACGAGCACGAGCCGCTTGCCCGGGTGGCGCCGGGCGAGCGCCCTGATGGCGCCCGCGATCAACTCGGTGTGCGTGGTCAGGCCGATCGGCCGGTAGCGCGCGTCCCGCGCCTCCTCCGGATGGTGACCGAACGCCGTCAGCGCGACGGTGTGCGGCCGGGCCGAGGCCATGTACGGGCGGAACTCCGAGGCGTCCGTGCCCAGGCCGTGCAGCAGGACCACCAGGTCACGCGAAGCCGTGGCCCGTTCCAGGTAGCGCAGCCGGCGGCCGAAGACCATGTGGTCCGCCGGCAGGTCCACGTCGAAGTCGTCGGCACTGATCTCGAAGGAACCCTCGACCACCTGGGGCCCCGCGTCCCGGCCGCCGGGACCCGCCCTGGCGCCGCTCCACCACCCGAGGCCGAAGCCGGCGCCCGCGCAGAGCAGCGCGGCACCGGCCGGCGCGGCGGCGTGCGCTCCGGCCCAGGCGAGCACGGCGCGGGCCTCGTCGGCGTAGATCCCGATGAGGATCCCCAGCGCGCCCCCGGCCGCGGCCAGGGCCGCACGCACCCGGTTGACCACGCCCGTCGCCGGGCGGGGGCCCGGAGCCGTCATCCCGCGCCCCGCGGCCCCGCCGACACCCGCACCCCTGTCCGTTTGCGCACCCCGCCACCCCGTCCTCCGCGCCCCGCGGCCCCGTCGCACCGGTGTTCGCGTCCCTTACCCCCGGGGCGGGCGGGCGAAGCCCTTCCGGTTCCCGTGGCCCGGGGCGGGCAGGTCGGCGGGCCGGACAGGATCCGGTCGCTGCCGTGCATACCGTGGTCAGCGTCCCGAAAAGATCTTCGGGGCGGTGTCGATTCGACCGCGTCCCGTTCGTCGTCATGGTGTACGGCGACTCGCCGTGCGCGGGAACGACAGGACTGACAGGAGCCGGACCATGAAGTACATGCTGCTGATCAACGCTGGTGCGATCGGTGAGGACGGCGGGGCCGCCGAGTGCACCGTCGAGGACTGGATGGGCTACGACAAAGAGGTGAGGGAGGCGGGGATCCGGGTGTCCGGTGAGTCGCTCGCGGACCTGGTCACCGCCACGACGGTGCGGGTCGGGCAGGACGGCAGGCGGGTCGTCACCGACGGGCCGTTCGCGGAGAGCCGCGAGGTTCTCGGGGGCTTCTACGTCATCGACGTACCGGACCTGGACGTCGCGCTCGACTGGGCCGCCCGTTGTCCCGGCGCGCGCGGCAGCGGATCGGTCGTCGTCCGTCCGATCGCCGACTTCGGAGTCTGACGGTGGGGGACGAGGGGATCGCCGACCGCGGCCCGTCCGCCGGGTCGTTCCATCGGTCTTCCGCCAGGTCGTCCGTGGAGGCGGTGTTCCGTGAGGAGCGCGGCCGGCTGCTCGCCTCCCTCGTCCGCCGGTTCGGCGATCTCGACCTGGCCGAAGAGGTCACCTCCGAGGCCGTCGAGGCGGCCTTGGAGCACTGGCCGGTCGAGGGCGTTCCGGCCAGGCCCGGGGCATGGCTGCTCACCACGGCCCGGCGCAAGGCCGTCGACCGCCTGCGGCGGGACCAGGCGTACGCCGCCCGGCTGGCCGTCCTTCAGGTGGAGGCGGAGCGGGCTGACCCCGCCCCGCCCGCTGATGCCGACGGCGAGTTGCCCGACGAGCGGTTGCAGTTGTTCTTCACCTGCGCGCACCCGGCTCTCGCGGCCGAGGACCGCACGGCGCTCACCCTGCGCTGCCTGGCAGGTCTGACGACGCCCGAGGTGGCGCGTGCCTTCCTGGTGCCGCCCGCAACGATGGCGCAGCGGATCGTGCGGGCGAAGAAGAAGATCCGCGAGGCGCGCATCCCCTTCCGGGTGCCCGGCGCCGACGAGCTCCCCGAGCGCCTGCCGGGGGTGCTCCAGGTCGTCTATTCGGTCTTCACCGAGGGGTACGCGGCCAGCTCGGGCCCGCAGCTGCAGCGGCTCGACCTCGCGGAGGAGGCCATCCGGCTGGCGCGGATCCTGCGCCGGCTGCTGCCCGCTGAGCGGGAGGCCGCCGGTCTGCTCGCGCTGATGCTCCTGACCCACGCCAGGCGGGAGGCCCGTACCGGCCCGGACGGCGAGCCCGTGCTGCTCGGCGACCAGGACCGCGGCCGCTGGGACCGGCCGATGATCGAGGAGGGCCGTGCTCTGGTGGTCTCCGCGCTGACGGGTGGACCACCCGGCCCGTACGGGGTGGAGGCCGCCATCGCCGCCCTGCACGACGAGGCCGCAGACCTCGCCACCACCGACTGGCCGCAGGTCGTCGTGCTCTACGACGTACTGCTCGCGCTCACGCCGTCCCCCGTCGTCGCACTGAACCGGGCGGTGGCGGTGGCCATGCGCGACGGCCCGCAGGCCGGCCTGGCCCTGCTCGACGACCTGGCCGGCGAGCATCAGCTGCGAGGCCACCACCCCTACCCGGCCGCCCGAGGAGACCTGCTGCAGCGGCTCGGCCGTCTGCCCGAGGCCGCCGAGGCCTACCGTGAGGCGCTCGACCTGGCCGGTACCGAACCCGAACGCGCCCACCTGCGGCGCAGGCTGGACGCGGTGCTGCCGACGGGACCGGACGGTTCAACCGGTACCTGACCGCGCGACACCGCGCCCGCGGCCGTCCCCTGGCGCGGGCGCGGGCCGCTGTCACTGTTCGGTGAGGCAGCTCATCCCGTCATCCCGGCGTCGGCGGTCTCCTTCGGACGGGTCAGCGGTCCGCCGTGCGGCGCCCCGGCCACCCGCGCGAAGCGGCCGTCCTGCAGCACGTCGGCAGCCCCTCGGCCGGGGTGCGGCGGGACGTACAGGATCGTGTTCGAATGCCACCACCAGCGCTGGCACCCCGACCCCGGCGAGGGCCGCCACCCGGTCCGGGTCGCGCAGCGCCCGCGGTCCAGCCCTGCGGGGCCGGCCGGCTAGTCGGCCCGTCGGGCCGTGACCAGGAGGTACTCCCAGTCCATGGCTCCGTCGACGAGGTGCCGCGCGACCAGGTCGTCGAGGGCCGAGTCGAGGGCGGACACCCGGTCGGGCTCCTCGGAGACGAAGCGGTACGTGGCGATGGTCGGCCCGTAGGAGGCCTTGAAGTACTCCCGGAACTCCTCCGGCCGCGCGAAGCGGTCCACACGCAGCGTCTGCGGACGGGCGTCGAAGTCGCCCACCCGGTCCCCGAGCAGGGTGCGCACGTGTTCCGGGTCGCCCCACAGGCGTGGCGGCTGGACACCGGGCGGCGGCGGTGGAGCGTAGGGACGCATCGTGGCGAACATCTGCCCGATGAACCCCGCCGGGGTCCAGTTGATCAGCCCGATGGTGCCGCCCGGCCGACAGACCCGGACCAGCTCGTCGGCCGCCTCCTGGTGGTGCGGGGCGAACATGACGCCGACGCAGGACATCACCGTGTCGAACTCGCCGTCCGCGAAGGGCAGGGCTTCCGCGTCCGCCTCCCGCCAGTCAAGCCGGGCGCCGTGCGTCTCCGCGAGCCGGCGGCCGGCCTCGAGGAGCTCGGGCGTGAGGTCGGAGGCGACGACCTCGGCGCCGAGGAGGGCCGCGGGGATGGACGCGTTCCCGGAGCCCGCCGCGACATCGAGGACGCGGTCACCCGGCCGGATGCCGCACGCCCGCACCAGCTCGCCACCCAGCTCGTTGACGATGTTCGACGCTACGGAGGGGTAATCGCCCAGCGCCCACATCGCACGGTGCTTCGCCTTCAGGGCGTCCGGGGGCGGATTCTCGTTGCTCATGTCCCTATCACTAGCGTCTGCGCGGCTCCAGGGAGGGCGACGCCGCGGACGAGTACCCCGCATGGGTGGTGCGAGAGACCACCCGCGCAGCAGTACCGCCGCCGCTTGGTCGCCCGGGGTCCGTGCGCGACGGCTCAGTGCGGCTGTCGGGGCGGTCGGGGCTGTCGGGGCGGTGGCGTCATCGCCCACCGGATCGTCCCTGTCAGGGCGTGCCCTGACAGGGATACGCAGGTCTCCACCGGGCCGGTCACGGGGCGCAGGCCGAGCATGCCCGGGGCCCACGGGGGCAGCAGGGCGACCGCGTTCGCGGCGAGCAGGGCGTACGGGGCCCGGGCCGGCCAGGGCAGTGGCGGATGGCGGAGGAGGAAGCGGGCCGCGTCGAGGGCTTCGGGCGTGGCCCGCAACTCCGGCCGGTATCGCGCGAGAACGGACATCAGCGACGCCCGGTCGCGCGGCGGGCCCACCACGCCGAGAGCCGTTGCCACGCGCGCGGTGTCCGCGACGTAGGCGTCGTATCCGGCCGCGTCCAACGGGTGCGCTCCGAAGCGCTCGTGCGCGCGAAGGAAGCTGTCGACCTCCGCGGCGTGCACCCAGCCCAGCAGGTGGGGATCGGCCGCGTGGTAGGGCTCGCCCGCCGCCGTGGTGCCCCGCACCCGTTCGTGGACCGCTCGGACCCCGTCGACGGCGCGCTGTGCGTCCTGAGCCGTGCCGTAGGTGGTGACGGCGAGGAAGGTGCTGGTGCGCTGCAGCCTGCCCCACGGGTCGCCGCGGAAGCCGGAGTGTGCCGCCACGGCGGTCATGGCGAGCGGGTGCAGGGACTGGAGCAGGAGGGCGCTGAGGCCTCCTATGAACATCGAGGCGTCGCCGTGGACCGTGCGGATGGGGCGGTCGGGGCCGAACCACCGGGGTCCGGGTGCGGTGTGGATCCGTGCGCGGTTGGCCGGGCCGGACGGTCCCGCCACCCGGCTGAACAGCGTCGCGCCGAGCCGGGCCCGTAGGGTCCGGTCTCCGGCAGAGGACTTGTCCATGGTGGTGTCCTGCCCGCCCGGAACCCGGTTCAATGCTGCTGATCGTCCTTGCCGCGGGCGCGGCTGAGCGCGCCCGGCCACCATGAGGCCGGGCCGATGTCCCGCACGAGGGCCGGCACGAGCAGGGACCGGACGACGAGGGTGTCGAGGAGTACGCCGAAGGCCACGATGAAGGCGATCTGGAGCATGAAGGCCAGCGGGATGACACCGAGCGCGGCGAACGTGGCTGCGAGGACGACACCCGCGGAGGTGATCACGCCGCCGGTGGCCACCAGGCCTCTCAGCACGCCCTGGCGGGTGCCGTGCAGAAGGGATTCCTCGCGGACCCGGGTCATCAGGAAGATGTTGTAGTCGACCCCGAGGGCCACGAGGAAGACGAAGCCGTACAGCGGGACGGACGAGTCGGTGCCGCTGAACCCGAGGAGCCGCTGGAACACGATCGCGGAGACGCCCAGGGTCGCGACGAAGCTGAGGGCGACGGTGGCGACGAGGAGCACGGGCATCAGCACCGAGCGCAGCAGTACGGCGAGGATGATCAGGATGATCACGAGCACGACGGGGACGATGAGCGTGCGGTCGTGCTCGGCGGTGCGCTGGGTGTCGTACCGCTGCGCGCTGTAGCCGCCGACGATCGCGTCCGCGTCCGGTACGGCATGGACCGCCTGACGCAGTCGGACGATGGTCTCCTGGGCCGACCTGCTGTCCGCCGGTGCTTCGAGCGTGGCGTCGAGGCGGACCCTCCCGCCTGCCACGAGCGGGGGGCCGCCCGCCGGCCCCGGTGCGGTGAGGGGGGTGACGGCGTCGACGCCCTCGGTCCGCTCGGCCGCCCGCGTGACCTCGTCGATCCGGTCGGCGTCCGCGATCACGACGGCCGGATTGCCCGATCCGCCGGGGAAGTGCTCGCTCAGGGTCTGCTGGGCGGCCACCGACGGGGCGTCGTTCACGAACACCTCCTCCAGCGGCACGCCCTTGGCGTTGAGCGTGGGGGCGAAGGCGGCGCAGGCCAGGAGGACGGCGAGGCTGAGGGCCCAGACCTTGCGCGGGGCACGGTCCACCACGGCCGCCACGGTCTTCCAGATGCCGGTGCCGGTGCCGGTGCCGGTGCCGCTGCCGGTGCCGGTGCCGTCGTCGGCGGTGTGGCCGGTCTTGGCGGGCCAGTAGGCGGCGCGGCCGAGCAGGACGAGGGCGGCGGGCAGGAAGGTGAGGGTGCTCAGCACCGCGCACACGATGCCGATGGCCCCTACGGGACCGAGGGCGCGGTTGTTGGTGAGGTCGCTCAGGAGCAGGGCGAGCAGGCCGAGGGCGACGGTGCCCGCACTCGCCGTGATGGGGCCTGCGGACCGCCGCAGGGCCGCCCTTACCGCGGCGAACCTGTCCGAGCGGGCCCGGAGTTCCTCGCGGAAGCGTGCCGCGAGGAGGAGGGCGTAGTCGGTGGCCGCGCCGATCACCAGGATCGAGAGGATGCCCTGCACCTGCCCGTCGACGCGGACGATGCCCCGGTCCGCGAGCACGTAGACGATCGCGCAGGCGAGTCCCAGGGAGAACACCGCCCCGATGATGATCACTACGGGTAGCAGCAGACTGCGGTAGACCAGCAGGAGGATCAGCAGGACGGCGACCAGGGCGACGCCCAGCAGGAGCCCGTCGATCCCGGCGAAGGCGTCGGCGAGATCGGCCTGGGCGGCCGCGGGGCCGGCCACCTGCGCGGTGGTCCCGGGGACCGCTGCCGCGGTCGCCGCGATCTCCCCCAGAGCGCGGGGCAGCTCCTCTCCGAGGTCGGGCTTGAGCCGTACGACGCCTTGGAGCGCCTGCCCGTCGGCGGAGAGGACGGCGGGGGAGGAAGGACCGGCCGCGAACCCGGCGTGGCCGAGACCGGCCAGGGCCCGTGTGGCGTCGTCCTGCTGCCGGGCCCCCAGCTTCCCGCCCGGCGTCTTCGCGGTCCACACCACGACCGCAGGCAGGCTCTCGTCCTGCCTGAAGGCCCGCTGCGCCTCGACGACCCGGGTGGACTCCGCACTGCGGGGCAAGAAGGCCGTCTGATCGTTGGCGGCCACCTCGCCGAGCTTGCCCGCGTACGGGCCCAGTCCGCCTCCGACGAGCAGCCAGGCGACGAGCAGGACGACAGGGATCAGCCATCGGGTGAACCGTGACGAGGCGGACATGGCGCTCCTGTAGATCCATCTCAACAGTTGACGGGCTGCGCCACGATGGCCGAGGGGACCACCGCTGCTTGCCCGTACCGCTGTCTTCTCCCGGAAGGGCCGGTACGGATGCGGCCGTTGAGCGGCCGTTCAACGGTCGAAGTCCGCCAGGACTTCGCGGGCGGCCCTGGAACCGGAAGCCAGGGCACCCTGGAGCGAGCCCGTCGCCCGGTGGTCGCCGCAGACGTACCGGTGTGGCCCGAACCTGGTCGTCCGGATCAGCGGAAGGGGCGGGGGCATGGCGGGAAGCGCGTCGTGAACCGTGTGCCGCCTCACCAACTGCCAAGTGTCCGTGTCGGCTCCGTACGCTTCGGCGAGCGCGGCCCGGACGACTGCCTCCTCCGTGGGATCCGGTGCCCCGAGGACGGAGGTGGCAACGAGTGCGCGGCCGTCGGGGGCATGGCCGGGGTGCACCTCGCTGAGCACGCAGGTGTTGAGGAACCGGCGCCGCGTGTCGATCAGAAGCGTGGGCTCTCGCAGCGGCGAGCGATCGGCGGCGTGGTACAGGGTGGTGACCGTACGGCCGGCGGGCACCCTCAGCCCGGGCAGCAGCCGGACCGCGGCAGCCGGGTTGGTGGCGACGACGACGGCCCGGGCCCGGCGTTCGGTACCGTCCGCCAGGACCACCCCGTCGTCGGTCAGCCGGGCGATCGGGGTTCCGGTGCCGAGGACGCCTGGGGGAAGGCGGTCGGCCAGCTGGGAGGGGACCGCTCCGATGCCGTCGGCGGGCAGGCACAGGGTGCCGCGCACCATGCTGCGCCAGACCAAGTGGAAGAACCGGGACGAGGTCTCCAAGCGGTCTTCCAGGAACACCCCGGACAGGAACGGCCTGAGGAAGGTCTCGACCAGCCCGGCGGAGATCCCGGCCTCGGCCAGCGCGGCGAGGGTCGTCCGGTCGGGCCGCGCGCGCAGGAGGCGCGGCGGCAGGAGCGTGTCCTGCGCGGTGAGGAATCCGAGCGCGGCGAGGTCCCGGGCCGTGGCCAGTCGGCCGGGAAGCAGGTCGCGGCTCTCGCGAGGCCGCCGGGTGGGGTCCGTGAAGCGCAGCAGGTGGCCGCCGCCGGTGTGGACGAGCACGCCCGGGGTGAAGGGCCTGAGGCGCAGGGGGCGGAGTGCGAGACGGCGTTTGACTTGCGGGTACGCGGTGTTGAGCACCTGGAAACCGCGGTCGGTGACGAAGCCGGAGGAGCGGTCGGTGCGCATGCGCCCGCCGACCGCGTCCGAGGCCTCCAGCAGGCTGACGCGGAGGCCCGCTGCCAGCAGGTCCGCGGCGCAGGCGAGGCCGGCGGCGCCCGCACCGATCACGATCACGTCCCGGCCGCTTCCCTGTTCCCGCCTCATGCGCGGTCACCTTCGCTTCAGGGTGAGGGGGCTCTCGGCAATCGGCCCCGGCCCACGCTACGTCGGGGGGAAGGTCGGTCCGGTGGGGCGCGCCGGGGGTGAGCCGGGGATGCCCCGGTGCGCGCCGCGGGTGTGGCTGCCGGCCGGTCGTGCGTTCCCGGCCGGCCGCCTCGGGTACGGGACGGTTCTGGAACCGTGGTGTGCATCGCGTCCGTGTGGGCAGGCGCCGTGTGGTCGGGGTGACGTCGGCCAGACGGGAGCGGTGACGCTCCAGCGCCTGGCGCCGCGCCCAGGAGCGAGGGAAAGGACCGACATGGCGGTGCGCATCGGATACACGATGATGACCGAGCAGGCCGGGCCGCGTGAGCTGGTGGCCCACGTCGTGGGAGCGGAGGAGGCGGGATTCGACTTCGCGGTCATCTCGGACCACTCCTTCCCCTGGCTGCGCTCACAGGGGCACGCACCGTACGCGTGGAGCGTCCTCGGAGCGGCCGCGCAGGCGACCTCCCGGATACCGCTCATGACGTACGTGACCTGCCCGACGTTCCGGTACCACCCTGCGGTCGTCGCGCAGAAGGCGGCGACGATGCAACTCCTGTCCCAGGGCAGGTTCCGGCTGGGCCTGGGCTCCGGCGAGAACCTCAACGAGCACATCGTCGGCGCCGGCTGGCCCGCCGCCCACGTACGCCTGGAGATGCTGGACGAAGCCGTCGACATCATCCGGCGCATGTTCACCGGCGAGTACGTGAGCCACCACGGTGCCCACTACGACGTCGAGAACGCCAAGCTCTGGGACGTGCCCGACGGGCCGCCCCCCATCGGCATAGCCGTCTCGGGGCCCCGCTCGTGCGAGCTCGCCGGCCGGTGCGGCGACCTCGTCATCGCCACCGAGCCGGAGCGGGAGCTCCTGGAAGCCTTCGACGCCCACGGCGGAGCGGGAAAACCGCGCGTCGGCCAGGTGCCCGTGAGCTACGACACCGACCGCGAAGCGGCGGTGGCCCGGGCGCACGACCAGTTCCGCTGGGCACTGGGAGGCTGGGCGGTCAACGCCGAACTCCCGGGGCCCACCGGTTTCGAGCAGGCCTCGCAGCACACCCGGCCCGAGGACGTCGCCGGGGCGATCGCCTGCGGCGCCGACGTGGACGCGTTCGTCGACGCCGTACGTCCCTACGCGGAAGCGGGGTTCACCGAGGTGGCCCTCGTCCAGATCGGCGGCGACCGCCAGGAGCCGTTCCTGAAATGGGCCGAGGCGGAACTCCTGCCCGCGCTCCGGAGCATGTGAGACGAAACCGGGCCGGGCCGGCGTGCGGGCCCGGCCCCCGTGAAGGGAGGAGCCGGACATGACACGGCACCCGGAGTCCGTGCGTGAGGCGGGCGCGGCGCGCGTGGTGGTCGTCGGGGCGACCGGAAACGTGGGCACCAGCGTCGTACAGGCCCTGTCCGAAGACCCGGCGGTGGGCTCGGTGCTCGGCCTGGCACGGCGGGTGCCGCGCTGGCGGCCGGCCAAGACCGAGTGGCGGGCGGTCGACATCGAGCCGGGCGGGGACGACCTCGTACCGCTCCTCGCCGGTGCGGACGCCGTGATCCACCTCGCCTGGAAGTTCCAGCCCACCCACCGTCCGGACGAGACCTGGCGCACCAACGTCCTGGGGAGCATCCGCGTCTTCGACGCGGTGGCCGCGGCGGGCGTACCCGCCCTGGTCCACGCCTCCTCGGTCGGAGCGTACTCACCCGGCCCCAAGGACAGTGCCGTTGACGAGTCCTGGCCCACCCACGGCTGGCCGAAGGCCGCGTACACGCGGGAGAAGGCCTACCTCGAACGGGTACTCGACGCCTACGAACGAGACCATCCGGACGTCCGCGTGGTCCGGATGCGCCCCGCCTTCCTCTTCAAGCGGGAGTCCGCCTCCGAGCAGCGCCGGATCTTCGCCGGACGGCTGCTGCCGGGGCGGCTCGTCCGGCCCGGCCTCGTGCCCGTCGTGCCCGACCTGCGGGGGCTGCGCTTCCAGGCCCTGCACACCGACGACGCGGCTTCCGCCTACCTGGCCGCCGTCACCCGCCCGGTGCGCGGCCCCTTCAACCTGGCGGCCGACCCGCCGTTGGACGCCACCGTCCTGGCCGGCCTCTTCGACGCGCGGACCCTGCGGATGCCCACCGCTCCGCTACGGGCCGCCCTCGCCGTGGCCTGGCGGCTGCGCCTGGTGCCCGCCGCTCCCGGCCTCTTCGACGCCGTGCTGCGCCTGCCGCTCATGGACTGCACCCGGGCGCGCGAGGAACTCGCGTGGGAGCCCCGGCGCACCGCCGTGGAGGCCTTCGAGGAGTTCCTCTCCGGCCTCCGGGGCGGAGCGGGCATGGAAACCGCGCCCCTCGCCCCGGACCGGGACGCCGCCCCCTCGGCCCACGGGCACCGGACGGAGGCGCGCACCGGGGTTCCCGGGGCGGCGGGGTGAGTGCACGGCCTCCGGCCGGGTAGCCGCAGCTCATGGACACCCAGCTCATGGACACTCAGCTCATGGACACCCAGGAACGCCCTCTCGCCCTCGTCACCGGAGCCTCCAGCGGCATCGGTCTGGAGCTGGCGCGTGAATGCGCGCGCCACGGCTACGACCTCGTGGTGGCGGCCGAGGACGAGCTCATCCACGAGGCGGCGGACCGGCTGCGCGTGCACGGCACCGCGGTCCACGCCGTGCGCACGGACCTCGCCGCCGCCGACGGCGTCGGGCTGCTCGTCAGCGAGTTGCGCACCCACGACCGGCCCGTGAGCGCCGCCTTCCTCAACGCGGGCATCGGCCGGGCCGGCGCGTTCCTGGAGACGGACCCGGGGGATTCGGCCGAGGTGATCGACGTCAATGTGTCCTCCACCGTGCACCTGGCCAGGCACCTCCTGACGGACATGGCCGCACGGGGCGAAGGCCGGCTGCTGATCACCTCCTCGGTCGCCGCCGAGCTGCCCGGGCCCTACAACGCCGTCTACAACGCTTCCAAGGCCTTCCTGCTCTCCTTCGCCCGCGCCCTGCGCGAGGAGCTGCGGGGCACAGGCGTCACGGTCACGGCTCTGATGCCGGGTGCGACGGACACCCGGTTCTTCGTACGGGCCGGGATGCTGGACACCCGTCTGGGAAGGTCGCGGAAGGACGACCCGGCGCTCGTCGCCCGCCAGGGGTACCGGGCCCTCATGGCCGGCCGGCCGATGAAGGTGGCAGGCTCCTCGCGCACCAAGAGCAGGGAGCTGCTCACCCGGTGCCTCCCCACCGAAGCCAGAGCTTCCCTGCACGCCCACTGGGCGCGGCCCCACGGGAGCCGGAGCCATCTGTGACCCGGAGCCGTCCGTGACCCGGAGTCGCCTGCGAGCCGGAACCGGCACGGCGCGTCCTGCCGATGTTCCAGACGATCGGGGGTAGGAGCGCATCATGTTCGCCATCGAGATCTTCGCGGCCGAAGGCCGGTCCTCGCTCTTCCTCATCCTCGCGGGTGTGGCGGTCGTCGCCCTCTTGCTCGCCGCCTTCTGGTACGGCAGCCGGCGCAGCGCGCGTCGGCAGGCCCCGGCACGGCCGGCCGAGCAGAACCCCGCGGCGCGCGGGCGCGCGCAATCGTGGGAGACACCGGACGACGAGGGCCGCTGACCAGTCACAGCCCGTCGTCATCGAGGTACGTACGGCCGCGGCGGCAGGTGCGTACGCCAGAGCGCCGGTATGAAGCGCAGCCGACTGGGCAGGCGTGCCGTAGCGGGCAGGCATCCGGCCCGGCCGCACGACGACAGATCCGCGACCGTAGGAGGCCGCCGCCATGAGCCGCAACCGCGCCGCCCTCTTCGACGTCGACGGCACCCTCGCGGACACCAACCACCTCCACGTCGTTTCCTGGTGGGAGGCCCTGCGCCAGCACGGCCACCGGGTACCGATGCACGACATCCACCGGGCCATCGGCCTGCCGGGCGAAGACCTCCTCGACCACCTCCTCGAGGACGATCGCGACCGCGGCGACGACGAGCTGATGAGCACCGCCCACGACACCCTGTACGCGACCTACTTCGACCGGCTCCCCGCCCTGGACTCGGCGGCCGACCTCTTGCGGACCCTGTCGGAGGCGGGCTGGAAGGTCCTGCTCGTGACCTCGGCGAAGGACACCGAACTGCGGGCTCTGCGCCGGGCCATCGATGCGGACGACGCCATCACCGACACCGCGACCTCCGACGACGTCCAGCAGGGCAAGCCCGCCCCCGAGCCCCTGCACCACGCCCTGGAACTGGCGGGGGCGCCGCCCGAACGCGCCGTCTTCGTCGGCGACACCGTGTGGGACATGAAGGCAGCGGTACGAGCCGGCGTGGCCGCCGTCGGGCTGCTCTGCGGCGGCATTCCGCGCGGCGACCTTGAGGAGGCGGGAGCCGCTGCGGCCTACCGTGACCCGGCCGATCTGCTGGCCGAACTGGCCGACAGCCCGTTCTCCGCGGTGACGTCCGAGTGAGCCCGCTGCCGCACGGTCCCGAGGCAGGAGGACGCCGGGGTAGCGGGGCCATCCGCAAGGGCAGGAGGAGGAGACCGTGACCGCGATCAGAGGCGAACGCCGGCTCGTGCTCGTACGGCACGCCAAGTCCGTGCCCAAGGACGCCGCCCCCGACTTCGACCGGCCACTGGCCGACCGCGGCCGACGCGAGGCCCCGAAGACGGGTGCGTGGCTCGCGGAGTCCGGATACCCGCTCGACTTCGCGCTGTGCTCGTCGGCGCTGAGGACCCGGCAGACATGGCACCTCCTCGCGCCCGGGCTGAGCGAACCGCCTCCCGTCGTCTACGAGGACCGGCTGTACAAAAAGCCCGCCGATGTCCTGATGGACGTACTGGGCGAGACGGACGAGGCCGTCATGGGCCTGCTGATGGTGGGCCACAATCCCGGCATCCACGAACTGGCCGTTGCACTGTGCGGGAAGGACGGGAAGGCCGGGACGGACGAGAAAGACGTGAAGAGGCTTCGCCACCGCATTCGCGAAGGGTTCCCCACCGCGGCCGTCGTCGTCTTCACCCTGTCGGGCACCTGGCAGGAGCTCGCGCCGGGGGCAGGCCGGCCGACGGCGTTCTGGGCTCCTCAGCACTGACGGTCGGCCGATGCGGCAGGCGGGGGGGCTGATCAGCCGGGTGATCAACGGCGTGATCAGGAACGGCTGTTGTGGGGCTGGGGCGTCTCCTATGCTTCGTTTGCGCGCAGTCGGATGGACGGAGCGAGGGGGCAACGTGTTGACGGAGGCTTTGGCAGCGCTGGCCGCGGCTGGTGGTGCGGCGGTGGTGCAGGCCGCGGCCACCGACGCGTGGGGCGGGACGAGAGTGCTGGTCGCACAGTGGTTCAGCCGGTCGGACAGTTCGCGAGCGCCCCAGGAGTTCGAGCTCCTCGACGCGACCGCGCGGGCGGTCGGGGAGGCGGCTCCGGAGGGGCTGGCCGAGGTGACCGCGTACCACGAGGCCCTGTGGCGGGCCCGGTTCGAGGGTGCCCTGGCAGGCAGCCGAGACGCCGCTGACCAGGTGCGAGCGGCGGCCGAGCTGAAGGAACTGCTGGCTCGGATCGCGGCCGGCGGTGGTGTCTCCAGCGGCGACGGCGGCCTGTCGGCGGCCGGGAACGTCGAGATCCGGAGCATGCCGGGTTCGATCGCCGCGGGGGTGATCAACGGGGGAGCCGTCATCAACCCCCCTCTGGCGCCGGAGCGGACGCAGGGCTGAACCACTCCGGGAACACGAGCCCCATCACGATCAACGCCTCCACCGTCCACGGCGGCATCCACTTCGGATCCGGCCCGCCGCAGCCGGGCCGGCCGACGGTGGTCATCGGCGTCCACACCGACGAGCGACGGCCGGCCGACATCTCGTACGAGGTGTCGCGAGCCGCGTCCGGCCTGGTGATCCGGCCGGTGAACGGCTATCTCAGCAGCCTGCGCTCCGGGGCGACCTTGGAGGGCGCGTGGGGACAGGCATTCCGATGGCCGGTCCTGGACGTCAAAGTGGTCAACAACACCTCGGAGGCGATCCTGCTCCACGAGGCCATCCTGGATGTCAGGTCCTCCGCGCCGGATCTGCGCACCATCCCCGTCCTCACGTACCTCAGCACCTCCATCACGGTGCGCAACGACGGATGGGGTCCGCTGGAGGACTGCACCCTCACGTTCTCCCTCTTCACCGCGCCGGGGGCGTCGAGGCCCGTCGGAGGCCCGTTCGTGCTGCGTTCCTCCGGTCTCGAATCCCTCCGAGACCGGCGCTCCTCCTCTTCCTGGTCCGTGGCGGACGCGCTCCGTTCGTGCGGTGTGGACACGAAGGCCTTCGAGAGGCTGAAGAGATCGCTCGCGGGGGCAGGTCTCATGGCTCCAGAGCCCAGTCGGGCCACGATCCGCTCCGTCCTCGGCCCCTTCGCCGACCGGCAAGCCGCTTACGTCGAAGGGACGCTGGAGTACACGCACCCGGGCCCGGACGGCACGCCGGTCCGTTCGAGCAACTCGGTCCGCGGCATGCTCCACCTGTACCTCGGTCCTCCCCGGATCGGGGCGTACCTGCCGCCGGGGCACGCGTACTCGACGGTCCTGCCGTCGGCAGGTCGCGCGTACCGGGTTTCGGTGCCGCTCTCCCAGTTCGTCCAGAGCGGCGAGGCCGATCGGTTCCTCGTCACCCTCGCCTCCGACCGTTCGGCGGTCCACGACTTCTCCTTGGCTCTCAAGTGCAACGATCGAGAAGTGGTGGTCGCCGAGCACGTCAAGCTAGAGCTCTTCCTCCCGCGTTCGAAGGCGGCCGACGCACCACCGCTTCCGGGGGCGGGAGTTGACGGTGATCCCGGCAGCGACCCGGGGGCTGGTCGCCGACGGAGGTCCTCGCCGGGCCCGGCCGGCCGGGAGGCGAGTTGGTGGAGGAGGGCCCTCGGATGGTCGAGGTGAGCGGGCGTGGACGGTCGCGACTCGGCTCGGCTCCGTGGAGGTGCCGCCTCGCCGCGCGCCGCTCGCCGCACGTCTCCTGCCTCAACGCCCGGCCCGAGGCCGGAGTGCCGCGGGCATGCAATCCCAGCTTCCGTACCGAAGGAGCCATCGCCCGTGATCGTGATAGCCCACCTCAGTGACGTCCACCTCGACGGCGGAGACCGGGCCGCCGAGCGGACCCGCGTGGTCATGGAGTACCTGGAGGGGCTCCCGTACGAGCTCGACGCGGTGCTCGTGAGCGGGGACATCGCCGATCACGCGCGCACGGAGGAGTACGAGGAGGCGCGCAAGGCCCTCGGCTCCCGCCATCCACTGGTCGTCTGCCCCGGGAACCACGACGACCGCGCCGCCTTCCGGCGCGGCCTGCTGGGGGAGGAACGCCCGTCCGCGGCCCCGGTCGACCAAGTGCTGCGCGGCGACGGCTTCGTCCTCGCGGTGTGCGATTCGTCCGTACCCGGTGAACACCGGGGGTACCTGGAGGACTCGACGGTCACCTGGCTGGACGGGGTGCTCACCGAGACCCCGCGCGAGGTGCCCGTCCTGGTCGCCTTCCACCACCCGCCCGTCGCGCTGCACATCCCGTACGTCGACGGCATCCGGCAGTTCGGCGAGGAGCGGCTGGCGGCGCTGGCCGAGCGGCACCCGCACCTGGCGGCGTTCCTGTGCGGACACGCCCACACCGGCGCGGCGACCACCTTCGCGGGGCGGCCGCTGCTCGTGGCTCCGGGCGTCGTGTCGACGACGCGGCTCCCCTGGGAGGCGGCTTCGGGGGAGGGCGAGTACATCCACACGGACGAGCCGCCGGCCGTGGCCTTCCACGTGATCGGTGAGGACGGCCGGCTGACGACGCACTACAGGGTGGTCGTGGCCCGCCGGTAGCCGGAGCCGTCGCGCGTCCGGGTGAGGTGCCCGGCGATGACCAGGTACCGCCGCAGCGCCGCGCAGTCCTCGTGGACGGTGAGCAGCAGACCGTTCACCTCGGGCTCCGTGTACGCGCGGTCCGCCTCGAAGAGGGTCTCGCTGAGGTGGACGAGCAACTGCTCCCGGCGGGCCGCCTTGCGCGGGATCGCCGCGAGGCGGCCGCCGGCGGTGAACAGGTCGGCGACGCCGCGTCGGGTGGGCGTACGGGTTTCTGCGCTGCTTTGTGACATGCCCTCGAGCTTTACCGGCCAATCGCCCCGGGGCAACGGCTTTTCCCGGGCAGGTTCGAAGAGCGACGGTCGCACGAAGGCCCGCCGGCCCCGGAGCGGTCCGGGGCCGGCGGGCTTCCTCGTGCACGGGGGCGTCAGGGGCCGACGGTGATCTGCTGCGCGGGGTCGGTGGTGTCGGTGACCTTGTACACGGCGTTGAAGATGGACGCGGTGGCGCTCGTCGGGCAGCCGAAGCCGCCGGTGACGGTGACCGGCACCGAGGCGTTGGTGAAGGTCAGGCTCGGCGGGGCGCCGTTCGTCCAGGCGCCGGGGACGCTCGCCGGTCCGGAGGGGGCGGCGGTGACGGTGCAGACGGCCAGGCCGGTGGTGTGGACGACGAGCCCGCCCGGGGGCACGGTCATGGTGGCCGTGATGGGGGAGCCGTGCTGCATCGACACCTTCCAGGCCCCGCTGGTGGTGACCGTGGGGGTCACGCCCCACATGCTCGAGGTGCAGGAGCTGTAGGTGGGCGGGGAGATCGGGGAGGAGACGGGACCCGCCGCGTTGTGGTTGCCGGGGGCGGCCGGCACCGCGCCGGTGGACACCGAGACCGTACAAGTGACGGTGACGGAGCCGGCTTTGAGGGTGGCCTTCCCGCTGAGGGTGGCCTTGAAGGCGTGCCCGGCCGGGGTGACGGTGGTCGACCCGGCCAGAGGTAAGGGCAGGGCGGTGGCGGAGACCGGGGCGAGGGACATGGCTCCGGCCGCGGCGGCCGCTGCGAGCGCGAGGGTGGTGGTGCGCGTACGGCTCATGGCTGTGCTCCTTGGGGATAGTGGTGCTGTGGGGGAGCGGACGTGGGGGACGTAGCGGTGGGTGAGGTGGCCGCGGGGGACTCGGCCGTGGGGGTGCCGGGCCCGGATGCCTCCGGGTCCGGTGCGGCGCCGGGGCGCGGGGCGGCGTACGGCTGCCAGGCGAACATCAGGCCGCCGCCGAGGATGCCGAGCAGGGTGCCGATCAGGAATCCGCCGAGGTTCGACAGGACCAGCGCGGCCGTGGCGATGAGGGTGGTGAGGACGCCGGCCAGGGCGCGCTGGGGCGGGGAGAACCAGGCGGTGAGGCCGAGCACGATCATGACGATGCCCATCAGGACCGACGGGATCCCCGCCACCCCCTGCTGGAGCATGATCTTCAAGGGCGCGAGCGGCAGGGCGCAGATCTCGGCCCCGGCGAGGATGGCGAACAGCCCGCCCCAGAAGGGCCGGCCGCGCCGCCAGCGCCGCCAGCGGCTCAGAAGCATTCCTTCTTGCCCTTGCTGATGTTCATGTGCAGCCCGGAGAGCTTGAAGGTGCCCGCGTTGGTCGCCCAGGCCGTCTGGCGGAGATCGGTGATGCTGACGGTGTCGGCCTGCTGGGCGAACAGGTCCTGCATGCCCACCGCGTCCGCCGGCCCCTTGTCGAGGGTGGAGGCGTCGCGGCCGATCTCGATGTTGGTGAAGACCGCGTCACCGGATAGCTGGGTGGCGTCCACGAAGAGGTTGCTCGCCTCGACGGGGGCCTTCTGGCCGGCGGTGAGGTTGAGCGAGATGTCCCCGATGATCGGGAGCGTGGTCACCACCGACTGGCAGAGGCTGTGCAGCTTGGCCTCCTTGATGGCGGTGACCGCCACCGGGATGAGTTCCTCGCGGGCGTTCACGTCCACGCTGCCGTACTGGGCGAACCCCTCGCCCGTCAGGCTCTTCGCCGACACCTTGAACTGCTGGCCCGAGACGGCGAAGGAGGCGGCGAGCGCGCCCTGTCCGAGGGCGATGCCCAGGCCGGCGGTCACGGCGACGGCGGGGAGGGTCAGTAGGGCGAACCGGCGCCAGCGGACCCTGCCCGCATCGTCGGCCCTCTCGGATAACTTGGGGGAATCTGCCATGAGATCGTCCCTTATGTTCGGCTGTGCACCGTTTTTTTGTTACCGACGAGTTGAATGTAAGAGTGCCAATGGGGGTTGGCAAGGTTGCTCGGGCGTACCTTTTCGGCCGAGTCCTACTCGCCGGTCACGCCCCGGAAGACTCCGTGCGCAGCAGCTCGGAGACTTCGGCGTCCACCCGCCGGGCCATCGCCCGGGCGAACTCGGCGGCCACGACCCCGCCCGCCAGCGGACGCAGCGCCGCGACCGCCTCGGTGATGTGCCGCAGGCGCGTGGCCGAAAGCTGTTCCAGCCCGTCCGCGCCGATCACGTGCGTGCTGAACAGGGCGACGAACCGGTCCGCGACAGCGGCCGCCTGCGTCTGCACGAAGTCCCCCGCGTCCAGGACCTCCCCGAGCGGCACCCCCGCCCGCACCAGCGTCACCGTCGCCTCCAGCAGGCGCCGGCTGCGGTGCGTGACCAGGTCCCCGTCGATCGTCACGTACCCCAGCTCGGCCGCCCGCCGGGTGTCCTCGGGGGAGGCCGTCGGGCCGAACAGCTCACGCAGCGCGGCCCGGGACATGACGACCGGCTCCTCCTGCTCCCAGTCGCGGGTCATCTCCCGCTCCAGGCCCAACAGTTGGGAAAGCCCGCCGCCCTGCTCCCAGGCCGCCAGCAGCTCGGCTATGCCGTTGACGGTGTAACCGCGCCCCAACAGGTTGCTGATCAGGCGCAGTCGGGTGAGGTGGTCGTCGGAGTACCAGGCGATCCGCCCCTCCCGGCGCGGTGCCGGGAGGAGTCCGCGCTCCTGGTAGTAGCGCAGGTTGCGCACCTTCACCCCGGCCGCGCGGGCCAGTTCATCCCGGCGGTAGTGCCCGCCGACGGCCGCGTCCTGATCCACCTGACTGCTCACGCGGCCGAGTGTAAGACGCGCTGACGGGCCTACCGGCGAGTTAGCGCGGGGCGGTCGGAAGATCGCCGCGCAGGCTGTACCGGCAGGTCACGCGGCGCGGGGCTGCTCGCGCCGCTTGACCGCCCTCAGGACCACGAACTTCGGCTCGCTCGCGGCGACTTCGCTGTTGCCGAAGAGCCGGCGCAGGTGCGTGTGGTAGCCCATGTGGCGGTTGGCCACCACCCACAGCTCGCCGCCCGGCCGCAGTACCTTGCGCGACTGCGCGAACATCCGCAGCGCCGTCGCGTCGGTGGTCGCCTGGTGGGAGTGGAAGGGCGGATTGCAGAGCACCAGGTCCACCGAACCGGGCGGCAGCATCGAGACCCCGTCCCCGACGATGAACTCGGCGCGGTCCAGACGTCCTTGGACATTGGCGCGGTACGTGGCCTCCGCCGAGGCCACCGCCTGGTACGACTCGTCCGTGAAGACGACCTCGGCCTCCGGGTCGGCCACCGCCACCGCAGTGCCGACGACGCCGTTGCCGCAGCCCAGGTCGACGACGCGGGCCCCGTCCGTGTTGGTCGGAATGCTCTGCAGGAAGAAGCGGGTGCCGACGTCGAGGCGGTCCGCGCAGAAGATCCCGGCGTGGTTGACCACGGTCAGACCGGAGCCCGACCCGGCGTCCTGGTCGACGGTGTACGTCACCGGCCACGGGCCGTCGGTCCGGGGATGCGCGGCTCCGGGGTTGCCGGGCGTGCAGAAGATCAGGCGGGCCTTCTTCTCGGCCAGCGAGGTCTTCGTCGGACCGAGGATCTTCTCGAAGAGCCGCAGCGTGGAGGTGTGGATCTCCTTCACCATGCCGGCGCCGACGACGACGGTCCCGGCGTGCACGTGCGGGGCGAGGCGGTAGAGCATGTCCTCCAGCAGCGCCAGGCTCTTGGGTACCCGCACCAGGAGCACGTCGATCCGCTCCGGCGGGGCGTCCTGAGTCGTCAGCAGGGTCACGGTGCTCTTGGCGGTCCCGATGCCGTTGCGGTCCAGATTGGCCGCGGTGGCGGAGCGGGTCAGGCTGGAGTCGGTGATCTGGGTCGGGTGGTGCGCGGCCAGCGCCGTCGTCAGCGCCCCCCAGCGGTCCCCGATCACGGTGATCTGCCCGGCGCCGGCCAGATCCACCGGGCCGCGTTCACCCGTACCGGATTCGAGGTGGCGGAGCAGGTACTCGTCGGCGGCGTCCCATGCGAAGAGCCGGTCGCGCGGGTCCTCGGGGAAGCGGGCGAGCTCGAAGGAGCCGAAGGGCGTGGTCAGACGGTTCATATTGCCCCCAGGCTAACCGAGGGACCGCCCCGGTCCCGCACGGGCGGGGCCGGGAGAGTGGGCGCCGCGGCACCCGGCCCCGCCGCAGGCCCGGTCCGGACCCGGTACCGCACCGCGCTGCTACGGGTGCGGGACCGCTCCGGGACCGCTGCGGGATCGCTCCGGGACCGCGCCTGCGACCGCTCCGGTACCGCGTTACTCCGGGAAGTCCCCGGCCATCGCGGCGGCGATCCGCAGGTACGGAGCCGCCTCGGCGGGCCGGCCCTGGCGCTCCAGGGTCCGCCCGAGCATCAGCTGCGCGTAGTCCTCCACGGGCCAGCGGTCCAGGACGGCGCGGAGCTCGCGCTCGGCCTTGGAGAGCTGGGCGGAGTGGTAGTAGGCGCGAGCCAGCAGCATCCGGGGAGCCAGCAGCTCGGGGGCCTCGGCCGCCACGCCGTGCAGGACGCGAGCGGCGTTCGCGTACTCCTTCGCCTCGAAGAAGAGCCGGCCGCGGTCCCAGCGCTCGGCGGCGGTCCCGTGCTCCAGGTAGCCCTGCCGCGCGTCGATCGCTCCCGTCCCGCCCGTCACGTCCATCGCGCCCATCACGTCCATCGGATCCCTTCCGCCGCACAGGTGCCGTGCTCTGCCGTGCTCTGCCTTGTTCTGCTCTGCTCGTCGTTCCGTCCGGCTGCTGCAACACGCGGATCCGTACGCACATTCCCATGACCGCGGCGGCGGCGCCGGGGCTAAGTTGTGCGGTATGAGCAATCTCGATCGCCAACCCGCTCTCTCCACCTGCGGCGGCCGCGGGTTCGTCGTCGCCGAGCCGGTGCGCGAGCTCCTGAGCCCGCGCACCGTCAAACTCGGCGAGTCCACCGAGGTCCGCCGGCTCCTGCCGAACCTGGGCCGCCGCATGGTCGGCGCCTGGTGCTTCGTCGACCACTACGGTCCCGACGACATCGCTGACGAGCCCGGTATGGCCGTGGCCCCGCACCCCCACTCGGGGCTCCAGACGGTCAGCTGGCTCCACGAGGGCGAGGTGCTGCACCGCGACAGCGTCGGCAGCCTGGCGACGATCCGCCCGCGCGAGCTCGGCCTGATGACCTCCGGTCGGGGCATCAGCCACTCCGAGGAGAGCCCGCGCCCGCACGCCCGCTTCCTGCACGGCGCGCAGCTGTGGGTGGCCCTCCCGGACGCGCACCGCGACGTGGACCCGCACTTCCAGCACCACGCCGACCTCCCGCAGGTCAGCGCCCCGGGCCTGACGGCGACGGTCATCCTGGGCACCCTGGACTCGGCGACCTCGCCCGGGACCGCGTACAGCCCGATCGTCGGCGCGGACCTGGCCCTGGCGGCGGGCACGGAGACCCGGCTCCCGCTCGACTCGGACTTCGAGTACGCGGTCCTGTCCATGTCGGGCGAAGCCCACGTCGACGGCGTACCGCTCCTCCCGGGCGCGATGCTCTACCTCGGCTGCGGCCGCCGGGACCTCCCCCTCCGCGCGGTCTCGGACGCCGGCCTGATGCTGCTGGGCGGCGAGCCGTTCGAGGAGGAGATCGTGATGTTCTGGAACTGGATCGGACGGTCCCAAGAGGATATCGCGGGCTTCCGCGAGGACTGGATGAAGGGCACCCGCTACGGCGAGGTCAAGGGCTACGATGGCGCTCCGATTCCTGCCCCCGAACTCCCCCCAACTCGGTTGAAGCCTAGGGGAAGAGTGCGCTGAACTGCGTACATGCCGTCCAAGGCGGCCGGACGCGGAGGCTGCCAGTTCGTTCCGCTTCTAGAGGCTTCTTCAGAGCCGACGCCGACTCCGGAAAGGCCTCTTGATCTTGAAGTCGAGTCTCGTGCGAGTCAGGGTGCGGTCAGGTTCGATCGAACAATGCTGACCCTTTGCTGACTCTGCTGACGGGTAGTTAGATATTCGGAAGTGTCGTGCGGAGCGGCTCTCTCCGTCGAGGGTGATCACGTGGAGGGGCTTGGTCGTGGGCCCGCCGGCTGCCACGGACTGCTGAAGGTGAGCCTCTTCCAGGGCCGCAGTGGGCCGTCGGTCTGTAGAGGAGGCCGGCGAGCGGCAGGTCGAGGTGGTCCCCGATCTTGGGGTCCAGGCCAGGTCGGGCTCTGCGTGGCGGCCCACATCGTTTCGATTCAGAGGGTCGGGCGGGAGTCGGCGCGATCTCGGCGGCAGTCTTCTGATCTTGACGTCGAGGCACCTTCGATCTCGCGGAATGAGGCAAGGTCCCTGCCTTCTGGGTAGATCCCCTCCGCGGAAGGCTTCCCGGACAGCGCAGTCCTGGCGTGGAGTCGACGGCTGGTGCAGCTGCGGGCCTCAAGTTCGGCATCGGCGCGACGTGCCAGAGCCCGGCCGGGGTGACTGTGGACCGGCCGGGCTCTGCGTAATGGGACGAGTAGTGCTCTGGTCAGAAGGTCTCGTCGTGCAGGTCCTCTTCGCGCAGCAGATCGTCCTCGCGACCACGTGAAGCCTCGCCCTCGCCCGGCTTCTGGCTCTGCTCACGGGACGGCTTGCCCGGCTGGGGCTGAGCAGGGTCTCCGGGGCGACGGTGCTCCTGCGCCTCGCGTCCCTTGCCCGGCTCCTGATGGTTGTCCTGCGTACGGCCCATGACGGCGACTCCTCTTGATGTGGGGGGAAGGATTCCTCTCGATCACGCTGACACGCAGCGTGACGGTCTGCATCATGTCGACGACGAAGCGAGGCACACGGGTGAGGCCGGTCCCTCGATGTGGCGGCGTCGGAAGGCGGGGCATCCCTTCAGCTCCGAGAACGGACACGATCCTCACCCCCACCTGCTGTCAGGAGCCCGCACCATGCGGGAGCGCACGCTGCGCAAGAATCGCACGGAGGTCACCTTCGTCCTGCCCGCCGACACCTCAGCTGGTCGGTCAGTGTGGTGGCGACGCCAACGACCGGCAGCCCGGTGCCCACGCCCTGCGGCCGCGCGCCGCCAGAGGCCGACGGCCGGGGAGTCGCGGCAGCCGCGCGGGGCGAACGGCCGTTCGTGGTCGTCCGGCAGCGGCCAGGCAGACTTGGCATGCCGCAGGACGACCAGGCGCCGGGGAGTTGCCTGGCGTCATGGCGTCGCCGGGTGCTGGTGCCCCACCTCCCGCGCGAGGTCCAGCCCGAGGATCCGGTCCAGAAAGACGAACGTCTCGAATTTGGCACCGGCCGGCACATCGGCGCGCCCGGCCACACTGCGCAGCATTTCCAGAACGACAGGGACGCCGAGATTGTCAGCCAGCGCGACCTGTGCCTGTCGCAGCACGTCGGCGGGGATCGGCCTGGAGGGCTCCTGCGCCCAGTAGGCCACCTGCTGCCGCCAGCGCCGCAGCGTCCGCCGTGCCTCCGCGAGCCCTGCGCCCGTGACCGTGACCGGCGCGCGGTGGGCGTGCCCGAGCAACAGCATCCTCACAGCCAGCGGATCGGTACCCGCCGGGGCGAACTCGTCCAGCGGACCCGAGGCGAGGAGAGGGGCACCGTCCGGGATCTCCCCGCCCGGGGGTGCCGGGCTGACTCGGCCCACGTCGACCCGGACCCCGCCGACCCCGTCCTGAGCGGCAGCGCCGTACGCGAGAAGGTGCACGTCGGCGGCGGCGCACAGTGTCTCGGACAGCTGGTGTCCACCGACGGTGGCGGGCGGGTGGATGCCGAGAGCGGCCATGGAGTGGTTGAGGGCCTGGCCTTGCTCATGCGGCAGGTCCGGTGTGATGAGGACCGTGAGGGCCTGCAGACCACGCAGCTCCGCCGTACGTGCCAACACGTCACCGACCAGGGGCGTCCGCAGGTCGATCGCGCCGCCCCGGGGGCCGATGGCCGGCAGGTGGACACAGATGCGCAGCAGGTGGCGGTGTCCGGAAGGAATCTCCACCAACCGGCCGGTCCGGGTGTCGGCAATGCTCAGCATGATGCGAAGGCTAGTCCTGAGAACCTCCGGTACCGGGGAGGACCTGAGCGGAACGCTGACGTTCCCGCTGCGCCAGCCTGAGGGAGGCGCAGCGATCCTACTGCCGCTACGGCGACATCCTGCGGACGGGGTTCACCACCAAGCGCCGGCGGACAGCGGTCCGACCGGCAGCCTGGCGAGGGAGCCGATGTCGGATGCGCGCGCCCCGCCTTCGCTCTCCCAGGCGTCTTCCCGGTTCCGGAGGTCGGGGTTTCGGCCGATGGCGGCCTCGGCGGCGATCAATGCGCGGGCGGTCAGGACGCTGCCGGGGACGGCGGCGGCGGCCATCAGGCGGGCCGCGGCGGCGGGTTGGGTCTGGGGCGGGATGACGAGGAGGTCCCAGCGGCCGACGGTGTAGGAGAGCAGGATCAGCTTGTCGGGGTCCTGTTCGGTGAACCAGCCTACGTGCACAGCGTGGTCGGCCACGGAGACCTTGTGTGGGACGACGGGCCAGCGGGTGGGGTTCACGGTGACGCGGGTGATGCGTCCGCAGGGCTCGGCCAAGGCGGCGACGAGGACCGGGAGTTCGGCTGCGAGGTCACGGGAGCGGGGCCACCAGGCACCGTCCAGCTGCCCGGCGAGGGCGGTCTTCGGCGTCAGTACGAGGCGGGCGGGACGAGGAGGCACGGCAGTGGGTGACGCGGGGGGTGTGGCTCGTTCCAGGATGACGGTCATGGTGGAGACCTGTCCCCGGGCTGCCCGCAGTTCGACGGCCCGGCGTATTGATCGCCGGAAATGACACCTGAGCTGCATCCGATGCGCGAAGTACTCCCGGTACCTCCATCCTACTCCGGTGCGGAGATCGAAAGGGTTTCTGACCAGGTGTTTCCGATGAGGCAGAGGGTCTACGCTCCGGCCGTCCGCGCGGCTGATGTGGTCAGGGCGCAGTTGACGTCGACCACGCCTTCCACAGCGCGTGCGAGACGTGCTGCCACCGGAATGAGTGATGCGTCGAGGATCCCGCCGGAGAGGGTGACCACACCGTGGCGGACATCGACCCGCACCCTGTGCTGTGCGAGCGGGAACAGTCGGCGGACCACCTCGCGCCGTATGTCGTCCGCGAGTTCACTGTCCGGGCGCAGGAACACCTTGAGCAGATCGGCGCGGCTGACGATGCCCTGGAGGGTGCCGGCCGGGTCGACGACCAGCAGTCGTCTGATGTGCCGCTCCGCCATCAGCCGTGCCGCCTGGGCCAGGGTGGTGTCGGGCCGAACGGTGACGGCGGGGGTCGTCATCAGGTCCTTGGCCAAGGTCGATCCGGCCTTCAGCGTGTCACCCAGCCGCCGCATCTGCTCGATGAGACCGGGGTCGCGGTCGCGGAACTCCTCCTTCGGAAGCAGATCGGCTTCCGAGACCACACCGATGACCCTGCTCGCGCGCTCGCCCTCGCCCGCGCCTTCGATGACTGGCACTGCCGTCACTTGCCACTGCTTCATGACGGCGACGATCTCCTTGAACTCGGCGAGGGGCGTGACGCTGACGACGGTTCTCGTCATCACGTCGCGGACGAGATGCGGACGGGAGTTCATGGCGCGGGTCCTCAAATGAGAAGGCGAAGGATTCCCCCGGGGTGTCCCGGAGATCGGCGGCCGTCCCCGGGTGCAGGGACCCCGCCATCCACCATCACACGTTCATGGCACGGCCCGGACGGGCCTGTCGGGCCCCGGTGCGGGACCGTCCGGCCCTGTCCGGAAACCGGGCGGCGGGGACAGCCTGAGGTGACCTTGCCGGAGCACGGGAGACATGGAGAGGCGGCGTCATGAAGGCACTCGTTTTCCAGGGACCGGGACGCACCGCGTGGCAGGAGGTGCCGGATCCCGCCCTCAAGGATCCGGCCGACGTGATCGTGCGCGTCGATGCCGTGACCATCTGCGGTACGGATCTGCACATCGTCAAGGGTGACCTGCCGGAAGTGGTGCCCGGCCGGATGCTCGGGCACGAGGCCGTGGGAACGGTGGTGGAGACCGGCGGTGACGTCCGCTCGGTGCGGCCCGGCGACCGGGTCCTGGTCTCCTGCATCTCCTCGTGCGGCCGGTGCCGGTTCTGCCGTGAGAGCCGCTACGGGCAGTGCCGTGGGGGCGGTGGCTGGGTACTCGGCCACACCATTGACGGAACCCAGGCCGAATACGTCCGGGTGCCGTTCGCCGACCTTTCCGTGCACCCGCTGCCGAGCACGGTCGACAGCGACGATGCCGTCCTGCTGGCGGACATCTTCCCCACCGCCTACGAGGTGGGAGTGCTGAACGGCAACGTGCGGCCCGGGGACACCGTCGTCGTCGTCGGCGCCGGACCCGTAGGACTCGCGGCCATCGCTACGGCCCGGCTGTACTCGCCGGCCCGCGTCATCGCCGTCGATCTCGCGCCGTCCCGGCTGGCGGCGGCGCGCGAACTGGGGGCGGACGCGGTCGTGAACGCCGCCGAGGAACCGGAAATGCTCGTGGGCGACCTGACCGACGGTCTCGGCGCGGACGTCGTCATGGAGGCCGTCGGCGTGCCCGAGACCTTCGAGATGTGCACCCGCATGGTCCGCCCCGGCGGCCGGGTCGCGAACATCGGCGTCCACGGCAAGCCGGCGACCCTGCACCTCGAAGACCTGTGGATCAAGGACGTCACCATCACCACCGGCCTAGTGGACACCTGCTCCACGCCGATGCTGCTGCGCATGCTGGCGGCCGGCCGGCTGCCGACCTCGTCGCTGATCACCCATCGTTTCGCGCTGGGACAGATGGAAGAGGCGTACGAGGTCTTCTCCCGTGCCGGTGAGACGGGTGCGCTGAAGGTCGTGCTGGGCGGTCCGCGCCACGACGACCTGGCCGTGTCGAACCCGTCGCGCGTCCAGAAGACGTGACGGCCAGGCCCATGAGCGCACAGTGAGCGCACAGCGGGTACTGGTCGCCTACGGCAGCAAGCGCGGCGCGAGCGCCGGCATCGCGGGGCAACATCACGGACACGACCCCCGGCCTGCTCGCACGGATCCTGGTGCGCCAGGGCCGGGCCGGGGACTTCCGCGATCCCGAGCGGCTCCGCGCCTGGGCCCGTCGGATCGCCGCCGAACTCGCCGCGACCCGCTGAATGCGCCCCACAGCAGACGGCGCCGCCGTGCGGAGAACGACCTCCCCACGGCGGCGCCGACTTTCGGTCAGACGGTCTTGATCGCTCGCGCTCCGTTAGGCGGGGACGGGCTGGGGAGGGGCGTGTTGATCTCCGTCGGCCGCGGTGTCTGGAGCGTCGCCGCCGCGCTCTCGCGGGCGAGGAAGGCGCCGAGTTCGCCGATGGTGCTCATGAGCGGTGCGGGGAAGACCACGGTGGTGTTCTTGTCGACGCCGATCTCCACGAGGCTCTGCAGGTTGCGCAGTTGCAGGGCGAGGGGGTGGGCCATCATGGTGTCGGAGGCGTCGCCGAGTGCGGCGGCGGCCATCGATTCGCCCTCGGCGTTGATGATCTTGGCCCTCTTCTCCCGTTCGGCCTCGGCCTGGCGGGCCATCGCGCGCTTCATGCTGTCGGGCAGCTGGATGTCCTTCAGTTCGACGAGGGTGACTTCGACTCCCCATTCGGCGGTGGTGACATCGAGGATCTCGCGGATGCCCAGGTTGATGCGGTCGGTCTCCGAAAGCGTCTCGTCGAGGGTGTGCTGGCCGACGACCTTGCGCAGGGTGGTCTGGGCGATCTGGTTGATGGCGGCGCCCACGTTCTCGATCGCGATGACCGACTTCACGGCGTCGACGACGCGGAAGTAGGCGACCGCGGAGACGTCGACGCTGACGTTGTCCCGGGTGATGATGCCCTGGGATTGGATGGGCATGGTGACGATCCGCAAGGACACCCGGTGCAGGACGTCCGCGAATGGCACGATGACCCGCAGGCCCGGCTCTCGCGTTCCGATGAGCCGGCCGAACCGGAACAGCACGCCCTGCTCGTACTGCTTGACTATCTTCAGGGCCATGGACAGCCCTATCAGGGCAACCACGGCCATGGCGATCAGCGCGAAGATCAGGACTTCCATGAAGATGCTCCTCACGAAGTGCGGTGGCGGAGCAAGGGGGGAAGACCCGGGTCCGTCTGCAGGGCTCCGTACTGGTGCGACCGGGGACGGGGAGCCTGCCTCGTCTCCATGCTCGCGCGGTGCGGGTGGGGCGGGCAGGGGCCGAACGGTCCACATCCCGCGTCACCGGGGAACGTCTTCGGTGTTGCGGTCCGGCGGAGCGGAGCGGTGCGGGTGCGGGTGTCATTGGAGTGGGCCGTGAGCTGGTCGATGACCGAGACCACACCGTCCAACTGTCCCGCGAGCCGGAGCGCGACGGGAATCTGGCTGCTCCTGGGCAGTCGGCCGTCCAAGGTGACGACCCCGTCCACGACACCCACGCTCACGGCATCGGCACCGATACCCATCGTGTCCGCCAGCACCTCCTCGACGAGCAATCGGCGGATCTCGTGGTCGGGGCGCAGGAACACGCGCAGCAGGTCCCGTCGCGTCACGATGCCGACCAGACGGTCCTCCTCGTCGACGACCGGCAGCCGCGTCACCCCGCGTCGGGTGATGAGGCGGGCGGCCTCGGTGACGGTCTGCTCCGCGTGGATCGTGACGGCCGGCGCGGTCATCACGTCTTGAGCGGTGAGGTGGTCTTGGACCAGGAGATCGGTCCGCGAAATGACACCGACGACGCGCTCGTCCGAGTCCAGGACCGGAACGCCGCTGATCTCGTGTTCGACGAGCAGTGCGGCGACATCCGCGGATGGAGTCCTTCCGAGGACCGAGACGACCTCGTCGGTCATCAGGAAGCCGACCTTGGCGTGCTTCATCTGTGGCCCTCCTGTCGGCTTCGGCCAGCGAGCGCATCTTGCGGGGTGCCCTCACTAGCCACCATCCGCCGCGTCCGTCCGTTCGGCGAGGGCCGAACGGGCCTGTACGGGGACTGACCGGTCCTCGGGTGCGTGCCGCCGAAGACGGTGGCGCGCGGTGGGGTGGGCAAGGGACCTTAGGTCCCTCGCTTGACCCCTGCGGCCCACTCCTCCCGCTGGTCCGGGTGGCACTGTGAAAGCACCCCGACGCTGTTCGACAGAGGAGGAAGCCATGGAAGGCTCCACCCAGCACCGTCCGGACCTCGGCTCGGTCGTCGTCGGTGTCGACGGATCGAGCACCGCGCTGACAGCGGCATTCTGGGCTGCCGCCGAGGCATCTCGACGCAACAGCACCCTTCACGTCTTCCACGCGGCCGACACCGCCGACGGGATCTTCTACCTGTCGGCTCAGATCATCGAACGCGTCCACGTGGAGGGCCGTGACCTGCTGGAGGTCACGGCCGCTGCGGTCTCGGAGCGGTTCCCGACGCTTCACGTCACTACGGAGTACAGCCGCCGGGACCCCGTCTCCGGTCTGCACCGGGTGGGGGCGAAGTACGGCACGACGGTGGTAGGTCACCGCGGGCTGGGCGGATTCGAGTCGCTGATGCTGGGGTCGGTCGGTCTGAGGGTCGCGGCAGGCGCTACGACTCCCGTCATTGTGGTGCGCGGCGGCGAGGACCTTGCCGAGAGCGGCGTGGTGTTGGCCGCGGTTCGGGACGAGCACGACCTCGAATGCGCGCGACGTGCGGCTCGCGAAGCAGAGCTGCGCAAAGCAACGCTGCGCCTGCTGACCGTGTGGAACGTACTCCAGTACGCCGGAACCGTCGTCACCATGCTCGACGACGTCAACGAGTTCGCCGGCCGCCATGCTCGCGGTCTGAAGTCCGTCGTCGACCGCGTACGCGACGAGTTCCCGGCGTTGCCGGTGAACGCCGATGCCGAAAAGGGCGTGTCGGTGGCTTCCGTACTGGTCGAGGCATCCCGCCATGCGGACCTGCTCGTCATGGGAGGGCGGCGATCACCCGGGTACTTCGGGCCCACCCTGGGACGTACGACGCACAGTCTCCTGCACCACTCGCACTGCCCCGTGGAGCTCATTCCGCGGCACGATGAGGAGCGGGGGAGTGACGCGTCATGACGGACATCGCGGAAGGGCGGGACATCGCGGTGGAGAGGCCGCGGTCTGTGCGCGTGGGCGTCACCTGAGACGGAATTGGCGATCGTCCTGCGCGATGGCCACCCGGCATTGGTGCTCTGCGAGACGTCCGGACATGCCCGTATGGTCGGCCTCGGTTCTCGGCCCTGGTCGTGGGCGTGGGCCGACTGCCCCCGGCGGGTGGACGGGCGTCGTGTCCTGGTTCTCAGCCTGACCGGATTCGCTACGGTCAGGCCCCGCCGTGCCCCCTCGCCCGTGGCTCCGATCATGACCGGCCGGCGGGTGAAGGACTAGGCTGGAGGCCGGGCGGGTACGCGGAGCCCTTCGACGCCGCCGGAGGTGTCCATGGCCGGGGACGATCGAGATGCGTCGGCGAGCCGGATTCCGCAGCCGAGGCTGGACGCGCTCCAGGCACAGATCACCGACGCGCGGGATACCCGTGACCGGCTGACGGGCCTGCTGGAGGCGGTCATGTCGCTGGGGCAGGAGCTGGACCTGGCCCAAGTGCTGCGCGGCATCGTGGAGGCCGCAGTGGTCCTCGTGGACGCGGAATACGGCGCGCTGGGCGTGGTGGGGGACGACGAGAAGCTCGCCGAGTTCCTCCCGGTGGGCGTCAGCGACCAGCTCCGGGCGCGGATCGGGGCCCTGCCCACCGGACACGGGCTGCTGGGCGAGCTGATCAGGCACCCGCGGCCCCTGCGCCTGGGAGATCTCTCGGAGCACGGGGCCTCTGCCGGCTTTCCGGAGCACCACCCGCCGATGCGCTCCTTCCTCGGCGTACCGATCCGGGTCCGGGACGAGGTGTTCGGCAATCTCTACCTGACGCAGAAGCGGGGCGGGAAGGGCTTCGACGCGGAGGACGAGGGGGTCTTGTCCACCCTCGCGGTTGCAGCCGGCGTCGCCGTGGACAACGCCCGCCTGTACGAGGAGGTCCGGCTCCGGGAGCGCTGGCTGGCGGCCAGCTCAGACTTCACGAGCGCGCTGCTGTCCGGCTCCTCCGAGATCGAGGTGCTGGAGGGCATGCTGGAGCGGGCCCGGGACATCATCTCGGCCGACATGTGCGTTTTCTACCAGGTGGGGCCCAGTGGCGAGCTGCGCGGCTCGCTGGCCCTGGGCGAGGGTGCCGAAGCGCACCGCGGGATCGTGCTGCCGGGCAGCGAGGGCATCCTGGCCGCCGTCGTCCTGGCCCGGGACGGACTGGTCACCTTGGCCGATGTGGCCACCGACGCCCGGGCCGAGGCGCAGCCGGATACGTGGACGGGCTTCGGGCCGGCCGTCGCCGTCACGGTGGGCACGAGGGTGAAGCTTCGGGGAGTGCTGATGCTGGTACGACGTGCAGGGCGGCCGGCGTTCGCCGCGGCCGAGGTCGCGCCCCTGCCGGGCTTCGCGGGGCAGGCAGCCCTCGCGCTGGAGCTGGCCGACCGACGCCGGGACAGTGAGCAGGTGAGCCTGCTGGCGGACCGCGACCGGATCGCCCGGGATCTGCATGACCTGGCGATCCAGCGGCTCTTCGCGACCGGGATGACCCTGCAGAGCGCCCAGCGCTTCGTGGAGCATCCGGAGGCCTCCGAGCGGCTGAGCCGGTCGATCGACGACCTGGACGAGACGATCAAGATCATCCGTACGACCATCTTCGGACTCCGTGATCACGAGGCGGCGGGCAGCACCCCGAGACTCCGGGTCCGCGCGGTGCGCGCCGTGAGTGAGGCGGCGGCTCCGCTCGGGTTCACGCCCGCCCTGCGCATGGAAGGACTGATCGACACCAATGTGCCGGTGCCGGTCGCCGACGACGTGGTAGCCGTGCTCGGAGAGGCCCTGACCAACGTGGCCCGCCACGCTGGAGCGGAGCGGGCAGAGGTCACTATCGTCCTGGCGGACGGCGTGCTGGCCGTGACGGTGAGTGACGACGGTGTGGGTGTCGCGGAGGGTGGCCGGCGAAGCGGCCTGCGCAACCTCGCGGAGCGCGCCGAGGCCCGAGGGGGAGGGCTGTCCGTCTCGCCGCGCCCGGATGGTGGCGGAACCCGTCTGGACTGGCGGATCCCGATCGGACCTACCTTGTGATTTCGCGCCCTACCGGCCGGTTTCGTCGTGCTCGCGGACCTCGGCGGCGATCACAGCTGCCTGCACGCGGCGTTCGACCCCGAGCTTGGCAAGCAGCCGTGAGATGTGGTTCTTGACCGTCTTCTCGGACAGGAAGAGCCGTTTGCCGATCTGACGGTTGGTGAGGCCCTCGCCGATGAGCTCCAGTACGGCGCGCTCGCGCTCGGAGAGCACCGTCAGCCGCTTGTCCCGGGGCGGCTTCCCGGCTGTCGGGTTCCGGAGGGAGCTCATCAGGCGCGCGGTGGTCGCGGGGTCGAGCATCGACTGGCCCGTCGCCACGGTCCTGATGGCGGCGACCAGGTCGGAGCCTTTGATCTGCTTCAGTACGTACCCGGCCGCGCCCGCCATGATGGCGTCGAGCAGGGCGTCCTCGTCATCGAAGGACGTCAGCATGAGACAGGCGAGGTCCGGCATGCGCGAGCGCAGCTCGCGGCAGACGGTGATGCCGTCGCTGTCCGGTAGCCGTACGTCGAGTACGGCTACGTCGGGCCGCAGGGCGGGCCCCCGGGCCAGGGCCTGGGCAGCCGTTGCCGCCTCGCCCACCACCTGGATGTCGGGCTCGGAGTCCAGCAGGTCGTGCAGTCCGCGCCGGAGGATCTCGTGGTCGTCGAGGAGGAACACCCGGATGGGCGCCGGGGCGGCAGCTGGTGCATCGGACATCCACGCCACACCCTCGGGTCGGATACGTCTGGGAACGATTGTCTCAGATGCGGCTTCCGCTGCCGTGGGGCGCGTACAGGTCGAGGAGCCGGACCCGGGCGGAGACGAGCCGGTGGGCGAGCACCTGCCCCACCCATTGCCACATTGCGGAGGTGAGTGCGGGGTCGGAGTCCATCAGCTCACGCACGGCGGCGGCGTCGAACTCGTCGGTGCGCACCGGCGTCATGGCCTCGGCGCCGAAGTGCCAGGTGTAGGGAGGGAACAGCCAGGACCAGCCGACGAGCTCGCCGGGACCGGCCGTCTCGACCACCGCGGCCTGCCTGCCGGGTACGTGCACGTCCATGCCGACGTTGCCCGACCGGACCACCCAGAACCGGCCGGCGTGCCCGCCCTGGTTGAACACGCGTGCGCCGGCGGGGAAGTCTGCCTCGTGGGCCAGGGCCAGCAGGCTGTCGCGGTGCTCTGGGGAGAAGGCGTGGTCGAAGCGGATGGGGGAGGAGGTGAGCCGGTGGGGGGAAGAGGTGCTCATGGCGGTTCTCCGTTCGGTCCGCCTCCACCCTCCGTCGTTGGCGGCCGGCCCGGGAAGGGCCGTTCGGTACCCTCTCCGACCCGGGCGGCCCACCCGTACCGCCCCGGGTGGACGATCAGTAGGGCCAGGACCAGTCGGCGACCTCCGGCAGGTCGGTTCCGTGGGCGCGGATCCAGTCGTGGTGGCGGATCCGCTGGTCGCACATGCTCTGGCGCAGGGCCGCCGCGCGGCCGGCGAGGCCGGGGACGCGGTCGATGACGTCCATGACGAGCCGGTACCGGTCGAGGTCGTTGCGCACGACCATGTCGAAGGGGGTGGTGGTCGTGCCGGACTCCTTGTAGCCGCGCACGTGCAGGTTCGGATGGCCGGTCCGGCGGTAGGCGAGGCGGTGGATCAGCCACGGATAGCCGTGGTAGGCGAATACCACCGGCCTGTCGGTGGTGAAGAGGGTGTTGTACTCGGTGTCGGTCATGCCGTGCGGGTGTTCCTCGTGGGGCATCAGCCGGGCGATGTCGACGACGTTGACGACCCGGACGGCCAGCGAGGGCAGGTGCTCGCGGAGCAGGGCCGCGGCGGCCAGGACCTCCATGGTGGGTACGTCGCCGGCGCAGCCGAGCACGACGTCCGGCTCGCGGGAGCCGTGGTCGGTCCCCGCCCACTCCCAGACTCCGGCGCCGCGAGCCACGTGCGCGCGGGCCTCTCCGATGGGCAGCCAGTCGAAGCAGGGCTGTTTGCCCGCGACGATCACGTTGACCTGGTCGCTGCTGCGCAGCGCGTGATCGGCCACCGCGAGGAGGGTGTTGGCATCCGGCGGCAGGTAGACCCGTACGACCTCGGGGCTCTTGTTGAGGACGTGGTCGACGAAGCCGGGGTCCTGGTGGGAGAAGCCGTTGCTGTCCTGCCGCCAGACGTGCGAGGTGAGCAGGTAGTTGAGGGAAGCGATGGGCGCTCGCCAGCCCAGCTCGCGGGCGCTCTTCAACCACTTGATGTGCTGGCCGACCATGGAGTCGACGATGTGGGCGAAGGCCTCGTAGGTGGAGAACAGTCCGTGGCGGCCGGTGAGGAGGTACCCCTCCAGCCAGCCCTGGCACACGTGCTCGGAAAGGATCTCCATGACCCGGCCGTCGCGGGACAGGTTCCGGTCCGTGGGCTCCGTCATGCCCTGCCAGGCCTTGCCCGTCACGTCGTACAGGTCGTCGAGGTGGTTGCTCGCCGTCTCGTCCGGCCCGACGACCCGGAAGTCCCGCCGTCCCGCCGTGTCCCTCATGACCTGCGCGAGGTAGCGGCCAAGGACGCGGGTCGGCTCGTGCAGGGTGCTTCCCGGCTTCTCCACGGGCACGGCCCACGCGTCCAGTGCGGGCAGGGGAAGTGAGCGCAGCAGCCGGCCGCCGTTGGCGTACGGGCTCGCGCCCAGGCGGCGCTCACCCTCCGGGACACAGGCCAGGACCCGAGCCGTCGGGCGGCCGTCGGCGTCGAAGAGGTCCTGCGGCCGGTAGGAGCGCATCCAGGTCTCCAGCTGCCTCAGGTGCTCGGGGTTCTCGCGGACCCCGGCCAGGGGTACTTGGTGCGCACGCCAGGTGCCCTCTACGGGTTGCCCGTCGACGGTCGCGGGACCCGTCCAGCCCTTGGGCGTCCGTAGGACGATCATCGGCCAGGGCGCACGCGCAGCGCCCGGATCCGTGCCTGCGGCCCGCGCTTCCCGTTGGATGGCGTGGATGCGGTCGAGTGCTTGGTCCATGGCTCCGGCCATGGCCGGGTGGACGAGGGCGGGGTCACTGCCGGACACGTAGAGGGGCTCGTGCCCGTAACCGCGCAGTAGCGCGTCGAGCTCCGCCTCGGGGATCCGTGACAGCACCGTCGGATTGGCGATCTTGTATCCGTTGAGGTGCAGGATCGGCAGGACGGCGCCGTCGTGGACCGGATCGAGGAACTTGTTCGAGTGCCAGGACGCGGCCAGTGGCCCCGTCTCCGCCTCGCCGTCGCCGATGACGCAGGCCACCAGCAGGCCGGGATGATCGAAGGCGGACCCGTACGCGTGGGCCAGTGAATAGCCGAGCTCGCCGCCCTCGTGGATGGAGCCCGGCGTTTCCGGCGCCACGTGGCTCGGCACTCCGCCGGGGAAGGAGAACTGGCGGAACAGCTTGCGCATCCCGTCCGCGTCCCGGCCGATGTCCGGGTAGGTCTCGGTGTACGTGCCCTCCAGCCAGGAGTTGGCGAGGACGGCCGCCCCGCCGTGGCCGGGTCCCCAGACGCACAGGGCCTCCAGCGAACGCTCCTTGATCACCCGGTTCAGGTGGGTGTGGACGAGGTTCAGGCCGGGGGCGGTGCCCCAGTGGCCGAGCAGCCGCGGCTTGATGTGCTCGGGCCGCAGTGGTTCCGTGAGCAGCGGGTTGTCCATGAGGTAGATCTGGCCGATGGCCAGATAGTTCGCGGCACGCCAGTGTGCGTCCAGCTCCGCGATTCGGTACGTGGCCGTCATGAGCGCTCCTTCGAACCGCAGGCCGGGGCATGCGCGGGTTGAGCCGATGCTTGAACCGTGCTCCCACGGGGCCGGAGGCGGGAAGGGCAGGGGCGGCCCCCACATGGGGCCGGTCGGCCCCTTCTGCGCCGGGGGCGGGGGGTGAACCGAGGGCGAGGCCGAGGCGCGGCACCATCCGGTTGTCGTCGCACACCGCACGAGCCGGGCCGCTGATGCCCAGTTGCACGTCGCTGACGCGGTCACGAAGTTCGCCGGCTCCATGCCGTTCGTCTATCTCCACGCGATCGGCTTCGCCGTCTGGATGTTGTTCGTAGAGGCCGATCCATGGCCGATGCTGACGCTCGTCGTGTCCCTGGAGGCGATCTTCCTGTCGACGTTCGTGATGATCGGCCAGAACCGGCAGGCAGCGTTCCAGCAGGCGAAGGCCGACCACGATTTCTTCGAGCAGGAGCTGGAACTCAAGACCAATACGGAACTGACCCGTGCCATCCACGCGATGACCACGGAGCTTCACCACCGACTGGTTCCCGAAGCGGACAGCGGTAGCGGGCCTCTTGCACCGTGAGGGGGGCGGCAGCGCGCACGATGGCCCCGATCAGGGTTTGAACGGCCGGTCAGCGACCAAGACGGCTTCCCCGGGCGTGGGCACGACCGCGTTCCACCGGCAGGGGAAACCGGCCTCCACCGTCACACCCTCCGAGGAGAGGTCGCACGGGCCCGACAGGCCCCGGTAGGGGACCATCCGGCCCCTGTCCGTGCACCGGTAGTGGGTACAGCCTGAGGTTGGCGGCCGGTGCGTCGCCAAGCTTCTGTACCGGCTACGAACCGCAAGGGGTGTGACGATCATGGGAGAGACCGCAGCAGATGCGTCTCCGGTCAAGGTTCCGGCTGCCCGCGGCGACCTCGGGCGGCGCGTGACCGCCCGCCGCGAAGAGCTGGGACTCACGCGCGAAGAGCTCGGGGAGCGCTGCGGGGCCGCCGCGTCGTACATCGCCTACGTGGAGGAGCGGGCGGCGGCGCCCAGCATGGGCATGCTCGTCGGTCTCGCGGACGGGCTGGGGACCACCGTTGCCGAGCTGACCGGGAGAACGACCGAAAGTCCCCCCGGCATGGGGACCGCGATGCGGGATTCCGAGTCGAGGGAGCTGAGCCGGGCCGAGTGCCTCCGACTGCTCTCCACCCACGGCATCGGCCGGGTCGGGTTCTCCGGCATGGAAGGACTTGCCGTCTTTCCCGTCAACTATGTCGTCGTAGGCGACGAGATCGCGTTCCGCACCGCAGCCGATTCGCGGCTCGCCGAGGCAGCCGGGACCGAGGTCGCCTTCGAGGTGGACCACATCGACGACACGATGCGAGAGGGCTGGAGCGTCATGGCCGTCGGCGAGGTGTCCGGTGTCACGGACGGGGCGCGGGTCAGCCACCTGTTCTCGGTCGCCCGCTCGCTGCCCTGGGCCGGCGGACCCCGCACGCACTGGATGTCCATCACTCCTACCCGGATCAGCGGCCGCCGTGTGGGATCCGGGTGAGCGCCCCGGATGCCGTCGTGTTCGACACCGACGGGGTACTCCTCGACTCGGCCCGGCTGCACGCCGAGGCCTGGAAGACCGCCTTCGACAGCTGTCTGGACGCCTGGGCCCTGTCCGGGAACGGGAGGCAGCCGCCCTTCGACGCGGACCGTGAGTACCGCCAGTGGGTCGACGGGAAGCCCCGGCTGGACGGGGCGAACTCCTTCCTGAACTCCCGTGGCATCGACCTGCCGACCGGCAGTCCCGGCAGTGCACCGGGCGACGACACGGTCTGGGCGGTCGCCGCGCGCAAGGAGGCGGCGTTCGTGCGCACGCTCGAGTCCGGGGCCGTTGAGGCCTTCACCGACGTCGCTCCGGCGCTCGCTCGGCTGCGGGCGCACGGCGTGTACTGCGCGGCCGTATCGGCCTCCCGGCATGCCCGGCCGCTTCTCGGAGCAGCCTCCCTCCTGGGCTACTTCGACACGGTGGTGGACGGCACGGACGCTGCCGAACTGGGACTCGCGGGCAAGCCGGACCCCGCTCTGTTCCTCGAAGCGGCCGTACGGCTCGGAGTGGACCCCGCCCGCTGCGCGGTGGTGGAAGACGCCCTCGCGGGTGTCGCAGCAGGCCGGCGAGGCCATTTCGGCCTCGTCATCGGCCTCGACCGGGCGACGAGCCCCGCCACCGCGGGGGCACTACGGGAACGCGGGGCGGACCTGGTCGCCGCTCAACTCCTCACGGTCGCCGACCTCGTCTGCGGGGCAGGACCGTGACCGCTTCGTGGGCCTGGGAGTACGACCACTACGATCCCAAGACGGAGCGACTCGTCGAAGCGCTGTGCACGCTGGGCAACGGAAGGTTCGCCACGCGCGGCGCGGCCCCCGAGACCCCGGCGGGCCCCGTGCACTATCCCGCCACCTACGCCGCCGGCTGCTCCAACCGGCTCACCTCGCAGGTGGCCGGACAGCAGGTCGACAACGAGGACATGGTCAACCTGCCCAACTGGACGGCGCTGCGGTACCGCTGCATCGCCGACGACGGACTCCCCGGCGACTGGCTGACTCCCGACGACCCCGGCCTGCTCCACTACAAGGTGGTGCTCGACCTGCGCCAGGGGACGCTCACACGGCACATGCTCTTCCAGGATGGCCACGGCCGCCGCCTCGGCGTCACCCACGTCCGCATCGTGCACATGGGGGATCCTTACCTCGCGGCCCAGCGGACCACCCTCCGCGCGTACGGCTGGAGCGGCCTGGTCGAAGTGGAATCACGGCTCGACGCAGACGTGGCCAACGCGGGAGTGGAACGCTACAGCGGGCTCGAAGCCCATCACCTCACGGATCACCGTACGGGCTTCGCACCGCACGGCGTGGCATGGATCACTTGCCGCACCACCTCCTCCCGCGTCGAAATCGGCCTTGCCGTAAGGACGGTCACCCGACCTCGCGCACCCTCCATGACGAGCAGCACGGCAGCCGGGACGGTACAGACGTTCAGACTGCCCATGGCTCCCAGGCGATCCGCCACGGTGGTGAAGACCGCAGCCCTGTACACCTCCTTCGACAGGCCGGCCGGCGAGCTCTTGCCGCGCGCGATCGAACACGCCTCGCGAGCAACCGGATTCCCGGATCTGCTGACGACACAGCAGTCGGCCTGGGAACGGCTCTGGGAGCAAGGCGAATTGAGCGTGGCGGGGGAGACGGGCCGAATCCTGCGCCTCCATGTGTTCCACGTGCTGCAGACGCTCTCCCCGCACACCGCCGATCTGGACGTGGGCGTTCCCGCGAGGGGACTGCACGGGGAGGCTTACCGGGGCCACGTCTTCTGGGACGAACTCTTCGTCCTGCCCTACATCACGCTGCACTTCCCCGAAGTGGCGCGGGCCCTGCTCATGTACCGCCACCGACGGCTGCCGGCCGCCCGCAACGCTGCCCGGCAAGCCGGGCAGAGCGGTGCGATGTTCCCCTGGCAGAGCGGAAGTTCGGGGCAGGAGGAGAGCCAGGCCCTGCACCTCAACCCCCGTTCGGGCCGCTGGCTGCCCGACCACTCGCACCTGCAGCGCCATGTCGGCTCCGCGATAGCCCTGAACGTCTGCCGGTACGGGCGGGCCACCGGGGACACCGGCTTCCTGCACGGCCCCGGCGCTGAACTCCTGTTGGAGATCGCCTGCTTCTGGGCCGGCGCCGCCGTCTACGACGCAGAGCGAAGGCGGTACCGCATCCGCGGTGTGCTGGGCCCGGACGAGTACCACGACGCCTATCCGGGGGCCGCGGAAGCCGGAATCGACGACAACGCCTACACCAACGTGATGGCGGCCTGGGTGATCCAACAGGCACTCGAACTGCTCCACGAGCTGCCCCCAGCGCGCCGGACGGAGCTGACCGAGCGGCTCGCCCTGGACCGTGGCGCCCTGGAACACTGGGAGGAGGTGTCCCGCCGCCTGTACGTCCCGTTCCACCAGGGTGTCATCAGCCAGTTCGAGGGATACGGAGACCTGGCCGAACTGGACTGGGCGGCCTACCGTGCCCGGTACGGCGACGTACGCCGGCTCGACCGGATCCTGGAAGCCGAGGGAGACACGGTAAACCGCTACCAGGCGTCGAAACAGGCCGACGTGATCATGCTCGGCTACCTCTTCCGGCCCGCCGAGCTGTACGGCCTCTTCGCCCGGCTCGGCTATCGGCTCGACGACGCGGTGTGGCGGGCGACCGCCGCGTACTACCTGCCGCGCACCAGCCACGGATCGACGCTCAGCAGCCTCGTCCACGGCTGGGTGCTGGCCCGGCAGAAGGACCCGGACGCCTGGAAGTACTGCGAGGAGGCACTCCTCGGCGACGTCACGGACATCCAGGGCGGCACCACCGGCGAGGGGATTCACCTGGGCGCCATGGCCGGCACCCTCGACCTCGCGGAGCGCGGTGTCACGGGGCTGGAGACCGGCCCCGAAGGCCTGTACGTCGATCCCGTCCCCCTACGGGAGTTGGAGCCCGTCTCCTTCACGCTCTGCCACCGGGGACACCGCGGTGTCCGAGTCCGGCTGCTCCCCGGCAGGTTCGGCATCACCGTGCCGGATTCCCGCCAAGGTCCCCTGGCCCTCATGCTGCCCGGCGAACGGGCCGCCGTGGTGGCGGGCGGAGGCGAGCATTGGTTCCGGCTTCCCGTGGACTAGATCCGCCGCCTCCGCGGCGATCCCCCCCGTGGACGGACGGCCCGAGGGGGCCGAAGGGCATCCGCAGCCGGGGCACCCCGGCACCGCCGCCCTCCGCTGCCGGAGCGTCGCCTCGCTGTCACCAGGTGATGGGGTGCGCTCCGCGCTCCGGCGGGATCAGACGGGAGTCGTCCATGCGGGCGGTGAGCTCGTCCACCACGGCGACGACGCCGTCCAGTCGTGCGGTGAGTCGCAGGGCGAGGGGGATCTGGCTCTGCCGTTCCAGCCGGCCCGCGAGGGTGACGACACCATCCAGGACGTGAACCTCCACCGCCCCGGTGGGAGCCCCGATGCTGTCGGACAGCACGTCCTCGCCCACGTGCCGCCGTATCTCGGCATCGGGGCGCAGGAAGACGCGCAGGAGGTCCCGCCGGGTGACGATGCCGATGAGGCGTCCTCCCTCGTCGGTGACCGGAAGGCGATCCATACCCCGTCGCGTCATGAGCTGTCCGGCCTCCGAGACGCTTTCCTGCGCGCGGACCGTGACAGCGGGAGCCGACATGATGTCCGCGGCCGTCAGGGCCTTGCGGGCGAGCAGATCGCTCTCGGAAACGACGCCGATCACTCGGTCGTCCTCATCCACGACGGGCAGTCCGGTGATGTCGTAGGCGGCGAGGAGCTTGGCGATCTCCCGGAACGTCGTCGATCGATCCACCGAGACGACCTCTGTCGTCATCACCTCGCCGACCTGGGTGTGCTTCACGAGCGGAACCTCCTGTACGTCGTCATGCAGGGGCGCAGTGGGCTGGTGTGCATCACCCGCACCAGCCACCATCCGCCCGGCCGGCATCCGCATCGAGGGCCGAACGGTCCTGTACGAGGGCCGACCGGGTCCGTCCGCGGAGGCTCATGCGGGTACCGGAAGCGGGGAGGGACCAGTCGGCCCTTGTCCTGGCCTCTATGGCCCTCGCCGACCGGGCGTCCCCGATGCCAGCGTGAGCGGCGAAGCACGACGGCCCTCGATCAGGAGAATCCATGGAAGGCATCACTGCCGGTCCGGAACTCGGGACGGTCATCGTCGGCGTCGACGGGTCGGATCCCGCCCGCGGGGCAGCCCTGTGGGCCGCGGCAGAAGCCGCACGACGCGGGGCGACCCTGCACATCGTCCACGCCGCCGACACGGACAGCAGAGCCGTCTACGCATCGGTGGAAACCATCGAACGGGTCCGCGCAGCGGGCCGCGAGCTACTCGATGACACCGCCGCGGCCGTAGCGGATCTCCATCCCGATCTGCACGTCACCACGGAGTTCAGTCGTAGCGCACCCGTACCCAGCCTCCACAGGGCCGCCGGTGTTCACGGCACTGTCGTCGTCGGCAACCGCGGTCTCGGAGGGTTCGCCTCGCTGATGCTCGGCTCCGTCGGGCTCAAGGCCGCCGCGAGTGCCGCCACCCCCCTCGCCGTGGTGCGGGGTACGGACCCGCGGGTCGAGACGGGCAGCGTGCTGGCCGGCGTCCGCGACCAACACGACCTCGACAGCGTCCGGTACGCCGCGCGCGAAGCCGGGCTGCGCAAGGCGTCGCTGCGGCTGCTGCACGTATGGAACCTGCTGGAGTCCGTAGGCAACGTCGTGAGCATGCTCGACGACGTCGAGGAGATCAACGGTCGGCACGCACAGCGTTTGACGGTCATGGCCGGCCTGATCCGCGAGGAGTTCCCGGATCTGACCGTGCACGCCGACCTGGAGAAGAACCTCTCGGTGGCCGGTGTGCTGGCCGAGGCCTCGCAGGACGCGGATCTGCTGGTCGTCGGCGGGAGGCGCTCGCCGGGCTACATCGGCCGCACGCTGGGGCACGTGACCCACAGCCTCCTGCACCACGCGCGGTGTCCCGTGCTGCTCATACCGCGGCACGGCAACGATCAGGGGAGCGAGTCGTGATGGAGAACATGACAGGCCGTGAGATCGTCGTCGGAGTCGACCCGGTCAGGGACTGGCACATGGCGCTGGCCTGGGCCGCCGACGAGGCGCACCGCCGGTCGCTGGGACTGGTTCTCGCACTGGTGGTGCCACCGCAACACGACACCCAGCACGTCGACGGGATCACGCACCGCGTCGACTTGCGGCGGTCCGGATCGCAAACCCTCGAAGCAGCTGCCGCGTGGACGCGCTCGCGTCGCCCGGATCTCGAACTGTCCACCCACCTGCTCGACGGGTTTCCGGCGCCCGTTCTCGGCCGGCTTTCCCTGAAGGCCCCCATGGTGGTGCTCGGCTCGCGACACCTCAGCCGCACCGAGGAGTTCCTCAGCGCCGGTTCCCTGGTGGTGCCCGTTGTCGCGCAGGCGCGCTGCCCGGTCGTGGTCGTCGGTGACGCGGAGCATGTCAGTCAACAGTCGCCGTACATGGTCGCTGCGGTCGACGGCAGCGAGTCGTCGAAGGCGGCGCTGGCCGTGGCCTTCGAGGAAGCGAGCGTACGCGGATGCGCCCTGCGGGCGATCTCGGTGTGGCACCAGCCCTTGCTCTCGTTCCAGGACAAGAACGTCGGTCTGCAGTCACAGCGGCGCATGGTGTCCGAGACGGCCGCCGGCTGGTCGGAGAAGTATCCGGACGTTGCGCTCACCCACGAAGTACTCGCAGGCCACCCGGTCGAGGAGCTGGCGAAGGCGGCCGAACACGCCCTGGCCCTGGTCCTGGGCCGCCGTGGAAACGGGGGCTACACCGGCATGCGGCTCGGCTCCGTCGTCCACGGACTGCTGCACCGGGCACACTGCCCGGTCATCACGGTCCCCGTCGCGCAAGGGACCTGATGTCCGCGCCCACGGCTCACCAGGCACCCGCCGCCCCACGAAAGCCCAGCGGACTCACCGAACGGGAAGCCGCGCGGCGCCTCGTCGAACACGGCCGCAACGAAATCGCCGCCCAGTCACCGACACCCCTGTACGCGCGGGTCCTGGCACAGCTCCGAGACCCCCTGGTCATGGTCCTGATCGGGGCGGTCCTGCTCACGATCGCCATCGGCGACCACGCCGACTCCGTCGTCATCGGCCTGGTGATCCTCTTCAACACCACCGTCGGCGTGACTCAGGAGATCCGCGCCGACAACGCGGTGGCCGCCCTCTCGGCCATGTCAGCCCCGGGAGCACGCGTACTGAGGGAGGGGACGCCACGCGAAGTCCCCGCCACCGACGTCGTACCCGGTGACGTGCTCCTCCTCGGCGAAGGTGACATCGTCGCCGCCGACGCCGATCTCACCGAGGCATCGGCTCTCCTCGTCGACGAGTCCATGCTCACCGGCGAGTCCGTCGCGGTGGACAAGGATCCGGGTACGACCTTGAGCGCCGGAACCGTCGTCGTACGGGGGAGGGGCGTGGCCACCGTGGCGGCGACCGGCGCGGCCAGCGCACTCGGCCGTATCGCCGCCCTCCTCGACGGCGGACGGGAGCCGACCCCGCTGCAACACCGCCTCGCCTCCCTCGGACGGATCCTGGCCGCCGCCACCCTCGGACTCTGCCTGGTCGTCTTCGCTCTCGGCCTCCTGCGGGGGATGCCCGTCGGGATCATGGCAGTGACCGCCATCAGCCTCGCGGTCGCCGCGGTACCGGAATCCCTGCCCGCAGTCGTCACCCTCGCCCTCGCCCTAGGCGCCCGCCGCATGGCCACCCGGCACGCGCTCGTACGCCGCCTTCCCGCCGTGGAGACGCTCGGCTCCGTATCGGTCCTCGCAACGGACAAGACCGGCACCCTCACCGAAGGCCGCATGGTGGTCCAGCACGTCTGGATGCCCCATGCCACGGCCGACCTCTCCGGCGTCGGCTACGAGCCGGAAGGCGACGTCCTGATCGCCGGCCGAGCCCCGACGCCGGCGGAACTGGATCCTCTACGCGAACTGCTGACCGCGGCGGCGCTCTGCAACGACGCCTCGATCCGGCCACCGACGGGACCCGCCCCGCCCGATGACCGCTGGACCGCAATGGGTGATCCCACCGAGGCGGCCCTCCTGACGGCTGCGGCCAAAGCGGGCTGTGCCGATCAGGTCACCCTCCACGAAAGCCACCCGCGTGCCGACGAAGCCCCTTTCGACAGCCTGCGCAAACGCATGACCACCCTGCACACCACGCCCGAGGACCGGGTGCTCGTGTGCTTGAAGGGTGCGCCCGAAGCGATCCTCGACCCCGCCGTCCTCGCCGACCATGCGGACCTGCTCCAGACAGCGGAACAACAGGCCGCGCTGCTCGCCGCCCGGGGCTTCCGCGTCCTCGCCATCGCCTCCGGTACGCGCAACAACCTCCCGAACCCCCCTGCCGACGCCGAGTCCGGCCTCCACCTGCTCGGCCTGGTCGCCATCAGCGACCCGCCCAAGACGGAGGCCGCGGCCACGATCGCCGCCTGCCGGGCCGCGGGCATCACCCCCGTCCTCATCACCGGCGACCACCCCGCCACCGCGCGCGCCGTGGCAACCCAGGTCGGGCTGCTCGCTGCTGGTAGCTCGCGCGAGGATGTGGTCACAGGCGCGGACCTCGCCTCCGGCAAGGTCGTGGACCTCACCGCCGTCAGGGTGTTCGCCCGCACGACTCCGCAGCAGAAGCTGGACATCGTAGAAGCCTGGCGTTCCCACGGCGCCGTCACCGCGATGACCGGCGACGGCGTGAACGACGGACCCGCCCTGCGCCAGGCCGACATCGGCGTCGCGATGGGCGCGCGCGGCACGGAGGTCGCGCGCCAGGCCGCCGACCTCGTGCTCACCGACGACGAACTGTCGACGGTCGTCGCGGCGGTCGAGGAGGGACGCCGCGTCTACGACAACATCCGGCGCTTCCTCGTGTACGGCCTGGCCGGCGGAACGGCCGAGATCCTCGTCATGCTCGCCGGCCCCCTCATCGGCCTTCCCCTGCCCCTGCGGGCCGGACAGATCCTCTGGATCAACCTCCTCACCCACGGCCTCACCGGTGTCGCCATGGGAGCCGAACCCGCCGCACCAGGCGCCATGAACAGACCTCCTCGTCCGACCGGACAGCACATCCTCGGCGCCGGCGCCTGGCAGCGGCTGCTCCTCCTCGCCACCGTGGTCACCGCCTCTTGTCTTGCAGCAGCTCTCCTCGCCCGCGCCTGGAACCTGCCCTGGCAGAGCGTGCTCTTCCTCGCCCTGCTCGCCGCCCAGCTCGGAGTGGTCCTGGGCCTGCGAGCCCGACTGCTGACCAGGGAGAACCTCTTCCTCCCCGTCGCAGTCCTCGCCTCCGCACTCCTCGCAGCAGCAGCGCTCTACCTCCCCGCACTCCGGTCGATCCTGGAGACCGAACCGCTCAACGCGACCGGCATCGGACTGGCAGCGGCCACGGCCCTGACCGGATTCACCGCGGCCCGCTTCGTACGGTCCGCGGTCCACACGCGGCCAAGGACGACGATCTCCCACGGATGAAGCGAAACGGCCTTGGCCAGGGATGCCGACGAACGCGACACCGACGCCTGCCGGAGCCCGCCTTGTCACGAGTGCGGCCGTCCTCCCGTCGCCGTCGTACGCGATCCGGTGCGGCCTCGATGCGCCCCATGCGGGCACCCGTTGTGCTCCCTGCCGCGTCGCACGTATCCAGCAGCGGCTCGGCATCATGAGGGGCCTGTCCTGGCGCGAGGATGATGACCACTCAGCTCGGGAACCGGCAGGCCGCTGCACGCTGGGCGGTGAGTCCGGGACCGCACGCTTCATTCGTGCGGTGACGACGAAAGGCCGGCGGGGGCGGCCCGTCGGGGAGGACGGGCCGTTCCCGCCGGCTGTCAGGGGCCGGTCGGAGCGGGGACGCTCACATGCGCAGCAGGCGCAAGGTGATCTCCCGGTACTGGCGCAGGGCGAGCCGCAGGTCTTCCGTCTCGGCTTCGGATCCGAGGTTGCGGTGGGCGGAGCCGATGACGCGCCGACGCTCCACGAGCGCGGCCGTCACGCGGGTGATGGCGTCGGCCAAGGCGGTGTCGGCTTCGTCGACCGCTTCGCGCGGGCTCCGGACGAAGGTGCCGAGGGCGTGCTGGAGGCGCAGGGTCAGCCGGTCCCGGTCGCTCTGCGCGAGCAGCGACACGGGGACCGGGATGTCCGCGCGGGCCTCGGACGGCCCATCGGGGGCCAGCCGGCCGGGAGTCGGGCCCCCGCGCGGATCGTGCCGCCCGGGGAGCGGGCTACGGGGCGGGAGTTGCTGTGCGCGTTCCTGGTCGTACGTCATCGCGTGCCACTTCCCCCGGCCTGGTGACGCTGCGGACGGTGCCGGCCCGAGTCGGCCGGACGCTGTGCGACCAGCGCGTCGAAGAGCTCCCCCGCCCCGGTCATGGCGGTGCGGTTCTGCTCCGTGCTGCCACGGCCGCCGGCCGCTCCGTGGAGGCCGCGATAGCCGTCGACGTGCTGCGCGTGGTGGACGGAGAGCGCGGCGAGCCGCTCTTCGAACGGCCCGTCGACCGGAAAGCCCCGGTCCGACGTCAGCCGCGCCAGCAGTGCGTCGGCCTCGGTGACCGCCTCCTGTGGGGAGTCGACGAACCGCTTCTGGATCCCGGCCCATTGGGCCGCGTACTGCTCCCGGGCAGCCGATGAGAGCGGCCGTTCCCTGACGGAGCCGTGCTGCTTCAGGCGTTCGCCGAGTTCTCGGTCCGCGGCCTTGGTGTCCCCTTGGTGGCGGGTCACGAGGCGTTCGTACTCGGGGCCGAAGCGCCGTCTCAGGCTGCGCCCGATCCGGTGGTGGCCGAGCGTGGCCAGGAGGACGGCCGTCGCGGCGGCCAGGGCCGCGGCGCCCAGGGCCGCGATGATGATCACGGAACTGGACACGGAGGCACCCCGCTGTTCCGGGCTCGTAAGTCGTTCTGCTGCATACCCGTCGGCTCTCCTCGGTCGATGGCGCGTTGGTGCCGGCAGGGGGAGGAGAATCCGGGGGGCATGGCCGGGACCTGCACAGCGGTCACAGGGGGTGGTACCTGCGTTCCGCGGGGTCCGGGCGAAGCGGAAGGTGGAAGGCAAAGGCCTGGCTCCGGAGCTTTCCCGGGTGGTACGGCCCAACACCGTCTGCGTCAGTCAACGCCGGGCGGTGTCGCCTGTCAATGGGCCCGACGACTGTCGCCAGGCGCCTCGGGGCACTACGCTGCTGGATGAAGCCCTGGTCCCCGGCAGCGATGATCTGTTCCGCTCTGGAAGGGACCGCTCGTGTCCGTACTGCTTCTCGTGCTCCTGGTGGCCCTGCTCCTCTTCGGCTCCTCCGGCCACCTGCTGTGGGTGGCTGCCGCCGTACTGCTCTTCGCACTCGTGCACCGCGGACGGCGGGGTGGCTCGGGACGTCAGGGCGACCACCGGGGCTACGACGACCACCACGCCTATGACGACTACGGCGACTACCGGGACCACCGCGACCAGCAGCACCGCTGGGACCGCCGCTATGCCCGACAGCACCGGGGCCGCCAGAGCCGTGAGAACCGCCGCGACCGCGACCGCGAAGAACCGCACTGACGGTCAGGTGACCAGGCCGGCGAGAGGTTCGCTGCCGTCGACGAAGGCGGCGGCCAGGTCGGACAGACGCCGGTTGTGCGCGCGGGCGTAGCCGCGCAGCGCGCTGAAGGCCTCCTCCATGCCGATGCCCTGACGTTCGGCGAGCTTGCCCTTGGCCTGCTCGATCAGCACGCGGCTGTTCAACGCCGTCTGCAACTGCTCGTTGAGCACCGTGCTCTCCCGGGAGGAGCGCTGTTGCAGGAGGCTGATGGTGGCGACGTCGGCCAGGGCCTGGGCGATGGGAGTGGCGGCCGGATCGAAAGGGCCCGGGAGGGCGCGGAACAGATTCAGCGCTCCCACGACCTCGTCCCGCAGACGCATCGGCAGGGCCTGGACCGCCGAGTACCCGCTGTGGCGGGCTTGCGCGGTGAAGCGCGGCCAGCGGGCGGCTTCCGTGCTCAGGTCGGGGATGGTGACGGGTACGCCGGTGTGGAAGCACTCCAGGCACGGGCCTTCGTCGTTCTGGAGCTGGAACAGTTCGAGCAGGCGGACTTGCTCGTCGGAGGCGGCCATCACGCGGAGTTCGCCATTGCGGTCCGCGAGGAGTACGCCGGCCGCGTTCACATCGAGCATGCCGACACATCTGTCGGTCAGCATGCGGAGGAAGTCGATCAGGTCGAAGTCGGCGACCAAATTGTCCGCAAGTTCCACGAAAGCCTTGGCGAGGAGCTGTTCATTCATCGTGTACACCTTCTGTTGTCAAGCATCGTCGGGGGCGCTCCGATCCTCGTCCGCATCCGGCGTGAACCTCAGCCGGCGGGCCACGACGTCGGCGGCCACCTCGGCGAGCCGCCGCCCCTGGGCATAGGCGTGGGCGCGCAGGCGGACGAACGCCTCCTCGATGCCCACGCCGAGTTGGACGGTGAGCATGCCGGTGGCCTGGTCGATCTCGGCCCGGTAGCCGCCGAGGTCTTCGAGCGGCCCGCCGTCCCGGTCGATCCGGGCACCGAGGAGTACGAGCGTGGCGGTGTCGGCGAACACCATGGCATCGGCGAGTTCGCCGGCGTCCAGCTCGACCGGAACACCGGAGTAGAGGTCCAGCACTCCGGGACTGATCGCACCGATCCGCAAGGGGAACGCGAACACCGCCACCGCACCGGCGGCGGCGGCTTCCAAGGCGAACAGGGGCCATCGGCGCTGCTCTCCGTCGGCCCGCAGATCAGGAGCCAGGACAGCCGACGCAAGGGCGAAGGCATCCATACCGGGGCCCTCGCCCAGCGTGATCTGGAGCTCTTCGATCCGCTCGCTCACCAGGTCTGTGGCGCACAGGGGATGGCCGGCCGAAGCCTTGGACATGGCCGACACTCCTGCCCCGTCGATCGGAAGCGCGGCCACTGCAGCCGTGCACACGTCCATCACCGCGATCCGTTCGCCGCGCCGGGCAGCCTGCTCGGCCACGAGTACCCGGATCCTGGCCGTCCGTCCACCCGTCACAGCTCCGGCCGCCGGGTGCCGGCGGGGAGCCCCTGGCCGGACGTTCGCGGCGCCCTCCCGAGGGGCAGCACCAGCGCCCGGTGCAACGCTGTGCCGGGCGGCCTGTGGACCTCGCCGACCTCGCGCCACCCCCAGGACCGGAAGGCCGCCAGGCTCCTGACATCGGACTCGGGCACCAGGGTGGCGCCGAGCGACGCACGATGGTCGTCCAGCAGCCGCGCCTGCAGCCGCCGGCCGAGGATGAGGGCCTGTCCGTACGGGGCGACCACGACGTCGGTGACGGCGAAGACGTGGCCGGAGGCCGTGAGTTGTTGGATGTCCCGGGGAAAGGGTCCGAGGAATCCCCTCCACCAGGAGCCGTCGCGTCGCAGAGGGAAGCCGAAGACGCATCCGAGCAACGTGGCCCGCTCCGCGACCAGCATGGCGAATCCGGGCCGCCGGACATCGCCCGTGAGGCGGTGCAGGAAGGCTTCGCGGTTTTTGTGGGCCGTACCCGCCAACGGGTGGGGGGACTCCGCGTACAGGTCCGCCACGTCCTCTCTCAGTCCCTCGGCCTGCCATCGGTTCAGCCGCCGCAGACGGATCGCGGCCATGTCGTCAGGACCGTACGGAACCCCGCGGCGGCCCCTTTGAGAACGCCTCAGCGGCGACGTGTCCGTCACAGCACACTCCCCAGGGCCACGGGGAGGGCGGGAGCGGGAGGGTCGCCGAGCAAGAAGCCGGAACGGGTGATGTCGATGATCCGAATCAGTACGGGCGGCGGGTGGTGCAGCCTCAGGGTTCCTCCGGCCGCCGTGATGCGCCACCACGCGGAGAGGAGGACGCCCAGGCCACTGCAGTCGCAGAAGGTGACGGCGGACAGGTCGATGTCGATGGTGCGGACGTCGTCATGCAGGCATCGCGCCAGTGCCGCGCGCAGCGAGTGGACGGTGGAGACGTCGAGTTCACCGGCCGGAGCGATCAGCACCCGGCCGTTCTCGGCGTACCTGTGGGCGATCGGATCGGGGACACGCATGATGAAGTGCCTCGGTTCGGGACCAGCCGGGCAACACCGGTCGTCGCCGGACTCCCCGGCTCCTCCGGTTATCCCGGTGCGGATGTGCGCGCGGCGGGCAAGGCCGGTCCGGCAGCCTGCGTTCCAGGATGGGGACGGGCCACGCCCTCGGATGCGCCGGGCCGGCGGATCGTGAGTCCGGGCCGCGACACGTAGATCTGGCAGACAACGCGCCGTCAGGGTCTGGAACGGGGGACGTTCTGTTCGCAGCATAGCCCGGTGCCGGTATCGGCGGAGGGGCGTAAGCAGGCCTCTTCTGGCTGGTTGCCGACCGGCGCGTGGGCGCACCGACGTGTGCCTCACTGCGAGCCGTAGGCGCAGAAACGATCGCACCTGTGGCTTTGACGTATCCGTGGAGTGCCGAATATCGTCCTGCGCCTGAGATCCGTCGGCAGGTCCGCCTCGTCTCACCGGCCAAATTCCCACCGACTACCAGGCATTCGCAGCGCTGTCTCGCGGTGCGTTCGCACCGACTGTGCGTACGGCTTTGCCGTCCGCGGGCCGCGGGCCCGCCTCGCTCGGGCGTCGCCAGTGCGGACGCCGAGGCTGTGAGCCGGTGGCGTCCGGCTTCGCTGACGGGGCGGTCCGAAGCGGCCGCCGGCAGGGGAGGACGACGTCGGTGGACAGCGCGCCGGCCAGTCGGCCGAGGGTCTGGTGCCGGATCGGCAGTGGTGCATCTCGGAGGTGCGCGATGGGGCTCGGCCACCACGGAACCGGCGACCTGGAGCTGACGCTCCAGTCCGAGCGGGACCTGGAGCGCGCCGCGCGCTCACCCGGGAGGACCCACATGTCGGCGGCCAACTCCTTTTCCATCCAGTCGTCTCGGTGGCGAGTGACGGGTTACGGCGGCGCTCCGATTCCAGCTCCGGAGCTTCCCCTACAAGCTCCCGCGTACTGGACGTACTCGGGAGCCCCGGCAGTGCGGCGAGGTGCGGTGCCGGGCGGCGCGGGCCAGGCAAGATCCGAAAGAGACGGCCTAGCACCCGACAGGAAACGACGCCGATGATCTGGCATTGGATCGGATGGCGGAACGGCGCCTGGTACACCTCGTGGAGGGCTCGGTCGGAGACCGGACAGTTGGCGAAGAAGCGGTCCACTTCCTGCGTGTAGCCGGCGAAGTGCTGGACCGTCGCGGTGAAGTGGCGGCTCTGGATGGCGGCTTTGAGAGCTGCTCCGAGACACGCGTTGCGGTGGCCCGCCTGCCCATCCGTGTCATCGTCGCTTGCTCTGACTCGGATCCAGCGGGTGAACGCCCTGCTCGGGTGCCACACGGCCGACCGGGTCCCTCCTGCGGCGCGCAGCGACGTAGCTGTATGCGACAACTCCTCTTCCTGGCACCCCTCGAACGTCACCCGCAGGCATCACCCGCCATGGCTTCCTCACCCGCCCGGGACGGGGCCTCTACCCAGGAACGGCCCGGTGCCGCGGGCGATCAACTCACCCCGGGGTGCTGGTCGTTCGTCGTCACGAGCCTTGCCAGTCGTACGTGCGACCCCTATCGTCGGCGCGATAGAAAGCGCTTTCTATCACTTTCTATCTGCGTGGTGCGACACGTTCAGCACTCGCTATTCGACGATTCCGGGAGACGAGAATGAAACGACCAGTCGCAGTGCGGCTTTCCGCCGGGCTAGCCACACTGGCCCTCGCGGCCGTGGCCGGTGTGGTGGTGGCGATGCCCGAGGCCTCGGCGGCGACCGGGAGCGCCACCGGCTACGCGAGCCAGAACGGCGGGACCACTGGCGGCGCCGGCGGGCAGACGGTGCGGGCCACCACCGGGACCGCGATCCACGCGGCGCTGTGCGCCCGCGCGAGCAGCAGCACGCCGCTCACCATCGAGGTCGAGGGAACCATCAACCACGCCAACACCGCGAAGGTGTCGGGCAGCAGCTGCAACACCGCCGACGGCGTGATCGAGCTCAAGCAGATCAGCAACGTCACCATCGTCGGCGTCGGCAGCGGAGCCGTCTTCGACCAGCTCGGCATCCACATCCGCGAGGCCAGCAACATCATCGTCCAGAACGTGACCGTCCGGAACGTCAAGAAGTCCGGCTCGCCCACATCCAACGGCGGCGACGCCATCGGCATGGAGGCCGACGTCCGCAACGTATGGGTCGACCACGTCACGCTGGAGGCGTCGGGCGGGGAGTCGGAGGGCTACGACGGCCTCTTCGACATGAAGGACAACACCCAGTACGTGACCCTGTCCTACAGCATCCTGCGCAACTCCGGCCGTGGCGGCCTGGTCGGGTCAAGCGAGACCGAGCTCTCCAACGGCTTCATCACCTACCACCACAACCTGTACGAGAACATCGACTCCCGCGCGCCCCTGCTCCGCGGCGGCATCGCTCACATGTACAACAACCACTATGCCGGCCTCAACGAGTCCGGCATCAACTCCCGTGCCGGTGCCCGGGCCAAGGTGGACAACAACTACTTCAAGGACTCCAAGGACGTCCTGGGCACCTTCTACACCTCCGCGGCCGGCTACTGGCAGACGAGCGGCAACATCTTCGACAACGTGGCCTGGTCGAGCCCGGGCACGGAGTACAAGCCGGCAGGACCGGACGTGCAGTCCAACACCACCGTCGGCATCCCCTATGCGTACACCCTCGACGCCGCCTCCTGCGTGCCGGCCGTCGTGAGCCAGACGGCGGGCGCCGGCAAGGGCCTGAAGGTCTCGGACGGCTCCTGCACGCCGCAGACCCCGACACCGGCCCCGACCCCGACCACCCCCACGCCGACCCCGACCACCCCCACGCCGACCACCCCCACGCCGACACCGACCGCGACGGCCACCCAGCCGCCCACCGGAACCAACCTCAGCATCGGCGCCGGCTCCGACGGCTCCAGCAAGACCGACGGGACGAGCTACGGCAACGTCCGCGACGGTGCCATGAACACCTACTGGTCGCCGACCGGCTCGACCGGCTCGATCTCGATCAAGTGGGGCTCCGCCGTCTCCGTGTCCGCGATCAACATCCGGGAGGCGGTCGGCTCCACCGGCACCATCGGCTCCTGGCGGGTCCTCAACGCCGACACCGGCGCGGTCCTGACCTCCGGCACCGGCGTGGGCGTCATCACCTTCCCGCGGACCTCGCTGAGCAAGGTCACCTTTGAGATCACCGGCTCGACCGGCACCCCGAAGGTCGCCGAGTTCGAGACCTATGCGGGCTAGGCGCCCGCCGATGCGTGCGTCCGTTCAGCCGCCGTTGAGTGCTTCGTCCAGTGCCGTGGTTTGGGCCTGGAGGAAGGCTTCGGAGACGGCGGCTTTCGCTTCGATGGAGTGGCGCCGGGCACTAGGTGAAGGGTGCAGGCGACGCCGGCCTGCTGCAGTCGCCGGGCGTAGGTGACGTCCTCATCATGGAACAGGTCGTTGGTGCCGACGCCGATCCATGCGGACGGCAGGCCGGAGAGGTCGTCGCAGCGGGCCGGCGCGGCCGGCGGGGCCCGTTGCCGTCCGCGGTGGCGGGGCGCGTGGCGGCGGGCTCGCCACAAGGTGGTGGCGCCGCGGCCGGGGAAGGCATAGAGGAGTCCCTTGGCGAGGGCGTGTTCGAGGTCGTCCAGGACGGCGCTGGGATGGATGCCCCGGGCGTTGCCGACCATGTCGGGCCGGTTCCTGCGCATGCGCTCGACCATGGGTGTTTCCACCACGGCGGGACACACGCAGACAACGCGGACGCCGGTACCGCGGGTTTCGGCGGCGAGGACCTCGCTGAAGGCGATGATCGCCGCCATGGACGCGTGCCACGTTGACCGTTCCGAAGTGGTTGACGCTCATGACGTGTTGGATGTCGGCGAGCGCCTGGTCGAGGAGTCTGCCCGCCACCTCGATGCTGCTGCGGCGTCCAGATCCTCACCGCCCCGTTTTGGCGTCTACGGATGCAGTGGCCGACAGCCCGAAGCGATTGACGGCGGCTGAAATCACCGTGTCGGCCAGTCCGGTGTCCGGGGCGAGGCCGGCCAGGACCGCCGCCTGATGAGATGCTCCGCCCGCGGGAAGCCCGGGAAGTCCGTTGACCTCCAACAGGTACAAGGCGCCGTCCGGTGCGAGGCGGAAGTCAGCTCGCGCGAAATCGTGCAGCCCCAGGGCCTGTACGGCTGTGTGCGTGAGCGTACGGGCCTGAGCGGCCAACGAGCCGGAGATGGAGGCCGGGACCTTCAGATGACTCCACCGCGACGGATCCTGCTTGAGAACGTAGTCGAACAGCCCGCCGTACGCTGCGGTGTCCGGCATCGTGGTCTCGGCCACGGCCAGGGCTCCGCCCGCCGCCGTGAAATAGGGCACGGTGAGATCGCGTCCCGGCACGTACTCCTCCACCAGCACTCCGTCCGGAAACTCCGCGAGAATCCCCTGGGCACGGGTGCGCGCCTCATCGGGTGTGGCAGCCAGCGACAGCGGTCCGATGCCCTTGGAACAGGACTCGAAGTTGGGCTTCACTATGACCGGAAACCGCAGATGGTCCAGCGGCGGCACCTGCGCTCCGTCCTTGACGAAGACCCAGCCGGGGGTGGGAAGCCCGTGGGCCCGCAGCACTAGCTTGGTGAGGTGCTTGTCCAGAGCCAGTGCGAGAGCCTGCGGCCCCGAGCCGGTGTGGGCAAGCCCCAACTGGTGGTACAGGGCAGGGTAGAAGGACTGCCGCCATGGCCCGCTCCATCCTTCGGCGAGGTTGAACACCAGGTCCGGGCGAGCCGCGCGTAACCGGGCGACCGTGACATCCAGCGTTCCGCTGACCTCCACGGCGACCGGTTCGTGGCCCAGGTCCCGCATACTCGCCAGCAGCTCCTCCACCTCCCCTCGCGAGGTGAAGCCGCGCTGGCTCAGCTCGTCGCCGCGCCGCAGGTTGTGTGCAAGGGCAACGCGCACGGAATCCTCCTCAGCAGGCCGCACCCGACTTGGGCCGACCGTCGCAGGTCACTACCCAGCCCAGGCCTCCCCCCACCCCCGTCACGTACATCGGCAGGACCCTTTCTCGTGACCGTGAGGCAGGTTTGGCTCGGGCGCCATGCAGCAGGCCGAGTTGCGGGGCTCGGGGGCGCCTCGATGCGGACTCGGTCGGAGCCTCGCGGTGGGACGAGTGAAACAGGGCCGGACAGATGGACGAACTGCGCCGGCAAGTCGATCGGGTCGCCGTACCGCTGACACCGCTCGAAGTCCGTAGCGACGCTGCCGAGCAGGTGCTGCATGCCGTCCGGGGTCCTTTCCCCGGCCCATTCGGCGAAGGTCCAGGAGTTCTTGGGCGGCAGGTCCGACAGCAGTTCGAGCGCCAACTTCCGGACTCGGAATCGGGGTTCGATCCGGGTGAACCGTCCCGCTATTCGGCTCATCAGGCCTTCGAACGCCTCCTGCCAGCGGGCGGGGTCTACGCTGTGACCTGCGGCCACCGCGTGATCGTTTGTCTTCACACACCGGTGATCAACGGGTGGCCGCACCCGTCTCCCCGTCTCCACAGCGCGTCGGGGTCGCGCGGCGTCCGCCCGCCGTCCTGTGTCAGGAGGACATGTGCAACGTGGCGAAGTCTGGTGGGTGGAGTTCGACGAGCGGCGGCCGGTCGTGCTGCTGTCGGGAGACGACGCGTCCGGGATCCGGGTGATGCAGGTTGTCGCTCGGGCGGGTGTCGACATCACCGGTCTGGGCGTCGAAGTGGCAGTAGGCGCCGTGGAAGGACTGCCCTTTGAAGGCGTGCTGCGGTACGCGTTGCCGCGTCCGGGCTTTACCCCTTGCACGTGGCTGACCACCGTGTCCCGGGACGACCTGATCGAGCGGGCGGGCGTTCTGTCCTCCGCGAAGCTCGGCGAGATCGAGAACGCCCTCCGTCTCGGTGAGCAGGCGAAGGAGTGGACCCCGGCGACGGCCGCGAAGCTCAGCGAGATGAGGAATGCCCTCCGTCTCGGTGGACTCGGGTAGGCGGAGAGTTCGAAAGCCGCCGTCGGGGGCCGAACCAGCCGTACGCGGCCCGGTCGCCGGCGGCCGGGGGGAACGGCGGTCAGAAGCGGAGTGGCACTTCCGCCGGCAGTCGTGGGTAGACCCGCGCCCACTGTCCCGTGACGCAGTCGACCACCCGGGTCTCGTCCTTGGCCGAGCGGGCGAAGTCCGCGAGGTTCCGTTCCCCGGTCGTCAGCTCGGCGCCCTGTCGTTGCAGGCAGTCCCCGACCGCCGTACGCAGCGGCTCGTCCATGACCTGCGGCTGCGCTTCGACGAACGTTGGTTCGACGAGCGACAGGTGGGAGAGGTTGCAGCTCTGGACCGCGTTGTTGTAGGTGTCCGGGTCACCGCTGGGGGTGACCGTGTAGATCAGCGTGAGGTTGTCGGCAGGACTGCGGACGGGGTCGGTGACCGGGTAGCCGGCGCCCCTGACGCAGGAGACGAACCTGTCCATCGCCGTACGGTATTCGGCCGCGGTGACCTTCCCGTCGCCCAACGCCCACTGCTGCCCCGGAAGCGGAATGTCGTCGGAGCTCTCCCGGCCGCCGTCCGGACCGGCCTGTGCGCAGCCCGAGACGGTGGCCAGGATCACCGCGACGACGAGCGTCGTCGCCCTACGCATGGGTCAGGAGTAGGTGACGTTGCAGTTGTCGCAGCCCCAGTGCAGACCGTTGCGGCCCTGGTAGCTGGAGTTGTAGCTCGCGTACGCGGAGGTGCTGGAGCCGTACACGCGGGTGGTCCAGTAGCCGTCGCTCCTGATGAGCGCCGCGCTCAGCCGGCCGGCGCAGCTGCCCGACACCTTCTTGGTCTGCGCCCAGTTCTGGCTTCCGTTGAAGCCGCTGCCCACGTAGTTGTCGCCGCAGCTGCGCGAGACGGTGCGGTTGTTGCCCAGCGCCTGGGCTTCGGTCGCGGCGAGCAGGGGCGTGACCGCCACCAGCGCGGTCAGGCCGACCGCCGCCGCACTCTTGCGTACGGAAGCAAGTGAGATCGTTTTCATCGGGTTCTGGTTCCTTTCCAGTTCCGGTGATGTCCTGCGACGACGCTACGGAGCGGGAGGAGGGGAACGAACCCTTTGCGTGACAGCGCAAAGGTGCCGCACCGCGAAGCCTGCACCCCTCGGGGTCAGGTGCCGTGCACCAGCCCGGTTCCCAGGGCCGTTCGCGTGTGGGTGACCGAGGCCCCCGTCCGCTCGGTGACCACCAGGCCGGCCCGGCGCAGCGCGGTGGTGTGGCGGCTGGCCGTGGAGGCGGAGGTGCACAGGCGCCCCGCGAGTTCCGTGGTGCTGTGTGGGGTGTCGAGGAGGCGCAGTGCGGCGGCGCGGGTCGGCCCGATCAGCTCGTCGAGGCCAAGCGCCTGGGTGGCCCCTGCGGCACACGGTTGCGGCTGTGGGATCCACAGCGGGCCGCGTGCGACGGGGAAGACCAGGGTCGGGGGCAGTCCGGGGTCGGCGAGGGCGATCGGATGGTTGTGGCAGAAGAAACTCGGAACGAGAAGCAGGCCGCGGCCGCCCAGTTCGAGGTTCTTCGACACCGGATAGTCCACTTCCAGGACCGGGGGCCGCCAGCGCAGCTGCGGCCCGAGGCCGCCCAGCAGGGCTTCGCCCCCCTGTTCGGTGATCATCCGTGCGTACCGGGTCGCGTGGCGCTGCGCCAGCGCCGCCCCGGCGGGGGCGTACGGGGCCAGGGCGAGGGAGTGGTAGCGGAGCAGGGCGGCGCCGAGATGGCGCAGGGCGTGGGGGCGTCCGGCGGCGATGTCGCCGAACTCGGGCGACGGGTGTGGGCGGGAGTCCGCGAGCCTGGCGATCTCGACCCACAGGCGGTTCCTGCCGGTGGAGAGCACGCCGTCGATCCCCTCTTCGAGGGAGGTGATGTGCCCGGAGGGCGTCAGGAAGTCGGGGAAGTAGGAGCTGATCGGGACGAGTGCCGTCAGGAGGTGGGCGGCCCGGCCCATGTTCGCCTGGGCGAGGGTCTTGCGGGCGACACGGTTCCAGGGCGCGAAGAAGGGGTCGGGGTCCGCTAGTTGGTGAAGGCTCAGCGCCGTCTCCCACATGACGTCGGGCTGGGCTGCCAGCCTGAGGCGTCCGAGATCGGCACCCGTGAAATGGATCCGGAGCACAAGTCCCCCTTGTGGTCGCGTACGAGGCACGCTCGATACCGGTCTGCGACCCAGCAGACGTCAGCGCCGTAAACATCCCCTTGACGTCTCCTTGTCGGCCATGTCCGGACGACCGAGGCCGGTAGGTGGGGCGTGGCCGCCCCCCCCGGGGGAGACAGTGGGCCCGAGCTCGCGCAAGGCCGAGCGAGCGCAGCACGCGGTGCCGGCCCGTCGGTGGGTGCATGGGATCGGCCCGGCCGGGCGCGGGTCGGCGTTTCCGCGGACTCGCGATCCCAACCGGGCCGTCGGGCCCCGTCGCGCCGTTAGTGACGGGCGTTCTGCGGGTTGCGCCGTACGCCCGCTGCGGCGAGGACGGCGCCGATGGCGCACAGGGCGCCGGTGACGAGCGCGGCGGTGTGCACTCCGTTGACGAATGCCTGGCCGCTGCCCTCGATCACCGCGGCCTTCAGCTGCGCGGGCATGTCACCGGAGACGGGTGCAATGCCCATGGCCACCGCGTCCTTCGCCTCGTGCAAGCCCTCGGCCATGGGCGCCGGCACCCCGGCGGAGGTGAGTTCGCCGGTCAGGGTCGAGTTGACCCGGCTGCTGATGAGGGACACGAGTACGGAGGTTCCCAACGCGCCGCCGACCTGAAGGGCGGTGGCCTGGAGACCACCCGCGACACCGGCGTCCTCGACCGGGGAGTTGCCCACGATGGCGTCGGAGGAGGCCGCCATCACCATGCCCACGCCGAGGCCGAGGGCGATGAACGGCGGCCACATCGCGGCGTACGGCGAATTCACGCCCCATGCGAGTACCCCGAAGGCGGCGCCACCCTGCAGCACCATGCCGAGCGGCATGGACAGTCCGGCGCCGAACTTCTCCGTGAGCTTCGCGCCCAGAGGTGAGGCGACCACGAATGCCAGGCTCAGGGGCAGGGTGCGCACGCCCGCTTCGACGGGGGTGAAGCCGCGTACGTTCTGGAGGTACAGCATCACGAAGAAGATCACGCCGAGCAGGACGAAGAAGTTGATCGCCGTGATGATCGTGCCGATGGTCAGCGCGCGGCTGCGGAACAGCCGCATGGGCAGCAGCGGGTGCTTCACGCGCGTTTCGTACCAGCCGAACACCAGGAGGATGGCGAGGCCTGCGGCGAGCGCGGCCAGCGTCGAGCCGGAACTCCAGCCCCACGTCTCGCCCTTGACGACGCCGAACACGACGACGAGCAGTCCGAGCGCGAGCAGGATCACGCCGGGGACGTCGAAGCGCTGGTCGCCGGAGGTGTTCTTGCTCTGCGGCAGCACGAGTGCGCTGAAGACGAGCGCGACGGCGCCGATCGGAGCGTTGATGTAGAAGACGGATTCCCAGTTGACGTGTTCGACGAGCAGACCGCCGACGATGGGGCCGAGCGCGGTGGACACCGACGACACCATCGCCCAGATGCCCACGGCCATACCGAACTTCTTCGGCGGGAACACGGCACGCAGTAGTCCGAGCGTGTTGGGCATCAGCAGCGCGCCGAAGAAGCCCTGTACGGCGCGGAAGGCGATGACGCCCTCGATCGACCCGGCCAGGCCGATGGCGACCGACGCGAGGGTGAAACCGGCGACTCCGACCAGGTAGAAGGTGCGCCGGCCGAAGCGGTCGCCGAGCTTCCCGCCGAGGATCAGCGCGGCGGCCAGAGCCAGCAGATAGGAGTTGGTGACCCATTGCAGGTCGGCGGTGGACGCGTTCAGGTCCCGGCCGATCTCGGGATTGGCGATCGCGACGACGGAGCCGTCCAGACCGACCATGAACAGTCCGAAGGCTACGGCGACGAGTGTCAGCCAGGGTTTGGCGCGGCGGCCCACCGGAGCGGCGGACCGGGTGCGTGCGGGCAGGGGGGAGCTGTCCACGGCGGTGGAGGGCATGGAGGTGCCTTGCTTCCTCGTACAGATGGAGGTCGACGGGACGCGGGTACGCGAGCGCCGTCAGTGGGCGGCGGGGTGAATGTGCCGCGCCAAACCTCGGAGCGCCCCGAGAGCGGACCCGATGGCGTCGAGGTCCCCGTCGGTGAGGGTGTGCAGCGCCTCGACGAGGTACCCGTCCAGGAGGCTCCCGACCTCGTCGAGCCGCTGCCGAGCCTGGGCCGTCAGGTGCAGATGCGCGACCCGCTTGTCCGCGGGGTCCTGCCTGCGCTCCAGCTGTCCTTGGCCGGCCAGCTGCGTGACGAGGGCGCTCACGTTGTTCGGCTTCATCAGCAGGACGTCGGCGGCCTCGCGCACCGTGACACCGTCACGCTCGCCGACGAGCCGCAGGAGCGCCAGCTGGCTCTCGGGCGGCTTGGGGTGCGGAAAGTCCTGGGCAAGGCGCCGGTCGAGTGCCCGGTGCAGCGCGGGCAGGGCGGCCGACATCGCTGACGCGATCTGCCGGATCTCCTGTTCGGACGCGCTGGGGGTGGCCATACAGGCAATATAAGTATGACCAGATACCTATGTCAACATACATACTCGATCGCATAGCAAGTGGTGCCGGCCCGGGGACTCCGGGCTGCGGTGGAGTCCGTGAGCGCCGCGTCGGCACCACCTCCTGTGCCCGTACGGTCAGTGCTCCCTGCGTCCGGGGCGTTCCTCGTACGGAGCGGCACGGGAACCGTCGACGCCCACCTCCAGGCGGCCGACCCGCTCGATCTCCACGACCACGCGGTCGCCGTGACTCAGCGGTCCGACTCCGGCAGGGGTGCCCGTGGCGATCACGTCGCCGGGGTGAAGGGTCATGACGGAGGAGGTGTAGGCGATCAGGTCGCGGATGCCGTAGATCAGGTGGGCCGTGTTGGTTCGCTGTCGGGTGGCGCCGCCCACGTCGCAGCGGAGGTCGAGGGAGTCCGGGTCCGGGATCTCGTCCGCGGTCACGATCCAGGGGCCGATGGGAGTGAACGTGTCGAATGACTTGCGGGTGGAGCGGTCCTCGCCCGAGCGGACGGTGATGTCCAGCAGGCACGTGTAGCCGCAGACGTGATCCAGGGCGTCGTCGGGGCTGACGTGTGAGGCGGTGCGGCCCATGACGACGCCGAGTTCGCCTTCCTGGTCCGTGCGCTTGTCGGAGTAGGGCAGGAGGATGTCCTGGCCCGGTCCGATCACCGACGAGTTGGCCTTCAAGAAGACTCCGAGGTCGGCTATCGACGTGGGGTACTCCATCTCGGCCTTGTGGTCGAGGTAGTTGACCGGTGCGCCGACGATCTTTCCAGGTCGAGGTAGCGGGGCTTCCAGCGCGGCCTCGGCGAGCGGGACCCGCGTACGGCCGCTGAGGTCCAGGGCCATCGGGCCGTGACGGTCGGCGGTCTCGATGTGGTGGTGGAGTGCTCCGGCCGCGCCGAAGGTTCCGCGGCCGGCGAGCAGTTCGGTCACATCGACGATGTCGTCCCCGTCGAGGAGTCCGATACGTCCTTTGTTGAACAGGGCCAGGCGCACCATGGCCTCCTTGCTGAAGTGTCGGATGTGCGGATCAGGCGCCGGGGTCGGCGTCTTCCGCGCGATAGAGACCCAGGGAGCGCATGACGGGCTCGTCGCTGTAGGAGAACAGCACGGCTTCGTTCGAGGACGAGCTGTTGAGGTGCCGGTAGGACGTCCAACCGGGAACGGCGAAGGTGTCGTTCTCGGTCCACTCCAGCCGCCGTCCGTCCACGATCGTGACGCCTTCACCGCGTACGACGCTGAAGATGGTGGAGGCGGTGTGCCGGCGCCCGGCGCCCCGGAAGCCCGGGCGCAGCCGCTGGACCCGGCAGCCGATGGTCGGCATGACCGGACCGCCGGTCCACGGATTGGTGTACTCGAGGACGATGCCGTCGACATCGCTTCCCTCGGCGGTGTCGGCGACGGCGTCCAGGGCCCGTCGGGTCTCTGTCCAGGGGTAGCGGGTGACGGGGGAGTGGGGTCCGTCGGGGGTGATCCAGGCGGGGGTCAGCCGGCCGTGCAGGAACTGCCTGCTGCCCGCGTCGTCGGGCCGGGTGACGGGCTGGAGCCGCTGGGGGTACTTCTCGTAGAAGCCCGCTTCCAGCGCGTTGACGAGCGGGTAGTCGAGGGCGTCGAGCCAGATCATCGGCGCGTCGCCCTCATGGGTGTGGTCGTGCCAGTGCCAGCCGGGGGTGAGCAGCAGGTCACCCGGGGACATGAAGACGCGCTCGCCGTTGACCGTGGTCCACGCGCCGCTGCCCTCCAGGATGAAGCGGAACGCGTTGGACGTGTGGCGGTGCGCCTGGGCGGTCTCTCCGGGCAGGATGATCTGCAGTCCTGCATAGAGGGTGTTGACGGTGGCCGGGGGATCGCTCGTGCCGGGGTTGACGAGCATGAGCACGCGCCGTTCGGCCTCTTCCAGGGAGAGGGTCCGGGAGAAGTGCAGCAGGTGGGGCCGCAGTTCCCGCCAGCTCCAACGGTAGGGAACGGCGCGGCTCTTCGGCTCGGCGGGGAACAGGTTGCCGTAGAAGCGCCACAGCGGTGCGGCCCCCGCCCCCTGCAGGGCCTGGTAGGCGAGTTCGTCGTTCACGGTGTCCTCCTGTGGTGGCGGGTCACGGGGTGGGGGCGGGGGCGGGGGCCGGCGTCCACACCCAGGACATGTCGTCGAATTCCTCGGACGAACGGGACGACAAGTGGACGTTGCGGAGGGTGGCTCCCCTTCCCTCCAGGTGGCAGAGCTCGCCGAAGCGCCTGGCGTTCGTCTGGATGAGCGCCGCCCGTGGACGGCGCTCCCCGGCGTACGCGGCGAACGCGTCGGCCGGGTCGGTGAACCGGCCGAGCGCTTGCCCGAGGGCAACGGCATCCTCGAGTGCCTGGCAGGCACCTTGGGCCAGGTACTGGAGCATGGGGTGGGCGGCGTCACCGAGCAGCACGATGCGGCCGTGCACCCAGTTGTCGATGGGCAGACGGTCGTACAGGGGCCAGCGTCGCTCGCGTGCCACCAGCGGCAGTGCGTCGCGCACTCCTCGGCAGGCTCCGGCGAAGCGTTCTTCGAGCTCGGCTTCGGTGCCCCAGGCATCCGAGTCCGGTGTGTAGTGGTCGCTCTCGAACACGGCGACCTGGTTGTACAGCTCGCCACGCCGGACGGGGTACTGCACCAGGTGCATCCGGGGCCCCGCCCAGACCATCACCGCTTCCGACGCGGCGTGTTGCGACATCCTGCCCGTCATGCTGTCGACGGGCAGGGCCCCGCGGTAGGCCACGTAGCGCGAGCAGACGGGTTCGCCGTCGCCGACCAGGGCCTGGCGCAGGCGCGAATGCAAGCCGTCGGCGGCCACGACCGCGTCGGCGGTGAGCCGCGCCGTGGTGTCGGCGAAGTGCAGGTGTACCCCGGTGCCGTCCTGCTCGGCACGGGTGACGGTGTGGCCGGTGCGGAGCGTGATGGCGGGGTGGTCCCGGCAGGCATCCAGGAGAGCGGAGTGCAGGTCGGTGCGGTGGGTGACGACGTACGGGTGCGTGAAGCGTTCGGTGTACGCCGCGCTGCGCAGGTCGAGGGAGGTCACCTCGTCACCGGTCAGAGCATCCATCATCACCAGTCGCGGCGGGGCGACGGCGTTGCGCCGGACGGCCGGGAGGACTCCCAGCTGTTCCAGTGCGGCGGACGCGTTGGGCGCGAGCTGCAAGCCGGCGCCGATCTCGCCGAAGCGGACGGATCGTTCGAGCACCGTGACGTGATGGCCGGCGCGGGCGGTCGCCAGCCGCGGCGGCCAGTCCGCCGATGCCGCCGCCGACGACGGCGACGTGGAGGGGAATGCGGAAGGGAATGCGGAGTGCGGACATGAAGCCTCCTTGGGGGTCGGGGCGCTGGGATGGAACGCCAGGGGAAAGGGGGGGAAGGGGCGGAAGCTGTCACGCCGGACAGGTCGTACACCAAGCGTCCGTGCGGACCGGCGCGTCGGTCCGGGCGGTGAGGTCGGCGACGGTGACGCCCGGAGCTGTCTCCACGAGGGCCAAGCCGTGCTCGGTGACGTCGAGGACGCCGAGGTCGGTGATGATGCGGTGAACGCACCGCTCGCCGGTGAGGGGGAGGGAGCAGTCTTCGACGATCTTGGGGCTGCCGTCCTTGGCGGTGTGCTCCATGAGGACGATGACGCGGCCCGCTCCGTGAACGAGGTCCATGGCGCCCCCCATGCCCTTGACCATCTTGCCGGGAATCATCCAGTTCGCGAGGTCGCCGTACTGAGACACCTGCATCGCGCCCAGGACCGCCGTGTCGATGTGGCCGCCGCGGATCATGCCGAAGGACAGGGCGGAGTCGAAGAACGAGGCGCCGGGCAGCACGGTGACGGTCTCCTTTCCGGCGTTGATCAGGTCGGGGTCGACCTCGTCCGCAGCGGGGTAGGGGCCCGTGCCGAGGATGCCGTTCTCGGAGTGGAGGACCACGTGGACGCCGGGCGGGAGCAGGCCGGGGATGAGGGTGGGCAGGCCGATGCCGAGGTTGACGTAGGAGCCGTCGGCGAGTTCGGCGGCGGCCCGGGCGGCCATGTGGCTGCGGGTCCAGGACATCAGGGACGCACCGTCCTCTTCTCGATCGCCTTGTCCGCCGCCTGCGACGGGGTGAGCTCCACGACCCTGCGGACGTAGATGCCGGGCAGGTGCACCTCGTCGGGACGCATATCTCCCGTTTCGACGAGTTCTTCGACCTCCGCGATCGTGACGCGGCCGGCCATGGCGGCAAGAGGGTTGAAGTTCGCCGCGGATCTACGGAAGGCGAGGATTCCGTGCCGGTCCCCGCGCCAGGCCCGTACGAGGGCGTAGTCGGTGGTGATGCCGTGCTCGAGCACGTGGCGGCGCCCGGCGAACTCCCGGGTCTCCTTGGCAGGTGACGCTACGGTGACCGAGCCGTCGGGAGCGTAGCGCCAGGGCAGTCCGCCGGAGGCGACCTGGGTGCCCACGCCGGCCGGGGTGTAGAAGGCGGGGATGCCGGCGCCGCCGGCGCGCAGGCGTTCGGCGAGCGTTCCCTGCGGGACGAGTTCCACTTCCAGCTCACCGGCGAGGTACTGCCGGGCGAATTCCTTGTTCTCGCCGACGTAGGAGCCGGTGACGCGCGCGATGCGTCCGACCGACAGCAGGAATCCGAGCCCGCGTCCGTCGACCCCGCAGTTGTTGGAGACGACCCGCAGGCGGTCCGCGCCCTGGTCGAGAAGGGCGCGGATCAGGACCTCGGGTACACCACTGAGACCGAATCCGCCCACGGCCAATGAGGCGCCGGGCTGGATGTCGGCCACCGCCTCGGCGGCGCTGCCCATGACTTTGTCCACGGTGTGTGCTCCTTTCCTGGGGTGACACCGAGCAGGACCCGGAAGCCGGACGCCGGACGCCGGACGCCGGACGCCGGACGCCGGACGTCGGACACAGGACCAGGCGCCGTGCGGGGCGGGTGCCGTGTCTCCTGCTCGGCGATCAGGTGCTGGGTTTCGAGGGCGTCCTCGTGCATCGGGTCGGCTACGGGCGCAGGGCGTCCGAGACGGACTTGACGCCACCGTGAGCGGTGAGACCGCCGTCGACCGGGATCTCGGCGCCGCTGATGAACGACGAGTCGTCGGACAGCAGGAAGACGACCAGGGGTGCCACCTCACCGACGGTGCCGGTGCGTCCCAACGGCGTTTCGCGCAGGGTGGCCTCGCGGAAGGCCGGGGCCGCGGATGCGGTCATCTCGGTTTGTGTTGGATGCCGAGGAGCGGGCCGGTGACGTTGACCGCATGGACGCGGGCCGTGTCCTCGGCGCGTAACTCACCGAGGCGGGCGCGCCAGGTGATGCCGGCGTTGTTGACCAGGCCGTGCACCTGGCCGTACGTCCGGCGCCGTTCGGCGGCGAGGCCCGCCCAGTCCTCCTCGCTGCTGTCGTCCAGGTGTCGGCAACCGCTTCCGGATTGCACGTCGGTGGCGATGACGTGGGCGCCCTCCCGTGTGAGTGCTTCCGCCTCTGCCGCGCCTTGGCCGCGAGCGGCGCCCGTCACCACCACGACCTTGCCCCGCAGCCTCTGGGGTGCCGGGGTGCTCACGGCCGCTCCCGATCGCGTCGGCGGCCCGCGGGCAGGGGTACGGGCTCGGTCCCGGGAACGATGGTGTTGGTGAGCGAACCGATGCCTTCGACCGTGAGGGTGACGGTGTCGCCGGGCACCAGTGGCGGCGGGGTCTGCTCGCCTCGCAGCCCCCAGAGTTCGGCGAGGCAGCCGCCGTTGCCGCAGGTGCCCGAGCCGAGGACGTCGCCGGGGCGCACGACCGTCCCGCGCGAGGCGTAGGCGGTCATCTCCTCGAAGGTCCAGCTCATGTTGGACAGCAGGTCCTCACCGACGGTCGCACCGTTGATCTCGGCTCTCAGCGCCAGGCGCAGGAAGCCCTCGGTGTCCCGGTGCCGCTCCAGCTCGTCGGCGGTGACCAGGTAGGGGCCCAGGGTGATGGCGGTGTCCTTGCCCTTGCAGGGGCCGAGGCCGACCTTCATCTCGGCGGACTGGAGGTCGCGGGCGGACCAGTCGTTGAAGACGGTGTAGCCGACGATGTGGTCGCGGGCCTGCGCCGGGGTGAGGTCGCGGCCCTCACGGCCGATGACGGCGGCCACCTCGAGTTCGAAGTCGAGCACGGCCGCGCCGGGCGGCACCGGTATCCCGTCGAGCGGACCGTGGATCGCGTGCGGGTTGGTGAAGTAGAAGGTCGGTGCGGCGTACCACTGCTCGGGCACGCCGGCCCTCCCCTCCACGGAACGCCGAACCCCCTCGACGTGCTCCTCGAAGGTGACGAAGTCCCGTACGGCCGTGGGCTGCACCGGAGGCAGCAGCCGCACCCGGGAGACGTGCGGGCCGGGCGGTACGTCGCGTGCGGCCGCGCCTGCGTCGAGGAGCCCGGGGAGACCACCGGTCTGTTCCAGCAGCGCGGTGAGTGAGGAGACGCCGGGCAGGGGGAAGAGCGTGCCGTCCGCTTCCACGACGCCGACGTGCCGGTGATGGTGGTGTTCGTAGGAGGCGAAGCGCATGTGCTGCTCCCGGTAGGAGTGGTCGGGCCGACGGTGGGGCCCGGGAAGGGTTCGGCCGTGGGGTGGGGTCCGGGGACGCGGAACTGTGTGTCAGGGCAGGTGACAGGGCCGCCGCGTCCCCGGAGTCGGGTGGGTGGATCAGACCGGCGGGGCGACGAAGACACCGCGGTCGGGGTCGTTGAACGATTCCTTGGCGACGATCTCGTTCATGGCGTTGGCGGTGCCCCACTGGTCGGTGACGTCCGGATCGGAGAAGTCGTAGACGTGCGGATGCCAGCTGTCCTCGTCGAGCAGCTCCAACTCCGTCGTGTACTCGACGGTGTTGCCGTGCGGGTCCAGGAAGTACGTGAAGGTGTTGTCGCCGGCCATGTGGCGTCCCGGGCCCCAGATCTTGCGGAAGCCCGCCCTGATCACACGGCCGGTGCCGCGCATGTACTCGTCGATGCCGCGCATCTCGAAGGAAATGTGGTGCAGGGAGGTGTGCGGGCCCTTGGCCAGCGCCATGGAATGGTGCTGATTGCTGATCCGCATGAAGTGCATGACCTCGCCCATGTGGGCGAGCTGAGGCTGTCGGAGAGAAGGAAGCCGAGGTGGCGCTCGTATCACGCGCGGGTGCGAGCGAGGTCGGGGGAGTTCAGGACGACGTGGGAGAGCTTGACCGGGATGGCCTCCTTCTCCTCGATCTTGCGGTGCTGCCGCACCTCGACATCCGCGGAGACCTCGATCGCGCGCCCGTCGACGTCGAAGAAGCGGAAGCCGTAGCCGCCGCCGGGCGTCTCCACGGTCCCGGGCCGCGAGATCAGCTGGACGCCGCCGGCCAGGAGCTGCTCGGCCAGGGTGTCCACGTCGGCGGGGCTGGCGGCGCCGTAGGAGACGAGGTCGAGCCGCTTCTCCTCCGCCTTGCGCAGCCGCACCACGTACTGCTCCGGAGAGCCCTCGGCGGCCAGGAAGGAGATGCCGGAGTCCTCGGCGACCTTCGTCAGGCCCCAGACGCCGGCGTAGAAGTCGAGCTGCTTGTCGTAGTCCGGCACGGCCAGGTCGACGTGCCGCAGGTGGGTGAGCAGACGTGCGCTCATGGTGGGTACCTCCTCAGACGAGGGCGAGGTTCAGCAGGGTGGTCGCGTTGCCGCCGCGGACGGCGTCGAAATCGGGCTCGGACAGGCGCGCGGCCCTGAGGGCGGCGACCGGGTCCTCGGTGCCCATGTCGAAGGGGAAGTCGGATCCGAGCAGGACCCGATCGGACCCGACGACCCGGACCAACTCCCGTAGGACGTCGGGGTCGTGGACCAACGAGTCGAAGTAGAGGCGCTTGAGGTAGCTGCCGGGCGGCCGCAGGCAGCCCGAGTTCGCGTCGGAGCGGGCCGACCAAGCGTGGTCGGAGCGTCCGATGTGGGTGGGCAGGTAGCCGCCGCCGTGGGCGGCGATCAGCTTCAGGCCGGGGTGGCGGTCCAGTACGCCGGAGAAGATGAGGTGGGAGAGCGCGACGGCGTTCTCGGTGGGCTGGCCGACGGTGTTGGACAGGTACCACCGGTCCAGGCGCTCGTCGAGCGTGCAGCCGAAGGGATGCAGGAAGACGATCGCGCCCGTCTCCGCGGCCCGTGCCCAGAAGGGCTCGTACGCCGGGTCGGACAGGTCGCGGCCCGGTGCGTGGCTGGAGATCTCCACCCCGGCCAGCCCGCGCTCCAAGGCGTGATCAAGGGCCGGCGCCGCCTGTTCCGGGTGCTGGAGGGGGACGAGTCCGAGTCCGCGCAGCCGGTCGGGTGCGGCCGAACAGTGGGTGGCGGTCGCCTCGTTGGCGAGCCGGCACACCTTCTCGGCCGTGTCCTCGTCCGCCCAGTAGTGGTAGTGGGAGGGGGACGGACTGACCAGTTGTACGTCCACGCCCTGCGCGTCCATGGCGGCGAGGCGTACGGCGGGGTCGGTGAGCCGGGGGATGCGATCACGGACCATGGGCCCGCTGACCGCGAGCGCCGCGGCGCCGTTGCGGCGGGCATCGAGGGCCCTTGCCTCCGTCAGTCCCGGCAGGCCGTCCACGAGGGCTTCGACCTCCGGCAGCAGCACATGGGCGTGCACGTCGACCGTGGGCGCGGTCAGCGGCTCCGGCCTGGGCACGCGGCTCACGGCAGCTCCCGCAGCATCGTCATGGTGCGGCCCATCAGGCCGGGTACGTCCGCGTCGCGGACCCCGTCGAGCTGCCACTGCCCGATCTGTACGGACGCCTCCACGACGGGGCGGACGCGGGCGATCCGCCGCTCGTAGAACGCCCGGAGCAGGGCGTCGTCCCAGTCGTCGGCGCCGGCCAGCATCTCCGCGAGCACCGACGCGTCCTCGAGGGACAGCGCGGCACCCTGCGCCAGGGTGGGCGGGCAGCAGTGGGCGGCGTCGCCGATGAGGACGACCCGGCCGCGGTGCCACGAGCCGTCGACCAGCATCTGGTCGAACCAGGTGTAGTTGACTTGTCCGGGGTCCGTGATGCTCTCGGCGATCTGCGGCCAGAAGCCGCCGTAGGCGGAGGCCAGCCGACGCATCTCGTCCGCGTAGGACTCCGTCGGAATCGATGCCCGGTCCCGATTCGCCTCGACGACGTACGCGTACAGGGTCGTGTCGCCGGTGGGGCAGTAGCCGGAGATGTACGCCGGTCCGCCGTAGGCGAGATCGGTGCGGGTCACGTCGGCGGGGCGGGGTGCGGCCACGCGCCAGATGGCCATGCCGGTGGGCTCGGGCTTGGCGGTGATGCCGATCGCGGCGCGGGTGGCCGAACCGAGTCCGTCGGCCGCGATCACCAGGTCGTAGCGCCCCTCCGTGCCGTCGGTGAAGCGGACGGAGACGCCCTCCGCGTCCTGGTCGAGGATCTCGGCGCGGGTGCCCAGGCGGACCCGGGCTCCGCTCGCGCGGACGGCATCGATCAGGGTCTGCTGGAGCTCGGGCCGCTGCATGCCGAGCGTGGCGGGCAGATCGTCGCCCCCCGTGCGCAGATCACGGTGGACGTGCAGGACGGTTCCGTCGGGCGTGGTGATGCCGACGGATCCGAAGCCGAAGCCGGACGTCCTCACCCGGTCCCAGAGACCCAGTTCGCGCAGGACGCGCAGGGCGTTGCCCTGGAGGGTGAGGCCGGATCCGGCGGTGGCGTTCCAGTCGTCCTTGGCCTCGACCAGGTCCACCGAGAAGCCGGCACGGCGCAGCAGGATCGTCACGGCGTTGCCGGCCGCGCCGCCGCCGACGACGAGGACCGTGCGGGTTGCGGTCATGGGAACTCCCTTGTTCCTCTGGTTACTTGACGGCTATCGGGTTGATCGGGGACCCGACCGCGCCGGTGATGGGCAAGGGGGCGGCGGTGAGCCAGAACTCGTACACGCCGTCGGCCGCGCAGTCCTCGGCCAGGGAATCGAGGTCCCACATCTCGCCGATCAGCAGACCGATGTGCGGGATGGCCACCTGGTGCAGGGGCTGGAAGGCGTGCTCGAACTCGTTGGGGCGCACCTCGAAGCCCCACGTGTCCGTGGCGATCGCGGCGATCTCGCTTCCGTGGAGCCAGCCGGCACTGGTGAAGGACAGGCCGGGCGCCGGGCCGCCCGCGTACTCGCCCCAGCCGTCGCGGCGTACCCGGGCGAGCTGCCCGGTGCGCACCAGAACCAGGTCCCCGCGCCCCACGGCCGTGCCCTGGGCTTCCGCGGTGGCCGTCAGGTGGTCCGCGGTGATCGCGAACCCGTCGGGCAGCTCGCCGTCCTGGCCGACGGCGCGGCCCACGTCCAGCAGCACGCCTCGCCCGGCGATCTGGTGGGCCATGTGCTCGATACCGGTGACCAGATCGCCCTCGGAAGTGACGACCTTCTCCGCCGGACGTCCGTTCCACGCCTTGCCGTGGTCGAAGATGTGGCCGAGGCCGTCCCACTGGGTCGAGCACTGCAGCGGCATGGCGATCACGTCGTCGGCGCCGCCGATGCCGTGCGGGAGGCCCTGGTTGCCGAGGACCGCGTCCGTGCCGGTGTCCAGCATGGTGTGCACCGGATTGGTGCGCCGACGCCAGCCCTTCTGCGGGCCGTTGATGTCGAAGCGCTGGGAGAGGGAGAAGCTCACACCGCGCCGGACGAGCGCGGCGCCCTGACGGCGCTTGGCCTCGTCGAGGAAGTTCAGCGTGCCGAGTACGTCGTCCTCGCCCCAGCGGCCCCAGTTGGAGCATGCCGTGGCGGTGCGGGCGATCGAACCTTCGGGGTCGCGGCGGTCCAGGCTCATCACGCCTCCGCGATACAGCGGGTGCGCTGTGCGCCGAGGCCCGTGATGGCGCTGTCCATGACGTCGCCATCGCGCAGCAGCCGGCCCCAGTGCATGCCGTTGCCCGCCGGGGAGCCGGTGAGAACCAGGTCGCCGGGAAGGAGGCGGGCGGTCTGTGAGACGTAGGAGACCACACGGGCCACGCTGAAGATCATGTCCCTCGTGGACTCGTCCTGCATGGTGTCGCCGTTGAGCTTCAGCGTCAGACGCAGGTCATCGGGGTCCGCGATCGACTCGGCGGGCACGATCCAGGGCCCGAGAGGGGTGAAGCCCGGCGCGTTCTTGCTGCGCAGCCAGTCGGTGCCGATCGGCGGCATGTCCCGGCGGAACACGGTCGCCCGGTCGGTCAGGTCGTTGGCGATCGTGTAGCCGGCGACGCATTCCATCGCCTCCTCCGCGGAGACCCGGTAGGCAGGACGACCGATGACCGCCGCCAGTTCCAGCTCCCAGTCGGGCTTCTCGGCCCAGGCCGGGAGGGTCACATCGTCGTACGGGCCGATGATGGAGCTCGGCGGGCGCCAGGCCGAGACCCTCGGAGAAGACCTGCTGCTCGCGGGGCGTCTGGGAGCGGCCCTCACGGCCGGAATGCAGAGCCGCCACGTGACCGCGACCGTCAAGCACTTCGCCGCCTACACGCAAGAGGCCGGACGGCTCACCACCGACGCCCGCGTCCCCGAGCGGGCCCTGTACGAGATCTACCAGGCTCCGTTCCGCCACGTCGTGGCGGCGGTCCCGTACACATCGGTCATGCTCGCCTACCCGAAGGTCAACGGCACCTTCGCGACACAGAGCCCCGCACTGCTCTCGGACCTCAAGGACGGCATCGGGCTGCGCGGTTACACCGTGCCCGACTTCTGGGCCGGTGACGACCAGATCGCGGCGGTCCGGGCGGGCACGGACCTCGGGGGCCTCGGACCGGTCGGAGTGAAGATCCCCGCCGGCGGCCTGACGGACGGCTCGGTGCCCGCACCCCGGCTCGACGACGCCGCGCGCCGGATCCTCCTCACCCTGTTCGCCACCGGACTCTTCGACCACCCGCTGCCGGAACCGGCCGCCGACGTCAGCACCGCACCACACCGAGCGCTCGCCGTCGAGGCCGCGGTCTCGGGCACCGTTCTGCTGACCAACCGCCACGGGGCCCTGCCGCTGCCGACCGCCCTGACCTCCCTCGCCGTCATCGGCGCAGCCGACACCGATGCCTTCACCGGCGTCAGCGGGTCCACCTACGTCGACCCCGGCGCCTGGACCACACCCCTCCGGGCCATCCGCGCCCGCGCCGGTCGGGACGTTCTCGTCACGCCGTCCCAGGGCACCCTCGGAGACGTTCCGCTCGCCGTCGTCCCGCAGAGTTCCCTGCGCACCGCCGACGGCGCCGCCGGACTGGACGGCACCTACTACGCCGGTCCCGACGCCTCCGGCACCCCCGTGCTGAGAAGGACCGACGCGACGGTCGACTTCGCCGTCACACCGGACGAGGGCCTTCCCGAGATCTGGTCCGCGACCTGGACCGGCACGCTGATGCCCGCCGCCGACGGCCTGCACCGCTTCTCGCTGCTCCCCGCCGGGACCGCGAAGCTGACGATCGACGGCGTCACCGTCGTCTCGGGCACCCGACACTGCCGCCGCTTCTTCCTCGGCACCTACGACTACCCCCTCCAGGGCGCCATCGAACTGACCGCGGGCCACCCGGTCACCGTGGAACTGGAGTACACCAACGCCACCGCGGACTCCCGCACCTGCGGCCTGACCCTCGGCTGGCAGCCCGACTCCCTCATCCCGGCCGCCGTGGAGACCGCGCGCGCCGCCGACGCGGCCGTGGTGGTCGTGAACCGGATCGCCGGCGAGGACATGGACCACCACCAGCTCGACCTGCCCGGTGACCAGAACCAGCTGATCAGCGCCGTCGCCGCGGTGAACCCGCGCACCATCGTGGTCCTCAACACCGACGGCCCCGTGGCCATGCCCTGGCTCGACGACGTAGAGGCTGTCCTGCACACCTGGTACGGCGGCCAGGGCATGGGCACGGCACTGGCCCGGATCCTCTTCGGCGACGCGGACCCCGCCGGCCGGCTGCCCGTCACCTTCCCCGCGACCGCCTCGCAGGGGCCGGGCACCGCGCCCGCCTCCTACCCCGGTACCGGCGGCTCCGTCTCCCATGCCGAGGGAATCGCGGTCGGCTACCGCTTCTACGACGTGCGCGGGGACCGTGCACCCCCTCGACCCGGTCCAGCTCGATGTCGCTGGTCGCGGACGGACCCGAGATCCAGGTGAGGGGCCGGGCCGGATCGAGCCGTTCGAGGGCCTGGGGGAGGGAGGAGACGACCTGGTCCGGGACGCGGACGACGCAGATGTGATGGTCGGGCATCAGCGTGATGCGACGGCGCCCCTGGTCGGGGGAGCCGTCCAGGACCAGGGTGCCGGTCTCCGCGACGGCTACGGCGCATCCGGTGACGACGCTGTCGACCTTCTCCAGTTCGTAGGCGCTGCTCGCAGCCCGGTCACGGACGCGGGTGGCCCCGCTCGCCCGGAGCCAGTCCGCCGGCAGTCCCGGTGGAACGAGGACGCTCGTCGCACCGCGGTCGGCGAGCAACCGGGCGAGCAGGACCGGCAGGCCCCGGGCATCCGTGCGGTGCACCACGGCCCGGTGTTCGGTGAGGTTGTCGGCGAGGAGCGCGGCGGTCTCCTCCCGGGTGCGCGTCCCGTGTTCGCGCAGATAGTCGCGGGCGACCGCATCCGCGTACTCGTCCTCGCCGGCGGGCACGTCGGCAAGCGCCCGCCGGATGCGGCCGAGAACGATTTCTCTCCTGCTCACTGGTCCTCTCCCCGTCCACCGTTCGTACGCTGCCACCAGTCGCGGAAGGGTTCCGCGGGCACCTCGGGAAGATCCAGGCTCGCCGACCAGGCACGTCCCGGGCCCGGGAGCGTGCGGGGGTGGAGGCGGCGGGTGCGGGCGGCGAACCGCTGACCGGTGCGCAGGACGCCCGGGCTGCCCAGCACCCAGCGGGCCGCGCGCATCGCCGCCCGCTCCGCCGCGTGTCCCCGGGCGGGCCTGAGGACGACCTTCTCGCCGCGGGTGACCGTCGGGCCCCCCTGTGCGACGCGCTCCCGCAGGTGGACCAGGACCTCGGGGATGTCGATGGCGACCGGGCACACGTCGTAGCAGGCGCCGCACAGGGTGGAGGCGTAGGGCAGCGAGGCATCGATCTCGGAGGCGGTGCCGCGCAGTTGGGGGCTGAGGATGGCGCCGATCGGGCCCGGGTAGACGGAGCCGTAGGCGTGGCCGCCGGCGCGCTCGTACACCGGGCAGACGTTGAGGCAGGCGGAGCAGCGGATGCACCGCAGGGCCTGGCGGCCGACCTCGTCGGCGAGGGTGTCGGTGCGGCCGTTGTCGAGGAGGACGAGGTGGAAGGTGGTCGGCCCGTCGCCGTCGACCGTGCCGGTCCACGTGCTCGTGTACGGGTTCATGCGCTCGGCGGTCGAGGAGCGGGGCAGGGTCTGGAGGAAGACCTCCAGGTCCCGCCAGGTCGGCACGACCTTCTCGACGCCCACGACGGAGATGAGGGTCTCGGGCAGCGTCAGGCACATGCGGCCGTTGCCCTCCGACTCGACGACGACGAGGGTGCCCGACTCGGCGACCATGAAGTTCGCCCCCGAGATCGCGACCTTCGCGCGCAGGAACTTCTCCCGCAGGTGCAGTCGGGCCGCCTCCGCGAGCTCGGCCGGCTCGTCGGTAAGACCGTCCGGTGCCGGACGGCCCCATTTCCCCATCGTGTCGAGGAAGATGTCGCGGATCTCGCCGCGGTTGCGGTGGATGGCGGGGACGAGGATGTGAGAGGGCCGGTCGTCGGCGAGCTGGACGATGAGCTCGGCGAGGTCGGTCTCGTAGGCCCGGATGCCCTCGGCCCACAAGGCCTCGTTGAGGCCGATCTCCTGGGTGGCCATCGACTTGACCTTCACGACCTCAATCTCGCCGGTGGCCTTCACCAGGTCCGCGACGATCCGGTTGGCCTCGGCGGCGTCGCAGGCCCAGTGAACGATGCCGCCGGCGGCCGTAACGGCTTCCTCCAACTAGACCAGGTAGCGGTCGAGGTGACGGAGCGTGTGGTCCTTGATCTGCTTGCCCGCCTCCCGCAGCGCAGCCCAGTCCTCCAGTTCGCCGACGGCGCGGGCCCGTTTACCCCGGATGGTGTGGGTGGCGTGCCGGAGGTTGGCACGCAGCCGCTCGTCCCCCACGGCCGCACGGGCCGCTGTCGGGAACGCCGGCATTCCCATGAAGGTTCCGCTCACAGCGCGGACCTCCCTTCCGTGCTCGCGAGGATCTCCGCGATGTGGACCGGCCGCATGTCCACCTTCAGCCGGGACATGGTCCCGCCGAGGTGCATCAGACACGAGTTGTCCGCCGCACAGAGCGCCTCCGCGCCCGTCGACCCGGCGTTGCGGATCTTGTCGGCACCCATCGCGGCCGAGACGTCGGCGTTCTTCACGGCGAAGGTGCCGCCGAAGCCGCAGCACTCGTCCGCTCCCGGCAGCTCGACCAGCTCGAGGCCGTTGACGGCCCGCAGCAACTGGTACGGACGCTCTCCCAGGCCGAGGCTGCGCAGCCCGTGGCAGGTCGGGTGGTAGGTGACGGTGTGCGGATAGTGCGCGCCGACGTCCGTCACCCCCAGCACGTCCACGAGGAACTCCGTCAGCTCGTACGTCACGGGGACCACCGGGGCCAGGGTGGCGGACAGGGTCCCGCCGCGACCCTCGGCCCGCGCCCGTTCTCCCATGCGCGGGTACAACTCGCGCACCATCGCCGCGCACGACCCGGACGGTGTGACGATCGCGTCGTAGCCGGTGAACACGCGGGCGAAGTGCAGGGCGAGTGGCTCGGCCTCGTACCGGTAGCCGGTGTTGTAGTGCGCCTGCCCGCAACAGGTCTGGGCCATGGGGAAGTCGACGTCGACGCCCAGCCGGGTCAGGAGCTTCACCACCGCCTTGCCGGTGTCGGGGTACAACGTGTCGTTCAGACACGTCAGGAACAGGGCGACGCGCATGGTGCTCCTTCGTAGCGACTGTCGGACCGCGGGTGGGCGCGGGGGGACGTGGGCGCGGGGGGACGCTTCCACGCGCCCACCCGCCGCGGTCATGGAGGGGTGATCCGCTCGGCGGCGGCTGCCCAGGCAGCCCGGCCCCCGGTCGGTTCGTAGCGCGTCAGGGGCTGGGAACGCGCCAACAGCTCCCGCATGGCAGCGCGATCGCCGACGAGTCCCCGGGCACGTGCCTGTACGAGCACGTTCCCGAGGGCTGCCGCCTCCGCCGGACCGGCGACCACGGGCAACCCGCACGCGTCAGCCGTCAACTGGCACAGCAGGGCGTTGCGTGCTCCTCCACCCACGATGTGGATGACGTCGACCTCCCGGTCGGCGAGGCGCTGTGCGTCCCGCACGGCCGCACGGTGGGCGAGCGCCAGGGAGTCGAGGATGCACCGGGTCGTCTCGGCCGGTGTGCGCGGCACCGGCTGACCCGACCTTCGGCACGCCTCGGCAATGCGCTGCGGCATCCGGCCGGGGGCAAGGAAGGCGGGGTCGGCGGCGTCCACCACGGACACGAGGCCCGGAACCTCCGCGGCGGCCCTCAGCAGCGGAACGAGCCCGGTGCCCTCCCATTCCCGCACGCACTCCTGCAGGAGCCACAGGCCCATGACGTTGCGCAGGTAGCGCACGGTCCCGTCGATCCCCAGTTCGTTGGTGAAGTTCGCACGGCGGCTCGCTTCGGTCAGGACGGGCGAGTCGAGCTCCAAACCGACCAACGACCAGGTGCCGGTGCAGATGTACGCGAAGCGCCCGGCGCCCGTGGCGGGGACGGCGACGACGGCCGACGCGGTGTCGTGCGAAGCGACCGTGGTGACCGGTACCGGACCGGTCACCCCCGTGGTGTCGAGGATCTCGGGCAGCAGGAGGCCCGCGGGGTCTCCCGGACGCCGCAGGGGCGGGAACAGGCCGAGATCGATGCCCGTGGCATCGGCGACGGCGTACGACCAGCTCCCTGTGCGCGGGTCGAGCAACTGGGTGGTGGACGCATTGGTGAGCTCGGTCCCCTCCTGGCCCGTCAGCCAGTACGAGAACAGGTCCGGGATCAGCAGGAGCCGCCGAGCGGCGGCCCACTGCGCAGTGCTCCGGGCGGCCGTCAGCTGGTACAGCGTGTTGAAGGGCGCGTACTGAATGCCCGTCTGCGCGTACAGCCGCTCGGCCGACGCCGTCGACCACACCTTCTCGGGCACTCCGTCGGTGCGGGCGTCCCGGTAGTGCACGGGATTGCCGAGCAGGGCGCCGTCGTCGTCGAGCAGTCCGTAGTCCACGGCCCAGCTGTCGATCCCGACCGAGGCGAGGCGTCCGCCGGTGGTGGCTCCGGCCGCGCGCAGTCCGTCGAGGACGCCCGCGTACAGCCCGAGGATGTCCCAGTACAGCGTGGCACCGGCGCGCACCGGCCGGTTGGGGAAGCGATGGGCCTCGGTCAGTTCCAGGGTGCCGGGGCCGACGCGGCCGACCATGACGCGTCCGCTGGACGCGCCGAGGTCGACCGCGGCGAACGGCTGCGGCTCCGTGCTCATCGCAGGAACGCGGCGGCGACGCCGGCGTCGACGGGGATGTGCAGGCCGGTGGTGTGGCTGAGGTCGCCGCTGGTGAGCACGAGCACCGCGTTCGCGACGTGCTCGGGCAGGACCTCGCGCTTGAGGAGGGTGCGCTGGGCGTAGAACTCGCCGAGCTTCTCCTCCTCGATGCCGTACGTGGCGGCACGCTGGGCACCCCAGCCGCCGGCGAAGATCCCCGAGCCCCGCACGACGCCGTCGGGGTTGACCCCGTTCACACGGATGCCGTGTTCTCCGAGCTCGGCGGCGAGCAGGCGGACCTGGTGGGCCTGGTCGGCCTTGGTGGCGGAGTAGGCGATGTTGTTCGGGCCTGCGAAGACGGCGTTCTTGGACGCGATGTAGACGATGTCGCCGCCCAGGCCCTGGTCCCGCATGATTCGCGCGGCCTCGCGGGAGACCAGGAAGGAGCCGCGGGCCATGATGTCGTGCTGCAGGTCCCAGTCCTCGGCGGTGGTCTCCAGGAGCGGCTTGGAGATGGAGATGCCCGCGTTGTTGACGACGAGGTCGATGCCGCCGAAGGCCAGCAGGGCCTGCTGGAACGCGCCGGTGATCTGCTCCTCCGAGGTGACGTCGACGCGGACCGCCACGGCCCTGTCGGGGCCGCCGAGCTCCTCGGCAACCGCGGCGGCGTTGTCCTCGTTGAGATCGGCGACCACCACGCACGCCCCCTCCGCCGCCAGCCGGTGGGCGATCGCCCGGCCGATGCCGCTGCCCGCACCCGTGACCAGCGCGATACGCGTGGCCAGCGGCTTGGGCGCCGGCATCCGCCTCAGCTTGGCCTCCTCCAGCCCCCAGTACTCGATGCGGAACTTCTCGGCCTCGTCGATCGGCAGGTAGCTGGACACGGCCTCCGCGCCGCGCATCACGTTGATCGCGTTGACGTAGAACTCGCCCGCCACCCGAGCGGTCTGCTTGTCCTTGCCGAACGAGAACATGCCGACGCCGGGCACCAGCACGATCGCGGGATCCGCACCGCGCAGGGAGGGGGAGTCGGGGGTCGCGTGGCGCCGGTAGTAGGCGGTGTATTCCTCGCGGTAGGCGAGGTGCAACTCCCTCAGGCGGGCGACGGTCGCGTCGAGGGGCGCGGTGGGCGGCAGGTCGAGGACCAGGGGCCGCACCTTGGTGCGCAGGAAGTGGTCGGGGCAGGAAGTGCCGAGCGCGGACAGCCTCGGGTGCTCGGCACGGGAGACGAAGTCGAGTACCGCGTCACCGTCGTCGAAGTGCCCGAGCTGCGCCCGGTCCTGGGAGGCGATGGCCCGGATGTGCGGAGCCAGGGCGGCGGCCCGGGCCCGGCGTGCCTCCTCCGGCAGTGGCTCGAATCCGCTGACGACGGGGCCGAAGGGCTCCGGCCTGCCACGCTCGGCGAGGAACTGCTCGGCGGTACGGATGATGCGCAGCGAGTTGCGCCGGCACTCTTCGCTGGAGTCGCCCCAGGCGGATACGCCGTGGCCTCCGAGAACACAGCCGATGGCCTGCGGGTTCGCCTCCTTGACGGCGGCGATGTCCAGGCCGAGCTGGAATCCGGGCCGCCGCCAGGGGACCCACACCACCGTGTCCCCGAAGCACTCGGCGGTCAGCTTCTCACCGTCCGCCGCGCAGGCCAGTGCGATGCCCGAGTCCGGGTGGAGGTGGTCGACGTGCGCGGCGTCCACCAGCCCGTGCATGGCCGTGTCGATGGAAGGCGCGGCCCCGCCCTTGCCGTGCAGGCAGTAGTCGAAGGCGGCCACCATCTCGTCCTCGCGCTCCACGCCGGGATAGACGTCCACGAGGGCGCGCAGCCGGTCGAGTCGCAGGACGGCGAGCCCGTCCTCCGTGAGGGTGCCGAGGTCGCCCCCGGAGCCCTTGACCCACATCAGCTCGACGTCGCCGCCGGTGACGGGGTCGGTGGCGGTGCCCTTCGCGGAGGTGTTGCCGCCCGCGTAGTTGGTGTTGCGCGCGTCCGCGCCGAGCTGGTGGGAGCGCTGCAGCAGGGAGGCGGCTTCGGGGTGCAGTGTCATATGGCTACCTGTCCTCAGGTCCGTGACGGGGGTGGGGTGGGCGTACGGGAGGCGGGGCTCACGCGCCCCAGCCCGCCTGCGCGCCGCCGACCCGCTCGGCGGCCGTCTTCTGCGCCCAGCCGGAGCGGTGGTACGCGGCGACCGGGTCGGCGTCCAGGCCCAGCTCTTCCCGGACCTCGGCGAGCAGGGGCCGCACATCGGTGTTGTAGGCGTCCATGAGGACCGCGTTCGCGGCCAGGACGTCGCCGGAGCGCTGGGCCGCGGCCAGCGCGTCCCGGTCGACGAGGAGGGCCTTCGCGGTCGCCTCCTGGACGTTCATCACCGAGCGGATGATCGCGGGGATCTTCGCCTCGATGTTGTGGCACTGGTCGAGCATGAACGCCACGTCCGGCGTGAAGCCGCCGCCGCGGATCACCTCGTACATGATCCGGAAGAGCTGGAAGGGGTCCGCGGCGCCCACCATCAGGTCGTCGTCGGCGTAGAAGCGCGAGTTGAAGTCGAACGCGCCGAGCTTCCCTTCGCGCAGCAGCGTCGCGACGATGAACTCGATGTTGGTGCCCGGCGCGTGGTGCCCGGTGTCCACGACGACCTGTGCCCGCTCGCCCAGCTTGAGGCAGTGCGCGTACGCGGTGCCCCAGTCCGGTACGTCCGTGGCGTAGAAGGCGGGCTCGAAGAACTTGTACTCCAGGAGCATCCGCTGGTTCTCGCCCAGGCGCCCGTAGACCGTGGCGAGGGCCTCGGCCAGACGGTCCTGGCGGGCGCGGATGTCGTCCTGGCCGGGGTAGTTGGTGCCGTCCGCGAACCAGAGCTTCAAGTCCCTGGACCCGGTGGCATCCATGATGTCCACGCACTCCAGGAGGTGGCCGACGGCCTTGTTCCGGACCTTCGGATCGGGGTGGCAGACGCTGCCCAGCCTGTAGTCGTCGTCCTGGAAGACGTTCGCGTTGATCGCGCCCAGACGCAGTCCGCGCCGGGCCGCGTGCGCGGCGAGAGCCCCGTAGTCGTCCACCCGGTCCCAGGGGATGTGCAGGGCGACGCGCGGCGCGGCTCCGGTCAGCTCGTGGACCGTGGCGGCGTCGTCGAGCTTCTCCTGCGGAGTGCGGGGCACGCCGGGCTGGGGGAAGACCTTGAAGCGGGTGCCGGAATTGCCGTACGCCCACGACGGCGTCTCGATGGCCTGGGTCTTCAGGGCGGCCTTCACGGCGGCGGGGTCGGTCACTGGGCGCTCCTGCGGCATGAGGATGAAACGATTCAATTCCTTGCTCGGAAACTAAGAGCTTGGCCGGGGGGCTGTCAAGGGCTGCCCATCCCGCACCGCGGCAGCCTGGCTGTGAGTGAGGGGACTGGTGGGGTTAAAACGATTCATCCAGTAATCTGGACGTCCGTTGTCAGCCCGTACTGCCTGGAGGTCTGGGCCCATGGCCCCATCGGTGGGGATCAAGGACGTCGCCCGTGCTGCCGGGGTGTCCGTGGGAACCGTCTCGAACGTGATCAACCGCCCCGATTCGGTCTCCGAAACCACCAGGCTCCGGGTGCAGTCCGCCATCGACCGGCTCGGCTACGTACGCAGCGAGTCCGCACGCCAGCTGCGCGCCGGCCACAGCCGCATCCTGGGTCTGCTCGTCCTCGACATGGCCAACCCCTTCTTCGTCGACATCGCGAAGGGTGCCGAACGGACCGCGCGCCGGGCGGGACTGGGCGTCATGGTGTGCAACAGCGGGCAGAGCCCCGCCGAGGAGGCCGAATACCTCGCGCTCTTCGCGGAGCAGCGGGTGCGGGGCGTGCTCGTCACGCCCGCCGATGCCAGTGGCCGCAACCTCGAGGCGTTCCGGCGGCACGGCATCGCCTTCATCCTCGTCGACCGGGTCGCCGAGGGCGCCGACCAGTGTTCGGTCTCGGTCGACGACGTGGTCGGCGGGAGCCTGGCCGTGCGCCACCTCATCGATGCCGGGCACCGTTCCATCGGCTATGTGGCCGGCCCCGAGCACCTCAGCCAGGTGAGGGACCGGCGCACCGGGGCGTGGAACGCGCTGGCCGAAGCCGGCCTGGCACGGTCGGCGCTGTTCGAGCTGCCGGCCGAAAGCCTCGACGTGGCCGCGGGCCGGGACGCGGGTTCCCGCTTCCTGGGCCTGTCCGACCGGCCGACTGCGGTCTTCTGCGCCAACGACCTGCTGGCCCTCGGTTTCCTCCAGACCATGTACGCCGCCAACGTGCGGGTCCCCGACGACGTGGCCATCGTCGGCTACGACGACATCGAATTCGCCGCGGCGGCCGCGGTCCCGCTGACGTCCGTGCGGCAGCCGGCCGTCACGATGGGCACGATGGCGGCCGAGATGCTCCTCGAAGAGACGGGCGAAGCCGGCGCCGCACATGAGCACCGGCACATCGTGCTGCAGCCGGAACTGGTGGTGCGCCGCTCCTCTCTGCCCTCACGGTGATACGGAACCGGAGGGAGGTCAGCCGATGGTGAGGGTGCGCTGCGCCCGGTGACGTCACGGGACGCCCGCGCCGCGGCGAAGGTGTAGAGCCCGGGAACGAGCGTCCAGTTGCCCGAGTTCCACACCATCAGGTCTTCGGGTGCGATGGTGAAGACGAGGCGCCGAGCGGCACCCCGATCCAGGGACACCTTGCCGAAGGCGACCAAGCGACGCGGTTCGGCCGAGGCGGCGCTGGGCAAGGTGGCGTAGATATGCACGACCTCGGTGCCGTGCCGGCTTCCGGTGTTCGTGACGGTCACCGCGAAGGTCACGCTTCTCCTGGCCGGGTCGAAGGCGGCCTCGAGGGAGCCGTGGGCGAACGTCGTGTAGGACAGGCCGTGGCCGAAGGGGAAGAGGGGCTGCTGCCCCCTGGCGTCGTAGTAGCGGTACCCGACGGCGGTCCCCTCGTCGTAGGAGACGGTCGCGTTCTGACCCGGGTAGGTAGCCGGGGTTGCCCCTGGTCCCTGGGCGGCGCCGGCCGGGAAGGTCACGGGAAGGCGTCCGGAGGGATCACTGTCGCCGAAGAGGACTGCGGCCAGTGCCGTTCCCATGCCGCGCCCGCCGTACCACGCCTGCACGACGGACTCGACCTGGTCCAGCCACGGCATCGCGACCGGGCCGTCGGTGTTGAGGACCACGATGGTGCGGGGATTGGCTGCTGCCACGGCGGCAATGAGCTGGATCTGGTCTCCGGGCAGGTCCAGCCGACCATGATCCATGGCCTCACCGGCCACCCGGTTGGCGAAGACGACGGCGGCGTCGGCGGCGCGCGCGGCCTGGACGGCTGCCGGAATGGCGGAGGCCGGCTGCCAGCCGAGAGTGAGGCCGCACGTGCCGGGGTCGGCCGTGGCAGTGCTGTACACGAGCTCCACGGACACCGCTCGGCCGGCGGTCAGGTCGATCGTTCCCTGGAGGGGGTAGTCGTAGGGTCCGAGGAAGAAGCGCCGAGTGCCTCGGGAGCCCGTGACCACCGTGACACCGTCGATCTTCAGCGTGGCCGTGCCGGTGGGCAGGAGCGAGAAGCGGTGCAATCCGGTGTGAGTCGGAGCGAGGGTGCCCGACCAGCTCGCGGACCAGACTCCGGGCAGCGCGTCCACCGGGGCGGCGGCGAAGTCGACGCCGGTGTCCGTGCGGGTGGCCACGGGAGTGCCCGTCGGGTCGGCACGCGCGTAATCGCGCGCGCTGAGGCCCGGGGCCCCGTCGTCGGCACGCAGCACGCTGGTGGGGACGACGGCCAAGGGGACATCGCCCGTCGACCCCTGGGTGTGAGTGGCCCTGACACCAGCGCCCGCCCGGGAACGGATGGCGTCCAACGGCGTGGTCCAGGTACCGGGGTCCACGTAGCTGGAACCGGCGACGCCCGTGAAGGCATCGGAGCCGGCCGGGCCTATGACGGCCAGCGACCGAAGGGAGGGCGAAAGGGGAAGGGCGGCCGCGCCTGCGTGCTCACGTCCTGGGCCGGGGCGGGCAGCGGGTTGTCGACCAGGCCGTTCGCGAACATGGTGACGAGGATCCGGCGGGCCGCATCGTTCAGGCGGGAGAGCGGAACGGCGCCGTTGATGAGCGCACCGGGTGCCAGTTTGACGCCCGCACCGCCCAGGCCCGCGAGGTCCATGCCCGCTCTGGCGGCCGCGACCTGATCGTCACCGGCCCAGAAGTCGGGGACGGTGTACCCCTGAAGGCCCAGACGGACCTTGACGTCGTCGAACAGGGCCGGGCTCTGGGTCGCGAAAGTGCCGTTGACCTTCGGGTAGGACATCATCACCGACGTGGTCGGAGTGGCGCTGATGACATCGCGGAACGGCGCCTGGTACACCTCGTGGAGGGCCCGGTCGGAGACCGGACAATTGGCGAAGAAGCGGTCCACTTCCTGCGTGTAGCCGGCGAAGTGCTTGACCGTCGCGGTGACGTGGCGGCTCTGGATGGCGGTGGTGAGAGCTGCTCCGAGCCGCCCTGCGAGGAGCGGGTCCTCACCCAAACTCTCGGCCTGGCGTCCGAAGTGCCACGTTCGGACGAGGTCGGCGGTCGGACCGAGGAGGTTGTTGTAGCCCTTGGCGCGTCCTTCGGTCCCGAGCGCGACGCCGATGCGGTGTGCCAGGTTCTCGTCGAAGGCCGCCGCTTGCGCGAGGGGTACCGGAAAGGCGGTAACCCCTTGCTCGCCCCGCAGGCCCGCGGACGCATCGACCATGGACAGGTCGGGCACCCCGAGACGGCTCACGGCGGCGAAGTCGCAGCGGATCCGTGCCTCCTTCTCGGCGGCCGTCATCCGGGCGAGGAGGGCGTCTGCCCGAGCGAATGCGGCGGGGTCGGTCGCGGCGGTCGCAGGGCCGGCGACTGCGGGAGCCATGCCGACGGCGAGGGCGGTTGCGATGGCGGAGGTGAGAAAGGTTCGTCTGTTCGTGGCAGTTCTCCGTGCGGAAGGGTCGAAGGGGCAACAGGCCGTTGGAGCAGAATGGTTGGCGTGGCCGTACGAGGTGATGTGAGCGAATGGCGGCACGCGGCGCCACCGACGTCCTGCCCCTGCTCCTGGGCGGTGAGCACGCCCGCGGTCACGGGCCGCCGGCGCGTCGGTGTCGCGAGGGCCACCGAGACGAGGGCGGTCAGCAGAGCGAGGAGAGCCACTGCCATCGCCAGGTTTCCCGCGGCTCTTTCGCCCCCGAGAAGGACCAACGGGCAGAGGAATTCGCCGAGGAAGAACGCCGCAGTCCACAACCCCATGCCGCGTCCACGGTCCGAGAATCCGAGGCTGGACATGCCCCGGGTCACCAACGCCGGCAACAGCAGACCCGTGCCGACGCAGTTCAGCACCGCTCAGGCGACCAGCAGGGGCAAGCCGTCGACCGTGGCGACGACCAGAAGACGCTTCCGGCCGAGCCTGTCGAGGAGGACCCCTGCGAAGGGTGCGAGCAAGGCGATCGACAGGGCTGGGACCGTGAGGACGAGGGGGATCAGGGCACCACTACCGGGCACACCCTCGAAGTGGTCCCGCATGCGGGGCAGAACCGGCGCGAGGAGGACCGCTCCGAGGACGGGCAGGCAACTGCCGGCCATCAACAGGACTACCGGGAGTCGCCCCGCGGTTCGTTGGTGCGGGGACCGGGTGGCGGCTGCGGACATGGCGGGGCTCCAGAGCGGGAAGAGCGGGATGGGGGAGCGCCCTGGTACGGCGATGCGCCGACGACCCGAGGCGAAGATGCCTCGACTATGCGTTGCGGCGGCCCGCCTTGCCCACCCTCCGTGTCATCGCGGTTCGCTATGACTCGGATCCGGCGGGCGAATGCCCGCAGATGGTGGAGCACAGGTGGCGGGCAGGGCGGCTCCGTTCCGTTCGTACGGGATTTCAGGGGCGGCGGTCACGGATCTCGCCGAGCCTCTCCAGGGTGTGTACGGCTGCGGCCTTGAGCCGGGGACGCTCCCTCACGAAGCGGCGGACGGCACGTGACGGTTCGCGACTGAGCCAGTGGAGAGCCGCACCGGGCCTGGGCCGTAGGAGGGCGCCTTCGTGCACCATGAGCTCTCGTGTCTTGAGGGAGTCCTTGTAGGCGGCGTCACCCCTGCCGAGGTCGAGCATCTCGATGCCGGCGGCAGCGGCGGCCTCGATCATGCGGAGATGGAGAACGAGGCCGGGGGAGAACGTGGCGAGGTTCCGGTCGTAAGCGGGGAACCAGCACGACAGGACGGTGCGCGAGCGCATTCCGAAGTGTGCGGCGACGGGCCTGTCACCTGCGTAGAGCACCGATAGCAGGCCCGAGCAGGCGGGCGTGGTGGTGTCGGCGAGGTCGCGCACCAGGTTGCTGATCCAGTCCTGGGCGAACCGGTCGCGTCGGCCTGTTCGGCGGTACTGGGCGGATTTCCATGCCATCAGCGTCCGCAAGGCCGCCGGGTCTCGTTCGTCGAACACGAACTTCAGCGGTCCGACCTGCCGTGCCAGGCGGCGGTCCTGTGCCCGCGTCGATTTGAGGAACGTGCGGGAGCGCGTGCGGAGCAGGTTCTCGTAGTGGACGTAGCCGCTGGTGAGGTCGATGACGGGCGAGGCGAACCGCCCGGTGGCGAAGGGGAGGAACAGGTCCTGGCCGCTTTCGAGGTGGTTGAACTCCCAGACGGTCAGGGAACTGGCGCGCAGCAGCTCGTGCGGATCCACGTGCAGGTCGGGGTGGAGGACGGCGCCTTGGCAGTCGGAGACGCCCAGGCCGATCGCGCGGCCGCGGCCCCACCGTGCGCGCTCGAAGGGGAAGAAGCCGGCGGGCTCGCCGTCCTGGCGTACGACCGCGACCCTCGCACCCGGCCGGACACGGCCGATCGCCTGGCAGAACTCCGGGCTCATGAAGGGATTGGCCACGGGCGCCGTCCTGGCCCGCAGCTCGCCCCACCGTTCCACGTCTGTGGGGCTCATGTCGGCGGGGTGAATCACGTCGATGCGTCGGGTGGTCATGTCGGCTCCTGCTGCTCGGACTACTCACGGGGCTACGACCGGTCTGCCTCTCCACGCGCAGCGGGTACCGGCCAGGCCGAGGACGACGGGGGCACGGGCACGGCCCCGGCGTCGTCGTCAGCGAGCCGGGAGGGTTTCCGCTCGGCAGACCCTGCTCGTTGGTGAAGCGGGGGAGCGATGCGTGGTCGCCTGTGGCCTCACGACTGCCGAAGCGTCGGCAGCCACGGGAGAGGACGCCGGGGCGGCCCCCGGCGCACCACCTCGTCGGCCAGGAGGACTTCGGGAGGGGATGCGCCCCTCGGGCTGCTTCGCGGATCTACGATCGGCCGTGGATCCTGCACGTCTCTCGGGGTGATCCGGGGGACGAACGGAGCGCGCAGGCGTACGGCCAAGGAGCCCAGCTTCTCCCGCACCGCGCTCACCAGCCGCGCGCAGGCGGTGTCGGCGGCGCGCAGTGCCCAGCCGACGGCGAGAGTCAGGGCGAGGTAGGGCACGCCCCACGGGCCGTTGCGGGAAGAGGCCGACGCAGACTCAGGAGCGCCCCTGAGATGAGCGAACCACCAGCAGGTGGCCGCCCGGGCGACGGTCATGGCGCTCAGGTCGGTGCTGAGCGAGCCCGGCCTTCCGGCTCCAGGCAGGGCCGCGGCGCACAGTCCAGCCCGCGTCACTCCTCTTGCGGACGCCGAAGCGAAGGGAAGAAGAAGACGCGAGGGGAACAGGAACGAGCAGGCCGTCATGACAGGACCCATACTCGGCGAGAGACCATGCACCGCGCCGTGGAATGAGACGGCTGGTGTACTCGAACTTTCGCTCTAGGCGGCGCCCTAAAGGGTTCCCCTGAGCCATGGCGGTCTCCGGGCCGGCGGCACAGCGCGGTAGCCGGTGGTCGCGGACCGGGCTGCCGTCCGCGTCCCCGCGCTGACCGAGTTAGGGAAGCCCGATGGTGGGGAACGCCGGGTCGAAGACCTGGAACGGGGCTAGTCGCCCGTCTGGGCCTCGAACGCCTTGCGGGAGAGCTCTTGGTGGAACGCGACGAAGCGGAGCGCCGGAGCTCCGGCCAGCGGACTGCCCGTACGCCGCTCCAGTTCGTCGGCGCGTTTGGCCAGTGAGGTGAGCGTGCGCCGGTACAGCGTCGTCACATGGTCCAGCCGGGCTTCGAAGAGGGCCAGGGCCGGTGCGGCGGGCAGGCCGCGGATGCCGTCCAGGCAGATGTTGAACTCACCGAACCGGACGTCCTTCCTCAGCCGCAGCAGAACTCCCTCCTCTGCCTGCGCCTTCCACAGCACGCCGGACAGGGTGAGGTCCGGCTCCCTGCCGGCGCGGGCGCGCAGCCGGGCGATCAGCAGCCGGCGATCGTGCCCGTCCTGTTCCAGCAGCCGGGTTCCGACGTCGTCGACGAGTCGTACGAGCAGCGCCGCGGCGGTGAAGAACCGTTCCAGGCTGCCGTCCCGCAGAGTTCGGGCGTAACGGGGGAGGGGGCGGACGACTTCGTTGATCAAGCCGGTGTAGTACGCGAGGGTCGAGATGACCATGATGCTGTCCGTGCCCGTGGCGATCAGGTCGGGCAGAGCTGCCGGCCGGTCCGTGACCAGCCGCTGGACCGCGTCGTAGCGCCCGGTGAGACCGGTGATGAACACCTCCCGGGTGGCCAGGTCGCGTACCGCGTCGGCCAGGGCGATCCCGGACTCGATGTTCGCCAGCAGGCTGGGCGCGATGGAGAACTCCAGTGCGCGGGCGTCCTCTTCGGGGTGGGCCTTCAGGTAGGCCTCGGCCAAGGACCGGTGCTCGGCCTCGTTGTTGCTGTGGACGGGGGCCGAGATCCGGCCCGCGGCGGTCTGCCAGTCGGGCAGGGCCTTCCTGGCCGGCAGGGGGTCCATCGTGCGCAGGCAGGTCACCGCGGCCGGATTGAACCTGCGCAGCAGGTCGCTCCCGGCGTCGTGTCCGGCGGAAGGTTCTCCCAGGCCGATGGCGAGGTTGCCGGACACGACCTCGTAGAGCTGATGGACGTTCATCAGCGTGCTGTGGCCGACGAGGACGTCGACCTCGTCGGGACGGAGCGGCAGGCCGGCGAGGAGCACGTCGGTCCTGCGCACCAGCTCCTCCAGCCCGATGAGCCGGCGCCACCGCGCTGCGTACTCCGGCTGGTCGAGCAGCCACAGAGAGGCTCGGCGCCAGGGGCCGGCGGGCATGAAACCGAGGCTTTCCCGGTAGGCCCTCACGGTCCCTGACAATCCGGGTCCGGACGTCATGGCATGGTTCCCCTTCGTCGGCAGCTTCGTCGGTCGCGCTGTGCCCTCACTGGAGTCGGGTGGGGATTGCGCGGCGGCTGCGACGCCAGATCTGCGATGAGGACGAGGTGGCCCCGGTCCGCCGGTCGCGGGACGGGTCCGGGCAGTGATCACCGCGCCGTGCGTATGACGGAAGGTAGCGGTGCAACCGCCCTGTGCGATATATGCATCTCGGCCACCCCGGACCGGCCGCGCGGCATCCGCCCGCCCGGACGGTCGAGGTCCGCCGTCGTTCCTGTGCAGAGTCTGCGGGCTTCCTTAAGGGACCTTGAAGAACGCCTCCGGGACACCGTTCTCGCTGGTCGTCAGCCTACGCTCGGGGACCCGTCCTCCCTTTTTCGCCGAGAGGTGCCACAGGCATGAGCCGCAGCCGAACCCCCGGAACGCCGACCCGAGTCGAGGCGCGACGGAAGAAGACGGTGCGTACCCGCATCGTGCTGTCCCTCACCGCGACGGCCGCGGTGGTGGCGGTCGGCGTCGCGGTGGCCGACTCCGACGAGGGCGCACGTGCGAGCGTGCAGAAGTCCGGGGCGGCGGGCTCACGCAGTGACGGGGCGACGGCAACTCCCGCTCCCGCGGCCCCCACGCTCTCCGCGGACGCGGCGTCCGCGACGGGCGCGATGCCGTCCGCGACGCCCGCCGCCGGGGCCACCGGATCCGCCGCCCCCACGACGTCGGCGGCGGAAAGCCGCCCGGCCCCCGCGGCGTCGACCCCGCCCGCCAAGCCCAAGCCCGCCCGTACGCCCGCCGCGACGACCGGCGGCGGTTCGGGTGGGTCGGGTGGTTCGGGTTCGGGTGGTTCGGGCGGCTCCTCCGGCGGGGCCGGCTCCTCCGGTGCTTCCGCCACGGAGTCCGCGGTCCTCTCCCTGGTCAACAAGGAGCGGGCCGCGGCCGGGTGCGGTGCGCTGACCTCCAACGCCAAGCTGAGCGCCGCGGCACGGGCGTACAGCGACACCATGGCCCGCAGCGGCGTCATGTCCCACACCGGACCCGACGGGTCCACCATGACCACCCGCGTGGAAGCCGCCGGATACGGCTGGTCCCGCCTGGGCGAGAACATAGCCCGCGGCCAGGCGGACGCCGTCGCGGTCATGAACGCGTGGATGAACAGCCCCGGCCACAAGGCCAACATCCTCAACTGCGACTTCCGGGAGATCGGCATAGGCTTCCACAAGGGCGACGGCGGCCCCTGGTGGACGCAGAACTTCGGAACACCGAGGTAGGAAATCCGACCTGCCCCGCTCCCCCGGGGTCCGGCGCACGTCCTCCGGCCCGCACGCGGGTCAGGAGGACGTCGGCGTTCCCGGCCCGTTCCCGGCCCGATCCCGGCCCGATCCCGGCCCGATCCGGGGCCGTTCCCGGCCCGATCCGGGGCCGTGCGGGGCCTTCTCGGCGCGGCCGGGTCGTACGGGGGAGGCGGTGACGGGCGGCCCGGCGGGTCGGCCACTATGGGGCCGTGCCCCGAATTCCGCGCTACCTGATCATATGGCTGTCGTGCACGGCCGCCAGCGTGACCGCCGTGCTCGCCACGGTCCAGTTCGTGGTCGGTTCGACCAGGCATACGCCTCCGGTCGCGCGGTCCGCCCCCGTGGTCATCGAGACGCCGCCCGCCTGGCAGGCGGCGCAGGGCCAGTCGCCGGCCCCTCAGTCCCCGAGCGCCACCCCCGACGCTTCGCCCTCCGTGACCGGGCGGCCGTCACCCCCGGCTTCGACGCCCGCCCCCGTGAAGGCCCCGACGGGAACGCCCCGCACGACGGCATCCAAACCGCCCGTCGACTGCGGCGGGGGCGGGCCGGGCCTCTACACCGTCCCCTCGGAGGGCGGCAAGGTCACCGTGCGCTACGGCAGCCGCGGCGTGTGCCTGATCTCCGCGGTACCGGGCCGCGGCTACAAGGCCGGTACGTCGCAGACCGCGGACGACACCCTGATCGTCACGTTCACCAGCGCGGACCACCGCTCGGTCGTCACGGCTACGGTCACTCCGTCGGCGAGGGCCAGCGTGCGCGAGACGTCCCTCTGACCGACTGATCCGTTTTCCGGTTTTCACCCCCCTTGTGCGAACTCGTCGTCCGAGCTCCGGTGAAGCGGAAGGTGAGCTGTTCCTTAGGGGAACCTCAAGATCGCGCCCACCCGGTTCCAGCGGCCCACGGCGGTCCTATGCTCGCGTCAGCCGAGCGGCCTCCGGTGCCCGGGCACGACCGCCTCGGCGACCCGTCGGGCCGTCGCGCCCTCGGCTTCACCGATCCGGAAGGCGCTTCGCCCTTCCCGTATTCCGAACCGTGCCCTGGGGTGTCTTCGCCATGACTTCTCGCATGCTCCGAACCGTCCGTGCCGCCCGTCGCACGCCGCGCCTTCGCTCCGCCGCCACGCTGAGCGTGCGGCTGCCCCTGGTGGCCGCGGCCGTGGTCGCCGTCGGGCTGACCGCGGCGTGCGGTCCGTCCGCCCAGTCCACCGGCGCCGCCGCGCCGGCCACGGCCGGACAGCCCTCGCAAACCCTCCCCGCCGGGACGGAGTCGGTGTCCGCGACGGCGTCCGCCGATGCGTCCCCGACCGCGTCCGCCACGCCTTCGGCGTCGGCGTCCGCGCCGGCCGGTGCCCAGCCGGCCCCCTCGCGCGCCCAGTCGGCCAAGCCCGCCCCCAAGCCGTCCCGCACCTCCGCGACGCCCGCCCCGGCGGCCCGCATACCCGGCCCCGGCTACGACGGTTCGGCCGACGCGAAGAAGCTGATCGACGCGGCGCTGCGCGCGGCCAAGGCCGATGGGCGGATGGTGCTGCTCGACTTCGGTGCCAACTGGTGCGGCAACTGCAAGGCGGCCGACAAGGTGTTCGCCCAGCCGCAGACGGCCTCGATCCTCGGAGCCTCGTACCACCTGGTCAAGGTGGACATCGGCGGCGACAGCTCCGCCAACTCCGCGCTCCTGCGCACGTACAGCCCCTCGGGCGGCACGTACAAGATGCCCGTCCTGGTCGTCGTCTCCCCGTCCGGCACGGTGCGCACGGACACCCACGTCACCGGCAATCCCGCCCTGACCCCGGACGGCATCAACTCCTTCCTCCGCCAGTGGGCGCCGTGAGACGACCGGGACCGCTCGTCGGCGCAGTCCTTCGTACGCGCGCAACAGGGCCGGCCACGGCCCCTGCCTCCCTCCCTCACCCTGACGAAAGCACGGCCGATGAACGTCTCCCCGTACGCGCACCCCTCCCGCGCCGTCCGCCTCGCGGCCGCCCTGCTCTCCCTGGCCGCGCTCACTGCATGCGGCGAGCAGCCCGCCGGGGCCGCCTCCGCGCCCATGACGAGCTTCACCGAGAACGGGGTCACCGTCACGCTCTCGGTGTCGGACTGGCATCCGCCGAGGGCCACCCTGACCGCGGTCTTCACCCCCGAGCAGAAGGGGTTCCACCTGTACAGCACCGAGCTGCCGGCCGACGGGATCGAGGGCGTGGGCCGGCCGACCTCGATGGACGTCGCCGGCGTCCTGCGGGCGGACGGGAAGCTGACGGCCGCGGCGGACGTACGGACGATCAGCGTGCCCGGCGTCGACGCCCCGGTCCCCGTCTACCCGGACGGACCCGTCACCACCACACTGCCCGTCCGCCTGGACGGCAACGGGGACGCGACCGTACTGCTCGGGTACGCGAGCTGCAGCTCGGAGGAGGGCTGCACCATCCCGGTCTCCGACCGGCCCCTCCACCTGCGCGTCACCGACGAGGGCCCGGCCTTCGGCGACCGGTAGGAACGAGCGTTCACCTAAGGTGTGCCCATGCCGAGCGTCCTGGTCGTCGAAGACGACCCCAGCATCCGCCAGTCACTGATCGAAGTCCTGGTGGAGCACGGCTATGCCGTACGCAGCGCCGCCGACGGGTTCGGCGCCTTGCGCGAGGTCACCCAGTCGCCCGTCGACGCGGTGGTCCTCGACCTCGGGTTGCCCGATCTGGACGGAGGAGACGCCCTGCGCATGATCCGGGGCATATCCTCCGTTCCCGTGCTGGTGGCCACCGCCCGAGACGACGAAGCGGAGATCATCCGGCTCCTCAACGCGGGCGCCGACGACTACCTGGTCAAACCCTTCTCCGGGGGCCAGCTCGTCGCGCGCCTCTCCGCCGTCCTGCGGCGCACCAGCCACCTGCCGCCCGCCCATGCCGCGCACGGCGTCCGGGGTGCGGGGCCGGCGGCGGCCGAACCGCTGCGCCCCACCACCGTCGGCGAGCTGGCGGTGGACCCAGGGGCGCGCACCGCGTACCTGGCCGGCCGCGAACTCCGGCTCACCCGCCGCGAGTTCGACCTCCTGGCCTTCCTCGCCCACCACACCGGCCAGGTCGTCTCCAAGCGGCTGCTGCTGACCGAGGTCTGGCGCGAGCCGTACGTGGACGACCAGACCGTCGACGTGCACCTGTCGTCGCTGCGCCGCAAGCTCGGCGAACGCGCGGCGGCGCCGCGCTACCTGCTGACCGTCCGCGGCGTCGGCATCAAGCTGGTGGCACCGCGGTGAGACGCTCCCTGGCCGGCGTGGCGCTCGCCGTCACGTCCATGGTCGCCCTCTCCTTCCTCATACCGCTCGCCGCCCTGGTGATGTCGCTCGTCAAGGAGCAGAGCGTCACCGCCGCCGAGCAGCGGGCCGCCGCCCTGGCCCCCGTACTGACGCTGACCACCGATCCGTCCGCCCTGCGGGAATCCGCCGCCAGTCTGGACGCGTCCGAGTACCTGGTCGTCCACCTGCCGGACGCCCCCGCCCTCGGCGCGTCCCGAGCCCCCAAGGCGCTGCTCGAACGGGCCCAGCAGGGACGCGAGTCCATATCCGAGGGGGTTCCCGGCGGCTGGATCTGCCTGCAGCCGGTGGTCCTGCCCGGCGACCAGGTCGCCGTCATCGAGAACTTCGTCCCCCAACAGGAGCTGACCCGCGGGGTCACGGCCTCCTGGACGGTCATGCTCCTCCTCGCCGTCGGGCTGGTCGGCGGTTCCGTACTGGTCGCGGACCGCCTCGGCGCGAAGGTCGTCAGATCCTCCAAGAAGCTCGCCCACGCCTCCCAGGCCCTGGGCCAGGGCAATCTGGACGCCCGCGTGGACCCCATGGGGCCGAGGGAGCTGCGCGAGGCGGGCATCGCCTTCAACACCATGGCCCACCGGATGACCGAACTGCTCGCCGTCGAGCGCGAACTGGTCGCGGACCTGTCCCACCGGCTGCGCACCCCGCTGACGGCCCTGCACCTGGCTACGGAACGCATGGCCGGCTCACCGGAGTCGGCCAGGGTCGAGGCCGCCGTGTGCGCACTGGAAGCGGAACTCCGGGCCATCATCACCGCGGCCCGCACCCCGCTCGCCGTGGGCCCGATGGGGCAGGGCATGCGCGGCCCGGAAGCGGGCACGGCGCACCACGCCACGCGTCCGGGACCGGCCGGACCCCGCTGCGAGGCCGCCGACGTCGTACGCCGCCGGACCGCCTTCTGGGCGGTCCTGGCGGAGCAGCAGGACCGCCCCTGCTCCCTCGACCTCACCCAGGAGCCCGCGGCGGTCGGCCTTTCCGAGGACGACGTCGCCGCCGTGGTGGACGCGCTCATCGGCAACGTGTTCCGGCACACCCCGCCCGGTACCCCGTTCGCCGTGCGCGTCGCCCGTACCGCCCAGGCCGTGGAACTGGTCGTGGAGGACGCCGGTCCGGGCATCCCCGAACCGGACCAGGCCCTCTCCCGCGGAAGCAGCACGGGCTCCTCGGGGCTCGGCCTCGACATCGCCCGCAGGGCCGGGTCCGTCACCGGCGGCTCGGTGCGCATCGCCCGCGGCCCCCGCGGCGGAGCCCGGATCACCGTGGTCTTCGGCCTGGCCGCACCCCTGCCGTCCGGGCGCGGGCCGCGCGCCTCGCGGCGGCGTACGGGATGGCCGCGGGCCTACCGAGCCCGGTGAAGGCCCGCCCCGGGCCGCCGCGCCGTCAGAGCGCCGGGGAGGCCCCGGGGTTGAACGCCGGCGCGATCTCGGGGAAGACGGGGCGATCCCGGGGGCCGGCGCGATCGCCCCGCCAGATCGTGATCGTCGAGCCTCCTGGACTACACCCAGGTCAAGCACGTCATGCTGTGAACGGGGCCGCCAGGGACGGGTAGTCCAGGACCAGACCGTCGTCGTCGAAGCCGACGTCCGCGCGGAAGCCGCCGGACTCGTAGCGGACGAGCGCGCCGTCTCCGGCGCGCGCGAGAGGCGTGTAGGTCTGCCGGTTCGCGCCGACGGCGAGGTCCGGGACGGAGACCCAGGCCATGAGGAAGTGGTGCGGTCCGGTTCCGGGCCGCCGGTGCAGGCCGTGGCGGAGCACGGGCATGGTGTTGGTCAGCGGGCAGAGGCCCAGGTCGCAGTCGAGCGCGCCGTCGAGATCGGGGCGGTACGCGCCGTCAGCGGTCCAGCGTCCGCGGTCGGCCCGCAGGTCCAGCTCACGGATCGACGCCGCCGTCTCGACGGTCACGTGGAGGCGCGAGGTCACGTAGCCGTCGGAGGTTTCGAGCGTGTACGCCAGCCAGTACGGCTCGGGGTCCAGGCCGACGGAGCGCCCGCGCGCGGTCAAGGCGCCCTGGGCGAGGTCGACCCACGCGGTCGAGTAGCCCGAGCCGGGGAAGACCTCCCAGGTGCGCACGAGGCGCCGGGATCCGCTCATGCCGTCACCGTACCGGCAGCTCAAGCCCCGTCGGCGGAGGCGGGGTCGTCCAGGGCGAGGAGCGTCAGCGGTACGTTGCCGCGTACTGCCTGCGCGTAGGGGCAGACCGCGTCCGCCCGGTGCAGCAACGGCTGGAGGTCCGCCGCCCGCCGGCCGGGCAGGCTGACGGTGAGGGACACCGCCAGGCCGTAGCCCGCCGGCGTGTCCGTGGTGCCGAGCTGTACTTCGCACGCCACGCGCGCGGCGGACGTCCAGACGCCCGTCGTCCGTGCGGACGGATCCGGTACGGCCCTCCAGCAACGGCGGCTGCCGTCCGGGGCGTCACCGGCGGTGCCCCTCCTCACCCCTGGCCCGCGGCCACCGCCCCGACGCCGGGCACCTTCTACGAGTGCACGGCTCGTGTTCACACGGGGGGCAGGGCCTGTTCGGACCAGACGGTCTTGCCTCCCGCGGTGTAGCGGCTGCCCCAGCGGTGCGAGAGCTGCGCGACGATGTACAGCCCGCGACCGCCTTCCTCGTGGCTCCTCGCACGCCGCATCCTCGGCTGCGTGTTGCTGGAGTCCGACACCTCGCACGTCAGGGCGTCCGCCCGGATCAGCCGGAGCCGGACCGGGCCGCCGGCGTGCCGAATGGAGTTGGTGACCAGCTCGCTGACGATGAGCTCCGTGCTGAAGGCGAGCTCGTCGAGGTCCCAGGCGGTCAGCTGGTCCAGGACGAGATGGCGCGCGTCGCCGACGACCGCCGGGTCGGCGTCGAGCAGCCATGTCGCGATGGCGCCCTCGTCCACCACCCGGGTACGGGCCAGCAGGAGGGTGACGTCGTCCCTCAGCCGGCCCGGCGGCAACCCCTCCACGATGTCGTGCCGGGCCTGCCGCAGCGGCCGGCCGAGTACGTCCGCGCGCAGCAGGCGGTCCGCCAGGTCGCGCATCCCCTGGTCGATGTCCCCCACTCCGCGTTCGATCAGGCCGTCGGTGTACAGGGCGAGGACGCTCCCCGGCGGCAGATCGCGTTCGACCGGCTCGAAGGGCCAGCCCCCGACCCCCAGGGGCGGGCCCGGGCTCAGCTCGACGTACTCCACGGTTCCGTCCGGGTCGACCACGGCCGGAGGCGGGTGTCCGGCGCTCGCCATGACGCACCTTCGGGTCACCGGGTCGTAGACGGCGTACAGGCAGGTGGCACCAGCCGGCCCGCTGCGCAGCGGCGTGCCCGCGTCGCCGTCATCCGAGTCGTCGCTCTCCGCCTCGGCGGCCACCTGCAGGACCATGTCGTCGACGTGCGCCAGCAGTTCCTCGGGTTCCAGTTCCAGGTCCGCCATCGCGCGCACGGCGCTGCGCAGACGTCCCATCATGGCCGTGGCGTGCAGCCCGTGACCGGCGACGTCCCCGACCACCAGGGCGACCCGGGCGGACGACAGGGGGATGACGTCGAACCAGTCGCCGCCCACTCCGCTGTCCGCGTCGGCGGGCAGGTAGAGGCCGGCGGCTTCCAGTGCGGGCGTCTCGGAGGTGGCCGGCGGCAGAAGGCTGCGCTGCAGGCCCACGGCGATGCGGCGTTCCTTGGTGTACCGCCGCGCGTTCTCCACGGCGACGGCCGCACGGGCGGCGATCTCCTCCAGGAGCGCCAGGTCGTCCTCGTCCAGCGGGCGAGTGTCCCCGGTGCGCCAGAGCGTGATCCTTCCGAACCCGACGCCCCGTGCGCACAGCGGCGCCGTCATCGCCGAATGCGCCCCGGGGACGGCGGCCGCCCACTCCGGGACAGGGTCGCTCCCGGGCCCAGAGGGCCGGGTTCCGAGGCCGGTGACCAGCTCTCCCCGGCACTCCCGTGCCGCGGACGCGGCCGGGTCGGTCACGGCCGGGTCGCTACCGCCCGGGTCGCTACCGCCCGGGTCGGTCCCGGCCGCGGCGAGAGGAGCGGTGAAGTGGGCCGTACCCGTCCGCAGCACGTCCGCTTCCGCTCCGGCGACGGCCATCCGGATCAGGGGCGCCGTGGGACGCCCGCCGGCGGCGGCCGGCTCACCGCCGGTCAGAATGGTCTCCGCGAGATCCACCGCGGCAGCATCGCCGAACGCGGGCGCCAGGATTTCGACCAGGTCCTCGACGGTGCGCAGGACGGACAGCGAACCGCCCAGCGCGCCGGTCGCGCGGTAGAGCAGGTCCAGGCGCCCACGCGCCCGCTCGTGGTCGGTGACGTCGGTGAACACCGCCGCCACACCCATCGGATGTCCGTCGGGTTCCTGCAGCCGGAACGCCTGGATGGTCATGACCCGGCCGCCCCTCGGGTCGTCCAGGGTGCGCGCGGTCGTGTTGAAGCCGATCAGGGGGTTCCCGCTGTGCAGGACCTCCCGCAGCCGGTCGTCGATGACCCGCGCGTCCTCGGCCCGAAGGAAATCCGCGAGGCGCCGGCCGTTCAGGTCGACGGGCACGCCGGTGTACGGCAGCAGGTGCGTGTTCGTCCGAAGCAGGCTCAGGTCCGCATCGAAGACGGCCAGGCCCACCCGGCCCTGCAGGAACAGTTCGTGCGTGAAGGCGTGGTCCTGCCGCCACCGGGCGACCAGCTCCAGGGGGGAGCCGAGCACGAGGCAGCGGGCCGGGGTCCCCGGCACGCCGTCGTTGAGCGGGATGACACGGAAGCCGACCTCCAGCTCGCGCCCCGAGCCGTGCCGCACCGTGGCCCGGCCTTCCCACCCCTCCCGTGTTCCCCGCGCGCCCTGGGCCAGAACCGCCTCCCAGCTGCCCGCGTCCGCCAGCAGCTCCCGTGCCGGCCGGCCGCACACGTCGGCGGACCGGCGCTCCAGGAGGGCTTCGGCGGCCGGTGTCCAGGCGACGATCGTCCCGGCCCCGTCCAGCAGCGCCGCGGCCGTGTTCGTGACAGCGAAGGGATAGTCCTGGTTGCCCTCAGTGGCGCGCATGCGTGCCCATTTCGTCCGCCGGTCCCGCTGCTCATGCTGGTCGATGTCGGGAAGGAGGGCCAGAGGCGTTACGCCATCCGGTACGGGTGGTGGCGGCAGCGAGATGAAGGACCCGGCGAGCCGGCCCCCGATGATGTCGGATATCCGGACGAACCCCGAGCGGACACCCGGTGCCTCCTTGCCATGGCAGGGAGGGGGCGCCACCAGCGAGGATGCCGTCCATGGCCACCGACCAGAACCTCACCTCGCTCCGTCCCGCGCACTCCGCGCCCGTCGTCTTCGGCGCGGGAGCCGCGATCGGAGTGCTGGGCGGGATGATCGGCCTGGGCGGCGCGGAGTTCCGCCTGCCCCTGCTGATCGGACTGTTCGGGTTCGCCGCCCTTTCGGCCGTCATCCTGAACAAGGCGTTGAGCCTGGTCGTGGTCCTGGTCGCGTTGCCCGCCCGGCTCGCGGTGGTGCCGGCCGCCGACGTCGCGGCACGCTGGCCCGTCGCGGCCAATCTGCTGGCCGGCAGCCTCCTGGGCGCCTGGGCCGGGGCCGGCTGGGCGGTCCGCATGCGTTCGGCCACCCTCTACAAGGTGCTGGCCGCGCTGATGGTCGTCATGGCCGCCGCCCTGGTCCTCACCCACACCACCACCCTCGACACGCTCGCGCTGCCGGTCTGGGCCCGGATCCCCGCAGGGGTCGCGGCCGGGTTCGGCATCGGGGTGGTCGCCGCGATCATGGGCGTAGCCGGCGGCGAACTGCTGATCCCGACGATCGTGTTGCTGTTCGGCGAGGACGTCAAGACCGCCGGAAGCCTCTCCCTGCTGGTCTCCCTGCCGACCATGCTCGTCGCCTTCGCCCGCTACAGCCGTGACGGCAGCTTCGCCGTCCTCGGCGCCAACATCCGCTTCACCGCGGTCATGGCAGCGGGCTCGATGACCGGCGCGGTGCTGGGCGGACTACTGCTGGGAGTGTTTCCGGACCTCGTCCTCGTCCCCCTGCTGGCCGTGATCCTGCTCGCCTCCGCGGTCAAGCTCGCCCGACACGACTGACACGACCGACGCCGCCGAGCGCGACCCGCCTCGACCGGCGCAGAGAAGCGGTGCCCGACCGGACGCGGCTCCGTCGGCCGACGGCTCGACGAACACGGCCAGATAGCGGAACTCGCCGCCCGCCCCGCCTTGTTCGGAGTACGGCTCCCAGGCCGGCCGATAAGTTCCGTCCAGCGTGCACGTGTTCTTCGGGAACGTGCCGTTCGCCCAAAGCCGGGTTCCGGCGAGCTCGCCCCCCGCATGGATCCTGAACTCGTGATCACGCGTGGGCCGGTGGCCGGGAGCCGGCGGTGTCCACAGAGCCGGGTCATTGGTCAGCATGAGGGCGAGACCGTTCTGCTCGGTCTCCCGGCAGAAGCGCTCCAGTCGGGCTATGTCCCGGACGAAGTGGAGGCGGGCGAGGTCCGTGGCCGCGTGCGCCTTCAGGTCGTAGGCCTCGGCCGGGACACCGGCCACGCCCTTCCAGCGGCGGGTGAAGTACTTGAACTCGACGCAGGTGCGCGCCTTCGGACCGATGCAGAGCAGGTCCAGGTGCTCGGTCCTCTCCGATCGCCGCAGCGGGACCTCGAGCCTGGACTCCACCTCCGGCGCCAGCTCCCACAGGACCCGCGCGAAACCGTGCTGGAGGTCGGCCTCGGAGTGGAAGACCGGTCTGCGGTGCCGTAGCCGACCCATGACCTCGGCGAGCGACGCCCGTCCGGCGATGGTCCGTGGGCTGCCCAGAGGTTTCGTGGTCACGACGGCATTCAAGTGGCTTGCCGGCCACCGCTCAACCAGGGGCGCCCGCCCCGGGGGGTGAGTCCGGGGCGGGCGCCTTCCGGGTTCCGCTCTCCGCTTCGGATCGCTGCGGGAGGGAGCCGGGGTTCTGATCGACCTGTCGGACCGGTGCGGGCTGGTCTCAGAGGAGGGACACCCGGTACTTGGCGAGGGCCTCGGGCACCGGCTGGTAGAACGTCGTGCCGCCGACCGAGCAGTTTCCGCTGCCGCCGGACGTGATGCCGAGTGCCTTCGTGCCGTCGTACAGTGCGCCGCCCGAGTCGCCCGGCTCCGCACACACGTTGGTCTGGATCATGCCGCGCACCGTGCCGCCGCCGCTGTAGTGGACGGTGGCGTTCAGGGCGGTGACCGTTCCGCTCCTCGTGCCGGTGGTGGAGCCGCTCCGCTTGACCGGTTCGCCCACGTAGGCGTTGGCGGCGGTGAAGCCGCCGGGGTGGCTGAGCGAGGCGTTGTCGTAGCGGACCAGCGCGTAGTCGTTGCCCGGGAAGCTGGACCCGACGGTGGGTCCGATCAGCGTGCTCTGGGCGGAGCTGGTGTACCAGGTCTTGACCACGTTGCCGCAGTGGCCGGCGGTCAGGAAGGAGTACGTGCTGCCACTGACGACGTTGAACGCCGCCGAACAGCGGTAGCCGCCGCCGTAGATGGCATCGCCCGGACCCAGGAGACGCGTGAACTTCCCGGGGGTGCGCTCGATCCGCAGCGCCCCCGCGTCGGCCCCCGCCGCCTTTCTGATCTTCGCGAGGCCGGCGGCGGACACGGTGCTGTCGGCCGTCACGACGACCCGGCCGTCCGCCTGGTCCACGTACCATGCGGTGCCGCCGACATCGGCGCTCAGGACGGCCTGGTCGACCTTGGCCAGTTGTGTCGCACCGAAGGACTGGGGGGTCGCCGCCTGGGCGGTGGGCAGGGTGAGGGCGGCGGCCGTCAGCAGGCCGGTGGCCACGGCGGTGAAGGCGGCCCGCCGTGCGGTGCGGGTGGGGGAACTGGTGCGCGTGATCCTCACTGATCTCCTCCTCGGAGCGTCGGGGCCCATGGGGTGGGGGCCCTGTGAGGCGCATTCAGGGGTTGGCGTGTCCCTGACAGGCGCTGCCAGTGAAGTATGTGGAGGCGCGCCGCCGCGCACAAGACTGCGTCCGCGGGTCATCCGGTGCGGCCTGTCCCCGGTGCGCGCGTGGCCGAGAAAAGCCGATGGTGCCTGAGGGGTTCTCAGTGCAATTTCACATTGCTATGTTACGCGTCACTGCCCTATCCACCCCTGTCGACCCGTCAGGAGACCCCGTTGCGCGCTCCGAGATCCGTGCGTACGTCCCTGCTCACCGCCGCGATAGCCGCGACGCTCGCACTGTCCGCGCTCCCCACCGCCCAGGCCGCCGCCGTGCCGGCAGCCGAGGGATCCGCACCCGCTGCCGCGGCGAAGGCGGGACCCGCGCCGGCCAAGTCCGGCCGTGACAAGCACGACCGCGTGGAGCGGGCCGCCACCGCCGCGAAGGCCACCCAGGCCGCGGGCGGGGGCGCCTGCCATTCGCCGAAGTGCAAGGCGGAGCTGGAGGCCCGGCTCTTCCCGTACACGTACACCTACGACAAGGGCGCGATGAAGGTCCGCACCGCGCTCGACCGGGCCACGGTCGACCAGCTCTACTACGCGAGCAAGCAGGTCAAGGCGCAGTACCACCGCGTACTCGGCACCGATCAGCCGCTCGCGGGCGACACCAACAGCACCCTCACCATCGTGCTCTACGCCTCGCGCGCCGACTACGTCGCGTACCAGCCGGTGCTCACCGGTCTGACCACCGACAACGGCGGCATGTACATCGAGTCCACGGCGACCTTCTACACGTACCAGCGGCGCGTTCCCCAGGACTCCTCCCTGACCCTGGAGGAGCTGTTCCGGCACGAGTACGCCCACTACCTCAACGGCCGCTTCGCCGTCCCGGGAACCTTCGGTTCCGGAGCCTGGTACAGCGGCGACCGGACCACGGCGATGGACGAGGGGACCGCGGAGTTCTTCGACGGCGCCACCCGCGACGACGGGATCGCGGTGCGCAAGTCCCTGGTCCAGGGGGTCATCGACGACACGGCGGCCGGCGGCCCGCGGATGACCGTGGACCAACTCCTGCACGCGACCTACGCTGGGGACGGCTTCCGGTTCTACGACTACGCCGGCACCTTCTATGAGTACCTGTGGCGGGACAAGCCCTCCGAACTCCAGGCCATGTACCGGTTCCTGCGGTCCAATGACGTCACCGGATTCGACGCCTGGCGGAACCGCCTCGGCGCCGACGCGGCCGTCCAGAGCGGGTACGACGCCTTCCTCGACGAGCAGATCGCCAAGGTCGGCGACCTGTACGTGCCGAACACGGCGTTCCAGCCCACCGCGACCCTCACCCACGACACCGCGGCCCAGGTGCAGTCGGCGTTCACGGCGTCGAGCGGGACCACGCCGCAGTGCGCGGACACGGGCGCCGCAGGCACCAACCGGCGGTTCGTGTGCACGGGCCAGTTGACGGCCACGCTGAGCGGCGCGACCAATCCGGACCTGGTCTTCAAGGACATGTCCGCTGCCGCCGACAGCCGGCTGATCGAGCGCGCCCTCGGCAGCGGCACCAATTTCCAGGACATGAACTGCTGGTTCGGCCCGGCCGCGATCGCCGGAAGCGCCGGCACTTCGCCCTACACCTGCGAGGGTCCGCTGCGGGGCTGACGGAGGGCCGTCGCGCCCGGCGCGAGGACGTCAGCGGCGGACCAGAAGTCCACGCTCCAGGGCCACGGCCACCGCGTGGGTCCGGTCGCTGACGTCCGGCTCGGCGAAGACCCGTGGCAGGCGGGTCGTGAGCGTGGCCTCGGCGATGACCAGCCGACGGCCCATACCCATGTTGGACGGCCCGTCCGCGACCGCGTCGAGCGCACGTCCGCCTCGCGGGCCGTCAACGGCACGACGACGGGTTAGTCGACGTCGTCGCGCGTGGTGCCCATCTTCAGTCCGTCGACCCAGTTGACCGACTCGACGCCGGTGATGGTCGAGCCGTACGTCCCCCAGCGCGGCACGTTGCCCTTGAGGTCCCAGGTGCGTACGTCGTGCCGGTCGGCCACCAGTTGGCCGTTGACGTAGAGGGCGAAGGAACCGCTGCTGGACGAACGGGCGTCGATGCCCAGCTCGATCTTGTTCCAGGCGCCCGGAGTCCAGGGGGCGCTTCCCGCGGCGATCCATTCCTCGCCCGGGGCGACGTACCAGATCTTCAGCCGGCCGTCCTCCACCTTCATCAGCACGGGGTAGTTCTGGTCCTGCTCCGCGTCCGTGCCCCACGACTTCCACTGGAAGACCGTCTGCGCGTCCCCCGTCTTGGTCATCGACTCCCAGCCGAACCAGTACGTTCTGCCGTCCGTGAGGGTCCGGCCGGCGATGCCCAGTCCCTCGCAGCGTTCCGAGCCCACCGCTTTGGTGAACGCGAAGATCCTGCCGCGGCCGTCGTTCCAGTCGGGCTGGTAGACGTACGAGGGGTCGTCGCACATGACCGTGGCGAAGACGGCGGTCCCTCCGTTGTCCGCGTCGCCGTCCCACTCGGCCGCCGCCTGGGCGGGCGACGTCGTCGCGAAGGTGAGCGCGGCGGCCAGGGCGGTGGGGGCGAGGAGTCGGACGTTGCTTCGTTGCATGAAGCCCTCCTGGGGGAGTGGGAGCGAGGGACTGGGTGAGTGGGTGTGTGTGGGGGCCTGCGGGCGGGTTGGCAACGTTGTCAACTCCCGGGGTGGCGGCGGGGCCCGCCGCCACCAGCGGGCCGCGCCGCCCCGGGGTTCAGCCGAGTCGGACCGTGACGCTCTGCGGCGCTCCGGCCCGGGCCGTGAGGTCGCCGAACGCGAGGGTCAGCGCGTCGCCGGTGGTGGCGCCGGTGACGGTGGACGGCTTGGAGAGGATCGTGGCGACGCGGTGGTTCCACCGGACCTCCAGCGAGGTCGCCTGCCGCGCGGGGTCCGAGACCACGACGGTCGCGGTTCCGTTGCGGTTCTGCCGGATCAGGACGGAGGCGGGGGCGTTCGCGGTGATCCCGTCAACGGTTCCCGGTGCCCAGAAGTTGACGGCCGTGAAGCCGAGCTTGGCGACGCGAATGCCCTGCTGGTCGGCGGTGTTGGCGAGGATCTTCAGCCAGCCCCGGTCATGGGAGCGCTGCTCGGTGGTCCGGGCACTGGCGCCCGGCAGCAGGACGTAGGCGTACTCGGCGTCCGTGGGATCGGTGCCGTGGTCGGTGAACAGGGTCAGGTAGCGGCGGGTGACCGGGTCGGCGGACCCGCCGGTGTTGATGTCCTTCCAGGCGCCGGTGCGTTCCTCGCGTACGGCGCCGACCCTGGCCCCGGCGGGGAAGACGTAGCCGGCCTGGCCCTCGATGTGGGCCCACGCGGCGTTCTCGAAGGCGGCCGTCCAGCCCTGCGCGGCCGGCTGCTGCCCGCCGTCGACGGTCAGGGCCGGGGCGCCGGTGGTTCCGAGGTGGCGGTTGTCGATGGTGGTCTCGACGGGGAACCCGTCGGTGGAGCCGATGCCGGCGCCGAGGCAGACGATGGAGTCGTCCAGCCAGAACCAGGACTTCTTGGCGCTCATCGTGCTGGCCAGACCCTTGAGGTGCTGGCCCGTGGCGCCGAATTCGCCGTCGGTGGTGCCGCCGACCCAGGCCGCGTCCGGACGGGGGGCGCCCCAGTTGCCGCCCTGCCCGTCGTCGAGGGGCTTGCGGGAGGCCGTGATGCCGGGGAGCCGGTACGGGTCGACGGTCGGCCAGTACGCGTCGGAGTACTGCTCCAGGCCGAAGTCGCTGCCCCACCAGGACAGCCAGCCGGCGCCCGTGTGATAGCCGCGGGCGTGCTCGCCGTTGCCGAACTCGTAGTGCGCGACGCGCTTCGACGCCATGCTGACCGAGGCCGCCCAGCCACGGCGCCGGTGGGTGACCCGGTCCATGTTGTGGAACAGCCGGTGCCCGACGGGCTCGGGAGCCGGCGCGACCGAGGTGTCGTCCTGCAGGCCCTGCAGCAAGGAGCCGCGGACCAGGCTCAGCCCGGGGTTCTTGAGGGCGGGGTAGTAGTAGTCGCGCCGGAGCCACCCCTTGACCATGGCGCGCCACCGTGCGTTCTCCTCCGGGGAGGCGCCCTGGCCGAGGAGGACGAGGGTGGCGAGGAGGCCGTGGGCGCGCAGGTGGTCGTTGCCGCCTTGACGGCTGATGCCCCGGGAGGAGACGTTGTCCATCATCACGCCGTTGTAGATGAACGGTGCGACGGCCGTTTTCACGGTGTCGAGGAAGAGCTGGGTGTGGGGATCGTTCAGTTGCCAGGTGGATCCGCGCAGCAGCGCGAGGATCCGGCCCACGCCGTCGTGCAGCACCGAGCCGTAGCCGCCCATGTACGGGACGGAGGTGTGCTGGATGAAGGAGCCGTCGGCGTAGAAGCCGTCGCCGGTGGTGACGTACGGGAAGACGGGCGTCAGGGCCCGGGCGGCCAGGGCGATCTTGTCGGGGTCCTCGCCGACGACCCCGCGCAGGATGATGCCGCGGCACAGGTCGACCCGGTTCGCGCCGGTGCTGGTTCCGGTGTACGCGGCCACGGCCGAATCGGGCAGGAAGCGGTCCACGGCCGTGCAGAACCGGGCCTTCTGGTCCTCCGTCAGGTGCTCGTGGATCAGCACGCAGGTGTCCATGAGGGCCTGCGGGCAGCCGATCTGCCAGTTCCACCAGTTGCCGTACGGGACGGTGGCCGGGTTGTACACCTCGTCATGGACGTGTTCGAGGCCGGTGATGATCGCTTCGAGCAGGGCGGTGTCGCCCGTGAGCCCGGTCCCGGGCTGGCAGAAGGCCTGGGCCATGACGTTCAGCCTGGTGTAGCTGTCGTTCACGCGGGCCGAGAAGGAGTACGACTCCGCGTCGAGGTCCGGATCCGGGTCGGTCCAGATCACCCCGGGCCACAGGGAGCCGGCGGCGGGGGTCATCGTGGAGAGGTAGCCGCGGGCCGTCGTGCCGAGGTTGGCGAGCAGTGTCCTGAAGGGTTCGGCCGTCGGACTGAATCCGGTGCCCAGGATCAGGTCCCGCCATTTCGCGCGCAGTCCGGTGAACTCCGCGGCGGCCGTGGCCGTTTCGGCCGCCGCGGCCGGGAGGGACGTCCATCCCGTGAGCCCCAGGGAGAGTGCGCCGCCCCCCGCTGCGTGCAGGAAGGTACGACGGGGCCAGGCGGAAGAAGTCATGGAGGAACCCATCTGGTGCGGCGGAATCCGGTGCGGAGGATTCCGGTGCGGCGGTTGGTCTCGCTGGTTGGCCAGACTTCGATTCCGATGACCGGAAGTCAATGCTCCGCTCTCGTTCGGTCAAGAAGCGGTCAGCGGGGCGCCGTTCGGGTCAGCCGGCCCGGCCCGGGGGCCGGCTGTCGATGAGGCCGCCGCCGCCGCACGACTCCCGTACCTTCAGCCGCGGCAGCAGTGCGACGTGCGAACTCTCCGCCCCGGGGTTTTCCATCCGGCGCAGCAGCAGCTTCAGTGCGGCCGCGCCGACCGCGCCCTTGACGGGTCCGACCGAGGTCAGGGGCACGTCCGCCAGCGTGGCCAACTCGTCGTCGTAGCAGACGACGGCGAAGTCCTCCGGTACGCGCAGACCCCGCGCCGCCAGCCGCCGGAGCAGGTTGATCGCGTCGGAGTCAGGGTGGACGAGCGCGGCGCGCACCTCGCCCGCGGAGGCGAGGTCGAGCAGCCGGTCGAGGCGCCGCTCGACGTGCTCGATCTCGCCCGGCTCCAGCCCTCCGGCGGGGGAGAGGTCGTCCTCGGGCAGGCCGAGGGAGCCCACCGCCGCGCGGTACCCCTGCCGCAGGGCGGGCGAGGTGTGCGTGGCGCGGGCCAGCAGGGCCACGCGGCGATGGCCGAGGGCCGCCAGATGGCGGACGCCGGCGGCGGCGCCGTCCGCATGGGCCGAGCTGACCCGGTCGATCTCCGCTCCGGGGGAGCCCGCCGGCACGTGCCGCTCCACGAGCACGGCGGGGACCGGCAGGTCCGCGAGCTCCTGGAGGTCGTCGGGGGCCGGGCCGGCCACGCCCCAACTGGGGGTGAGGAGAAGCCCGGTGGCGCCCGCCTCGATGAGCGCGTCGATCCGCACCCGGTCCTGGTCCCTGTCGTACTCGGCGGTCGCGACGAGCAGCCGGGCGCCGACGTCGGCCGCGGCGTCCCGGGCGCCGCGGATGACCGACGGGTAGAAGTAGCCGACCGCGGGAACCAGCATCCCGAGCACGAGACCGCGGGGTGCGACCGGGGGCGCCTCGCCCGCCAGGCGCGCCTCTCGGGGGCTGAGTCGTGCCGTCGGCCACAGGGCCGAGCCGTGCAGTCTCCGTACGAGCCCCGCGTCGGAGAGCGCCGCGACGTCCCGTCTCGCGGTTTCCACGGAGATTCCGAGCTGGGTGGCGAGGTCGGAGACCCGCACGCTCCCGTGCTCCCGCACGAGCCGCAGTGCCCTCTTGTGCCGCTCGTCGACCCTCTCCCGCATGCGATCTCCCTTGACCCCTCGGGCCGCTTCAGCCTAGCGTGATCCGCGGCCCGTAGAAAGCGCTTTCTATGCGGGGTTCTCCTTCCGCCGGAACCCTGTCGGCCGACGAGTCGAGCACCACCGGACGTCACCGAAAGAGAGCGCGCACATGAAGCCGTCCCACCCGCCGATCCCGCAGCCGATCCCGCAGCCGATCCCGCAGCCGCTCACGACGCCGGCCGCGACGCCGCTCACGACGCTGACCACGGACGAGACCGGCTTCCTGCGGAACGGCCGCCCGCACCGGATGGTCTCCGCGGCCATCCACTACTTCCGGGTGCACCCCGGCCTCTGGGCCGACCGCCTGCTGCGCCTGCGCGCGATGGGCGTGAACACCGTCGAGACCTACGTGGCCTGGAACGTCCACGAGCCCAGGCCCGGCGCCTTCACCTTCGACGGGCCGAACGACGTGGCGGCCTTCATCCGGACCGCCGGCGACCTGGGCCTGGACGTCATCGTCCGGCCGGGACCGTACATCTGCGCCGAATGGGACTTCGGCGGACTGCCCGGATGGCTGCTGGCCGACCGCACCATCCGGATCCGCCGCCGCGACCCCGCGTACCTGGCCGCGGTCGACGCGTGGTTCGACACCCTGGCCCCCGTACTGGCCCCCCTGCTCGGCAGCCGGGGCGGGCCGGTGGTGGCCGTGGGCGTCGAGAACGAGTACGGCAGCTTCGGCAACGACACCGGCTATCTGGAACACCTCCGCGACGGCCTGGTCCGACGGGGCATCGACTGCCTGCTCTTCACCACCGACGGGGCCGACCACGGGTTCCAGCTCGGCGGGCGCATCCCCGGCGTCCTGACCACCGGGACCTTCGGCTCGCGCCCCGAGAGCTCGCTCGCGACCCTGCGCACGTACCAGCCGGAAGGGCCGCTGGTGTGCGTGGAGTACTGGCACGGCTGGTTCGACCACTGGGGGGAGCCGCACCACACGCGCGACGCGGAGGACGCCGCCGCCACCCTGGACAGCCTGCTCGCCGCGGGCGCCTCGGTGAACATCTACATGGGACACGGCGGCACCAACTTCGGCTGGTGGAACGGCGCCAACCACGACGGCACCACCTACCAGCCCGACGTGACCAGCTACGACTACGACGCCCCCGTCGGCGAGGCCGGCGAACTCACCCGCAAGTTCCACCTCTTCCGCGAGGTCATCGGACGTCACACCGGCCCCGTCACCCACGAACCTCCCGCTCTGCCCCCGCGCGTGGTTCCCCGGCTGCTCCCCGTGGACGGACGCGTCTCGCTGGCCGACTCCCTGGACGCCCTCTCCAAGCCCGTGCACCACGTCGAACCGCTGACCATGGAGGAAGCGGGCCAGTGCCTGGGCCTGATCCACTACCGGACCCGCCTACGGGGACCCCTGCCCGAGGCGGCGCTGCGCATCGACGGGCTGGCCGACCGGGCCCAAGTCTTCCTGGACGGACGGGAGATCGGGCTCCTGGAGCGGGACGAGCCGCTCGCGGCCCTGACCGTCTCCGTGCCCGACGGCGGTGCGGAGCTCGACATCCTGGTGGAGAACCAGGGGCGGATCAACTACGGACCCCTGCTGGCCGATCGCAAGGGCATCCGCGACGGAGTCAGGCTGGACAACCAGTACCAGTTCGGCTGGGAGATCAGGCCGCTGCCCCTCGACGACCTGTCCGGACTCGGCTTCGGCCACGGCGCGCTCCCGGACGGCCCGTCCTTCCACCGGGTCACCGTCGAACTGGACTCCGCCGCCGACGCGTTCATCGCCCTCCCCGGCTGGACCAAGGGCATGGTCTGGCTGAACGGCTTCGCCCTGGGCAGGTTCTGGGAGCGCGGCCCGCAGAAGACGCTGTACGCACCGGGTCCCCTGTGGCGCGCGGGCGAGAACACGCTGGTCATCCTCGAACTCCACCGGCCCGGGACCACCGTCGAACTCCGCGACGCACCGGACCTCGGCACGGCGGCGCCCGCGCCCATCCCCGTCTGGTAGGCCGCGGCGCCCGGTGTCGAAGGTACCGGCCGCGCAGGGCCGGACGGGCCACGGCCCGCCGGTGTGCGGCCGTGTCGCCGCCGGTGACGCTACGGCCCCTGCCATCGTGGGCCCCCGCGTCCGTCTTCCCCGGGAGGTACCTCCGTGTCCCGACGCCCGCACGGCCACTCCGGCCGGCTCCGCCCTTCGCTGCGCCTGGCGGCCGCCACCGCTGTGTGCAGCGCCCTGCTCGCCGTCTCCGTGCAGCCCGCACAGGCCGGAGCGGACCGCAATCCGCCCGCCGGGGCCGCCCTCCACCAGGAGCTGCGCGAGCTGGTGGAACGGCCCGACGGACCCCCCGGGGTCATCGCCGTCCTGCGCGACGGGGACCGTACAGAGGTCTACCGGGCGGGCGTGGCCGACGTGGAGAGCGGCCGGCCGCCGCGGGCCACGGACCACATGCGGATCGCCAGCGTCGCCAAGGCCTTCAGCGGAGCGGTGGCCCTCGGGCTCGTCGACCGCGGCCGGCTGCACCTCGACGACACGATCGGTGAGGTGCTGCCCGGGCAGCCGGCCGCCTGGCATCAGGTGACGCTCCGCCAGCTGCTCCATCACTCCAGCGGGTTGCCGGACTACTCCTCCTCGCAGGGGTTCATCGACATCGTCTCCGAGGACCCCCGCCACCGCTTCGACTCCCGCCGCCTGCTGGAGTTCGTCGCGGACCAGGACCTCGCCTTCCAGCCGGGCAGCCGCTACGCGTACTCCAACTCCGACAACATCGCCGTCGCCCTCATGGCCGAGGCCGCCACCGGACGCCGGTACGAGGAGCTGTTGCGCGAGCTCGTCTACGAGCCGCTGGGCATGCAGGCCACGAGCCTGCCCCAGGGATACCGGCTGCCCGAGCCCTACCTCCACGGCTACCAGATCGATCCGGAGGAAGGGCCCATCGACGTCAGCGAGGCCGTGGGCGCCTCGGGGGCCTGGGCGTCCGGAGGCATCGTCTCCACGCCGAAGGACCTGACCGCCTTCATCCGCGGCTATGCGGGCGGCACCCTCGTCTCGGAGCGCACCCGGCGCCAGCAGTTCACGTTCATCCCCGGCGCCCTGTCCCAGCCCCCCGGCCCCGGCCGCACCGAGGCGGGCCTGGCGATCTTCCGCTACACCACGCGCTGCGGAACGGTGTACGGCCACACCGGCAACACGGCCGGCTACACGCAGCTCGTGGCGGCCACGGCGGACGGCCGGCGCTCGCTGACCTTCTCGATCACCACGCAGACGTCCCTGACCATCAACCCGGACCTGCTCGCACAGGTCCGGGAGGTCCAGGAGGACTTCGTCTGCGCCCTGCTGCGCAAGTGACCCGGCGCCCGCACCCGCGGGGCTCCCGCGGGTGCGGGCTTCACCCCGGTGGGGGAAGCTGGGAGTACCCCGGTGGTGCCGGCGGCGCGCAGAGTGGCGAGGAAGGTCTTCCGTGAACGTTTCCGCAGGTGGCCGTCCCACACGCGCATCCCGTCGCCGGATGCGGACCGCGACCCTGCTGTGCGCCGTGGCGGCGATGGCCGTCACCGTGCTGCCGGCCTCCGCGCACACCGTGCTGCCGGCCTCCGCGCACACCGGCGCCGCGTCCCCGGCCCGGACACCGGTCCCCGGGGACCCGGTCGTGGTCGTCGACTGCTTCTCGCAGGCCCAGATGCGGCCCGCGGAGTACCTCCTGGCCTGCGGCGACGGGAACAACCGGCTCGTCGGTCTCCGATGGCAGACCTGGGGGCCGGACCGCGCCACGGCCACCGGTACCGACATGGTCAACGACTGCCGCCCGTACTGTGCGGCCGGCCGCTTCCACGCCTACCCGGTCACCGTGACCCTGAGCAACCCGCAGGCCTGGCCCGAGCACCCCGATCTCCGGCGGTTCACCATGATCCGGCTCCTCTACACCGACACCGCACCGGACCCGGTCCCCAAAGACGTGACGTACACGTTGGTGTACTGACGCGAACGCGGGGCTCCCAGGTTACGGTCGGCCGCATGGACCTTGATCGACAAGGGTGGCGCCCGTGCCTGCTGAGCGGGGCGGTGTTCGCGGTGTGCATGGCAGGTACCACGCTGCCGACCCCCCTCTACGGGCTCTACCAGGAGAAGTTCGGCTTCTCCGCCCTGATGGTGACCGTGGTGTACGCCGTGTACGCCTTCGGGGTCATCGGCGTACTGCTGCTGGCCGGCAATGCCTCCGACGCCGTGGGCCGGCGGCCGGTGCTGCTGGCGGGGCTGGCGTTCGCCGCCGTGAGCGCCGTCTGCTTCCTGTGCGCCGACGCGATGCCCTGGCTGTACGCGGGACGGCTGCTGTCGGGTCTGTCCGCCGGCCTGTTCACCGGGGCCGCCACGGCGTACGTGATGGAGCTGGCACCGCCCGGCGGCGCCTCGCGGGCCACGTTCGTGGCGACGGCCGCCAACATGGGCGGACTGGGCTGCGGTCCGCTGCTCGCCGGAGTCCTCTCGCAGTACGCCTCCTGGCCGCTGTACCTGCCGTTCGCGGTGCACCTCGCGCTCGTGGCGGGCGCGGCCGTCGTCCTGCTGCGGCTGCCGGAGACGGTACGCGACCGGCGGCCGCTGAACACCGTACGACCACAACGGCCCGCGCTGCCCCCGCAGGTGCGGGCGGTGTTCGCGCCGGCCGCGATCGCCGCGTTCGTGGGGTTCGCCCTGTTCGGGGTGTTCACCTCCGTCAGCCCGGCGTTCCTCGCCCAGTCCCTGGACGTGCACAACCGCGCCGCGAGCGGGCTGGTGGTCGCGCTGGCCTTCTTCGCCTCGACCGCCGGGCAGCTGGCGGTCGGCCGGGTCGGGGTCGAACGCTCGCTGCCGCTGGGGTGCGCCGTGCTCCTCGCCGGGCTGGCGCTGCTCGCGGGCGCGCTGTGGTGGGACCTGCTGCCGCTGGTGGTGCTGAGCGCCCTGGTCAGCGGACTCGGGCAGGGGCTGGCCTTCCGCGGGGCACTGTCCGCGGTGGCCGGGGCGTCTCCCCCGGACCAGCGGGCAGCCGTGATCTCCACCCTGTTCCTGGTGGCGTACACGGGCATCTCGCTGCCCGTGATCGGGGTGGGAGTCCTGGAAGGCCCCCTCGGGCTGGAGGGTGCGGGACTGGTGTTCATCGCGTGCATGGCGGTGCTCGTCCTGGCCGCGGGCGGCTACCTGATCAGGCGCCCCGCGCGGATCACCGCGAGCTGAGCGGGCGAGACCGCCGGAGCGGCCGCCGGGGGCGCGTGGATCCGCGGGGACTCACGCGCTGCCGGCGGCCGTGGGGTACGCCACCTCGGCAAGGGCGTTCGGGACCGGGACCGCCCACTGGCGGTCCCGCTCGAAGGTGCGGAGCAGGTCGGCCGCGACGCTCACCGCGATCGTGGCGGGCTCCTTCCCCGTGATCTCGGTCATTCCGATCGGGGTCGTGATCCGGTCGATGGTGCCGGCGTCGTGACCGCCCTCCGTGGCCAGGCGCTGCCGGAACCGAGCCCACTTCGCGGACGAGCCGATCAGGCCGATCGAGCCGAGACCGGTGGTGCGCAGGGCGGCGTCGCACAGCGCGGCGTCCTCGGCGTGATCGTGCGTCATGATCAGGACGTGGGTGCCGGGCGGCAGCTCCCCGAGCACCGTCTCCGGAAGCAGCGGGGTGTGGTGCACGTGGACCTGCGCCACCGCGTCCGAGAGCACGCCGAGCCGTTCTCCGGTGAGCATGTCGGGGCGGCTGTCGACGAGGTGCAGGTCGAGGTCCTGGCGGGCCAGGATGCGCGCCAGTTCCAGTCCGACGTGCCCGACGCCGAAGACGGCCACCGCCTGGACCACCGGCAGCGGTTCGAGCAGCACGGTGACGGCTCCGCCGCAGCACTGCACGCCGTGCCGGCTGGTGACCTTGTCGTTCAGGGCGAACTCCGTCAGCTCCGGCTCCGGATCGGCCGCGCCGCTCAGTTCGCGCGCCCGGTCGATGGCGACCGCCTCGATGTTGCCGCCGCCGATCGAACCCCAGGTCCCGGTCCGCCCCACGACGAGCTTGGCACCGGCCCGCCGGGGCGCGTGGCCGCGCACGGCCGCGACGGTCACGAGCACGCCGGGTTCCCGGCGTGCCCGCAACCGCGCGACCGCGGCGACCCAGCTCATGTCAGACATTGCTCAAAGCGCTTGCGTCGGCGGGGATCCCGCTGGCGTCCGGCGCTCGCCCGTCGCCGAGCGCACCGCCCCGGCGGGCCGACTCGACCGCCCAGTACACCGCCTCGGGCGTGGCCGGCGAGGCCAGCTCCACGCTGATCCCGGCGGGCCCGAACGCGGCGGCCGCCTGCCGCAAGGCCTCCCGTACGGAGAAGGCCAGCATCAGCGGGGGCTCACCCACCGCCTTGGAACCGTAGACCGCGCCCTCCTCGGTGGCGTTCTCCAGCAGCCTGACGTTGAACTCTTCGGGCATCTCCGAGAAGCTCGGCAGCTTGTAGGTGCTCGCGGCCTGGGTCAGCAGGCGGCCGCGGTTCGGGCCGTCGCCGGAGTCCCAGCGCATGTCCTCCAGCGTCAGCCAGCCCGCGCCCTGGACGAACCCGCCCTCGACCTGACCGATGTCGATCATCGGGGAGAGGCTGTCGCCGACATCGTGGACGATGTCCACCCGCCGGATCCGGTACGCGCCGGTGAAGCCGTCCACTTCCACCTCGGTCGCCGCGGCGCCGTAGGAGAAGTACTTGAACGGCGAGCCGTGGAACGCCTTCGCGTCCCAGTGCAGGCCCTCGGTCCGGTAGAAACCGGCCGCCGAGAGCTGGACCCGCTGGAAGTACGCGGTGCGCACCAGGTCGTCCCAGGCCAGTTCCCTGTCGTTGCCGAGGGCGCGCGCGACGCCCTCGACGATGCGCACGTCCGAGGCGTTCGTACCGAGCTGCGTGCCGGCCACCTGGAGCAGCCGCTCGCGGATCTGCTCGCAGGCGTTCTTCACCGCCGCGCCGTTGAGGTCCGCCCCCGCACTGGCGGCGGTGGCGGAGGTGTTGGGCACCTTGTCCGTGCGCGTGGGGGCCAGCCGCACCTTGTGCAGCGGGATGCCGAGCGTGGTCGCGGCCACCTGCAGCATCTTGGTGTGCAGGCCCTGCCCCATCTCGGTGCCGCCGTGGTTGATCAGGACGGAGCCGTCCTTGTAGACGAGCACCAGCGCGCCGGCCTGGTTGAAGGCGGTGAGGTTGAAGGAGATGCCGAACTTGATCCCGGTCATCGCGAGCGCCCGCTTGGTGTTCGGGTGCGCGGCGTTGAAGGCCGCGATCTCGCGCTTGCGCCCGGCCAGGGAGGCGTCGTCCTTGACCTGCTGCCAGATGACGGAGATCCGCTCGGGGTGCGGGACGGGCTGCCCGTACGGCGTCGACTGGCCCTGCCGGTAGAAGTTGCGCTCGCGCAGCTCCATCGGATCCAGGCCGAGCAGCGGCGCGCACCGGCCCATGATGTCCTCGATCACCAGCATGCCCTGGGGTCCGCCGAAACCGCGGAAGGCGGTGTTGGAGACCTTGTTGGTCCTGGCGATGCGGCCGGCGATGCGGGCGTTGGGGATCCAGTAGGTGTTGTCGATGTGGCACAGGGCGCGGGCCACCACGGGCTCGGACAGGTCCAGGCTCCAGCCGCCGTCGGCGGTCAAGGTGGCGTCCAGGGCCTGGATGCGGCCCTCGGTGTCGAAGCCGATCTTCCACGTGGCGTGGAATCCGTGGCGCTTGCCGGACATGGTCAGGTCCTGGGTCCGGTTGAGCCGTACCCGGACCGGCCGGCCGGTGAGCTTGGCGCCGAGCGCGGCGACGGCCGCGAACCCGTGCGGCTGCATCTCCTTGCCGCCGAAGCCGCCACCCATCCGCAGGCACTGCACGGTCACCTCGTGGCTGTGCAGGCCGAGTACGTGGGCGACGATCTCCTGGGTCTCGGAGGGGTGCTGGGTGCTGCTCTGGACGAACATCTGCCCGTTCTCGTCGAGGAGAGCGAGCGCCGCGTGCGTTTCGAGGTAGAAGTGCTCCTGGTCGGAGAACTGGAACTCGCCGGTGAACACGTGCGCGGAATCGTCGAAGCCGGCGTCCACGTCACCGGTCACCATCAGGGGACGGGCACCGTGGAAGCTCTCGGTCTCGATCGCCTCCCGCAGGGAGATCACGGAGGGTGCCTCGTCCAGTTCCACCTCGACGGCCGCCGCACCGAGCCGGGCCGCCTCCACGCTCTCGCCCAGGACCCAGGCGACCGCGTGGCCGTGGAACATGACCGCGTCGGGGAAGAGCGGCTCGTCGTGCTTCATCCCGGCGTCGTTGACGCCGGGCACGTCGGCCCCGGTCAGTACGCGGACCACACCCGGCACGGCGAGCGCCGGCTCGGTGCGCAGCGCCGTGATCCTGCCGTGGGCCTTCATGACCTGGACCGGGTAGGCGTGCAGGACGTCCTTGGTGCGGTGGACCAGGTCGTCGGTGTAGAGCGCCGCACCGGTGACGTGCAGGTTGGCACTCTCGTGCGGCATCGAAACCCCGACGACGGGCTTTTCGGGACGCTGGGACAACTGGCTCATGACGACACCGCCTCGGTGGTTTGCGCGTACAGCTTGAGCAGGCTCTGGCCGAGCATCGCGGAGCGGTAGAGGGCGCTGGCGCGGTGATCGTCCAGCGGGGTGCCCTCGGACCGCAGGATCCGGGCCGCGGCCTCGACGGTCTGTGCCGTCCAGGCGTTGCCTTCCAGGGCCGCCTCGGTGGCGAGCGCGCGGACCGGGGTGGCGGCCACGCCGCCCAGACCGATGCGCGCCTTGCGGACGATCCCGTCCTCGATGTCGAGGGCGAAGGCGACCGCCACGCTGGAGATGTCGTCGAAGCGCCGCTTGGCGATCTTGTGGAAGGCCGTGACGGGCGCCAGCGGCAGCGGGACGCGCACCGCGCGGATCAGCTCGCCGGGGCGGCGCACGCTCTGCCGGTAGCCGCTGAAGTAGTCGGCCAGCGGGACCTCGCGCTCACCGTCCGCGCCGGCCAGCAGCAGCGAGGCCTCCAGCGCGAGCAGCACCGGCGGGCTGTCACCGATGGGCGAGCCGGTACCCAGGTTGCCGCCGAGGGTCGCACTGTTGCGGATGAGCCGGGACGCGAACTGCGGGAACAGCTCCGCCAGGAGCGGGACGCTGCCGTCGAGGCGGCGTTCGATCTCCGTGAGCGTCTGAGCCGCCCCGATCTCGATGTGACCGGACTCGACGCGCAGCTCCCGCAGTTCGGGCAGCCTGTCGACCGCGACCACGCAATCGGCCCGGCGGGAACGGATGTTCACCTCCACGCCCCAGTCGGTGCTGCCGGCGACCACGACCGCCTCGGGCCGCTCGCGCAGCAGCCGCACCGCTTCCGCGAGGGTTCCGGGCCGCAGGAACACGCCGTCGTCCTGGGTGTATTCGGTGGCGGCCGCCTCGGGCGGGGACTGCTCACGGCGCTGCGCCAGGACGTCGTCCTCGGTGGGCGACCCGACGGCGAACGCGGCATCGCGGATCGGGCGGTAGCCGGTGCAGCGGCAGAGGTTTCCGCTCAGCGCGTGCAGATCGAAACCGTTCGGACCGTGCTCGGAGTCGGCTCCTTCGGCAGGGTCCGCGGCAGGGTCGGCGTGTGCGCAGCGGTCGGGCCGGTAGTACTCGGAGGCCATGCTGCAGATGAACCCCGGTGTGCAGTAACCGCATTGGGATCCGCCGCGGACGGCCATCTCCTCCTGCACGGGGTGCAGTGCGGTGGGTGCGCCGGACGCGTCGACGGTGGCGAGGCCTTCGGAGGTGACCACTTCCTGGCCGTCGAGCGCCGCGACCGGAACCAGGCAGGCGTTGACCGCCACCCAGTCGGTGGGCTTGTTCACCCCGGGCCGGGCCACGAGCACCGAACAGGCGCCGCATTCCCCCTCGGCGCAGCCCTCCTTGGTGCCGGTGAGGCCGCGGTCGCGCAAGAAGTCCAGCACCGTGGTGTGGGTTGCGGCCGGAGAGATAGGTGCTTCTTTCCCGTTGACCGTGATCCGCGCCGCTACCACGGCACGTCCCCGTTCCGGGGCGCGGTCGATCGGACTGTCCTAGTTGCCATGGCAGGAGCTTTCTCGTTCAGTGGCCGCGGCTCGACAACCCGGAGCGCGGCGAATCGGCACGCGAGGAGGCGCCGCAAGTGATGACAGAGTGGTGGAAAATCTCCGGGGCCGCGATCGGGCACGCCGGGAAAGGGGCTATTCAGCAGCCGTGTGCTACCCGACCCGGAGCCCAGGCGGTCTGGTGTGCGAGGCGAAGCGGTACGGAGATGGTCGACATCCGGCTTCGCCTCCTTCCAGTGGCTCTCGAGTTGGTGCGCTCGAAGTTACGTGCCGAAGATTGATCGGTCAAGCACATGCGTGCCGATTCGGGGAAGGCCGGCGACGTCGAGGGTGAGGCCGCGCGGCTGGAGGATCGTGCGGGTGTCGAAGGCCGTCGTGGTGCCGGGGGACTGGGTGATCCGGTGGTCGCGGGTGAGGACCGCGGCGGCGATGGTCATGGCCGTGGTGGCGAAGTGCGTGCCGAGGCAGTTGCGCGGCCCGCCCCCGAAGGGCATGAACGCGTACTTCGGCAGGGGAGTGGCGGGGCGCTCGATCCAGCGGTCCGGGTCGAACGTGGCGGGCCGGTCGTAGTGGTGCGGGTCGCGGTGGAGGACGAAGGGGCTGATGCCCACCCGCTGGCCGCGGCGGAGCGGGTAGCCGGCGAGTTCGGTGGGCTCTTCCACGGTCCGCTGGACGAGCCAGAGCGGGGGATAGAGCCGGAGGGTCTCCTTCACGACGGCCCCGGCGACGGGCAGCCGGGGCACGTCGGCCGCGGTGGGGGGCCGGCCCGCGAGTTCCCGGTCGGCCTCGTCCCGTACCCGCCGACGGAGGTGCGGGTGCCGGTCGAGGAGGAGCAGCAGCCAGGCGAGCGCGGCCGCGGTGGTCTCGTGGGCGGCGAACAGGTTGGCGACGATCACGCTGGTCGCGCCCTCGCGGGTGAGTGCGCCCTCCTCGCAGGCGGTGTCGAGCAGGTCCGCGACCGCGGGCGGGGAGTCGTCCCGCCGCGTGTCGCGCCGCCGGCGCATCAGGGCGGAGACCTCCTCGGCGAGCTCGCGGGAGGCGCGGCGGAGCCGGTGTCGGCGCGGTGCGTGCCAGCGGGCGGGCAGGGGCAGGGCGGGAGGCAGCAGCGCGTCCTGCAGGCGGGCCAGGAGGTCGGGGACCGCTCCCGTCTCGGGGCCGAGGCAGAATTCCGCGATGAGGTGGGCGGTGAGGTCTTCCAGGGCGGGGATCGCCTCGATCCTGCCGCGTGCGCCCCAGCTGTCCGCATGACGGGTGACGGTGGCGGCGAGGCTGTCGCCGGCGGCCCGCGTACCGGTCCGGTTCAGGCCACGGCCCGCCAGGGCGCGGGCCCGCATCCACAGGGCCAGGTCTTCGGAGGCGCGGCCTCCGTCGGTCGCCTCGCCCAGCAGGTCGCGCGCGATGGTGTACGTGGTGTTGGTGTGCTTGAGCACCTGCTCGGCGAGGGCGGGTGAGTTCACGAGGTACAGGTCGTCGTCGACGCGGACGAGGTCTCCGTACTGCTGCTGGTCGAGGAGGAAGCCGAGGCGGTCACGCTCGAACGCACGCCTGTTGCCGTGCCGCCCGGCCCCCGGGGGGCCGGGCGGCACGCGGGTCGACAGCACGGGCTAGCGTCCCTGTACGTAGTAGTAGTAATACGCGGTGGAAGTGTCCTGGCCACCGAGCGCGCTCTTCACCGGACTGCTGCGTTGCACCTTCGCTCCGGAGGGGTCGTTGGCCAGGTGGGCGGAGCCCGACGCGGCGTGGGCCGATCCGGCGCCGAGGAGCGCGGCGACGGCGGAGACGGCGATGAGGAGCGACTTGCGCAGGGGGATCAGGGCAGCCATGGCTGTCCTCCTTGTTCTGGGGTGCGGGGCGGCGGGTCCGCCCTGTCCGTTGGACTCATTGCGCCATCCCGCCGACCCCGGGGGCACGCCCCGGGATCACGTGACGTGACAGCCCGGACCGTTTGTGCCACACTGCCCGGCTTTCGGCTGCGACCGGCCCGGCGGGACAGTCGTGAGGACCCGGCTGAATGTCGCCGGTCCGCGAAACAAACCCCGGGCGGGACAGGATCACCGGAACGAAGCAACGGCAACGTTTTTTCACGGTGGGGCGGGGATCTGCGCCGTTACGGTTCCCCGGGATCTGGACGGACGCCCAGACGTTCGCCTTCCTTTCCCCGCTGATGAAGGAGAGCTCGACCGATGACTGTTGACACCAGCCCGGAAGCACAGCTGGATCCGCCCAAGCAGTCCAGCCTGGGCACGTCGGCCGCCCGCAACCTTGCCACCACGACCAAGTCGGCCCCGCAGATGCAGGAGATCACCTCCCGCTGGCTGCTGAGGATGCTCCCCTGGGTGGAGACCAAGGGCGGCGCCTACCGGGTGAACCGCCGGCTGAGCTACACCGTCGGCGACGGGAGCATCGAGTTCGTCCAGGACGGTGCCCGCGTCCAGGTGATCCCGCGCGAACTCGGCGAGCTGGCCCTGCTGCGCGGCTTCGACGACGAGGAGGTGCTGGCGGCGATCGCCGGCCGCTGCGTCCAGCGCGACTTCCGTGCCGGTGAGGTGCTGGTCGAGCGGGGTGCTCCCGCCGAGCAGATCCACTTGATCGCCCACGGCCGCATCAGCCAGACCTCCGCGGGCAAGTACGGCGACGAGATCTCCGTCGCGGTGCTCGCCGACGGCGACCGGTTCGGCGAGAACGCCCTGCTGGACTCCGACGCCCGCTGGGACTACACCGCCACCGCCGAGACCCCCGGCACCCTGCTCACGCTCTCCCGCGCCGACTTCGCCGGCATCCTGGCCGGCGCGCCGCACCTCCAGGAGCACATCGATCGTTTCAGCTCGCTGCCCCTGCAGCGGCAGAACAAGCACGGCGAGGCCGAGATCGCGATGTCGGCCGGCCACATCGGCGAGGCCGAACTGCCCGGCACCTTCGTCGACTACGAATCGAAGCCGCGCGAGTACGAACTCTCCATCGCCCAGACCGTCCTGCGGATCCACACGAGGGTCGCCGACCTCTACAACGGGCCGATGAACCAGACCGAGGAGCAACTGCGCCTCACCATCGAGGCGTTGCGCGAGCGCCAGGAACACGAACTGGTGAACAACCGGGAGTTCGGCCTGCTCCACAACGCCGCCTTCAAGCAGCGGATCCAGACCCACTCCGGGCCGCCCACCCCGGACGACATGGACGAGCTCCTCTGCCGCCGCCGGGGCACCAAGCTGTTCCTCGCCCACCCCCGCACGATCGCGGCGATCGGCCGCGAGATGAACGCGCGCGGGCTCTACCCGGACCACGTGGACGTGGGCGGCCAGCAGGTCCCGGCCTGGCGCGGGGTTCCGATCCTGCCCTGCAACAAGATCCCCATCACCAAGGAGAACACCAGCTCGATCCTCGCCATGCGCACCGGCGAGGACAACCAGGGCGTCATCGGGCTGCGCCAGACCGGCCTGCCCGAGGAGTACGAGCCGGGCCTGTCGGTCCGCTTCATGGGCATCGACGAGAAGTCGATCATCTCCTACCTGGTCACCACCTACTACTCCGCCGCCATCCTGGTGCCCGACGCGCTCGGCGTCCTGGAGAACGTGCAGATCGCCCGCCGGACCGACTAGCAGGCCGGCGGACCCGTCCCACGGCCCGGACCCTCCCGGGCCGGACGGGCGCGCCCGGGATCCCGGACAGACCACCCACCTCACCAAGGAGTCACGGATGCCCGAGCCCGGGCCTTCCCCTCTGCAGTCGAGCCTGCCCGGCGCCGCGGCCCAGTTCGGGGCCCACGTCCTCGGCAGCGCCCAGGCCCACGCTTCCGGCGGCCTGCCCGTACTGCCGGGCCTGCCCGCAGGGCCCGGCCTGTCCCTCCCGTCGCCACCAGCCGCCCCACCCGCCGCATCCACCCCACCCGCCCCGAGCGCCGCCCTGCAGCGGCTCCTGGGCGGACCCAGCGGCCTGGGCACGGCGGGCCTGCACCCGGCCCGCCGGGAGGAGCCCTCCGCACCCCCGGCGGCTCCGGAGCCCGGGGCACCGGCGGCCGGAAGCCCGATCCCGGGCCTCTACCACCACCCCGTGCCGGAGCCGGACCCGGTGCGGGTGGAGGAGGTCAGCCGGCGGATCAAGGCCTGGGCGGTGGACGAGGTCGACCTGTTCCCCGAAGACTGGGAGAAGCAGTTCGACGGCTTCCAGGTCGGGCGCTACATGGTGGCCTGCCACCCGGACGCCCCCACCGTCGAGCACCTGATGGTCGCCACCCGGCTGATGGTCGCCGAGAACGCGGTGGACGACTGCTACTGCGAGGACCACGGCGGCTCGCCCATCGGCCTCGGCGGACGCCTCCTGCTGGCGCACACCGCCATCGACCCCCTCCACACGACGAAGGAGTACGAGCCCCAGTGGGCGCGGTCGCTCCAGTCGGACGCGCCCCGGCGCGCCTACAGCTCCGCCATGGAGTACTTCCTCGCGCAGGCCAGTCCCTCGCAGGCGGACCGCTACCGGCACGACATGGCCCGGCTGCACCTGGGGTACCTCGCCGAGGCGGCCTGGAGCCAGACGGAGTACGTCCCCGAGGTGTGGGAGTACCTGGCCATGCGGCAGTTCAACAACTTCCGCCCCTGCCCCACCATCACCGACACCGTCGGCGGGTACGAACTCCCGGCCGATCTGCACGCCCAGGCGCCCATGCAGCGGGTCATCGCACTCGCCGGCAACGCGACCACCATCGTCAACGACCTGTACTCCTACACCAAGGAACTCGCTGCCCCCGGGCGGCACATGAACCTCCCCGTGGTGATCGCGGACCGGGAGGGGACCTCCGACAAGGAGGGCTATCTGAAGGCGGTCGAGGTCCACAACGACCTCATGCACGCCTTCGAATCTGAGGCCGCCGCCCTGGCCGCCGCCTGTCCGGTCCCGAGCGTGCTGCGCTTCCTGCGGGGAGTCGCCGTCTGGGTTGACGGCAACCACTACTGGCACCAGAGCAACACCTACCGATACAGCCTGCCCGACTTCTGGTAAGGACGGACCTCATTCGTGACCAGCATTGATCTGACCACCAGCTCCAACGGCGCCACCCCGGCCTCCGTGATCATCCCCGGCCCCGCGACCCCCTACCAGGGAGACATCGCCCGTTACTGGAACAACGAGGCCAGGCCCGTGAACCTGCGCCTCGGCGACGTGGACGGCCTCTACCACCACCACTACGGCATCGGGGACGTCGACCACGCCGCCCTGGGCGACACCGGCGACGGCGCGTACGAGAAGAAGCTGGTCGCCGAGCTCCACCGGCTGGAGTCGGCGCAGGCCGAACTCCTCCTGGACCACCTCGGCCCCATCGGCCGCGAGGACACGCTCGTGGACGCCGGCTGCGGCCGCGGCGGTTCGATGGTCATGGCCCACCAGCGCTTCGGATGCAACGTCGAGGGCGTCACCCTGTCCGCGAAGCAGGCCGACTTCGCCAACCAGCGCGCCCGCGAGCTGGGCATCGGCGACCACGTCCGGGCCCGCGTCTGCAACATGCTCGGCACGCCCTTCGAGACCGGGCAGGCCGCGGCCTCGTGGAACAACGAGTCGAGCATGTACGTCGACCTGGACGACCTCTTCGCCGAGCACTCCCGCGTCCTGCGGGTGGGTGGCCGGTACGTGACCATCACCGGCTGCTGGAACCCGCGGTACGGCCAGCCCTCGAAGTGGGTCTCGCAGATCAACGCGCACTTCGAGTGCAACATCCACTCCCGCCGTGAGTACCTGCGCGCCATGGCCGACAACCGCCTCGTGCCGCAGGCCGTCATCGACCTGACTCCCGCGACCCTGCCCTACTGGGAGCTGCGGGCCACGTCCTCGCTGGTCACCGGCATCGAGGAGGCGTTCATCGAGTCCTACAAGGACGGCTCCTTCCAGTACGTGCTGATCGCGGCCGACCGGATCTGACGACCGTGCCGGCCCGCCCCCGGGGGGGCCCGGCTGCACGGGGCGGCGCTCAGGGCAGCAACAGGGCGGCGTGCGCGAGGAGTTCGTCGTGCACCCCCGGACGGTCCCGGTCGATCACGGGGAACCCCTGCCCGGCCACGTCCAGGATCACGTGGCGCATCGAGATGCAGCGGCCCTCCGCCCAGAAGGCGCGGCGCAGCGCGCGGTCGAGCCGCTCACCGGCGTGCAGGGACTGGGACTTGGCCGCGTGCACCGCTTCGAGCGCGGGCAGGGTGGTCGCCGGGTAGGTACCCGCCGCGGGCAGGATGGTCCCGGCGCAGGGGTGGTCCCGGTACGGCGGGTGCCGTACCGGGACCGGCAGGTCGGGGCGTGGCGTCAGCCCTCCCTGACCGCCCCGATCTCCAGCGAGAGACCTTGCTGTCCTCGGGCCGCTCGCCGGCGCTCAGACGCCGGACTCGGTCGGGAGGCCGCCCCCGATCCAGTCCTCCTTGCCGTCCTTGTACGTGTAGACCTTCGAGTAGCCGAGTTCCGCGAGCCGTTCGGCCGCGATCCCCGAGTTGGAGCAGGTCGTGCCGGTGCAGTAGACGATCACCTCGGCGTCCTTGTCGGGCAGCAGGCCGGGGGCCAGCGCGTCGACGTCGTCGAGGGGGAGGAGCAGCGCCCCCGGCAGGTGCGCCTCCTTGTAGTACTGCTCCGGCAGGGCTTCGACGACCGCCGTGTTGCCACGGTCGAGCTTCTGCTTGACCTCGTCGCGGGTGAGGTTCTGAACCGCCATGGAGCCAGCCTCCGAAAATCAAGGACAAATAAGTGCGTACGCACGCACCTTAACAAGTGTGTGCGGGCGCACGCAATGGGAGTAGGATCACGGTGTGACGGGACAGGATGATCGACTTGAGGCGTGGCGGGCGGTGCTGCTCGCGCACAACACCGCGGTGCGCGCCATCGAGAACGACGTGCAGCGCGACGGCCGGATCCCCCTGACGTGGTACGACGTACTGCTCGAACTCAAGGCGGCCGGAGAGCACGGGCTGCGCATGCAGGAGGTGGCCAACCGGGTGGTCCTCAGCCGCACCCGGGTCAGCCGCCTGATCGACGAGATGGTGCGCGCCGGCCTCGTGGACAAGCTGCCGGACCCCCATGACAAACGGGTGTCCTGGGCGGTCATCACCCCCCAGGGGGTCGAGGCCCATCGGGAGACGGCCCCGGTCTACATGCGCAGCATCCAGAAGCACTTCTCCGTGCACCTCACCGACGCGGACGCCGCGGTGATCGCCCGGGCGCTGTTCAAGGTCGCCCAGGCCGACTCCGACGTCCGGCTCGGCTGACGTCCGGCTCGTTCGACTCCGCTCAGGTTTACGCCCACCTCGCACACCATGCGCGAGGTGGGCGTACGGGCGCGTTCATGCCGGCCCGTACGTCCACTCCGTGCGGCGGGCCGGCGGGCCTCAGGCGCAGGTGGCGCAGAGCCCCCGGTAGGTGACCTCGACCCCGGACACCGTGAATCCGAAGCGGTCCCCCGCCGGGAGGCCGGCCAGCGGGTCGCCGGTGGGGTGGACGTCGCGGATCAGGCCGCAGCCGGAGCACACGAGGTGCTGGTGCGGGCGGTGCGCGTTGGGGTCGTACCGTTTGGCCCGGCCGTCGGTGGTGACCTCCATGACCTCGCCGAGGGACACCAGTTCGCCCAGGGCGTTGTAGACGGTGGCCCGGGAGATCTCGGGCAACCGCTCCGCCGCGCGGGCGTGCACCTCGTCGGCCGTGAGGTGTACGTGATCACCGTCGAGCACCTCGGCGACCACGCGCCGCTGGGAGGTCATCCGCCAACCGCGCTCGCGCAGCCGCTCCAGCAGGTCACTCATATCGGCTCACCATTTTCCGGTTCGGCGGGGCTGGTTCGGCGGGGCTGGTTCGGCGGGGTACCCGGAATCTACCCGCGGACGTCCGGGATCAGACAGGATGTGGTGTGGACTTGGTGTGGTTCTTGACTTGGATTGCGTCCATCGTAGGATCGGTCGCGTTGATAGCCAAGGGACAGGAACGGTCCGGAGCAGCGCGAGACCGGACGTAGACCGTCCGCGGCGGTGACCGCCCCGGAGCCAGGACGACCGTGAAACCGTGGCCCGCTGCCAGGTCCCGTGCCCCGAAATGTTCCATCACATGCAGTTCCTGATCACCGTGACCGCCTGGTCCGGTCCGGAAGGATTCCCATGTCTGAGAACCACGATGCAATCGTCACGGACGCGAAGGCCGAGGGCGGCGGTGGCTGCCCGGTCGCGCACGACCGCGCCCCGCACCCGACCCAGGGCGGCGGAAACCGCCAGTGGTGGCCGGACCGCCTGAACTTGAAGATCCTTGCCAAGAACCCCGCCGTGGCCAACCCGCTCGGCGAGGAGTTCGACTACGCCGCGGCGTTCAACACGCTCGACCTGCCGGCGGTCAAGCGGGACATCGCGGAGGTGCTGACCACCTCGCAGGACTGGTGGCCCGCCGACTTCGGCCACTACGGCCCGTTCATGGTCCGCATGGCCTGGCACAGCGCCGGCACCTACCGGATCAGCGACGGCCGCGGCGGCGCCGGCGCCGGACAGCAGCGCTTCGCCCCCCTCAACAGCTGGCCGGACAACGGCAACCTGGACAAGGCCCGCCGCCTGCTGTGGCCGGTCAAGAAGAAGTACGGCCAGAGCCTCTCGTGGGCCGACCTCATGATCCTGGCGGGCAACGTCGCCCTGGAGTCGATGGGCTTCGAGACCTTCGGCTTCGGCGGCGGACGGGCCGACGTCTGGGAGCCGGACGAGGACGTCTACTGGGGTCCCGAGACCACCTGGCTCGACGACGAGCGCTACACCGGCGACCGCGAGCTGGAGAACCCTCTCGGCGCCGTCCAGATGGGCCTCATCTACGTCAACCCGGAGGGCCCGAACGGCACCCCGGACCCGATCGCCGCGGCGCGCGACATCCGCGAGACGTTCCGGCGGATGGCGATGAACGACGAGGAGACCGTCGCCCTGATCGCGGGCGGCCACACCTTCGGCAAGACCCACGGCGCGGGCCCGGCGGAGAGCGTCGGCGACGACCCCGAGGCCGCCCCGATCGAGGCGCAGGGCCTGGGCTGGGCCAACTCCTTCGGTACCGGCAAGGGCGGCGATGCCATCACCAGCGGTCTGGAGGGGATCTGGACGAACACCCCGACCGCCTGGGACAACACCTTCTTCGACATCCTCTTCGGCTACGAGTGGGAGCTGTTCAAGAGCCCCGCCGGCGCCCACCAGTGGCGGCCGAAGGCCGGCGCCGGGGCCGGCACCGTACCCGACGCGCACGACCCGTCGAAGAGCCACGCCCCGACGATGCTCACGACGGACCTGTCGCTGCGCATCGACCCGGCCTACGAGCAGATCTCGCGGCGCTTCCACGAGAACCCGGCCGAGTTCGCGGACGCCTTCGCCCGTGCCTGGTACAAGCTGACCCACCGCGACATGGGCCCGGTCGTCCGCTACCTCGGCCCCGAGGTCCCGTCCGAGACCCTGCTGTGGCAGGACCCGCTCCCCGCGCTGACCCACCCGCTCGTCGACGACGCGGACGTGGCCGCCCTCAAGGCCGAGGTCCTCGCCTCGGACCTGTCGGTGTCCCAGCTGGTTTCCACCGCCTGGGCCGCGGCCTCGTCCTTCCGGGGCAGCGACAAGCGCGGCGGCGCCAACGGTGCGCGCATCCGCCTCCAGCCGCAGAGCGGGTGGGAGGTGAACAACCCCGACGAGCTGGGAGGCGTACTGCGCACGCTGGAGGGGATCCGGGAGTCCTTCAACGCCGCCCAGAGCGGCGGCAAGCAGATCTCGCTGGCCGACCTGATCGTCCTCGCGGGCGGCGCGGGCGTCGAGCAGGCCGCCAAGGACGGCGGTGTCGAGATCCGGGTGCCGTTCACGCCCGGACGCGTGGACGCCTCGCAGGAGCAGACCGACGTGGAGTCGTTCGCCGCGCTGGAGCCGGCCGCCGACGGATTCCGCAACTACCTCGGCAAGGGCAACCGCCTCCCCGCCGAGTACCTGCTGCTCGACAAGGCGAACCTGCTGAACCTCAGCGCCCCCGAGACGACCGTCCTCGTGGGCGGCCTGCGGGTGCTCGGGGCGAACCACCAGCAGTCGCCGCTCGGGGTCCTCACCCACACCCCCGGCTCCCTCACCAACGACTTCTTCGTCAACCTGCTCGACCTGGGGACGACCTGGAAGCCGACCTCCGAGGACGCGAACACCTTCGAGGCCCGCGACGACGCCACGGGCAAGGTCAAGTGGACCGGCAGCCGCGTCGACCTGGTCTTCGGCTCGAACTCCGAGCTGCGCGCGCTCGCGGAGGTCTACGCGAGCGACGACGCGAAGGAGAAGTTCGTCAAGGACTTCGTCGCCGCCTGGGACAAGGTGATGAACCTGGACCGGTTCGACCTCGTCTGATCCCGGCGTCCGGGCCGGCCGTCGTGAGCGGCGGCCGGTCCGGAACCCCTGGCGGAGTCCGTGGGCTCCGCGGCCCCCGGTGGGTCGCCGCGGGGCGGATTCACCCGGACGGCGGAGCACCGGAAGCCGCCCGCGCCGTGCCGGGGCAGTCTGTGCGTAGGACCGCCATCACCGCACAGACGAGGACCGCGCCATGTCCCACAGCAGGCGTATCGGCATCATCGCGGGAACGGCAGCGCTGCTGCTGACGGCCACCGCCTGCTCGGGCCTGGGCCGGAGCACCGTCGGGATGCTCGAATTCCGCGGCCACGACTCGCCGCTCGAGGTGAGCTACATCAACACCTCGGTCAAGGGCTGCCAGAAGATCGCCCTACCGAAGGGGGCGACCCACGTGGAGAACAACACCCTCGTGGACGTCGTCCTGTACCGGACGGAAGACTGCCGCAAGATCGACCGGGTCGACGGCACCTACGTGGGCACGACCCTCTCGAACGTCACCGCCCCCGCGGCCCTGCCCTGGCGCAGCTTCAGCGTCATCCACTGAGGCGCGGGCACCCCCTCGTGACACCGCGGCGTGCCGTGTGGCTACTATATGGGAATGGTTTCCATTTCCAATACGGCGGCCCGTGGCCGTCGCGAGAGGCAGGCCACGCCATGTCCGCCCACTGCCAGCTGACCGGAGCCGAACCCGGCTTCGGCAACAGCATCTCCCACTCGCACCGCCGCACCTCGCGCCGCTTCGACCCGAACATCCAGCACAAGCGCTACTGGCTGGCGAGCGAGGGGCGCCACGTCCGCCTGACCCTCAGCGCCAAGGCGATCAAGACGATCGACGTGATCGGCGTCGAGGCGGCCGTGGCCCGGATCCGCGCCCGGGGGGTCAAGGTCTGATGGCCAAGCGAGGGAAGATCGCCAAGAACGAGAGGCGCAAGGAACTCGTCGCCCGGTACGCCCCGCGGCGCGCCGAGTTGAAGGAGATACTGCGCAGGCCCTCCTCGACCGAGACCGAAAGGGCCGCCGCGCTCGGGGAGTTGCTGCGACAGCCGCGCGACGCCAGCGCCACCAGGGTGCGCAACCGGGACGCCGTGGACGGGCGCCCGCGCGGGCACCTGCGGAAGTTCGGGCTGTCCCGGGTGCGGATGCGGGAACAGGCGCACGCAGGCTTCCTGCCGGGAGTGACCAAGTCCTCCTGGTGACGGGGGCGCAGGTCCGCGCCGCCCTCACGGCGCGGCCGCTGCCGGACCGGACCGGCGGACACGGCATGCTGGGGCGGTGTCCCCTCCCTCCGCGCGTCCTCAACAGCCCGACTCCGCCGACCTGATGGTCGTCTGCGGGGACGACGGGCTCGCCCACCGCCTGGCCGCGGAACTCCGCGAGGTGTACGAGGAGCGGGTGACGCTGGTCGTCCCCGCCGGCCGCGAGGTACGGCCCGGGGCGGGGCCCGGACAGGCCCTGCCCCGGACCCGGGCCGGGGCCGGGCGGGCCCTGCTCGGACGGTTCCCGGCCGCGCGGAACCGCACGGCCGCCGGGGACCGGGCCGCCGCGACGGAGGTGCTCGTACCGGAACTGCGGGTGCTGGAGGCTACCGCCCCCGACGAGGAAGCACTGTCGGCCGCCGGGGTGGCCGGCGCGGCAGCGCTGGCGCTCGTCTACGAGGACGACGAGACGAACGTACGGGCCGCCCTGATGGCCCGGCGGCTCAACCCCAGGCTGCGGCTCGTCATCCGCCTCTACAACCGCAAACTCGGCCAGCACCTGGAGGAGTTGCTCGACCAGGCGGCGCTCGTCGCGGAGCCCGGGATCGACCGGCGGGGACTCGACTCCGCCACGACCGTGCTCTCCGACGCCGATACGGCCGCCCCCGCGCTCGCCGCCTCCGCCGTCGCCGGGACCAGCAAGGTGATCCAGGCCGACGGTCTGCTCCTGCGCGCGGTGGAACGTACGCCTCCCGGCCCCGGCGAGGTGGCCGACCCGGGCCTGTGCACCCTGGCCCTGCTCTCCGCCACCGCCGTGGACCCGGCCGGCGCCGACGGATCGGAGCTCGGCGGGGACCGCGGCCCGCAACTGCTCCCGGACGCCCGGTCCGTGGCGGCCGCGACCGGCCGGGGGATCGTCGCGCTGGAAGCGGTCTCCCACGCCACGGCCGCGCCGGAGGGGCGCCGGCTGAACCAGGTCTCCCTGCCGGTGGGTTCGCTGTTCTCCCGCAGGCTCCGCTGGACGCTGGCCGGCATCACGGCCGCCGTCGCCGCCCTGGCCGTGGCCTCCTCCCTGGTCACGGGGGACACCCCGCTGCACGCCACCTACCTGACGCTGCTCGACGTCTTCGCGCTCAACGACCCCACCCTCGACCAGCCGCCCGAGCGGTAGCTGCTGCAGATCCTGGCCGGGTTCGTCGGGCTGCTCCTGCTGCCCGTCCTGGTCGCGGCGGCGCTCGAAGCACTGGGCGCCTTCCGCACCGCCACCGCCCTGCGCAGGCCGCCGCGCGGCCTGTCCGGCCACGTCGTGCTGCTCGGCCTCGGCAAGGTCGGCGCCAGGGTCCTCGCACGGCTGCGGGAACTGGGGATCCCCGTGGTGTGCGTGGAGTCCGACCCCCGGGCCCGCGGGATCGCCCTCGCGCGCCGCCTGCACGTGCCCGTCGTGGTCGGCGACGTCACCGACGAAGGGGTCCTGGAGGCCGCCCGGATCCACCGTGCCCACGCCCTGCTCGCGGTGACCAGCTCGGACACCACCAATCTGGAGGCAGCGCTCTACGCCCGCTCGGTGAAGCCCGACGTACGGGTGGTGATGCGGCTGTACGACAACGAGTTCGCCACCGCCGTCTACCGCACCCTGCGCGAGGCCCACCCGGAAGCCCTCACCCGGAGCCGCAGCGTCTCCCATCTGGCCGCACCCGCCTTCGCCGGGGCGATGATGGGCCGCCAGGTGCTCGGCGCGATCCCGGTGGAGCGCCGGGTGCTGGTGTTCGCCGTGCTGGAGGTCGCGGGCCATCCCCAGCTGGAGGGCCGCACCATCGCGGAATCCTTCCGGCCCGGCGCCTGGCGGGTCGTCGCCCTGGACACCGCCGCCCCGGAGAACCGCCGCCCCGGGCTCATCACGGAGCCGGGCTACGACACGGCCAGGCGCCCCGCCCTGGTCTGGGACCTGCGCCCCGGCTACGTCCTGCGGCCGCAGGACCGCGTGGTCATGGCCGCCACCCGGCGCGGCCTCGCCGAACTGCTCGGCCGCGGCCAGGCCCGTACGGCCGGCGCCGCGGACACCGGAGCGGGTCAGCCCGGCTGAGCCGCCGGCGGGACGCCGCCGGTGGGCAGGAGGACGTGGTGCGAGCCGTGTCCGGAGGCGTCGACGTGCACCACGTGGGCACCCACGCGCACGGTCTGGGTGCCCGCGGCGATCCAGCAGCCCGCGGGACCCTCGGCGTGCGGCAGCGGGGACCAGACCTCCAGGAAGGTGCTGCCGTCGGGGTTGCTGCCCGTTTCGATCAGGCCGCCGCCGTCCGGGCGCAGGACTCCGACGTCGTGGCCGGGGGCGCCGACGTCGTGGTGGAAGGTGATCAGCGCGCCGTCGTACGAGGTGGTTCCGGCGAACCCGCGGCTGTCCGCGTAGAGGGTGCCGGTCTGGAGCCACACGACGTGCTCGGTCTCCCGGAGCGGGCCGCCGTCGCGGCTGATGCCGGTGCGCAGCCAGGCTCCGTGCGGGGGCGCGTCCACGGGCGGGGCCTCAGGCCCGGCCGGTGTGGACGCCGGCGGACTTCACGCGTGGGGCGGTGTAGGTCTCCATGGCCACACGGTAGCGGCGGAGCGGCGGATGCCGGCCGGGCCGGGCCGGGGCGGAGCGGAGGCGGCGCGGCACCGGTTCGGAGGGCGGCCGCTGCGCCGCGGAGAACGCGCCGTGATCCGTGCCCTACGATCTCGGTGCCCGGCGGGGCCGGGAGAACCGGCAGCGAGAAAAGGACCGACATGCCATACGGCTTCAAGGGCGTCCCGCCCACCACCCTCGCCGACTTCCTGGGCCGCGAGCAGGTCATGGACATCGGTATCCGCCCGCTGTGGGACGCGCCGCGCGTCGCGGGACCCGCGTACACGGTGCGGTGCGAGCCAGGGGACAACCTGATGCTGCACGCGGCCATCTACCGCGCCGAGCCCGGCTCGGTCATCGTCGTGGAATCGGGCGATCTGGACTACGCGCTCGCCGGCGGCAACGTGTGCGCCGTCGCCCAGCGCCGGGGCATCGCCGCGTTCGTGCTCGACGGGCTGCTGCGCGACCTCGCGGAGGTGCGCGAAGCGGGCTTTCCCGTCTTCGCCCGCGGAGTCATCCCCATCCCGGGAGGCAAGAAGAAGCTCGGCTCGCTCGGCGGCCCGGTCCGGGTCGGCGGCGTGACGGTGTGTCCCGGAGACATCGTGGTAGCCGACGAAGAGGGCATCGTGGTCACCCCGGCCGCCCGGCGCGAGGAGATCCTGAGCGCCGCCCGGGACAAGCTGGCCAAGGAGGCCGGGGAGTCCCTGGACGCCTGGGAGGAGCAGCACCGCGCGCGCATCGAGAAGGCGCTGGGCGGCCTCGGCTTCACCGGCTGACCACACGTACGCCGGGTCCCGACGGGTGTGCACCCGGCCGGGCCGGCCGTCCGGGGCACCGCGCGGCCCCCGGTCGGCCGCACTCCGGCCCTCGGCGTCCCGGTACGGGCGCGGCCCGCGCCACCCTCCGCCGGCGGAGCGGGACACGAGCCGGCTCCGCCGCCGGGGGACGGTGGGATCACACGGGTCCATCCCGACGGGTGAGGCGAGTTCGGCGAGTTCAGGACTTGCGCAGGTCCGGGGCGGGTACGCCGATCAGCCTGCGCCGCACCGCGTCCCAGGCGGCCCCGAGCGCCCGGGTCACGGCCTCGGTGTGCTCGCCGAGCACCCGCACCCAGGCCCCGCAGTCCTGCGGCAGCACGCTGACCCCGTACGGGAGTCCGCGGCCGGCCAGGGTCGCGTGCAGCAGGTCGGCGAGCTCGCGGGCGGGGGCGAGCGGGGCTGACGGCGAAGAAGCAGGCCATCACGGACCGGCCTGCCAGCACGGCGGGTCCGTCGACGGAGCAGCCGGCCACGCGGTGGCCGCCGACCCCCTCGGCCCCGCCCGGTTCCAGTCGAACGGTGTCCAGGGCCACCAACTCACTCCCCGGCCGACGTAGTTCGAAGTCGGAGGCGAAGACCCGGTAGGCGTTGCGCTCTCCGTGCGCGAGCCGGCCGGCCAGGACGGTCTCGCTCGCCAGCACGGTGGCCGTGGGGTCGGCGGTGATCACCGTGCGCTGGTAGAAGCGGGAGTCGACGTAGGGGATGACCGGGTCCGGCAGGTACTCGACGTACGCGTCCGGGCCGACGGTCAGGAAGGTCTGCAGGGCGGCGTAGAGCGGCCGCATGATCTGGAGCGGGGTCTTCTGGTAGTGCCGCACCAGCTCCGTGCGCCCGCCGACCCGCTCGAAGCCCAGCTCCAGCAGGCCGACCTTGCCGGGCCGCCCGACACCGAGGGTGTCGGGCACCGAGGAGTGCCGCAGGACCTCCAGGGGGACGCGCGGCGGTTCGTAGTGCGCTGCCTCCAGGCGTGCGGGCGGCAGGAGGGCGCGGGGCGGGGTGCGGGGCGGGTCCGCGGCGACGTTCACGCCGGCACCCGGCGGAAGGACTCGATGAAGGTGGCCACGTCCTCCAGGCCCTGCCCGGTGAGGCAGTTGGTCAGCACCACGGGGCGCCATGCAGAACGGCGCGGTGAACGGGGGGATGTTCCAGGTGCCGAGGATCGTCGCCGGCGCCGAGGTGACGACCACCACGGTGATGCTGCCGAGCGAGACGAGGGTGCCGTTGAAGCCGCGCAGTCCGGCCGAGACGATCTCGCGGTCGTTGCCGAACGCGTCGGCGGTGGCGGTGCCGACGACCGCGCCGAGGAGTCCGTAGAGGGCGAACTGCCGGCCGGCGGCGAGGGTGGCGCGGAGGAAGATGCCCGGCTGGGCGGGAGGAACGTGGCGTGCGGGCTCCGTTCCCATTCCCGTGAACGGAAGTTGAAGCGGAACATCGAATGTCGGATGGTGCGGGCGAGACCGTTCGGCGCGCCCGGAAGGGTCATCGCCGCCGCCGCGATGGCGCGCCGACGCGTCCGGACCCGGTGCGGTGGTGTCCCTTGGTGGGGTGCGAGTCATTGCGGGTGCCCGATGGTGGGCCGAGCTGTCGCCGGCCGCCGGCGCCGCCGTCATGGCGGCCGGGATCATCTCGGCCGGACTGCACCTGATCGGCCGGGACGCGCTGTCGATCGCCGCACTGGTCGTCTCCGCCGCACTGTGGCTCGTCCTCGCCGCCGACTTCACCGCCCGGCTCCTGGGTGACCGTCGGCGGTTCCACGCCGAGGCCGACACCCCGGCGGCCCTCACCGCCGTGGCCGCCACGGCCGTGCTCGGCACCCGGCTCTCCCTCCTCGGATGGCAGCCCGTGGCCCTCGGGCTGCTGGTGCTGGCCGCCGCGCTCTGGCCGGGGCTGCTGGTCGCCGTACTGAGGCACTGGGGCTACCGGATGCCCGGTGCCGCGTTCCTCGTCTGCGTGGCCACCCAGGGGCTCGCCGTCCTGGCGGGCACCCTGGCCGCCGCCACCGGCCGCGACTGGCTCGGCCGTGCCGCGCTGGCCGCGTTCTGCCTGGGACTGCTGCTCTACGCGGAGTCCCTCGTACGCTTCGACTTCCGCCAGGTCGTCTCGGGTGCGGGCGACCACTGGGTGGCCGGCGGGGCGCTCTCCATCACCGCCCTCGCCGGCTCGGGGCTCACGGCGTCACCGCTGTGGACGGGATGGGCGCACGCGGGGCTGCGTACCGCCACCCTGGCGGCCCTCGGCCTCTCCTTGGCCTGGTACGCCGTGCTCCTCGCCGCCGAAGCGGTCCGGCCGCGGCCCCGCTACGACATCCGGCGCTGGTCGAGCGTCTTCCCGCTCGGCATGACGGCGACCGCCTGCCTCGCGGCGGCCGCCCCGACCGGGGTGGAGTGGCTGCGGCCCCTCGGCACGGTGCTGCTCTGGGTGGCGGTCGGGGCATGGGTACTGACCTTCGTCGCCCTCCTCGCGGACCGCGGGCCCCGGCTGCGAAAGTGAGCGGAGACCCCCGGATTCCCGGCAGTGCCCCGCCGGGGCGGATTGCGGGGGAGAGGGGCGGGGGAGAGGGGTGGGGGATGGGAACACCGCGCGTCGGAACGCCATCGTGGAAACGGCACCGCCGAATGTCCGGAGCCGAAGTGCTGCCACCGAAAAGGCGCTTACGGAGACGCCTCGACATCGACGTCTCCGTCGCGGCGTCCTCCGTGTCGACGTCTGCGCATAGACGGCCACGTGTCGCCGCCTGTCCATCGCCCAGCAAAATCGCCCCCTGCGCACGGCCGGGAAGGGCGTAAAGCCTGGAGGGTGGCTGCGAATGCGCGCCGCGCACCCCGCTCGCCGGTCCCGACGTACGCGCCGGCCGACGCTTGCCCTGGGGCGGCCTGACCCTACGGCCGCCGTCCGGCGCCGTCCCATCGCGGGGAGAGGGCTACGCAGGCCAGCAGGCAAACCGCCAAGGCCAGTGCCCACAACGCCCCATGACGCAACGTCAGCAGACCGCCGGTGAGGGCTCCGAGCAGCAGGGCCGCGACCGTCACGAGGCGGCGCAGCGGCCCCGGCCCCCAGGGATCGGCCGCCAGCCCGGTCAGGGCCCTGGTGACGACGGTGGTGGTCAGGTCGGGGACGGCGAGCCGGTGGACGACGGCGTTCTGCAGACCCATGCCGAGCGCGAGCAGCGTGATGACCCCGGGCGGCCCGGCGCCGAGCGCGGTCAGGGTGAGCGCCCCGCCCACCAGGGCGGTCTGCACCGCCACCAGCGGCGCGAACATCCGGGCCGCCTCGGTGGTCCGCCGCAGCCGGCCGGCTGCCGCCGCCCCGGCTAGGAAGGCACCTACGGCCAGCAGGGAGTCCGGGGCGGACAGGGAGCGGTCCCCGGCGATCGCGAAGCCGAGGAAGACCACGTTGCCCGTCATATTGGCCACGAAGACGTGGCCGAGACCCAGGTAGCTCACCGCGTCGACCACGCCGCTGACGAAGGTGAGGACGATCAGCAGCGGCGGCAGCACCCCGTGGGGAGACTCCGCTCCCGCCGCGTCCGGCGGGAACAGCCGCGCGGCCAGCGGGCGCAGGATCCCGCGCCGCCGGGACGGGGTGGAGGCCATGGGGTACCTCTGGATCATCGCGCGGGCCGGTCCGCGACGGGCGGAAGCGGAGGGGCGCGCGCTCCCGGGAAGCGAGGTGGAACGGAAGGGGGCTTCGCCCTCGGACATGCTAGCGATGACGGGCGCACGCGCGGAGGAACGACCCGCGGATGGTCCCGGCGGGCGGCCTTCGAACCGGGGCCACCGGCGCGGAAGTTCCCGCTCGAACCGCGACCCGACCGGCGCTTCTTGCCACGGATCCGGGGAGCCCCACGGATAGGGTCGCCGCATGGCCTACACGTTTCAGATCACCGTGGACTCCGCCACACCGCATGCCCTCGCCGACTGGTGGGCCGAGGCCCTCGGATGGGAAGTCGAGGCGAGCGACGAGGACTTCATCCGCGAAATGATCGCCGCCGGGCGGGCGACCGAGGAGGACACCACCACGCACCGGGGCGTCCTCGTCTGGAAGGCGGGCCAGGGGATCCGCCACCCCGAGGGCCTCGAACGGGCCCCCCGCATCCTCTTCCAGTTCATCGAGGAGCCCAAGACCGTCAAGAACCGCGTCCACCTCGACGTCCGCACCGGCGAGGACGACCCGCGGGCCCTGGTCGACCGGCTCCTCGCCAAGGGGGCGGAGTACCTGCACGAAGGCAGCCAGGGCCCCTCCACCTGGACCACCCTCGCCGACCCCGAGGGCAACGAGCTGTGCGTCTCCCATTGAGCGGCGCCCTTCGGGCGACGACGGGAGTGTGACGACAGGCCCTAGGGTGGCCCCGTGAACGTCATCCTCTTCGGCGCGACCGGCATGATCGGCCGGGGCGTGCTGCGCGAGTGCCTGCGCGACGAGTCCGTCGAAAGCGTCCTCGCCATCGGCCGCACCCCCCTCGCCGTCAGCCACCCCAAGCTGCGCGAGCTCGTCCGGGCGGATCCGACCGACCTGTCGGAGCCCGGCCTGGACCTGGCCTCGTACGACGCGTGCTTCTTCTGCCTCGGCATCTCCTCCTTCCGCATGAAGGAGGAGGAGTACCGGCGGATCACCTACGGTCTGACGCTCGCCGCCGCCCGTGCCCTCGCCGCCGCCAACCCGCAGCTGACCTTCGCCTACGTATCCGGCGAGGGCACCGACAGCACCGAGAGCGGCCGCTCCATGTGGGCCCGGGTCAAGGGGAAGACCGAGAACGACCTGCTGAAGCTGCCCTTCGAGGCGTACATGTTCCGGCCGGGGATCGTGCAGCCGGACCGCGGCATCGCGTCCAAGACCCCGCTCTACCGCGCCGGGTACGCCGTCGCCGCACCGCTCTTCCCGGTCCTGCGGCGCTTCGCACCGCATCTCGTGACCACCACCGGGGCCCTGGGCCGCGCCATGATCGCCGTCGCCGCGGCCGGGCCCGGCGACGCGGCCACCCAGCGGATCCTGCGCCCCCGAGACATCAACCGGGTGGGCGGACAGGACCCGCACGGGTCGGCGGACCTGCGGTAACGCGCGGATATTGGGTTTCGGCCGGGGCCCTCCTCCCCCGAGAATGAGGCATCTCGAACCGGGAGGACCCCCATGAGCCAGGACCGCCTGACTCTGCACGACCTGATGCCCGCGCAGGCGCTGACCGAGGCCATCGACGCCGGATACGTGGCCCGCAAGGCCCACCCCGAGCTGCCGCTGTCCCTCTACACCTACACCCGGACCGCCCAGTACGAGCAGGTCTGGAACCAGGTCACCACGCGCTGCCGCGGACTCGTCGCCGACGACGTCACCGGCGCGGTCGTCGCGCTGCCGCTGCCCAAGTTCTTCAACGTCGGCGAGCACGCGTCGGGCCGGCCGTACGCTCCGGCCCTGCCGGACGAGCCGTTCGAGGTGTACGACAAGGTCGACGGCAGCCTCGGGGTCCTCTTCCACTACGCCGGGAAGTGGCGGGCCGCGTCCAGGGGTTCCTTCACCAGTGCCCAGGCCGTCTGGGCGCAGCGCCGCCTCGACGGACGGGACACCTCCGGGCTGGTCCCCGGCACCACCTACCTCGCGGAGATCCTGTACCCGCAGAACCGCATCGTCGTGGACTACGGGGACCGCCGCGACCTGGTCCTGCTCGCCGCGTACGGAACGGACGGCACCGAGGTGCCGCTCGCCGAGGCCGCCGCGCACTGGGAGGGCATCGGCTCCGTGGTCACCGTGTGGCCCGCCATGCCGCTGGGCGAGCTGCTCGCGCTGACCGGGTCCAGCACGCTGCCGGGCGGGGCCGCCGCGACCGGCACCGACGCGGAGGGCTTCGTCCTGCGCTTCGCCTCGGGCGTCCGGGCCAAGGCCAAGATCGCCGAGTACGTACGCCTCCACAAGGTGCTCACCGGTGTGACCGAGCGGGACATCTGGCGCGGGCACGGCATCCAGCGGTTCGCCGGCCTGCCCCTCAAGCAGCTCGCCCAGGGCCTGAACTGCACCGTCGCCGACATCGAGGCCTCGGGCGGCAAGCCGCTCGACGCACTGCTTGAGCAGGTGCCCGACGAGTTCGACCACTGGGTGCGCTCGGTGATCGAACGCCTCGAGGCCGAGGCCGCGCTCCGCGAGCGCGCCATCGACGAGGCGTACGCCTCGCTGGCCCACCTGGCCGCCGACCGCGGCGCGTTCGCGCGCGCCGCCAAGGGGATCCGCGACGGCGGGATCCGCGGCGCGCTGTTCCAGCGCCTCGACGGCAGGACGACCGAGCTCGTCACCTGGCGGCAGGTGCGGCCCGAGACGTCCGACCCCTTCACGAACGACGAGGAGAACTGAGCCCGTGTCCGAAGCACCCGAAACCGAGACCCCCGCGTCCCCGGTCGCGCCTGCCGCGCCCCCCGCGCTTCCGGTGGTCCACGTCATGACGGGTCTGCCGGCCTCCGGGAAGACCACCGCCGCGCGCGCCCTCCAGGCGGAGTCCGGCGGTCGGATGCGCCGCGTCAACCTCGACGACCTGCGGGCCATGCTCGACGTGCCGGACCCGGAGCGCGGGCGCTCGTACAAGCACGAGCAGACCGTGCTGGACATCCAGGACGCGGCCGTCAGCGCGGCCGTCGAGGGCGGTTTCGACGTGGTCGTCGACAACACCCACCTGACCTCGTACATCCCCAAGCGGCTCAAGGCGGCCGTAGCCGGACGGGCCACCTTCGTCGTGCACGACTACACCGGCGTGCCCGTGGAGGAGTGCCTGCGGCGCGACGCCGCCCGCGAGCGCCAGGTCGGCGAGGAGATCATCCGGATACTCGCGGACAAGCACGCGAAGGCCAAGAAGGGCGGCTGGCGGCTCACTTCGGACTGGCTCAACGACCAGCCGGACGTGTCCCCGTACGTCCCCGACCCGGCGCTGCCCACGGCGGTGATGTGCGACATCGACGGCACGCTCGCGATGACCGGGGACCGCAATCCGTACGACTTCTCGCGCTGCGGCCTGGACACGCTGAACACGCCGGTGCGCGACGCGCTGGACTCCTTCCGACGGGCCGACGGCGACACCATCGTGCTGCTGTCCGGGCGCGGGGAGGACCACCGGGAGCCGACCGAGGCCTGGCTGCGGGAGCACGAAGTCCCGTACGACGAGCTGTGGATGCGGGCGGCGGGAGACAACCGCCGCGACGACATCGTGAAGGCGGAGCTGTTCAACGCCCACGTGCGCGACCGGTACGCGGTCCGGGTCTCCCTGGACGACCGCGACCGCGTGGTGGCCATCTGGCGCCGGATGGGCCTGGCCACCTGGCAGGTCAACTACGGGGACTTCTAGGACGGCGACTTCCAGCACGGCGACTGCGGGCCGGTTCGTCATACTGGGAAGGTGGACGAGCCGAACGTACTGATCGTGGACGGTGCCAACGTCGTCGGGTCCGTGCCGGACGGCTGGTGGCGGGACCGGCGGGGCGCCGCCGAGCGGCTGCGCGACCGGCTGGCGCTGCGCGGGGAGGGCGAGGAGATCGTCCTCGTCGTGGAAGGCGCGGCCCGGGGCGTCGCATCGGTGCCGGGCGTCCGGGTGGACGAGGCGCCGGGCAGCGGCGACGACCGGATCGTGGAGCTCGCGGCCGCCTGCGCGGAGCGCGGCGGGTGCGTCGTGGTCACGGCGGACCGGGAACTCCGGAATCGGGTACGGGCGTACGGTGCGCGGTGCGTGGGCCCGCGAACCGTACGCCCGGAGATGCGGCCCTGAGCCGCGTGCGGTGAGGTGCACCGCGGTGAGGTGCACCTCACCGCGCTGCGGTTCCTAGGAGCGGCAGTACCGGACCTTGCCGAGGTTCTTGACGTAGCGGGCCGAGACCCAGCGGCCGCCCCGGTCCTTGGCGGCCTTCGCGGACTTCGGGGTCATCGCACCCGTGCGGTCCTCATCCATCGAGTCCTCCTCGTCCCGCGCCTCGAGGAGGTACCAGATGTTGTTCCCGCCGACCCGCTCGCCGCGCGTCTTGCACTCGATGGCGAGCTTCTCGTGCGGGTGCACCCGGCCCACCTTGTGGGAGTGGGTGGTGGGCTTGCTGCGGACGGCCAGCGGGCCTCGCGAGATGACGACGCCGCGCGCGCTGTCGTAGTCGTCGTCCCAGCCACCGTCCTCGTCGTCCTCGTCGAGGGGGGCCGTCAGGACCGGGCCGAGGGGCGCCGCCGAGTGGTCGACCGCGACGGCGGTGCCCGCCCCGACCAGGCCGAGCACCAGGCTTCCGGCGGTGAGGGCGAGGATGGTCCTGGTGGGCTTCAGCATGAGCCGGCTCCTCCGAGAAGACGTCCGCCCGGCCGCGAACGCGGCACGGGGTGGCAACCAGGCGGTTGCCAGGGACGACTATGGCGACGGAGGGCCCGGAGATCCCGCTGACGCACCGTGACTTCGCCCGATATGCCCAATATGCGGGTTCGCCCGGGGGTGCGACCCGGGTGCTCCGAAGCCACGGCTCCTTCCTCCGGATGCGGGTACCGCGCTGCGCCGCCAGAGTGGATGCCATGGGTATCGAGGATTACGGCGGCGGCCCCGGCGCGCAGCAGACCGGTGTCATGGTGGTGACGACGAACGACGTCCCCGGCTACCGGGTCGAGCAGGTCATCGGGGAGGTCTTCGGCCTCACCGTGCGCTCCCGCCATCTGGGCAGCCAGATCGGCGCGGGCCTGAAATCGATGATCGGCGGCGAGCTGAAGGGCCTGACCAAGACCCTGGTGGAGACCCGCAATCAGGCCATGGAACGCCTCATCGAACAGGCGAAGGCGCGCGGTGCGAACGCCGTCCTGATGATGCGCTTCGACGTGACCGACGCGGCCGACGTCGGCACCGAGGTGTGCGCTTACGGGACGGCGGTCATCCTGGTCCCGGCAAGCACCTAGGGGCCTGCCGGGTCGGGCCGGGCCCGCGGGGAAGGTCCCCACGAGCACTCTTGGCGATCACCGGGAGGAAGCTCTAGCCTCCCGTAGTGATCCACACAGAATTCAAACGCATAATCGAGGCCGGGACGGCCGCCGGGGCCGCGCGGTGACCGGGCCCCTGGACCCGCGCACCGCGCGACGCCGCTACGTGAGCGCCTGCGTCCTCTACTGGTTCCCCGTGGGCCTGGCCGTCAGCCCGCTGATCCTGCTCTTCACCGAGCGCGGCATGTCCCTGGCCGCCGTCGCCGCGTTCTTCGTCGCCCACTCCGTCACCGCCGCCGCACTGGAACTGCCCACCGGCGGACTCTCCGACGTGCTCGGCCGCCGCGCCGTGCTGGCCGCGGCCGGCCTGCTGAACCTGACGGCCTTCGTCCTCCAGGGCCTGGGCACGGCACCCTGGGTCCTCGCCCTCGGGATGGCCCTCATGGGAGCGGGGCGCGCGCTGTCCAGCGGGCCCGCCGAGGCCTGGTACGTCGACACGGTCCAGGCCCACTCCGGCCCCGACGCGGAACTGCGCACCGGACTGGCCCGCGGCGGCTCCGCGACATCCGCCGCGCTCGCGGCGGGCACCCTGCTCGGGGGCGCGCTCCCCTGGCTGCTCGCCCAGGGCGTCGGCGTCGCCGACGAGCTGAGCCGGGCGACCTCCGGACTGGTGCTCCCGCTCTCCACGCCACCGCTGCTGGGCGCGGTGGTGGTGTCGGCCTTCGTGCTGTACGTCCTCACCGCGCTCCCCGAGCCGCCCCGGCCGCCGAGCACCCTGCGCTCCGTGCTCCACGGCATCCCGGCCACCATCGCCGAGGGCGTACGGCTGGGCGGCCGCGACCCGTTGATCCGCCGGGTGCTGCTGAGCGCGGCCGCCGCGGGCGGCGCGCTCGCCGCGCTCGAACTGCTGACACCGGGGCGCGCCGCGTCGTTCACCGGGGCGCCCGAGTCGGGCGCGATGCTCTTCGCCGTCCTCGCCTGCGCCGGCTTCCTCTGCTCCGGGCTCGGCAGCCACCTCGCACCCCTGACCGCCCGGCTCGCGGGCAGCGGCGAGCACGCGGTCCTGGCGGGGCTGGGCACGGGCGCGAGCGGACTGCTCCTGCTCGGCGCCACCGCGGTGGCCGAGGGCCCGTTCGCCCTGGCGCTCGCGGTCCTCGGCTACGGCCTGGTGTACCTCGGCCTCGGCGCCGCGGGGCCGAGCCAGAACGACCTCCTGCACCGCCGGGTGTCGAGCGCGGGACGGGCCACGGCGCTGTCGGTCCAGTCCCTCGCCCTGCAACTGACCGGGGGGCTCACCGGCCTGGTCATCGGCGTGCTGCCGCGGGGACCGCTGCCCTGGCTGCTGGGGGGCGCGATGCTCCTGGCGGGCGCCCTGCTGTGGATCCGGCGCGGCGAGCCCGGGGCCTCGTATCCGACTTCCCGAGGGGTCGAGGGGGCCGAAGCGGTCGAGGGGCGCCGAGCGGTCGAGGGCGCCGAGGGGGTCGAGCGGGTGTAGGGCGCGGGCCGGCCCCGGCGCGTCCTTCGGAACGTGCCGGGCGCGGTCGCGACGCGTGCGCCCACCCGACCCACACGTCACATAAGTCCAGGACGGGGTGCGGCTTTGTCCATGGGCCTGCCGGGCCCCGGTCCGCAGGCTGTCAGGTCAGTGAGCGGACCGCCGGCCTCCACGGTGTGCGGTCTCCCGCCCAGGAAGCGCCGACTCCCGGAGGTCCGATGCGAACCCCCCTCTGGCCGGCCGCAGCCGCGGTCGCCGGTCTCGTGGCCACCTTGGTCGTGGCCGTGCCCGTCGCCCCCGCCGTGGCGGCCACCCCCGTGACGATCGCCTCGCCCGAGCTGTCCGTCAGCGTGGACAGCGCCTTCCCCCGCGTCATCAGCTACACCCGGACCGCCACCGGGGACGTGCTGAACGGCAACGAGGACACCATCGGCACGATCGTCGTCAACGGAACCACCTACACCCCCGCCGTCACCGCGACCCCCTCGACCTCCGGGGTGGACTACGCGATGGCCTTCTCCGGAGTGACCATCAGGTCCCGGCTCTCGGTGTCCGGTTCGGTGGTGGAGTTCAAAGTCACCGCGATCGAGGACACGGCCGCCCTGCGCGTCCGCAGCTTCGCGATCCCCCACCACAACCTCGTCAGCGTCCGCAGCAGCCAGGAGGGTGCCGCGCTCTCCACCGCGAAGATGCACACCGCCACCACCGGCACCGGGGACACCTTCACCCCGGTCACCGCGAGCACCCCGGTCGACGCCTCCGCCACGACCGTGATGTACGGCCTGGTCAACACCGGCAAGCTGGCCGCGGCCATCGACTCCAACTCGTACTACGACGCCCCCTCGGGCGGCACCGCCAACGAGAACGGCCGGATCAGCAAGCAGGTCACCGACAAGGGCGCCTACCGCCGGGCCGGCCTGTGGAGCGGGTCCTGGCTCTACCGGGCCTCGGGCGCCGCCGACACCGACACCGAGCCGCTGCCCTACGTCCGCGTGGCGATCACGGCCGACCGCAATGCCGACGCCACCGTGGACTGGCAGGACGCGGCGGTCGCCTACCGCGACATCTGGACCGCGCCCACCGGCTGGCAGCAGACCGCCGACCGGGTCGTGCAGCGCATCCCCTTCAACTTCGCCTCCGCGGCCACCCACCCCTTCGCCGAGACCCTCGACGAGACCAAGCGGGTCAACCTCGCCACCGACGGACTCGGCCAGTTCGTCCTGCTCAAGGGGTACGCCTCCGAGGGCCACGACTCGGCACACATGGACTACAAGAACATCGGCTCCAAGCTGGGCGGCGCCACCGACCTGAACACCCTCACCACCGTCGGCCACACCTACAACGCCGACTTCGGCGTCCACATCAACGCCACCGAGGAGTACCCGGTCTCGGCCACCTTCGACCCGGCGCACCAGACCGGCGGCCTCGGCTGGGACTGGCTCGACCAGTCGTACTACGTGGACACCCGGAAGGACGGCCAGTCCGGCGGGCGCCTCAAGCGGCTCCAGGACCTCAAGGCGGCCGCCCCCGGCCTGGACTTCCTCTACGTGGACGTCTGGTACGGCGACGGCTACCTCTCGCGCAAGCTCGAACGCGAGATCGGCGGTCTGGGCTACCAGCTCGCCACCGAGTTCCCCGCCTCCCTGACCGGACAGTCCCTCTGGCACCACTGGGCCACCGACGTCAACTACGGCGGCACCGACCTCAAGGGCATCAACTCGAACATCGCCCGCTTCATCGCCAACCACACCAAGGACGACTGGATCGCCGCCAACCCGCTGCTCGGCGGCGCGGAGATCACCGCCTACGAGGGCTGGCAGGGCAAGCGGGACTTCACCTCCTTCCTCACCACCACGTTCGCGACCAACCTGCCGACCAAGTACCTCCAGGAATCCCCGATCGTGAAGTGGACCGCCAACACGGTCACCCTCGCCAACGGCACCACCGTCACCACCTCCGGGAACACCCGCAAGGTCACCACGGCCGGCCGGACCGTCCTCGACGGATCCGCCTACCTGCTCCCGCGCGACGGCAAGCTCTACCACTGGAACGACAAGGCCGCATCCACCACCTGGGCCCTGCCGGCCGGCTGGTCCTCGCCCATGCTGTACAAACTGACCGACACCGGACGCCAGTTGGTCGGCGACCTGGCCGTCAGCGGCGGGCAGGTCGCCATCAACGCCGCCGCCAGGACCGCCTACGTCGTCACCAACGGCGCGGCCCCCGCCCAGGCCGACCCGAAGTGGGGCGAGGGCGCCCCCGTCAAGGACCCCTCCTTCTTCTCCGGCAACCTGAACGCCTGGACCGTCACCGGCGCCGGCGCCGCCGTCACCCGCAACGCCCAGGGGCAGAACGAGCTCACGATGGCAGCGAGCACCGCGCCCGCCGTCTCCCAGCAGCTCACCGGCCTCACCCCCGGCACCTACGCCGCCTCCGTCTGGGTCTCGACCCCGGCGGGCCGGGCCACCACCCTCAGCGTGACCCCGGCCGGTGGCACGGCCGCCTCCGTCTACGCGGACTCCTCGACGCTGACCAACAACCTCGGCGGCAGCGAGAAGAACGGCACCAAGATGCAGCGCATGAAGGTGCTCTTCGACGTGCCGTCCGGCCAGTCCACGGCCACCCTCAAGCTGGCGGCGGCCTCCGGCACCGGCACCGTCTACCTGGACGACGTACGGGTGGTCCGCTCCGCCCGCACCCCGCTGAACGGCCACTGGTTCACCGAGGACTTCGAGAACGTCGACGCGGGCTGGGGCCCCTTCGCCTTCGGAGGCGCCGGCGGCTCGGCCACCGACCCGCGCACCCACATCGCCCAGCGCAACGCCCCGTACACCCAGGCCGGTTGGAGCGGGAAACTGGTCGACGACGTGATCAACGGGCAGAACTCGCTGAAATCGCACGAGGAGCGGCAGGGCTTGGTCTACCGCACCCTCCCGCAGACCCTGCGGCTGACCCCCGGCCGCTCGTACAAGGTCACCTTCAGCTACGAGAACGGTTTCAGCGGCGACTACCAGTTCATCACCGGCTCCGGGAGCACCGAGACGGCCACCGCGCTGAACCAGGCCCGTACGGCCACCACCTTCACGAAGACCTTCACCGCGGGGACCGACGCCTGGATCGGCGTACGGAAGGTGACCGGCGAAGGCTCCCACAACGAGGCCGACTTCATCCTCGACGACCTCGCCGTCGACGACCTGGGCGCCGGGAGCGGCGGAGAACTCCTCGTCCCGCAGACGCAGATGAGCGTCAAGGCCGTCGACAGCCAGGAGACCGCGGGCGAGAACGGCGCCGCGGCCAACGTGCTCGACGGGGACGGTGCCACCATCTGGCACACCCAGTGGTACCAGGCCACCGCGCCGATGCCGCACGAGATCACCCTCGACCTCGGCGCCTCGTACAACGTCTCCACCCTGCACTACCTGCCCCGGCAGACCCAGAACAACGGGCGCATCGCCGACTACCAGGTCCTCACGTCCACGGACGGGGTCACCTGGGGGACGCCGGCCGCCTCCGGGACCTTCGCGAACACCACCGCCCAGCAGGACGTCGCCTTCACGGCGCGGACGGCTCGCTACGTCAAGCTCAAGGCCACGAGGGAGGTTTCGGGCAATCCGTGGACGGCGGTCGCGGAACTCAACATCGGCTACCTGCCGTGACGGGTCCCGGCGGTGACGGGTCCGGGAGCCGCCGCGGCGACTGCTGCTGCACCGACTGCTGCTGCACCGACTGCTGGCGGCGGAACCGGACGGGTGCCACGCCCACCCGGCGGCTGAACAGCCTGCTGAAGTAGGCGGCATCCTCGTAACCGACCCGCCGGGCGACCCCGGCGACCGGCAGGTCGGTCCGGGCCAGCAGTTCCTTCGCCCGGCTCAGGCGGATGCCGAGGAGGTACTCCTTGACCCCCTCCCCGGTACTGCCGCGCACGGCCCCGCGCAGTTCGGGGAGGGTCATCCCGAGCCGGGCGGCGTGCTCGGCCACCGATATCGGCAGCAGCGCGTCCCGGGCCAGGGTGTCCATCACGGTGTCCCCGTGCCGCGACACCCCGGCCCGGGCGTAGCGCAGCGCGACGAGCAGCCCGTGCACGGCCGCGGCGGCCTCCACCTCCAGCAGCGGGCCGCCGAGCCGGGCCGCCCGTACGATCCCGTCGACCACGTGCCGCACCCCGGCCGTGCCGCTGAGGGGTACCAGCGGGCGGTCGGGGGTGACGTATCCGAGGTCGGTGTACGCCGCCACGCTGTGGCCGGCGAAATCCACGAAGCACTCCTCCCAGCCGGTCTGCGGATCGGGGCCGTAGTGGTGCTCCACCCCGGGCACGAGCCACAGCAGCGCCGGGGCCGTCACCGGCTGCGGGGCCCGCCCGCCGTGGCTGAACCAGCCCCGGCCGGCGCAGACCACCACCGCGACGTGATGGTCGAGCGCGCGCGGGCCGACCACCGGCAGCACGCCCTCCTGCACCCCGACACCGAGGCACACCAGGCCGAGCCGGCGGTGGTTGGCGGTCGGCGAGAAGTACCGCATCCAGCTGCTGTACGGAGGCGTGGCCATCTGCGGATTGTGATCCACAAGGCGGGACGTGCTCAAGGGGAGTGCTCGGGGGGAGTGTTCAGGGCGAGCGCTCAGGGGGCCGCGGACTCCCGGGCGTTACGAGACTTTCGCCCGACCGGTGCGACCGGTGCAGGCGGCGTGACCGGCGTGACCGGCGTGACCGAAGCGGGCAGTGCGCCCGCCGGCCCGCCCGGGGCCCGCTCCGGCCGGAGTCCGGCCGCCAGCCCGGCGACCACCACGGCCAGGCCCAGCCACACCGCCGGCCCCGGCACCCCGCCGCCGGTGACGGCTCCCGCGCCCGCAGCCGCGAGTGGCGCCACCCCGGCGAGCAGTCCGGCCCGGCCGGCGCCCACCGCGGCCACCGTGCGGTACCAGAGGAGGAAGGCCACAGCCGTCACCAGGACGGCGAGGTATCCGACGGCCGCCCACTGGCGAGGGGTCACCGACACGAGCGCCGAAGGCCCCTCGGCGCAGACCGTGAGCACCGCCAGCATCACCGCGCCCAGCCACACCGCGTGCAGCGAGACCCCCCACGGGCCGTGGCGCCGCAGCACCGGCACCGCGAGCAGCGTGAAGGCGGCCTCGCAGCCCAGCGCGAGCGCGGCCCAGCCGACCCCGGCCGCGTCCGTGCGGCCCGTTCCCTCCACCAGGACCGCCCCGGCGACGACCACCAGCGCGGCGAGCAGCACCCGCGGGCTCGGCCTGCGGCCCTCCAGCAGGGGCCCGATCACCCCGAGCAGGATCGGTGCGCAGGCGACGGCGACGGCGATGACGGCCGGCTCCGCGTGCGCGACGCCCCGTACGACGGCCACGTTGAACAGCACCAGCCCGGTCGCTGCGACCCCGCCCAGCCACAGCCACTCCCGGCCGCGCGGGGCCCGGATCGGCACCTGCGCCAGGCGGGCCAGGCCGAACAGGAGCAGCGCGGCAGCCGTGTAGCGGACGGCCTGCACGCCGAAGAGCGGGGAGTCCACGAGGGAGTGGGAGACGGTGACGCTGCTGCCGACGAGGGCCATGCCGATGATGCCGGGGGCGAGGTCGCGCAACGGCCGGGGTGAAGGGGGTGGGGTGCTCATACCGTCGAGCCTGGGGCCACAATGGACCCGTGGACAGGTCCAAAGAGAGCGCCATCCAGGGGTCCGAACCCGTGGCCCCCGACGCAGCGGCCTCCGAAGCCGTGGAGACCAACGCAGCGGCTTCCGAAACCGCGGCCCCCGGAACCGCGGGGTCGGACTTCCTCCAGCTCGACATCGGCCGGGCCCCGGTCGGCGGCCGTACCGACTGGCTCGCCGACCGGCTGCGTGCCGCCATCGCCGACGGCACGCTCGCCGTCGGCAGCCGGCTCCCGGCCAGCCGTGTCCTCGCCGCCGAACTCCGGGTCTCCCGGGGGCTGGTCACCGAGGCCTACCAGCGGCTGGCGGAGACCGGCCAGGTGTCCGGCCGCGGCCGGGCCGGGACGGTCGTGCTGGCCGCGCCGGTGACCGAGCGGCCGCCCCCGTCCCGGCCCGCCCGGTCCGGAGCCCCGGATCCGGCCGGCCCGTTCACCCCGGGACCCCGGGGCGGCCCCGTCGACGCACTGCGCGCCGCCCCGTGCCGGATCGACCTCTCGCCCGGGGCACCCGATCTGACCGCGTTCCCGCGTACGGCCTGGCTCCAGGCGGAGCGCCGGGTCCTGGCCGAACTCACCCCCGCCGACTTCGGCTACGGGAACCCGCAGGGCACCCTCGCGCTGCGCGAGGCGATCGTCGGCTGGCTCGCCCTGAACCGCGGGATCCGTGCCACCCCCGACGAGGTGGTCGTGGTGGCGGGCGTGGCCCAGGCGCTGGGACTGCTGGCCCAGGTGCTGCGTGCGGAGGGCGTGCGGCGCGTGGCGGTGGAGGACCCCGGCTCGCTCGGGGCGCGCCGGCAACTGCACCACGGGGGCATGGAGATCCTGCCCGTACCGGTGGACGGGAGCGGCATCGACACCGCCGCCCTGGCGGCCGGACCGGCCCAGGCGGTGGTGCTGACACCGGCGCACCAGTTCCCGACCGGGGTCGTCCTCGACGGAGAACGGCGCCGCGAACTCCTCGGCTGGGCGGCGGCCGGGGGAGTCGTCATCGAGGACGACTACGACGCCGAGCACCGCTACGACCGGGCGCCCGTCCCCGCGCTGCGGGCCATGCTCCCGGAGGCCGTCTGCTACACCGGAAGCGTCTCCAAGCTCCTCGCCCCCGCGCTGCGACTGGGCTGGCTGCTGGTCCCGCCGCGCCGGCTGGAGGCCGTGATCGAGGCCAAGGGCTACGCCGACCTCGGCAATCCGGTCCTCGCCCAGCTGGTGCTGGCCCGGCTGATGGCCTCCGGGGAGCTGGAGCGCCACCTGCGCTTCGTACGCCGGCGCCACCGGGCCCGCCGGGACGCGATGCTCCGCGCGATCGCCGCCGAACTGCCCGGCGCGCGGGTGCACGGGGCGGCGGCCGGGCTGCACCTGATGGTCACCTTCGACGGAGCGCAGCGCGCCGGGGGCTTCGACGACACGGAGCTCGCCGCCGCGGCCCTGGACCTCGGGGTCAAGGCCCACCCGCTGTCCTGGCACCGGATGGCCCCGGGACCCGCGGGCCTGGTGCTCGGCTACGCGGCGGGTTCGGTGGGGGAGATCGAGGAGGGGGTGGCCGTCATCGGCACGGCCCTGCGGCGGCTGCGGGAGGGCCGGGGCCGGCGGGGGCCGAGCCGGGCCTGAGCGGGCGGCGGCCGGGGCCGCGAAAAGTTTTCCGGGAACGGCGGCAACCTCCGGGGCACTCGCGCGTCGTGCGGGAGTGAAGGGCGTGATCCCGCGCCCCGCAGCCGACCGTGGAGAACCACCGTGAAGAACCTGAAGCGCGCCCCGCTGTCCGTCCGCAGGGCGGCAGGCCTCGCCGTAGCAGCCGCCGGGGTGGCCGTCGCGCTCGCCGGGCCGGCCTCCGCCGCACCAGGGGCGCCGTCCGCCTCGCCGACCGCCGTGGCGCCCGCACCGGCGACGACCGCGACGCCGAGCGTGGCCCCCTCCGCCCCCGCGCCCTCGGTGAGCCTGCCCCCGGGCACGAAGCCGAGCGCGGCCCCCAGCGCGAGCCCGAGCGCCGCCCCGAGCGTGTCTCCGACCGCCGCCCCGGGCGGGACGCCGACCGCCGTCCCGAGCGCGGCCCCGAGCGCCGCCCCCGCCTCGCCCACCGCGCCCGAACTCGCGCATACTGGCTCCTCCGCCACCAACGCCGCACTCGGCGCCGGGGCCGCCGTGCTGATCACCGCCGGGGCCGCGACCCTGTACACCGTGCGGCGCCGCGCCAACGGCTGAGGACCCCCGTGCTCCACCTCGCACCCTCCGTGGGCCCCGCCGCGTCCGGCTTCGACCGGCCGCGGCGGGGCTTGTGGTCGTTCCTGCTGCGCCGTGAGCGCTCCGCCGCGCAGGCCCCGCCCGCGCCGTCGGAGCCGTACGGGCACGGGTACCCGTACGGCCACCCCTCCGAAGGGGGCGGCCAGGGGCCCACCGTGACCGAGCTCTACCACGCGCACCGGCTGCCGATGGTCCGGCTGGCGGTGCTGCTGGTGGACGACCTCGGCAGCGCCGAGGACGTGGTGCAGGACGCCTTCACGGCGCTGTACCGCCGCCACGGCGAGCGGATCACGGAGGTGGACAACGCGCTGGGCTACCTGCGCACCGCCGTCGTGAACACGGCCCGCTCCGTGCTGCGCCGCCGCCGGACCGCCCGCGCCTGGACCCCGCAGGCACCCGCCGACGTACCCTCCGCCGAGGCCTCCGTGGTCCTAGGCGAGGCACACCGCGAGGTCCTCGCCGCGCTGGGGCGGCTGACGCCGAGGCGGCGGCAGGTCCTGGTGCTGCGCTACTGGGCCGACCTCAGCGAGGCGGAGATAGCCGAGACGCTGGGGATCAGCCGGGGGGCGGTCAAGTCGAACGCGAGCCGCGGGCTGGACGCGCTGGAACGGATTCTGGAGGGTCGGATATGACGCGTGGACAGGAGCCGCCCGCGGACCCGGGCCGGGAGCGGCCCGGGCCGTCCGGGCTGTTCGGGCCGTCCGGGAAGTCCCGGCCGTCCGGACCGTCCGCGGCCCCCGATCGCTCCGGGGCTCCGGCCGGGCGGCCGGTCGAATACCGGCTGCGGCAGGCCCTGGACGCCCGCGCGGCCGGCATCACCGTGCGCGAACTGCGCCCGGCGCAGCCGCCGGGGCCGGGGGTACGGCGACTGCCGTGGGCCTGGCCGCGCGGGTTCACGCTGCCTCTGGCGGGGCTGGCGGCCGCGGCCGCAGTGGTGGTCGGGTACGCCGTACTGGCTCCGGACGCCCCGGTCCGCCCGGGCCCGGTACCGGTGCCGCCGGCCGCGCCGCCGTCGCCCGCGCCGACCGGGCCGGTTCCGGGGCCGGTGCCGTCCGGTCCGTCCCCCTCCGCTTCCCCGTCGCCGATCACGCCTTCGGCCGCGCCCTCGACCTCGCACGTGCCCACCGTGAGCCCGTCGCGGGCGCGGGAGACCGCTACGGGCGCGGCACGGCCGAGTGCCGCACCCTCCGCCTCGTCGGTCCCGTCGGTCTCGTCGTCGGCCGTATCGCGGCCGTCGACCTCGGCCCCGCCGCCCACGGCTTCGCCCAGCCACCGCTGACGGGGGCGGGCGGGGGCGTGGTGCGCGGGCGACCCCCACCCTGCGCCGGGCGGAGATCCGCCCGGCTCGGTGCGGTCGCCGTCGACCTCGCCACGGCCTGCCTGGCCCAGCACCTGGACGCCGAGGACCGGATCCCCTCCGAGGCCCGCGCGGAGGTCCTCCTGCGGCGGGTCAACGCCTTCATCGAGCACCACCTCGGCGACCCCGAGCTGACCCCGCCCGCCATCGCGGCCCGCCACAACATCTCGGTGCGCGGCCTCCACCAGCTCTTCCGGCGGCAGGGGGAGAGCGTCCGGGCCCGGATACGGCGCCGCCGCCTCGAAAAGTGCCGCACCGACCCGGGCCGGCCCGAACTCGCCTCCCACCGGGTGCAGTCCATCGCCGCCCGCTGGGGATTCAGCGGACCGGTGGCCTTCAGCCGGGCGTTCCGCGAGGCGTACGGTCTGACGCCCACGGAGTACCGCGCGCTGAGCGCCACGGGCCCCACCTCGGCACGGCCTAGGCTCGTCCCATGAACGACACCACACACGGCATACGGATCCGGCCGGGCGGCCCGGCGGACGTACCGGCCGTTCTGGACATGCTCGACTCCGCGGTGGCCTGGATGAACGCCCGCGGGAACACCGAGCAGTGGGGGACAACCCCGTACTCGCGCATTCCCGGGGGAGTGGAGCGGGTCCAGCGGTACACGACCGAGAACGACCCGTACGTCGCGGAGTTGGACGGGATTCCCGTCGGAGCCCTGGTGCTGGACTCCGGCCCCAGCCCGAAGGTGCCGATGATCGCGCCGGCCGGGGAACCCGAGCGGTACGTCCGCCTGCTGGTCTCCGACCGGCGGTACGCCGGCCTGGGCATCGGTTCCGCGCTGCTGCGACGGGCCGTGGAGGAAACCAGGCGGGCCGGCGTGGAGCTGCTGCGGGTCGACTGCTGGGCGGGCGGCACGGGCGAACTGGTCGCGTACTACGAGCGCAACGGCTTCACCCGCACCGACCCGTTCCGCTCCGGCACCTGGCCGGGCCAGGTACTGGCCCAGCGGGTCTAGGGCTCTGACCGAGGTTCTTCCGGCGATCAGCGACGAGTACGCGATCAAGTTCTACGCGCAGGCCCGCGACGTGGCCGCGCTTGCCGCCGAGATCGAGGCCATGCGCGACAAGTAGTCCTCCGCATGTTGATCCCCGCCCAATGCGAGTGCCGTTCGAGGTGGCTGTCGAGGCTTTGGGTACTCCTGAAGCTTCCCCTAACGAGCTCGGCGTACAGCCCTCGACTCCGAACAGGCGGACACCGCTGGCAGGTTGCAAGGCTCATTTTTCGGCGAATTCATCAAGAAGGGACAGAGTGTCCTCCTTCGATGTGACCAAGCCGGAGACGCCGTGGGTCATCCTCGGGCCTCGCGAGGCGGTTGAATTCAAAGAGCAGACGGCGGCTCTGCGTGCTGCGGGTGGCCGGGTGTACGAGCTGCATGCTCGCGATCTGACGGATGGGGCGGGGACGTGTCATGCCTTTGCCCGCGCGGTCGGAGTCCCCGGCTATTTCGGCTGGAACTGGGATGCCCTGGTCGACCGCCTCGACGACCTCTACGTTGCCCTCACGGGCGGGGTTGGGATCGTCATGGTCGTCCACGAGGCCGATGCCCTCCTCGGGGCGGATCATCTCAAGACGTTCATGACGATGCTGTGCCTGGGGGCGGACCGCGCTCACAGCGAGGTGGATCCGGACGGCAACGTCAGGGAGGAACCCGTGGTGATCGAACACTTCGTCTTCCTGCTCGACGAGGTCCGCACCGAAGAGTTCGCCGCAGGGGTGGAAGCTCCCGACCTCGTTGTTCGTGTGGAGGGTGAGTTCCTCACGGTGGCCTTGGACCTCGACGTCTGGCGGCCCAATGCGGCCGGGCGCCCGAAGGTCTCCTGACCCCAGGCCGTACGGGCCCCGGTTTGACCTCTCGGACCGGGCCCAGCACTTGGGCTGCTTGAGACTACGAGCAGCCCATGGCAGGCTCGTGCCGCATGATCGATGAGTTCGCGAAAGACAACCTGCACGGGAGACTGCGGCGGGACCGCAAGGCGCTGCTCTGGAAACTCGACGGCTTGTCCGAGTACGACGCCCGCCGACCTCTGACAGCGACCGGGACGAACCTCCTCGGCCTGGTCAAACACGTGGCCAACGTCGAGGCCAGGTACTTCGGCGAGGTCTTCGACCGCCCTTCCCCGGAACCGCTGTGCCGGTGGCAGGACTCCGACGGCAGCGATCAGTGGGCGGCCGAGGACGAGACGCGCGATCAGATCATCGGGTTCTACCGGCGCACGTGGGAACACTCGGACGCTACGATCAACGAGCTTCCCCTCGACGCTCCCGGCCACGTGCCGTGGTGGCCGGAGCCTTCCACCAACACGAACCTGTTCGCCGTCATGACCCATGTCCTCAGCGAGACCGTCCGGCATGCCGGGCACGCCGACATCCTGCGCGAGGGCCTCGACGGCCGGACCGGGCTGCGCGCCGAACACGAGCAGCAGATCGACGAGGATGCCCGTGCGGCCCACCGCGCGAAGATCGAGCAGGCCGCCCGGTCGGCCGCACCAATCAAGGCTTGGAGGATGCCTCGCGTGGCGGGTTTCGCGAGCCGCTTGTAGCAGGTCAGGACTGCGGCGAGGCCGAGAAGGTCTTCACCGCCCTGTTCGCCCGGGCCGATGCCGAAGGCGATCTCGACTCTGGGCTCACGCGGTCGACTCGACCATCGTCCGTGCGGGGCACGGAAGGCGAGCCCGTCGACCATGGCCTCGGACGGTCCCGCGGCGGACTGACCACGAAGATCCACCTGGCTGCCGACAACCGCTGCCGGCCCCTTGCCTTCGACATCACACCTGGCCAAGCCGGTGACCCACCCGCGTTCCCGCTGGTCATCGCCCGCTTACGGGTTCCGCGGTCGGTCGTCGGCAGACCGAGAGCGAGACCGGACGTGGTCCTGGACCACAAGGCGTACTCGTCCCGCGCGATCCGTTCCCATCTGCGTGGGGCGCGGGATCCGGGCAGTGATCCCGCAGCCCGCCGACCGGGCGGCCAACCGCAAACGCCTCGGCAGTCGTGTCGGCAGGCCGCCGGCCTTCGACCGCGAGGCCTACAAAACAGCGGAACACCGTCGAGCGGTGCGTCAACAAAAGCTCAGGCAATGGCGCGGGCCGGCCACTCGCTACGACTAGACCGCCACCCGTCTACCTCGCCGCCATCTTCATCTGGTCAGCGGGGTGATCCGAGGGAAACGCCCTAGACGACCCGGTTTCCCCGGTTCCCCGCCGGTGTGTTCTTCACCGCGGCCACCAGCGGGGCGAGTTCCGGATCGAGCGCCGCTTCGTCCAGCGCCTCGCGCAGCGCGGTGTCGCTGGTGGGGCGGGCCTCGGCCAGGAGCGCCAGGCCGGCCGGGCTGACGTCGGTGTAGATGCCCCGGCGGTCGGTGTCGCACAGGTAGCGGTTCAGTAGCCCGCGGTCCTCCAGCCGGCTGACCAGGCGCGTCGTCGCGCTCTGGCTGAGCACGACCGAGTCCGCGACCTGGTGCATGCGCAGGTGGCCGCCGGCGCCGCTGTGCTGGCGGCTGAGCACGTCGAGCAGGGAGTACTCGCGCACGCTCAGTTCGTGTCCCGCCTGGAGAGCGCGCTCGATGTGCGTCTCGATCCGGCCGTGCAGGAGGGAGAGGGCGGACCAGCCCTGGGAGAGGGCGGTGAGTGCGCTGTCCGTGGCCGTCATGGCTTCCTCCTCAGGGGCGTGTGACTCCAGGATAGGGCACGTCTGCAATTGCCCGCGCTTGCAAATATCCCGCGTCTGCAATTAATGTGGACGCAGGCAACCCGCCGTGGTCAATACCCCGCCCCGTCGGGGGCCGGTCGGCCCGGACCCCGCGGGCACCGGCCGCGCAGTACACGCACCCTCCCTCCCCTGAAGGGCACCCCTCATGCCTCTCGCGCTCCTCGCACTCGCCATCGGCGCCTTCGGGATCGGCACCACCGAATTCGTGATCATGGGCCTGCTTCCCGAGGTCGCCGGTACGTACGGCGTCTCGATCCCCACCGCGGGCTTCCTGGTCACCGGCTACGCCCTCGGCGTGGTGCTCGGCGCCCCGCTGATGACCGTCCTCGGCACCCGCATCCCGCGCAAGCGCATGCTGATGCTGCTCATGGGCCTGTTCATCGTGGGCAACGTGGTCTCCGCGCTGGCCCCCGCCTTCGGCGTCATGCTCGCCGGACGGGTCGTGGCCTCCCTCGCCCACGGCGCCTTCTTCGGCATCGGCGCGGTCGTCGCGGCCGAGCTCGTCGCCCCCGAGAAGAAGGCCGGAGCCATCGCCATGATGTTCACCGGCCTCACCGTGGCCAATGTCGTCGGCGTCCCGCTCGGCACCCTCGTCGGCCAGCACCTCGGCTGGCGGGTCACCTTCCTGATCGTCGCCTCCCTCGGCCTCCTCGGCCTGCTCGGCATCGCGCGGCTCGTCCCCGACCTGCCCCGACCCGAGGGCGTACGGATCCGCCACGAGCTGGCCGCCTTCCGCAACGTCCAGGTGCTCCTGGCGATGGGGATGACCGTGCTCGGCTTCGGCGGGGTCTTCGCCGCCATCACCTACATCACCCCGATGATGACCAACGTCGCCGGTTTCGCAGACACCTCCGTCACCTGGCTGCTCGTCCTCCTCGGCCTCGGCATGGTCGCGGGCAACCTCGTCGGCGGCCGCTTCGCCGACCGCGCGCTGATGCCGATGCTGTACACCTCCCTGGGTGCGCTCGCCGTGGTCCTGGCCGCCTTCACCCTCACCGCCCACACCCGTACCGGCGCAGCCGTCACCCTCTTCCTCATCGGGGCCCTCGGCTTCGCCACCGTGCCGCCGCTGCAGAAGCGCGTCCTCGACCAGGCCGCCGGCGCCCCCACCCTGGCCTCCGCCGTCAACATCGGCGCCTTCAACCTCGGCAACGCCCTCGCCGCCTGGCTCGGCGGACTCGTCATCGCCGCCGGACTCGGCTGGACCGCCCCGAACTGGGTCGGCGCGGCGCTGGCCGCCTCCGCGCTGGCCCTCGCCGTGGTCTCCGGCGCGCTGGAACGGCGTACGGGGACCCGCGCGAGCGGCGAAGGCGGTGGCCGGGTCGTCGCGTCCGTTACCCCGGCAGCGGCAGCGGCAGCGGCGGCCGTCCCGGCCCACCGCTGATCCACCCGCCCCCGTACCGCAGCCCCGCATCCCCCACACCACAGGAGACCCGCATGTCCACGCCCGCGTACACCCCCGCCTCCCCCCGCACCGTCGTCGCCCTCCTGACCACCGCGGACGCCGAGGCGCTCGTCGCCGCCGCCACGGCGGCCGCCGAAGCGGCCGGGGTCCCCGTCAGCGTCACCGTGCTCGACGCGGGCGGCCACCCGCTCGCCTTCCGGCGCGACGACCGGGCCGTCCTGATCTCGGGCGAGACCAGTACCCGCAAGGCCTTCACGGCGCTGCAGCTGGACGCCCCGACCGCCGATCTCGTCGACGCCGTCCAGCCCGGCGGCCCGTTCCACACCCTGCCCACCGCCCTGGACCGGCCGCTGCTGTTCATCGCGGGCGGGCTGCCGGTCCACCGCGACGGCCGGCTCGTCGGAGCCATCGGCGTCGGCGGCGGAGCCCCGGCCCAGGACCACGGGTTCGCCGAGTCCGCGCTCGGCACGCTCGCCTGATCATCAGCCCGGGTCGCGCACCGCCGTCCCCCGTGCCACGTTGGTACGGGGAAAGGTGCATGATGCCGCAGACGAAGCAGTACCGGCGGAGCCACGTCATCGCGACGGCGACCGTCGCCGCGCTGGTCACCCTTGTCGCCGTCCCCGGCTGCGCCTCCGGCACGTCCGGCCCGGGGGACGCCCGGGTCCCGGCCGCGGCGCCCACCCCGCCGAGCGCGACGACCCCGGCCGCCACCCCGCCCCCCGCCGTCGCCACCGCCACCCCGCAAGCCCCTGCGCCCTCGCCGACGCCCACTTTTCCGCTGTCCACCGCCCCGCGCACCATCCCGGCCGTACGGGAACACGTGCCGGCCCGCGGCCCCGGCTGGCGGCCCGCCCCCGAGGCGCGGGTCGTCGTACCGCCGGCCGACAGCGCGGCCCTGGCGGACGAGGGCAGGATGCTGGCCGGGGAACTGCGGATCGGCTTCGCCGAATCGGACGCCCCGCGCAAGGGCGACGTGGAACTCGCGCTCGGGCCGAAGGGCTCCGGCGCACCCGAGTCGTACACCCTCACCGTGCGCGACGGGCAGGTCCGCATCACCGGACCCGACCAGGCCGGGGTGTTCTACGGCACCCGCACCCTCAAACAGGAGGTGAGCGGCGGCCGTTCGGCCCCGGAGGGCACCGTGCGCGACGCCCCGGCCAAACCCCAGCGCGGGCTCAACCTCGACATCGCGCGCAAGCACTTCACCCCGGACTGGATCGAGGACCGGCTGCGCGAGATGGCCGATCTGAAGCTGAACCAGCTCGGCCTGCACTTCTCCGACGACCAGGCCTTCCGGATCGAGTCCGACACCCACCCCGAGATCGTCTCCACCCCCCACCTCACCAAGGCGCAGGTGCGCGGGATCACCGCGCTCGCCGCCCGGCTGCACATAGCGGTCGTCCCCGAGATCGACTCGCCGGGCCACCTCGGAGCGGTCCTGCGCGCCTACCCCGGACTGCAACTGCGCGACGTGCAGGGCCGGGTGGTCAAGGGGGCGGTCGACATCGCGAACCCGGCCGCGGCGAAGCTCGTGGACGAACTCCTGCGGGAGTACCTGCCGTTGTTCCCCGGCTCCCTCTGGAACCTGGGAGCCGACGAGTACCAGGCACTGGTCTACCGCGATCCGCAGACTTCCTTCCCGCAGCTCACGGCCGCCGCCCGCAAGCGGTACGGGCCCACCGCCCGCGTCCAGGACCTGGCGACGGGCTGGCTGAACGACCGGGCGGACGTGGTCCGTTCGGCGGACCGGGCGCCGGCGGCCTGGAACGACGGCTTCTTCACCGGCGGGATAGCCCAGCCCGCCCGGGACATCCAGGTCGAGTACTGGACGGGCAAGGAGAACGGCGCCCGGCCGCCGCTGGAGTACCTGCGCGAGGGCCGCAAGGTCGTCAACCTCAACGACGAGTACCTCTACTACGTGCTGGGGGAGCCGAACCAGTTCACGTACCCCGACGGCCGGCGCATCTACCAGCAGTGGACCCCGCTCGTGCTGCGCGGCACCGCGGCCGTGCCCGCGCGGTACGCCGGGCAGATCCTGGGCGCGCGCCTCGCCGTCTGGTGCGACCTGGCCGGGGCCCAGACCCAGGCCCAGGTCGCGGCGGGCATCCGGCTGCCCCTCGCCGCCCTCTCCCAGAAGGTCTGGGACTCCCGCACCCCGGCCCTGGACTGGCCGGCCTTCAAGTCCCTGGCCGACCGGCTGTAGCGCCGCCCGCCGGAGCCCGGCCGTCCGAAACCCGCTGGCCGCGTCCGGCCCGCTTTGCTTGGATGCGGGCATGGACGACAGCACGCTGCCCTCGCCGGAGGGCTACGAGATTTCCACCGCTCCCGACCGCCTCGACCGGGAGCTGATCCACCGGTGGCTGTCCGGGGACGCCTACTGGGCCCTCGGACGGAGCCGGGAGAAGCAGGACGCGGCCATCGAGGGATCACTCAACTACGGCGTCTACGACGCGGTGTCCGGCCTCCAGGTGGCCTACGCGCGCATCGTCACCGACCGGTCCACCTTCGCCTGGCTCTGCGACGTGTACGTGGACCGGGGCGTGCGGGGCAAGGGGCTCGGCACCGCCCTGGCGGGAGCGGTACGGGACCACCTCGCCCCGTACGGGCTGCGGAGGATCCTGCTGGCGACGGCGGACGCGCACGAGGTCTACGCCAAGGTCGGCTTCGAGCCGCTCGCGACCCCGGAGAAGTGGATGGCCCTCGGCGAACAGTAGGGCGCCGCAGGGCCCTGGCGGGCGCCTACCAGATGGAGTTGACCCACTCCGGGTGGTCGATGAACGGGTTCCGGTTGTGCTGGTAGGTGTCGTATATGACCTGGTTGCGGCGCTGCTCGAACGCGTCCGGCGGGTCCTGCAGGTTCCACTGCTTCAGCACGCTGATCCGGCCGTGGGAGGGGGCGCTGCCGTTGTTGACCCGGTCGTTCATCTCCAGGTCGGCGAAGCCGTCGCCGCCCTCGTACCGCACGGCCATGTAGAGCAGCATGCGCGCGACATCACCCTTGACCGCGTTCCGCGGCTCGAAGGAGTCGGAGTCGGTCAGACTGCCGGGGGCCTCGGAGACCGGGCCGCCGCCCATGTCGAAGTCCTTGTTCCCGCGGGTGCTGTTGACGGTCACGTCCTCGGGCCTGAGGTGGTGCAGGTCGGTCCCGGGGCCGGTGGCGGTGCCGAAGTCGCCGTGGCTCTTGGCCCAGACGTGCTCGCGGTTCCAGTCGTTGGGGTCGCCGCCGTTGGTGGACTTCGACTGCGAGCGGCCCGAGTAGACCAGGATGACGTTGTTCGAGTTCGCGGGGTCCTGATCGGTGACCTTCAGGGCGTTCCACACGCCGTCGTAGGTCACCCTGGACTGGGTCTTGATGATGTTGTGCAGCGCCGTCTTGAGCGCGGCGCCGGTCTTGCCCTCGGCGGTGGCGTAGTAGGTGTCGACGGCGACGGAGGCCGAAGCCGCCGTGGGGGCGGCCTCGTTCTGCTGGCCCGCCGAGGCGGAGGCCGGGAGCAGTATGAGGGACGCGGCCGCGAGGCCGGCTGCCCAGGGAGTAAGGCGCGAGATTCTCATCACGTGGGGGGTACCTCTCCATACGCACCGCTCCCGCCCGGGGAATTGGCGGGGCATCAGGTGGCAGATGCGAGGTTCACATTGTCATGTGCCCTACAGGTAAAAAGCACGTGTCCGGAGGCAGGATTTTCTACGCGCGTCGCGTGGTGCGCCGCGTGGTGGCCGCGGTGTCCCGTGCGGGTGATTGGCGCAAGAATCCCTATGCAGGATCGGGCGGCGCGGGCACGGTGGCGGAGGCCACACCGTGAACAGCCCTCCCAGGAGCAGCCCATGGCACCGAAGATCCTCATCGTGACCGGCGACGCGGCGGAGTCGCTGGAAGTCCTCTACCCCTACCAGCGCCTGATCGAGGAGGGGTACGAGGTGCACATCGCCGCGCCGGCGGTGAAGAAGCTGCGGTTCGTCGTGCACGACTTCGAGGACGGCTTCGACACCTACACCGAGAAGCCCGGCTACACCTGGCCCGCCGACATCGCCTTCGCCGACGTCGACCCCGGGGAGTACGCGGCGCTGGTCGTACCCGGTGGACGGGCTCCGGAGTACCTGCGCAACGACCCCGAGGTCCGGCGGATCCTGGCGGCCTTCGCCGGTTCCGACAAGCCGATCGCGCAGATCTGTCACGGCCCCCTGATCTCCGCCGCGGCCGGTGCGCTCGACGGTCGGCGGGTCACGGCCTATCCGGCGCTGGAGCTGGACATGAAGGCGGCCGGCGCCGTGTTCGAGGACTCCGAGGCCGTGGTCGACGGCACGCTGGTGTCGGCCCGCGCGTGGCCCGACCACTCGGCCTGGATGAGGGAGTTCCTGACCGTCCTGCGCGGCAAGGCCCCGGTTTCCGGAGAGTGAGCTTCGCCGTCCCCTTGTGAAAGAACCTCGCCGGGGACTGCCGGGAAGCAATCGATGTGGTGGGGTGTGCGAGTCAACCCACCTGTTGCGTACGGCAGTTGAGAGGGTCAGTCATGACGGGAAGCTTTGGACGACGCGGGTTCATCGGTGCGGCCGCGGCGCTGGGAGGCGCCGCGCTCGTCGGGGCGGGGGCGCCGCTCGCACAGGCGCGGGAAGCCGGGGCGCAGCAGGCGGCCCGGCCGCCGCGGCCCGACACGATGGCGGTCCCGGCGGGCTTCCAGCCCGAGGGGATCGCCGTCTCCGCGCACGGCACGGCCTATACGGGCTCGCTGCTCGACGGCTCGGTCTACCGGTTCGACCTCGCCACCGGAGCCGGGCGGATCATCACCCGGGGCGAGGGCCCGATGTCGGTGGGCCTCAAGCTCGACCCGTACGGCCGGCTGCTGGTCGCCGGCGGCGCCAGCGGGCAGATCCGGGTGGTCGACGCCGGGGACGGTCGGGTTCTGGCCACCCACCAGGCCGCGACCGGCACGGCCTTCGTCAACGACGCCGTCGTCGGCTGCGGCGGCGCGTGGTTCACCGACTCCTTCGCGGACGTCCTGTACTTCCTGCCCGTCGGCCGGGACCTCACCGCCCCCGGCGCGGCCCCCCGCGCCCTGCGGCTCGGCGGCGAGTGGGACCCGGTTCCGCCCGGGGGCGCGTACTGGGGTGCCAACGGGATCGAGCGGACCCCCGACGGTCGGGCGCTGCTCGTGGTGCACGGCAGCGCCGAGGCGCTGTTCCGCGTGGACCCGCGCACCGGCGCCGCCACCCGGACCGTGCTCGACGGCGGTTCCGTGCGCAACGGCGACGGGCTCGTCCTGCACGGACGGACGCTGTACGTGGTGCGCAACTGGGCCTATGCCGTGGACGTGTTCACCCTGAGCGGGGACGGCCGCCGGGCCCGCTTCGTCAAGCGCATCACCGACCCGCGCTTCGACGAGCCGACGACGGCCGCGGTGTACGGCGGCCGCCTCTACGTGGTCAACGCCCGCTTCGACGCCGACTGGTCGGACCCGGCCACCGCCTCGACCGTCGTCAGCTGCCCGTTGTGATGGCGGGCGCCGCCTCGTACTTGTAGTCCGGGCCGAAGTTCTTCTTCACGGCCGCTTCCCAGGTGCCGTCCTCGACCATCTTGCGGAGGGCGTTGTTGACCTTGACCTGGAGCTCGGTGTTGCCCTTCTTCATGCCGATGCCGTAGTTCTCGCTGCTCAGGCTCAGCCCGATCAGCCGGAACTTGCCCTCGTTGCCCTTGCGGGCGGTGTAACCGGCCAGGATGGAGTTGTCCGTGGTCATGGCATCGACCAGGCCGTCCCTGAGGGCCACGACGCATTCGGAGTAGCCGCCGAGCTCCAGGAGGCTCGCCTTGGGGGCCAGGTTCTTCCTGACGTTCTCCGCCGAGGTCGAGCCGGTCACCGAGCACAGTCTCTTGGTGGTGCTGTTGAGGTCCTCGGCCCTGGTGATGGTGGGGTCGTCGGCGCGGACCATCAGATCCTGGTGCGCGAGGAAGTACGGCCCGGCGAAGTCGACCTTCAGCTTGCGCTTGTCGTTGATCGAGTAGCTGGCCGCGACGATCTCGACCTCGTTGAACTCGATGAGGAGCTCGCGGTCGTTGCTGAGGACCTGCTTGAAGGCGATCCGGTCCTTCGGGTAGCCGAGCTCCTTCGCGATGTACGTCGCCACGTCCACGTCGAAACCGGTGAAGGTGCCGTCGGGCTCCCGCATGCCGACGCCCGGCTGGTCGAACTTGATGCCGACGGAGAAGGTCTTCTGGTCGTCGTCACCGCCACACGCCGATGCGGTCAGGGAGAGACCGATCACTGCGGCGATGGCGCCGGCCTTGGGAACCTTCATGCTGCACTCTTTCCTGGGGTACGCGGATACGCGGGTCGCGGGCGCGCCGCTCCGCGCGGAGCGCACCGGGACCGGGCCGGGGCGCGGGGAACCGCGGAGGCTGGTCGACGCGTATATGAGGAAGCTAGGAACTCGTCGGGCACAGTGTCACGACATCTGAGCAAATCTTGAGGGTCACGATCCGGAATGGCGGCAGATCCTGCGGCGGATCCGGCTTTGAACGGGAGAGGAGCCGGTCGGGTGGCAAAGGGCGGGGTACGGGTCGAGGGGAACGCGCTGCTGCTGGGAGAGGGGGCGCAGGTGCGGTTCATGCGGACGCTGCGGCTGCCCGAGACCGGTACGCACAATCTGCCCCCGGGGCTGGGAGAGTTCCCGCTGCGGCGAGTGGAGGACTATCCGGACACGGTTCCGGCGGAGTGGCTCGCCAAGGGCGGGGTGATGCTCCCGGTGTACCTGCGCGAGGCGATGTGGCTCAGTTTCGGCGGGACCCGGGAGCCCACCGCGCTCCAGGTGGGGGTCGGCAAGGTGTGCGCCGTCTCCGGCGAACGGTGGACGGGCGTGCTCGGGCGCCGGCCGCAGAACTACCTCGTGCTGCCGCGTCAGCCGTGGCTGGACGGGATCAACTCGGGCACGGGCACCGTCCGCCAGTTCGTCGCCGTCCCGCTGGGGCTCGGCGCCACCGTGGAGGGCCAGGTCACCGGGGAGGAGACCGCGGGCGGCGTGCAGCTCCAGGCCTTCCCGCTCGGCGCCAAGGCCCTGGAGCGGTGGCGGGAGGAGGAGCGGGCGCGCACGGCGGCCGGTCCCGGCCGGCGCGGCGGCGTTCCGTACGGGACCCTGGCCCCGGGCGCCGTCGGGGGCGGCGGCTACGGAGCGGCCCCGGCGATGCCCCCGGGCATGCCGATGGCGATGCCGGCTCCGATGGCGGCCCCGGCGCCGGGCGGGCCCGTGGGCGGCCCTCCCGGAGCGCCTGCGGCCCCGGCCGCGGCGGGGGGCCCGCTGCGGCGTTCGGGCGGCGGGCCGGCCCCGCAGGCGGCGCCCGCGATGGGCCTCGGCGTCGGCGGCTCCATGCGCCAGGAGGTGTGCCGCGACGACCGCAAGGCGAAGGACTGGGCGGCCGAGCCGGCGGCGCGGGTCTTCGTCCACCTGGTGACGCCGCCCGCGTGGCGCCGGATCACCGGGGAGGAGCCTCCGCCCTCGCCGGTGGACCGGGCCGCCTACACGAAGGCGGGGCTCCCGTGGTTCGACTACTACGACGAGCAGGCCGCCGACCTCGCCCACTCCGACGCCCTCGGCCAGGTGCAGCCGGTGGGCGAATGGCTCGGCGCCGACCAGGCTCCGTGGACGGAACCCGCCCCCGGCCAGATCGCACCCCTGGGGAACGGGCCCCGGCCGGGCAAGCCGGTACAGGACGGCGCCTGGTAGCCGGCTCCGCGCGCGCCGCCCCGTACACCGGACTGGCCGGGAACGTATGGTCGTTCGAGCCCCGGGGCGGCAGCCGTGACAGCATGGGAGGGCAACGCACGGTGGTCGGAGGGGGAGTTCGGTGAGCGGAGTACGCAAGGGCCTGGCCAAGGTGGAGATCGCGCTTCGGTGGGATCCCAGCCCGGCGGGAGCGCCCGTACACGACCTCGACCTGCTCGCCGCGGTCTACGCGGCCGCGGACCCGTACGGGGAGCCCGTCCACCTGGTGCACTTCGGCAGCCGCGCACCCGACGGCACGATCACGCTGAACCGGGACAGCAGGACCGGGCAGGGGCTGGGCTTCGACGAGGTGATGACCCTCGAACTGAACCGGATCGCGGCAGAGTTGACCCGGGTCGTGGTGGGAGTGGTGATCCAGCGGCCGGCCGGCGGCCCGGCACTCACCTTCGCGGACGTGGCGGGAACGGGACTGCGCATCCGGGAGGGCTACACCGATCTCGCCGTGGACGACCTCACGGGCTTCGGCGCGGCCGGCGCGGTCACGATCGCCGAGTTCACCCGGGACGCCGCGGGGGTCTGGACGATGGACCCGACCGTACGGGGCTTCGACGTCGACCCGGAGGAGTTCGCCCGGGCGATGGGCGCGGCCCGGAGCTGAGCGGGAGGCTGGGCGGTCCGGAGCTGAGCGGGAGGCTGGGCGGTCCGGACGCTCGCCGTACGGACCGGTCGGCGGCCACTCCGCGAGGGAGTGCCCGCCGTCCGGTCCGGGGGCCGCGCTGCCGCCGTCCCCACGAGGCAGCGCGAGCGGGCCGCCGCCCGGTCATCGGGGACGGCGGCCCGCTGGTTCAGGGGGTCTGGTCCAGCGGGGCCCGGTCCAGCGGGGCCCGGTCCGCCTCGGGCGGGTCCGTGCCCAGCGCCGGCAGCAGGCAGGTGTCGACGAACCGTACGAGGTACTCGGCGTCGGCGTAGCGCCCCTCCAGTACGGGACGGATGCGCAGCACCCCCATCAGCTGCGCCGGCAGGAACTCCACGGCCGGGTGCCCGGGGGCGAGCTCGCCCCGCGCCACGGCCCGCGCCACGATCGAGCCGAACGCCGTCAGCTCCGGCTCCACCAGAGCCTCGCGCAGGGCCGCCTTCAGCTCCTCGTCGCTCAGCACCGCGTGCCCGAGGGCCTGCATCAGCCGGGTGTCGCGCCCCGAGGTGCAGGCGGCGATCCGGGCCGCCTCGCGCAGGTCGCCCGCCAGGGTTCCGGTGTCCACCGCGGCGAGGGTCCCGCGCCGGTCCGCGCGCAGCGCGGCGGCGACGAGCTGCGGTTTGGTCTTCCACTGCCGGTAGAGCGTGGACTTTCCGCAGGTGGCACGGGCGGCGATCTTCTCCATGGTCAGCGCCTCGTAGCCGTCTTCGCGCAACTGCTCCAGGACGGCGTGGTAGAGCTGCTGCTCCCGCTCCGGGGTGATCTTGGAGCGGCGCGCGGGGGCCGGGGCGGCTTCCGGCGTCGGCGACGTCATGGGGCGGCTCTCCTCGATGCTGCGTGCCACTTGCTACCTGTTCGGAGTCCGATGCGGCGAAATTTTCGGTCGCGGCGCAGCGGCCTCTAGTGAAAGTCTACGGGAACGCGAGCGTATCGGTACACAGTCGTATCGATACGAGAATGTATCGATACACTGGTGTGTCGATTGTGAGCCGTGTACAGGAAGCGAGACCGGGGGATGACCTCCCACACCACAGGTGACGGGGCCGGCGCGGGGCCGGGCGCCCGCCGCCGCCTCATGCGCGAGCTCCTGCTCGTCGTGGGCCTCTTCGCCGTCTACAAGTGCGGCCGCACGCTCGCCACCGGCCGCACGGACGAGGCCTTCCGCAACGCCACCCGGGTCTGGGACGCCGAGCGCACCCTGCACCTGCCCGGCGAAGGCCTGGTCCAGCGCCTGCTCCTGCACAGCGACGCCCTCGTGCACACGGCGAACACCTACTACGCGGCCGTGCACTTCCCCGCCACCGTGCTCTTCCTCGTCTGGCTCTACCTCCGCCGCCCCGCGCACTACCTCTGGACCCGCCGGGTCCTGGCCGTCCTGACCGGCGCGGCCCTCGTCCTCCACCTGGCCTTCCCCCTCGCACCCCCGCGGATGCTGGGCGCGGCCCACCTGATCGACACCGGCCAGGTCTACGGCCCGACCGTCTACGGGGCCGCGCCCGCCGCCGACACCATGGCCAACCAGTTCGCCGCGATGCCCTCGCTGCACTTCGGCTGGGCGCTGATGCTGGCCCTCGGCATGATCGCCGCGACCTCCTCGCGGTGGCGCGCCCTGTGGCTGCTGCACCCGCTGGTGACCCTGCTCGTCGTCGTCGGCACGGCCAACCACTACTGGCTCGACGCCATCGTCGCCACGCTGCTCCTCGGGGCCGCCCTGCTGCTGGTCCCGCGCCCGGTCGGCCGCTCGCTCGTCGCCCGGCGGAGCGTGCCCGGCGGGCGCTCGGCCCCGGCCCGGGTGCCGACGCCGGTACCGGCGGGTGCGGGTGACGTGAGGGCCGTGGAGCCGGTGCCGGTGGAGCCCGTAGGAGCGGTCCGGTGAACGCCACGCTCCTCGCCGTCCTGCTCTGCCTCGCCGCGGCCGTCACCTACGCGGCCGCCGCCGTCGCCCAGGAACGCCTCGCCCGCCGCGGGGTCGCCCGCAGCACCGCGGCGCTGCTCGGCAACGGCGCCTGGTGGTGGTCGGCGGGCCTGAACGCCGCCGCCGCGCTCCTGCACGCCGCCGCCCTGCGGTACGGGCCGCTCACCCTGGTCCAGCCGCTCGGTGCGCTCACCCTCGTCGCCGCCGTACCGCTGGGCGCGCGCGGCGCCGGGCGGCGGGTCGTGGCCAGCGAGTGGCGCGGCACCCTGGCCACCGTCGTCGGGCTCGGCCTGCTCCTGGTGCCCGCCTCCGGCCCGTCCCCCGACGAGAGCCTGACCCTGGCCGAAGCGCTCGCCGTCTCCGGAGCCACGGCCGCGGTGATCATGCTGCTGACCGCGCGGAGCGACACCCGCTCGGGGCTGCGCCACGCGACGGCGTCGGGGCTGGCCTCCGCGGCGGCCTCCGCGCTGACCCAGACCGTAGCCGTGGCGGGCGGCCGGGGCGGGTCCCTGCTCAGCGTCCGGGTCGTCTCGGTGGCGCTGCTCGTGGTGGTCTTCGCGGTCGGCGGGATGCTCCTGTCGCAGCAGGCCTACCGGGGCGGTCTCGGAGCCCCGCTCGCGGTGGTCAACCTGACCAACCCGCTGGCCGCGGCCGCGATCGGCATGATCCTGCTCGGCGAACGCATCCACGGCGGAGCGTTCGGTGTCCTGCTCGCCGCGGCGGGAGCGCTCGCGGCGGCCCGGGGCGTGCTGCTGCTCACCCGAACGCCGAAGCAGACCGCGGCCGTTCCCTCGCAGGCCAAGCCCATGGCAGGTGTGGCAGCATGACCCGCATGGCTGCCGACGAGTACTCGTTCCTTTCGCTCCGCTCGTTCCTCTCGCTCCGTTCCAAGAGCTCGATCCTGTCGATCGGTTCGGTGGGCTCGATCCTGTCCATCGGTTCCGTGGGCTCGATCCTCTCCGTCGGCTCGGTGGGCAGCGTGCTGTCGGCCGCCTCGATCGGCTCGGCCCTGTCGGCCGGCTCGGTGGCGTCGGTGCTGAGCGCGGGCTCGCTGGGCTCCGTCCAGTCGAAGCTGTCGGTCCTCTCCTGGCGCTCGCACGGCGGATTCCTGGCGGTGGGCACGGTGGTGCTGGGCGCGGTGGCCGTGGCCGCCGTCAGGCCCGCCCCGGTGGCCCGGCGCCGCGGCTGAGAACCGTTCCGCCCGTCCGCGCGTCTCCGTACCCGAGACACCAACGAACCACCGCGCGCGACGACGCGCACACCGAAGCGGAGTGAACGGGCATGGGCATCATCGGCTGGATCATCCTTGGACTGCTCGCGGGCGCCATAGCCAAGGTCCTGCTGCCCGGCCGTGACCCGGGCGGCCTGATCGGCACCACCCTCATCGGCATCGCCGGCGCCTTCACCGGCGGCTGGCTCTCGGCGAAGTTCCTGGACCGGTCGATCCAGAACGACTTCTTCGACCTCGCGACCTGGGGCTCCGCCATCGCCGGCTCCCTGGTCCTCCTCGTCGCCTACCGCCTCCTCTTCGGCAACTCCCGCAACTGACCGGCCTAGGCCTCACTGCGGAGCGCCTCGGCCCCTCGGCGTCGTACCGCAGGCGCACCGCCCGCGCCGCGCACCGCCCGCGCTGTCCACGTCCCGGTCCGGGTGCACCGGCGTCGGTGGCGCCGCTTACGATGACCGGCCATGGACAGCAGTGAGGCCGGCAGACGGTTGATCGACGGGCGCTTCGAACTGGCGCGGCCCCTGGGCAGCGGCGGGATGGGGACGGTGTGGCGGGCCCGCGACATCGCGCTGGACCGGGAGGTCGCGCTCAAGGAGGTGCGGCCGCCGGACCCGGCCACCGCCGCCGCGCAGCCCGGGCTCGTCGTCCAACTGCGCGAGCGGGCCGTCCGCGAGGCCCGGGCCCTCGCCCGGCTCACTCACCCGAACGTGGTCACCATCCACCACATCGTGGAGCCCGAGCCCGGTTCCGACGGCCATCCGTGGATCGTGATGGAGCTGGTCAGGGGCGGCTCCCTGGCCGACCGGCTGGAGGGCGGCCCGATGCCGGTGGCGGACGTGCTGCGCCTGGGGCTCGACCTGCTGTCCGCGCTGCGGGCCGCGCACGCGGAGGGGGTGCTGCACCGTGACGTGAAACCGGCCAACGTGCTCCTGAGGCCCAACGGCTCCGCCGTGCTCACCGACTTCGGGATCGCCGCCCTGCACGGCGCGACCGCGCTGACCTCGACCGGTGCGCTGATCGGGTCGCCGGAATACATAGCCCCCGAGCGGGCGCGCGGCGCGGAGGGACTGGCCGCCTCCGACCTGTGGTCGCTCGGGATGCTGCTCTACGTGGCCGCCGAAGGGGTGCACCCGCTGCGCCGGGCCACCAGCCTGGCCACCGTGGTCGCGGTGCTCGACGAACCGATCCCCGCGCCGGTGCGCTCCGGCCCGCTGGGACCCGTACTGGAACGGCTGCTGGTACGGGACCTGGCCGCGCGGCCCGACGCCGAGGAACTGGAAGCGCTGCTCCGCGGTGCGAGCAGTGCTCTCGGCGGCGCGGCCCCAGGGGTACCGCCGGTCGCCCTCGGCAGCTTCGGGCCGGCGACGCCGGCCGCCGGTCCCTCCTCGGGCCCCGTACCGGCGCCGGCGACGTACGCCCCGCCGCCGCCGTTCGTTCCGGGCGCGGGCAACCCGTACGCGTCCACCGCCCCCGTGGCCTTCCCCCCGCCGCCCGCCCCGCGCCCGCGCCGCCGGCCGGCCCTGCTCGCCGGAATCCTCGCGGTGGTCCTGGCCGCCGGGGTCGTCGGCATCGTCAACTGGCTGCCCGACGGGAACGCCGGAGGCGCCAAGGGCAAGAGCGGCGACCCGAAGGCCTCGGGCACCCCGTCCGCTTCCGGACCGGCGTCCCCGGCCCCGGGCACCGCCGTGGCCCTGACCCCGAACCCCACCCCGACTCCGCAGGCGAGCACGCCGAAGCCGGTCGCCCCGCCCAAGGGAAGCCTCATCGACCCGGCCAACATCCGTACCGCCGTCGAGGCGCTCAAGCAGCAGACGGGCACCACCACGTTCGTCGACATGAAGGTCTACGACGAGTACGTGCTCGCCGGCATCCCCACCGCGCCCGGAGCCAAGACCGTCGACTCCTGGCAGTACCGCGGCGGCGTCGCCAAACGCACCGGACCGTCCGGCACCGTGAAGCCCGACGAACCGCTCATGGACATGGCGGCGCTCGACTGGGACGCCCTGCCCGCCCTCCTGGCCGCGTCGACGAAGGAGCTCGGCGTCGACAACCCCAGCTCCCGCTACCTCAACGTCTCGCCCTGGATGAAGGCCCCCGCGATCCGCCCCTACCTGAGCGACGCGTACGGACAGGGCGGCTACGTCCTCGCCGGCACCGACTTTAAGATCAAGAAGGTCTACCGGAACTGACTGACGGCCGGAGAAGCGGAGAACGACCACCATGCCCAGCTGGCGCAGCACGCTCACCTCCGCCGGGGTCTCCGGCCCCCGGCTCCGGGCCGACTACACCTATGCGGCCCGCCGGGTCCTGCGCCGGGAACCCGCCCCCTACCTCGCCCTGCGGCTGCTGGCCGCGCCCCCGCTCGTGCCCTGGCTGGCGGCCGGGCTCGCCTTCATGAACCGGGTCGACGACGTCGCCGAGACCGGCTCCGCCGACCAGCGGGCCGCCGGGCTCGAGGAACTGGCCACCGACGTGCGCCGGGCCCTGGAGACGGGTGAGAGCTCCGACCCGCTGCTGCGCGCCTACGCCCACGCCGTCGACTCCCGTGGCCTGCCCGCCGATTGGGTGTTCCGCTTCCTCGACGGCGCGGCCGCCGAGGAGGCCGTCTTCGACGGGTTCGCCGCCGAGGAGGACTTCCAGTCCTACCTCGACGCCTATGCCTGGCCCGGCGTGCTGGCCTTCACCGGCCTGCAGTACCAGGGCGGGCCCGACGCCGAACAGGCCGCGGGATGGCGGCGGTTCGTGGACGCCGCCCAGCGGGTCGACTTTCTCGCCGATCTCGCCGGGGACCTCGCGGCCGGCCGTCTCTGCATCCCGCGCGCCCGCCTCGCCGAGCACTCCGTGACCCGGGCCGACCTCGAACAGGCCCGCGACACCGCGGCCGTACGGGAGTTGCTGGCCGCCGAGTGCGGGCGGGCCCGTACCGCGCTCGCCGCCACGGACGGCATCCTCGACCTCACCGAACCGGGACTGCGGGCGGTCGCCGTGACGATGACGGAGCTCATGCGGCACCAGCTCACTGCGGTGGAACGGGCCGGTGTCGGGGCCCTGCGCAAGGACGTCGGCTACGGCTTCACGGCTCCGCTGCGCACCCTGGTGCGCGCCAGGGCGCGCAGGCCGCGTACCGCCGCCTGACCCGCTCGCTCAGGGCCCGAGCTGAGCGGGGCACCGTCCGACGGTGCTGTCCGTGCACAATTGGATAGCTGTGCTCTCCAAAGAAAGGTCCACGGGATGCGGCTGGCGGAGTTGAGCGCGCGCAGTGGCGTCTCCACGGCAACCATCAAGTACTACCTGCGCGAAGGTCTGTTGGCGCCGGGGCGGCGGGTCAGCGCGACGACCGCCGACTACGACGAGGAGCACCTGCGGCGACTGCGGCTGATCCGGGCGCTGATCCAGGTCGGCGGGATTCCGGTGGCCAAGGTCCGGGAAGTGCTCGCGCACGTGGACGACGAGTCCCTGGGCCGGACGATCCGGATGGGCGCGGCGCTCTGGGCGCTGCCGCAGGGGCCGGAGGCGGACGACGAGGATCCGGCGGTGGCGACCGCGCGGCACGAGGTGGACCGGCTGCTGGAGATGCTGGGCTGGTCGACGGCCCGGGAGGTGGGGGAGCTCTCCCCGGTCCACCGCTCGCTCGTGCTGGCCGTGTCCACCCTCACCCGGCTCGGCTATCCGTGGGGCGCCGAACTGATGGCTCCGTACGCCGAGCTGATGTTCCAGGCGGCCGTGCGCGACCTGGACTTCATGGAGGCGTACCCGTCCGAGGCGGAGCAGGTGGAGATGGTGGTGGCCGCGGCCGTCCTCTTCCAGCCGGTTCTGAAGGCCCTGCACCGGCTGGCGCAGGAGGAGGAGTCGGCGCGGCGGTACGGGCTGGAGTGACGGCGCCGCCGGAGAGGGCCGGTCGAAGCCGAGTGGGGCGAGGTCTGCTCGACCCGCTGCACGAGCGCCTGTCCACCGGGGCGAACGGGGCCGGTCCCGTCGTGCACACCTCGGTGGACGTGGGCGAGTTGGGGCCGGCCTACCGCACGTTCGATCAGTAGGGGCCGTTGACGTTGTCGATCGAACCGTAGCGGGCCGCCGCGTAATTGCAGGCGGCCGTGATGTTGGCGACCGGGTCGTAGGAGTCCAGCGAGGTGCCGGGTACGTGATAGGCCTTGAAGGTCGGGTCGATGACCTGGAGGAGTCCCTTGGAGGGGATGCCGGCCGCCGCGTTGGAGTCCCAGTTGTTGATGGCCATCGGATTCCCCGAGGATTCGCGCATGATGTTGCGGTGAATTCCTTCGTAGCTTCCGGGAATTCCGTGCTGGGCCAGGACGTCGAGGGACTCCCGGATCCAGCCGTCGAGGTTGTTCGCGTAGCCGGTGGCGGCCTTGGCGGCCTTGGCCGCGGCGGGGGCGGCGGCCGTGGTGAGCTTCAGCTTCAGGCCGGGGCGGATGGTCGAGGGGTCCGCGCCGACGATGCCCTTGTTGGCCTCGTAGAGCTTCTGCCAGCCGCCGCCGATGGAGTGCTCGGCCGCGATCTTGCTCAGGGTGTCTCCGCTGACCACGGAGTACGTCGCGGGGGCGGCGGTCACCTCGGCCGCCCCGGCCGTGGTCGCGCTGATCAGCGGGAGGGCCAGCGCCGCGCCGCCGGTGCCGGCGAGGGCCAGCTTGCGGGTGAGTGCGTTGTGCTGCTTCGGCCGGCGGTGCTTTCCCTGTGCGGGCATGGCGGAATTCCTCACGTGGGGGTACGGAAGAGCCCTGGCGGCGGCCGGATTCGGCAGCTGACCACCGGGAACGAGGCGACCGTAAGCGAGTCCGGCGGGCCGGAACAAGACGTGAATTCGACCGGGAGATCAACTTCCCGCATTCGGCCCGGTGGATGACCTTGAGAAGAGGCCGGGGAATTCGCGAATATCCAACCGGGAAAAGGGAATCCCCCCTCGCGGGGAAATGATGTTGAGGCCGTCGGCGTGACTCACATCACGGGGCGGCGGGCGTCGGCTCAATACGGGCAAGTCGCCCGTCGCCGGGGCCGATTCGGGCGACCCGCTCTTTGGCGGCGAATCGCCCATCCCGGGTCAATCGACCCCTCTCCGAAAGAGACGGCCTAGATCCAGCCCAGAGCCCGGCTGACGGCGAAGGGGGCCGGGATCAGGACGGCCATGCCGAGCCATCGGCGAAGCGGCAGCCCCTCTTGGCGCGGCGTGAGGACGTCCACCACCAGCACCAGTCCCAGGACGAGCAGGCCGCTGAGCACGGCGCCGAACGTCAGGACGGCCGCGGTTTCGGAGGCCTCCTTGTCACAGCCGGTGCCGCCGCCGCAGTCCACCAGCGGGTACTCCACCACGAGCCATCGGAGGCACAGGCCCGGAACGATCGCGACCACGCCGATCAGGAGATTCGCCAGCCCCGGCGCCCACCAGCCACTGCCGGGCCGCCCTCTGCCGTCGGTACCCGCTTCGGAGCTGTGCACGGCCCATCCCTTCCTCGTGTCCCACACGGTAGATGTGCGGGAGCACTCTCCGGGTTCCCGCGCAGCCCGATCGGTGATCCCCGCGCCTCGCGGCGCGACCCCTGAGGCGCGACCTCTAAAGCCGCAGCGCCGGTTCCCGCAGTGCGGCCGCGACCGACTCCGTGCTCGCCGGGAGCAGGGGGAGGCGCACGTCGGGCGTCGGGATGCGGCCCTGCGCGTACAACACCCCCTTGATCACTGCCGGGTTGGGCTCGGTGAAGAGGGTTGCGGAGAGCCGGGCCAGCGCATGGCCCAGGGTGCGCGCCCGGTCCGCGTCGCCCGCCCGCCAGGCGGCCGCGAGCTCTGCGAACCGTGCCGTCGCGAGGTGGGCCGAGGCGAGGACCCCGCCCGCCGCGCCGAGCGCGAGCAGGGGCGAGAGGAAGGTGTCGTCACCCGCCAACACCGCGAAGCCGTCCGGTAGATCACCGAGCAGGGCCACCGCCTCCCCGTCGAGCGCGCCGACCGCGTACTTCACTGCTACGACCCCCGGCAGCGCCCCGATCTCCCGCAACAGGGCCGCGTCCAGCGACTGTCCGGTCCGGTACGGAACGTGATAGACGATCAGCGGTACGGGGCTCACCCGCGCCAGCCGCTCGAAGTGCGCCAGCACCCCGGCCGCGGAGGGCCGTACGAACGCGGGCACGGTCACCAGCGCGGCCCGCGCCTCGGGCCACCGCGCGAGGCGCCCGAGGGAATCCTCGGCGGCCCGGGTGCCGCTCGCCCCGGCGCCCACGGTCAGCGCGGCCCCGTGCTCCCGGCAGACCCGGGCGCAGACGTCGGTGACGAGGTCCCGCTCCGCCTCGTCGAGGGCGGCCGGCTCGCCGGTGGTGCCGAGCGCCACGATCCCGGTGGCTCCCGCGTCGAGCACCTCGTGGGCGAGTGCCTCCAGGGCTTCGGCGGCGACCTCGCCGGCGGGGGTGAAGGGGGTGACCAGCGGTACGTGGATCCCGTGCGGGGCGTACGGGCCGGGTGCGGTGGGGGGCGGCGTGGGCGTGCTCGGCATCTGGGTCATGGGTCGAGCCTGGCGTGCCCCGAGCATCGAATCCAGTTCGCCTTTCCGATCCGAACCGTAAGCTGATCCGATGCTCGATGTACGACGCCTGCGCCTGCTGCGCGAACTCGCCCGCCGGGGGACCATCGCCGCGGTGGCCGAGGCGCTCTCCTTCAGCCCTTCGGCGGTGTCCCAGCAGCTCTCGATCCTCGAACGCGAGGCCGGTCTGCCCCTCCTGGAGCGCACCGGGCGCCGGGTCCGGCTCACACCTGCGGGCCAGAACCTGGTCCGGCACGCCGACGCGGTGCTGGAGCTGCTGGAGCGGGCCGACGCCGAGCTCGCGGAGGCCCGCGGCGGACTGGCCGGAGTGGTGCGGATCGGCTCCTTCCCCACGGCGACCCGGGCCATCGTCCCGGCGGCCCTGGCCGCGCTGGCCCGCCGGCACCCGGGACTGGAGCCGATGGTGTCCGAAACCGATCCGGCGGCGGTCGCGCACGCGCTGCGTGCCGGGGACCTGGACGTGGCCCTGATCCACGCGTACGACTTCGTTCCCGCCCCAGAGGAGCCGGGGCTCGCCACGGAACCGCTCTACAGCGAGGCGATGTACCTGGCGACTCCGGCGGATTGGGCGCCGACGGAGCGAACGCCCACGGACGGGGCGCCGACGGAGCGAACGCCCACGGACGGGGCGCCGACGGAGCGGGCACCCGCGGTCGGCCGGCGGGCGTTGCTCCGTGCGCACGCCGAGGCGCCCTGGATCACCGCCACGCCCGGCACGCTCTGTCACGCCATGACGGTGCGGGCCTGCGAGGACGCCGGGTTCGTGCCGAGGATCCGGCACCAGGTGGACGAGTTCGCCACCGTGCTCGCCCTGGCCGCGGCCGGCCAGGGGGTGGCCGTGGTGCCGCAGCTCGGCATCACCGGACACGTGGATCCGGCCGTCGTGCTCACCCGCCTCGCCATGGAGCGCCGCACCAACGTGGCCTTCCGCAGCGGCGCCGCCGCCCACCCCGCCGTGGCCGCCTTCACGGAGGCCCTGCGGGCGGCGCTGCCGCCGTTCGCGGGCTGACCGGGCAGGTGCGGTTCCGGCTCCGCTTCAACGCCCACCACCCCAGCCGCACCGCTCGCACCGCCCAGCCGCACCGCCCAGCCCCGGACCTGCGGTCAGGGGGGCAGGTCGGACCGGGAGGGGCTCGGGCGTCCTTTCCGGCCACCACGCGGGCGGCGCGCCCGCGGTGCCCACCGTGCCGGGGCGCGGGGCAACTCCCGCACGCGGGACAGCGCGTGTACGTTGGCGGGACGGACCGGCGGAACCCTCGAGGGACCTCCGGTGCAGTCGAAGAGACAGTGATCGAGATCGGGGTAGCACGTGACGCATCGCGTACGAGGGGTCATCGCCCGGAGCAAGGGCGCACCGGTGGAGACCACGACGATCCTCGTGCCCGACCCGGGCCCCGGCGAGGCGCTCGTACGGGTCCAGGCCTGCGGGGTCTGCCACACCGACCTGCACTACCGGGAGGGCGGCATCAACGACGAGTTCCCCTTCCTGCTCGGCCATGAGGCCGCCGGGGTCGTAGAGTCGGTCGGCCCGGACGTCACCTCCGTCGCGCCCGGCGACTTCGTCGTCCTCAACTGGCGCGCGGTGTGCGGGAATTGCCGTGCCTGTAAGCGAGGCCGCCCCTGGTACTGCTTCGCCACGCACAACGCCACCCAGCCCATGACCCTGGAGGACGGCACCCCGCTCTCCCCGGCCCTCGGCATCGGGGCCTTCGCCGAGAAGACACTGGTCGCCGCCGGGCAGTGCACCAAGGTGGACCCGGCCGCCTCTCCGGCCGCCGCCGGGCTGCTCGGCTGCGGGGTGATGGCCGGCCTGGGCGCCGCCCTGAACACCGGCAACGTGGGGCGCGGCGACTCCGTCGCCGTCATCGGCTGCGGGGGAGTGGGCAACGCCGCCATCGCCGGGGCCAGGCTGGCCGGAGCCTCCCGCATCATCGCCGTGGACCTGGACGACCGGAAGCTGGAGTGGGCGCGCGGACTCGGCGCCACGCACACCGTCAACGGCGCCGCCGAGGACGTGGTCAAGGCCATCCAGGCACTGACCGGCGGGAACGGCGCGGACGTGGTCATCGAGGCCGTCGGCCGCCCCGAGACGTACAAGCAGGCGTTCTACGCCCGCGACCTGGCCGGCACCGTGGTGCTGGTCGGCGTCCCGACGCCGGACATGCGGCTCGAACTCCCGCTGCTGGACGTCTTCGGACGCGGCGGCGCCCTGAAGTCCTCCTGGTACGGGGACTGCCTGCCCGAGCGGGACTTCCCGCTGCTCATCGACCTCTACCTGCAAGGCCGGCTGGACCTCGACGCGTTCGTCTCCGAGCGCATGGCCCTGGACGGCGTGGAAGCGGCCTTCGAGCGGATGGAACGCGGCGAGGTACTCCGATCGGTGGTCGAGTTCTGAACAACGCGCCGGCGACCGCAGGCGACCCACCGGGGCGAGCGCACGATGCCGCTCACGCGATCGCCGCGGCGGCCTTGGGGCGCGATCCCGGCCCCATGGCCACCGTGGAGAGCGGCTCCCACCACGTCTACGTCGGCTCGGACGTGGTGGTGAAGATCATCGATGCCGGCGCCCACGGCCGGCTGAACCGGGAGATCGCGCTCGCACCCCATCTGCCCGCCGGCCTCACGGCACCCCTGCTCGGCAGCGGGCTCCACCGGCTGGAGACGCGCGACGTCCGCTATGCCTGCTACGCCCGCGTGCCGGGGGAGGCCCCCGGCACGGGCATGCCGGGGGTGGACGACGGGACCGCGCGCGCGTTGGCGGAGGAGGCGGTCGAGCGGCTCGGCCGACTGCACGGCTGGGTGCCCGCGGGCCGCGCCGACCGGACGCTGAGAGAGTCCCTCGACCACGGCGGGTTCGCCGGACGGGCCGCGCTCTTCGCCGAGATCGAGACCCTCGCGGACCTCGACCGGCAGGGAACCGTGCCTCCCCACCTGCTCGACGGCCTGAGGGCGATCGCGGAGCGGGCGCCCCTGCACGCACGTGCCGTCGTCCCGGTCCACGCGGACTGCCACTGGGACAACTGGCTCGCGCGCGGTCGGAACGTGACGGCCCTGCTGGATTTCGAATGGGCCCGCTACGGAGATCCGGTCGACGACTGGTTCTTCCTGGCCCGGTTCAGCGGCCCGCACACGGAGACCGTTCTCGACGTCATCGCCCGTGCGACGGCGACCTCTCCGGAATCCCTCCGTGCGGGCTGCGAGGTGCGCGAGGCGACCCACCTGGCATCCGACCTCCGCGTCGCGCTGGAACACCCCGGCGTCCATGCGCGCATGGCCGCGGACAGGCTCCGCGCGCTGGAGGAGCTGATCGTCGGGCGCTACTGGTGGCGCCCGACCCGGTGACGCGACCGACAGTGACCCCGAGGGGCCCGCCGAAGTACGGGACCGCACCTTTCGGCACTGCTCCCGGGGGCCTCGCGTAAGCTCGGCCGGGCCCGCCGCCCCGGTTCGCCCTCACCCACCGGCCCCGGGACGGCTGCCGCGTACACCACCGCACCGCGCCGACCCCTGGGACCTCCCGTGACCCCCGTGAACCCCGTGCCCCCCGAGAGCGCAGCCGCCGGCAGCTACCGCCAGCCCGGTGTCGTCCTCACCGACCACCACTTCACCGTCCCGCTCGACCACGCCCGCCCCGACGGCGAGCGGATCGGCCTGTACGCACGCGAACTGGTCGCCACCGGCAAGGACCCGGAGTCCCTGCCCTGGCTGCTCTACCTGGAGGGCGGACCCGGCTTCGGAGCCCGCCGGTTCGTCGGCCGGCAGGCCTGGCTGGAGCGGGCCCTCACCGAGTTCCGGGTGCTGCTGCTCGACCAGCGCGGCACCGGCCGCTCCACCCCGGTCAACCGGCAGACCCTGCCGCTGCGCGGCGGTCCCGCGGAGCAGGCCGAGTACCTCGCCCACTTCCGCGCCGACTCCATCGTGCGCGACGCCGAGACCATCCGCCCGCTCCTCACCGGCGGCGCGCCCTGGACGGTCCTGGGCCAGAGCTTCGGCGGCTTCTGCGTCACCCACTACCTGGGCGCCGCCCCCGAGGGGCTGAGCGCCGCCCTCATCACCGGCGGGCTGCCCTCCCTCGACGCCACCGCCGCCGAGGTGTACGAAGCCGCGTACCCCCGAGTCGAGCGCAAGAACCGGGCGCACTACGCCCGATACCCCATGGACGTGGAGCGCGCCCGCCGCATCGCCGCCCACCTCGTCGAGCGCCCGGCCGAACTCCCCGGCGGATACCTGCTGACGGCCGAGGCCTTCCAGTCCCTCGGTCTGCTCCTCGGCGTCTCCGACGGCAGCCACCAGTTGCACTACCTGCTGGAGGACGCCTTCGTCCCCACGCCGGACGGGCCCGCCCTCTCCGACGCCTTCCTGGAGGCGGTGCACGCCCAGCTCTCCTTCGCCGGGCACCCCCTCTACGCCCTGATCCACGAGGCCATCTACGCCCAGGACCCGGGCGCCCCCATCGGCTGGGCCGCCGAAGGGGTCCGCTCCGGCCACCCGCGGTTCGACGCCGCGAAGACCCTCGCGGGCACGGAGCCGCTGTACTTCACCGGCGAGACCATCCACCCCTGGCACTTCGACTGCGACCCGGCGCTGGCCCCGCTGCGCGAGACCGCCGAGCTGCTGCTGGCCCGCACCGGCTGGACCCCGCTGTACGACCCGGCGCGGCTCGCGGTCAACGAGGTGCCGGTGGCCGCGGCCGTCTACCACGACGACATGTACGTGGACACCGCGCACTCCCTGGCCACCGCCCGGGCGATCCGCGGCCTGAAGACCTGGGTCACGGACGAGTTCGAGCACGACGGGGTCCGCGCCGGCGGTCCGCGCGTCCTGGACCGGCTGCTGGCGCTCGTGCGCGACGAGGCCTGAGTTCCCCGAATCGCGGGGGAGTTACGGGACCGGGATGCCCGGGCGGAGGAAGTACAGGCCGATGAGGTGTCCGCCGTCGTTGAAGGTGACGCGGAATTCTCCGGGCTCCTTCTCCATGCGCAGAGGCACGTTCACCACGGACCCGTGGACGGACGTGACCTGCTCGGGGTCCCCGTGCGACCGGTAGGGCCCGAACTGCTCCTGGTAGTCCTTCCAGGACTGCGCGAGCGCCTCGGGAGTCGCTTGGTGGCGGAGCGTCTCGTCGAAGCGGGCCGAGACGGCGGCGAAGTCGCCCCGCACCACCTCGTCGAGGGTGTCGAGTGCGAGCCGCTCGTCATCGGCCTGCGTCACAAGGGCCGTCACCACCGCGGCCGTGACCTCCGCGGGGACGTGGACCCGGGCCGCCGCGGGCGGCGAGCCGTTCGTCAGCAGCACGGCACCGCAGGCCAGTACGGCCGCGGGCACGAGCCGCGCGAACCGGACGAGCCGCCGCTTCGCGCCACGCACGGTGTGCCTGTCCGACAGCGGGACCATGGCTTCCTCCTTCGGAAGGCCGTCTTTCATGCTAGGGCGCCTCCCGAGCGGTCGCACCTCGGCCGCGGGCAGGTGTCCCGGGTGCTCGGAGACCCGGTCCGGGCGGCTCCACGAAGGGCCGGGTCAGGTGGGCGGTGGCCAGCAGGGCGCGGCGGCGGACCGCCAGCGACAGGAGCTCCTCCCGCGAGGCGCGGGCGGCGGCCCGGTCGCGTTCGTGGGAGTACGGGACCGCCGGATCGGCCAACTGCACCGCGTGGACCAGTACGTCACCGGTCACCAGCACGTCCCGGCCCCCGCCGCCGCGCCCGGCCCTCCCTTCCACCAGCACCGACTGGTGGCCGGGCGTGTGCCCGGGTGTGGGCAGGAGGGTGATGCCCGGAGCGAGCCGGTGCTCTCCGGTCACCTCGTGGAGCTGTCCGGTGGCCCGCAGCGGTGCCACCGTCCAGTCCCACACGGGATCCGCCCGGTCCAGGGCCGCCACTTCCGCGCTCTGTACGAGGTACCGCGCACGGGGGAAGAACGGCAGGCCGGCCTCGCCCTGGGTCCAGCCGGTGTGGTCCTCGTGCAGGTGGGTCAGGACCACCGCCTCCACATCGGCCGGGGCGATCCCGGCCTCCCCCAGCGCGGCGGGCAGCCGGCCCGGGACCGGGGCCCAGTCGGCCGCCGGGCCCCGTGCCGGTCCGACCCCCGCGTCGATCAGCACCCAGCGGCCGCCCGGCCGGGACACGGCGAAGCACCGGAAGTCCAGCCGCCAGGATCCGTCGGGCCCGGCCGCGTCCGGATCCAGCAGCGCGGCCTGTTCCCAGGCGGTGGCGCCCGCCCCCGGGAACGCCGTGACCGCGGGTTCGAAGAACGACCCGGTGGCGTCGAGCAGGGCCACCACCTGCCCCTGTGTGTCCATTCGCCTATTGTGCGACTCATGAACGAACAACTGCACGGGGGCGCCCCGTTGGAGCCCATGCCGACCGACTGGCAGCGTGCGCTGGCCGTCGTGGCGCACCCGGACGACCTGGAGTACGGCTGCGCGGCGGCCATCGCGGACTGGACGGACGGCGGCCGCGAGGTCGTCTACCTGCTCGCCACGCGCGGCGAAGCCGGCATCGACACGATCGACCCTGCGGCGTGCGCCCCCCTGCGCGAGGCGGAGCAGCGCGCGAGCGCGGCCGTCGTGGGGGTGCCCACGGTGGAGTTCCTCGACCACCGCGACGGGGTCCTGGAGTACGGACTGTACCTGCGCCGGGACATCGCGGCCGCCATCCGGCGCCACCGCCCCGAGCTGGTGATCACGATGAACCACCGCGACACGTGGGGCGGCGCCGAGGGCGGCGGGTTTTGGAACACCCCCGACCACAAGGCGGTCGGCCGGGCCACCCTGGACGCGGCGGGCGACGCGGGCAACCGCTGGATCTTCCCCGAACTCCTCGCGGAACAGGGCCTGGAGCCGTGGAACGGGGTGCGCTGGGTGGCGGTGTCCGGCACCACGACGCCCACGCACGCGGCCGACGCCGGTCCCGGGATGGAGCGTTCGGTGAAGTCCCTGATGGAACACAAGGCGTACATCGCGGCGCTGACGGACGAGGACCCGGAGACGTACGTCCGTGGCTTCCTGACGGGCTACGCGCAGCAGTCGGCGGCCCGGTTCGGAGGCCGTCCGGCCGTGCCGTTCGAGGTCTTCCCGCGCTGAGCGCGGCCACTTAGGGTGTCCGCGTGATCGACACCATCAGCACGGAGATCGCGGAGGGTGAGGAACGGATCCGTCTGGACGTCAAGGACGGGATCGCGGAACTCACCCTCTGCCGGCCGGAGAAGCTCAACGGCTGGAGCTGGGAGTCCACGCGCCAGCTCGGCCTGCTGGCGGACCGGATCCGCTTCGACCCCGCCGTACGGGTGGTCCTGCTGCGGGCCGAGGGCCGGGCGTTCTGCGCGGGCATCGACGTGACGGCCCCGGGCGGCGCGATCACGGGCGTCTCGGCGGCCGAGCGCAACCGCAACTACTACGAGGGCATCCGCTGGGTCCACGAACGCTTCGCGGTCCTGGCCCGGCTGCCGCAGCCGGTCGTGGCCGCGGTGCAGGGCTACTGCCTGGGCTTCGGATTCGAACTGGCCCTGATGGCGGACATCCGGGTGGCGGCGGAGGACGCCGTGTTCGCCCTGCCCGAAGCCCAGTTGGGCGTCGCGGTGGACGCCGGCGGTGACCTGCGGATCGCCCGCGAGGCGGGCGCCGGCTGGGCGAAGTTCCTGGCCCTGACCGGCCGCCGCATCGACGCCCGGACGGCGGAGCGCCTCAACCTCGTCCAACAGGTGCTCCCGCTCGATGAGTTGGAGCCGGCCGCCCGCGCCCTCGCGGCGGAGATCGCGTCCAACGCCCCGCTCGCCGTCCAGGGCATCAAGCGCGCGATCGACTCCTACGCGGACGCCGCCCTGCCCGCGGCCCTGGACCGGGTGGCGATGACAGCGGCCCTCACCCTCACCTCGGAGGACTCCCGCGAGGGCTACACCGCCAAGGCGCAGCGCCGCCCACCGCGCTTCACCGGAGGCTGAGCACGGGCCGGACGGAGAACGCCTCCCAGGCGTCCGCGCCCTCGGGGCCGTACGTGAACTCGGCCATCGCGGGGTTGCGGTTCGCCGTGGCCAGCGTCAGCCAGGCCCATAGGTCCCCGTACCCACCGCACGCGGACTCGCCGCCGTCCCCGCCGTGCACCGCGCCCGGGTCGCCGCCGATCTCGGCGGCGTAGGAGTCGTAGGCGATGCGCAGCCCGAAGGCATTGGGCTCGCACCGCGGCCCGCCCCCGCCGCTGCCGTGGGACGGCTCGCCGATCGGGCAGGTGTCGCCCCACCGGAAGAGGGTGCGCGCCCCGGCCCCGCAGGCGTGCTCCCACTCGTCGGCTCCGGGCATCCGCAGCCCGAGCCCCGCGAGCACGCCGGGCATGTCGGCGGGGGGCTCGGTGAGCGGCTCGTTCCGCACGGCCATGAACACCGTCGGCAGGGTGACGGTGCGGGGCGGGCTCAGCGACGCGGCGAGGTGCGACCTGAGATCGGGACCGTATCCGTACCGCTCGGCCAGACTCCGCTCGAAGTCGGCGGTCTGCTCCGGGGTCGGCTCCCAGGCGTCCAGGTCGAACCCGAGGCGGACCGTTCCCCCGGGTATCAGGGCGAACTCCCGCCCGTCCCGCTCGACGAGCACGCGGTGCAGCGGGCGACCGAGGTGCTCGACGGCATCGATCAGAACCGTTCGGGCGTCCGCCAGGGCGGCGGCTTCCCGGGCGAACCGGCGGACGTCCGGCAGGTCGAACGAGCGCCACCGGTCAAGGGTCAGATCAGCGTGGGACATGCGGTCCATGGTGCCCGGGACCACTGACAACCGGCACTCTCCCCCTCCACCGGACACCGGACACGGGACACCGGACACCGGGCCCGGCTACTCCTCCAGCCGCAGCAGGGCGAGGGCGCGGGCCGAGACCGCCGGGAGCGGGTCGCGGCCGTCTTCGGCGGCCCAGTGTTCGAGGGCGACGGTGACCGCGTCGATGAGTACGGCCGCCAAGAGGCGGGTCTCCAGGGCGGCTTCCGGGCGGCCCGTGCGGGCGGCGAGGACCGGGACGAGGCGGTCCTGCATCGCGCGGGCGGCCGCCAGCCAGCGCAGCCGGATCTCCGGGACGCGGCTCATCACCTGGATGAGGCGGACCGTCTGCCCCGGCTCCTCGTAGCGCGCGCCCGCCGTCGCGGTGGTGAAGGCGGCCTGTACCGCCTCGGTGAGGGGCTCCGCCGCGGGGCGCAGGGCGAGCTCCTCGACCAGGGTGGCGACTCCGGCGGTGAGGACCGGGGTCAGCGCGTCCTCCTTGGCCGGGCAGTACCGGTAGAAGGTGCGCAGCGAAATGCCGGCCGCCCGCGCGATGTCGTCGACCGTGGTGGTCTCGTACCCCCGCTCCGAGAACAGCGCGGCCGCGGCCTCCGCGATCTCGTACCGCGTGGTCTCCCTGCGCCGCTCCGTCAACGACGGCCGGCCCGTACTCGCCGTGCTCACCGCAACACCTCCAGGGGTAGAGGAGGCCAATGTGCCACACGATCGCACTGTGGCAGGACACGCCGTAAAGGCATGTCCTGCCACCGATGGCTCGGTGCGGCGGCGGGCCGGCCGCGCTCCGCGGACGTTTCACGGAGTGAACGGACCCCGGCCCAACTGGTCGCGCACCGGCACCACTTCGGGATTGACGAGCGAGCGCCGCTGCCAGTTGGCCCCGTCCACCACCAGGGTGTGGCCGGTGATGAAGCGGGCGTAGGGCGAGGCCAGGAAGGTGGCGGCCCAGCCCAGTTCGCGCGGTGCGCCGACCCGCAGGGCGGGCTGCCTGGTGTCCTTGTCCTCCGCGGCGGCCCGCTCCAGGCCGCCCCGGATGTCCTCGGTCATGTCCGCGTGCGGGAACAACCCGGGGACCAGGCCGTTGATCTGGATGCCGTACGGGCCCCACTCGACGGCGAGGGTCTCGACGAGGTTCTTCACGCCCGCTTTGGCGGCGGCGCTGTGGGCGTAGCCCGGCCCGCCGGTCCAGGCGTACGAGGCGCCGATGTTCACGATGGACGCGGCGCTGCCCGCGGCGAGGTGGCGGCGGCCGAACTCCCGGGTCACGAACCAGGTGCCGGTCAGGGTGATGTCGACCACCGCCCGCCAGGCGTTGGGGGACAAGTCCTCGGCCGGGCACGGGAAGTTGGCGGCCGCGTTGTTGACGAGCACGTCGGGGACCCCGCCGAAGGCGGCCGCGGCCGCGTCGAAGACCTCGGCGACCCGCTCGGGGTCACGGATGTCGCAGACGGCGGCCGTGACCCGGCCCGCTCCGGGGACGGCCGCCAGCTCTTCCTGAGCCGACTGCAACTGCTCGATCCGGCGGCCGGCGATCACCAGGTCCGCGCCGAGCCGCGCGAATTCGGTGGCGATGGCCTTGCCCAGCCCGGTCCCGCCGCCGGTCACGAGCACCGCCCGGCCGGTGAACGTGCCGGGCGGCAGGGCGGCGGAACCGAGCGGCGGGGGCGCGGGCAGACCGCGCGGAGCGTTCTTCATGCCGCCATCGATAGCGTGCGGACGCTCAGATCACCATGGCCGGAGCACAGGCCTGCGCGGGCCGCCGGCCGAGTCCTACGGTTGGGGCAGGTACGCCTGCCTGCTCGCGCAGGTCCAGATGACCGGCCTGAGCTTGCCGTTCGCGTTCACGGCCGATCCGCCGACCCGGTCGCGGTCGGAGACCGCCTCCGCCGTGCTGGCGCCGTTCGCGGACAGCCTCGGGAGCGCGAGGACCGGACCGGAGCCGGGCCACAGCTGCGCCTGGTCGGGCAGGGTCTGTGATTCCGGGTGGAACTTGGCCGTGCCGACGCTCACGCCGGTCGTCGGGCTGATCGCCTCGAGGGTGCCGTAGGGGTGTGTGTTCAGCACCCCGGGGGAGGAGGCGGGGCCGGTGTGCGGCGGGGTCCAGACGAACGGCTTGTACTCGTGCCACGGGCCGAGCCAGTCGTAGCCGACGACCCGGCCGCTCTCGTCCATGTCCTGCACGTAGCTGTCGTTGAACCCGCCGCCGCCGCTCGGCGCCAGGGCCCGGGCCGGCGAGGCGTCCGCGGGCCAGATCAGCGGATAGTTCCACCACATGTGCTGGCCCGTCTCCGGCACTTCGTAGTCCTGCTCCGCCAGGCCCAGGACGTCGCCCGCGGTGTTGACGGCGGTGACCATCCTGACGCGCGTGCCGGGGCCGCTGTCGGCGGGCAGCGGGAGCTCCCGCACCTTCAGGCCGTCCTTCCAGACGGTACCGATCCCCTGTGCGGTGGTGGAGACGACGTATCCGGCGTCGTTGATATCGGCCTCGATGTCCGGCCGGCCGCTCCCCGGCAGCGGGGTGACCGCCGCGTCGCCGGCCCGGTAGGTGAAGAGGTAGCCGCTCTCGCCGGTCACCCGGCCCAGCATCAGACCGCTCCGGTTGACGGCGATCACCTCGCCCGTGCGGGTGTCGTCGCCCAGCGGAACCCGGTGGAGCCTGGTGCCGGTCCAGTACACCGGCTTGTCGCCGGAGACGCCGACGGAGAGATTGCCCGCGCCGAGGTCCAGGACCCCCTGCGTCGGAGCGCCGTCCAGGACGTAGGTGTCGGGCGCGAGATGTCCCAATACCTGTATCTTCGGCGTGCACGTCGCCTCGGCGGCCACGGCCGGGCCGGTCGCCGTGACCAGACCCGCCAGGACGACGGCGGCAGCGGTCGCGGACATGCTTCTTCTCATGTGGCGGTTCCCCCTGGACTTGTGCTGTTCCCCGTTAAGTCATGACACGTGCACGCCACATGCTGCCTGAAAGCGTGAGGGAAGTGACCGGATTTACGGGAGTGGTTGCGGAGGATCCGGATCCCCTCGGCGGATCCCGGCGGATCCCGGCGGATCTCTGCCGGGCACCCGCCGGACGCCCGCCGCGTTTCCATACGGTCCCACCGGTTCACAGCAGTGCAAGCGACCGCTTAGTATGCCCGCGAGGCGTGGTTCCCGTCGGCGGCTGGAGGCCCCGGATGCAGGCATGGCGAGTACACACCCCCGGCGAACCCCGCGAGGCCATGCGCCTCGAAGAGGTTCCCGAACCGGTTCCCGGCGAGGGCGAGGTGAGGCTCAAGGTGCTCGCCGCCAACGTCAACTTCCCCGACGCGCTGCTCGTGCGCGGCCAGTACCAGATCCGCCCGCCGCTCCCCTTCACCCCCGGCGTCGAGATCTGCGGCGAGACCGACGACGGACGCCGCGTCATCGCCAACCCGAGCCTGCCGCACGGCGGTTTCGCCGAGTACGTGACCGCCCCCGCGCGCGCCCTGCTCCCCGCCCCGGACACCCTCGACGACGCCGAGGCGGCGGCCCTGCACATCGGCTACCAGACGGGATGGTTCGGCCTGCACCGCCGGGCCCGGCTCCAGGCCGGCGAGACCCTCCTCGTGCACGCCGCCGCGGGCGGCGTCGGCAGCGCCGCCGTCCAGCTCGGCAAGGCCGCCGGAGCCACCGTCATCGGGGTCGTCGGCGGCAAGGCCAAGATGCGCGCCGCCGAAGAGCTCGGCTGCGATCTCGTCATCGACCGGACCAGCGAGGATGTGGTGGCCCGCGTCAAGGAGTTCACCGGCGGGCGCGGGGCCGACGTGGTCTACGACCCGGTCGGCGGCGAGGCCTACACCGCCTCGGCCAAGTGTGTGGCCTTCGAGGGCCGGATCATCGTGGTCGGCTTCGCGAGCGGCACCATTCCGACGCCCGCGCTGAACCACGCGCTCGTGAAGAACTACGCCGTCCTCGGCCTCCACTGGGGCCTGTACGCCGCCAAGGACCCGGCCGCGATCGCCGCCTGCCACGCCGAACTGACGCGGCTCGCCGCCGACGGGTCCATCAAACCGCTGGTCAGCGAAAGGGTGCCGCTCGCCGGAGCGGCGGACGCCGTGCAGCGCCTCGCCGACGGGACCACCACCGGCCGGCTGGTCGTCGTACCGGCCCTGGACGCCACGCTGCCAGGCTCGCCCGCAGGGGGCGCCCGATGACGGCCGTCGCGGTCACCGCCGACCAACTGCTCGCCCGCGTACGGGAACTGCTCGCCGCACACCCGCCCGCCACCACCGACCACGGAGCCTTCCTGCGGGCTCGTTTCGACGCCGGACTGGCCTGGGTGCACTACCCCGAGGGCCTCGGCGGACTCGGCGCGCCGCGCTCCCTGCAGGCCGTCGTGGACGCCGAACTGGCGGCGGCCGGAGCTCCCGACAACGACCCGCGCCGGATCGGCATCGGCCTCGGTATGGCCGCGCCCACGATCCTCGCGTACGGCACCGAGGAGCAGAAGCGGCGCTTCCTGCGCCCGCTGTGGACCGGCGAGGAAGTGTGGTGCCAGCTCTTCAGCGAGCCCGGAGCGGGCTCCGACCTGGCCGCCCTCGGCACCCGTGCGGTACGCGTGGGCGACGACGGCGGAGACTGGGTGGTGGACGGCCAGAAGGTATGGACCTCCAGCGCCCACACCGCCCGCTGGGCCATCCTGATCGCCCGCACCGACCCCGCGCTGCCCAAGCACCAGGGCATCACCTACTTCCTGTGCGACATGACCGCCCCGGGCGTCGAGGTGCGTCCGCTGCGCCAGATCACCGGCGAGGCCGAGTTCAACGAGGTCTTCCTCAGCGGAGTCCGGATCCCCGACGCCCACCGCCTCGGCGAGGTGGGCCAGGGCTGGGCGGTGGCCCGCACCACCCTGATGAACGAACGCGTCTCCATCGGCGGCATGCGGACCCCGCGTGAAGGCGGAATGATCGCCCCGGTCGCCGCCGCCTGGCGCGAGCGGCCGGAACTGCGGACGCACGATCTGCACGGCCGGCTGCTGGAGCTGTGGGTCGAGGCCGAGGTCGCCCGCCTGACCGGGGAGCGGCTGCGCCAGCAGCTCGCCCAGGGCCAGCCCGGGCCCGAGGGCTCGGGCATGAAGCTGACCTTCGCCCGCCTCAACCAGGAGATCAGCGGACTGGAGGTGGAACTCCTCGGCGAGGAAGGCCTGTTGTACGAGGACTGGACCCTGCGCCGCCCCGAGATCGTCGACTTCACCGGCCGCGACGCCGGCTACCGCTACCTCCGCGCCAAGGGCAACAGCATCGAGGGCGGCACCAGCGAAATCCTCCTCAACATCGTCGCCGAACGCGTCCTCGGCCTGCCCGCCGAGCCGCGCGACGACAAGGACCTCGCGTGGAAGGACCTGGCCCGATGAGCTCTCCTGCCGCAGCCCCCCTGGACCTGCTCTACTCCGAGACGGAGGAGGAACTCCGCACGGCCGTACGGTCCTTGCTGACCGCCCGCTGCGACCCCGCGGCCGTCCTCGGCCGGATCGAGGGCGGCCGGCCCCACGACCCCGGACTGTGGGGGGTGCTCGCCGCCGACATCGGCACGGCGGGGCTCCTCGTACCGGAGAAGCTGGGCGGGCAGGGAGCCGGGCACCGGGAGGCGGCCGTGGTCCTGGAGGAGCTCGGCCGGGCCGCGGCGCCGGTCCCGTACCTCACGAGCGCGGTCCTTTCGACGGAGATCCTGCTCGGCTGTGAGAGCGCGGAGTCCGCCGAGCTCCTACGGGAACTCGCGGCGGGCCGCCGCATCTGCGTGCCCGCCCTGCCCCTGACCCTGGCTCCGGGCGCACCCCTGCCGGCGCCGGTCCGGGACTCCGGCGCGGGCTCGCTGAGCGGAAGCGTGACATCGGTCGCGGACGCGGTCTGCGCCGACGTACTGCTCGTCCTCGCCGACACCGGGCTGTACGCCGTCCCGGCCGGCGCGGCGGGGGTCTCGCGGACCCCGCTCGTGGCGCTGGACCTGACCCGCCCCCTGGCCACCGTCACCCTCGACGGCGCCCCCGGAACCCGGCTTGCCGACCCGGCCACCGCCCGCGCGGCCATCGCCGGAGCACTGCTCTCGGGGGCCGGGCTGCTCGCCTCGGAACAGCTCGGGACCGCCGAGTGGTGCCTGACGGAGACGGTGGCGTACCTGCGCACCCGCCACCAGTTCAACCGGCCCCTCGGCTCCTTCCAGGCACTCAAGCACCGCCTCGCCCGGCTCTGGCTCGACGTGGCCTCCGCCCGCGCGGCGGCCCGCGCCGCGGCCGACGCCCTCGCGACCGGCGCCGCCGACGCGCCGCTCACGGTGGCGGTGGCCCAGGCCTACTGCTCGGGCGTGGCGGTCCGGGCCGCCGAGGAGTGCGTACAGCTCCACGGGGGCATCGGCATGACTTGGGAACACCCCGCGCACCTCTACCTCAAGCGGGCGAAGGCGGATTCCCTGGCCCTGGGCACGGCGGGCCACCACCGCGGCCTGGTGGCGGACTTCGCGGAACTCCCGGCGCCGTAAGGGAGCGGGCGGGTCATCACCCCAGGAACTCCGCGACGGCTGCCGCGAACCGCCCGGCATCGTCGACCCAGGGGTAGTGGCCCGCTCCCGGCTGCACCGAGACCGTGGCGTCGGGGAACAGTCCCGCGAGCTCGGCCGCCGAGCGAGGGGGACTGTTCAGGTCGAACTCCCCGGTGAGCAGGAGGACGGGTGCCGCCAAGGAGGCGAGCGCCGCCCGGGTGGCCTGCGGGGTGAAGGCGCCTTCGGCGCCGAAGTGGGCGACGGCCTCCCGGTTGAGCGGCAGGCCGGCGGCGTGGTGCTCCCGTGCCGCGGTGTCCCACCGGCCGCAGAAGAAGGGGGCGAGGGCGTCCCAGTCGCTGCCCGTGCCCGCGGACACGGCCTCCAGGGCGGCGAACGCCGCCGGGAACCACGGCTCGTCCTCGCGGAGCCGTGCGAGTTCGAGCCGATCGGCGGCGTTGACCTCGATGCCGACGGCCCGGGTGCTGGGGCCGATCAGGGCGAGCCTGCCGAGGGCGCCGGGGTACCGGGCCGCGTACCCCATGGCGATGTTCGCCCCGGCGGAGTGGCCGAGCAGGTCCGTCCGGGCGAGCCCCAGGTGTTCGCGCAGCGCCTCCACGTCGTCGACGAGCCGGTCGCAGCGGTAGGTGCCGGTGTCTTCGGGAACCGCGGACCGGCCGGTGCCGCGCAGGTCGAGGAGGATCAGCCGGCGGTGCCGGGACAGGCCGCCGAGGTCGCCGAGGTACTGGGAGTCCGCGGGGCCGCCGGGGATGCAGAGGACCGGGTCGCCGTCTCCGATCGTGCGGTAGGCGAGTCGGGTCCCATCGGGTGCGCAGAAGGTGGGCATGGCGGAAGCCTGCCATCTATAACCAGGTTGTACAACCCGGTTATGAAAACCTGTCGCCGGAGCGCGGTTCCGGTGTATAACCGAGCTATGACAGGTGAAGAGGGTGCGCGCGCGATCCCCGAGTCGCTGACGGAGGAGCAGGCCGGACGGATGCTCGCGGAGATGAACGAGGTCATCCGCGCGGGCGAGGAAATGCGCAAGCTGCGCACCGAGATGATCAAGGTGTTCGCGGGCCTCGGCTGGACCCAGGACAAGATCGCCCAGCTCACCGCCATGAGCCAGCCCGCCGTGTCGAAGCAGGTGGCGAAGTACAAGGCGGAGGACCCGCCCCCGCCGATCGGACTCTCCCTCGACCAGGGCGACGCGCCCTGGCTCGAAGGCCGCCTGTGGGGCCTGGCCGAGGAGATCGCCGAGGCGTACCCGGACACCGCGCGGTGCGCCCGCCACGTGGATGCCGTCGCCCGGGGGAAGAAGCGCTTCACGCCCCGGGACGTGGACGAGCTGCGACGCCTCGTCGAGGAGGACCTGAGGCTGCACCGGGAAGAGCTGCCCGCCGGCTACCGGGAGGCGTACGACGCGATCAGCCGAGGCCTCGACGTCCCCTCGGGGGCCACCGCGGACGCCCCGGCCTCCGTGCGCCGCACCCTCGCCCACCGGATCCAGCGCGACCGGCTCGCGGACGGCGCCTGACGCACGGGCTCGCGGGTGCGGCGCGGGAGGGGTGCGGCCGGGGTTGCGGCGGCGCCGCCGTCCTGGCCGAACGGCCGATGCGGACGCCCGGGCGGATCCGGCAACCTCTACGGGTCCCCTCGTACCACTCCCGGCCGGGCCCCCCACGTCCTTCCCCGTCCCGCGCCGCCCGTCCTCGAAGGAGGCGCCGTGCTGCACGCCCTCTACCTCCTCGGCATCGCCGCCTTCGCCGCCTCCGGCGTCCTCGCCGCGCACCGGGCCAACATGGACCCCTTCGGCGGACTCGTCCTCGCCTTCGCCGCCAGCATCTCCGGCGGGACCCTGCGCGACCTCATCCTCGGCCGGCACCCGCTCTACTGGACGCACGACTGGCTGCTGCTCGTCCTCATCGGGTCCGTCGCCGTCGCCACCATGCTCTACCTGCGCCGCCGCGACCTCCCGCACCGCGCGCTCGTGATCGTCGACGCCGTCGGCCTCGCCGTCGTCACCGTGATCGGCGCCCGCGCCGCCATCGACGCGCACGTCACCCCCGTCGCCGTGCTCATCCTGGCCGTCCTGACGGGCGTCACCGGCGAGGTCGTCCGCGACGTGCTCTGCGGGGAGTTTCCGCCGCTGCTCCTGCGCGAAGAGGTGTACGCCACGGCCGCGCTCGCCGGAGCCCTCTCCTACCTCGGCCTGCACTGGGCCGGGGTCCCGGACACCGCCAACACCGCGGTGTCCGCCTCCCTGGTCTTCGCCCTGCGCATGACCGCGATCTTCCGCGATCTGCACCTGCCCCGCCTCCAGCGCGCCGCCGGCTGATCCCTATCCTCGGCGGATGAACGCCTCGCCCACGCGGATCGACGCCGCCGCCCTGACCGCCCACCGCGACGAGCTCGCCGCGCTGCTCCTCGCCGTCGTGCGCGGCGGCTCCTCCATCGGCTTCCTCGCCGACCTCGACCACGGGGCGGCCGCCGCCTGGTGGGACTCCCTGCTCCCCGCCGTCGAGGAGGGCTCCCTCGCGCTGTGGGCGTCCCGGGGGCCGGACGGACGGATCGACGGCACCATCAGCTGGAGCCGCGAGACGAAGGCAAACGGCCGCCACCGCGCCGAGGTCCGCAAGCTGATGGTCCACCCCGAGGTCCGCGGCCGCGGCACCGGCCGCGCGCTGCTCGCCGAGGCCGAGGCCGCCGCGGCCCGCGCCGGGGTGGTGCTGCTGTTCCTGGACACCGAGAGCGGCAGCCCGGCCGAGCGGGTGTACCGCGCCGCCGGCTGGACCGAGGCCGGATCCATCCCCGACTACGCCACCGACCCGGCCGGCCGCCTGGTGGCGACCACCCTCTACTACAAACACACCGAGCAGTAGAGGGCTCTCCGGTGACCTCGCCCGCCGCGCCGCGTTAGACCCGTAGCCACCGGCCACCGAGCGAGGGAGACCGTATGTACGCAGCACCCGCCGCACCACTCACCCGCCGAGCGGTCCTGCGTACGGCCTTCACCGCGGCCGTGTGCGCGGGCACGGCCGCGGCGCTGGCCCCCGTACTGCGGGCCCGCCGTCCCCGGCAGACCCTCACGCCGGCACCGCTGACCCCGGCGGGCGAGGAGACGTACCGCGGCCGGCACATCGCCGTCGACCCGGCGGGTACCAGCGTCCGCATCGACGGCCGTGCCCTGCACGTCATGCGCCGTTCCGACGGCACGTACCTCAGCGGGATCAACCACTTCCAGTCCTACGCGACCCCGCTGGAGCTCGCCCGCGCGGCCGTCGACGAATTGGGCACCACCCAGCTGGCGTTCGCCGCAGCGCACCACGGGGGACAGGAGTAGCAGGGCGTGTACACCCGGCAGAACCAGAAGAACCTGACCAGCGCGCAGAAGAAGCGCTTCACCGCGGCCGTGATCGAACTCAAGCGCAACGGCACCTACGACGCGCTCGTCCGCACCCACGACAAGTACTTCGTCCCCGACCGCGACCGCAAACTGCGCGTCGGGCACATGTCACCGTCCTTCTTCCCCTGGCACCGGCGCTACCTGCTGGAATTCGAACGCCTGCTCCAGGCCGTCGACGCCGGCGTCACCATTCCGTACTGGGACTGGACCACCGACAACAGCCCGGCCTCCTCCCTGTGGGCGGAGGACTTCCTCGGCGGGACCGGCCGCGAGAGCGACCGCCAGGTGATGACCGGCCCGTTCGCCTACGGGAAGGGCAACTGGACGATCACGGTCGGCATCACGGAGGCCCGCTTCCTCACCCGCAACCTGGGCCGGCCGGCGAACCCGATCAGCCTGCCGACGAAGGCCGAACTCCAGTGGGCCCTCGACGACCCGCTGTACGACAGCTCGCCCTGGGACTCGACGGCCGGACGCGGCGGCTTCCGCAACAAACTGGAGGGCTGGGCCGCCCCGAAGAGCGAGAAGTGGCGCAACCACAACAAGGTGCACCAGTGGATCGGCGGCCACATGACCGGCGGCACGGCCCCCAACGACCCGGCCTTCTGGCTGCACCACGCATTCGTGGACCTGCTCTGGGACCGCTGGCAGCGGCGGCACCCGGCCTCCGGCTACCTGCCCGCCGCCCCGCTCGCACTCGGCGACCTCCAGCGCGGCCGGGTGATCGCCCTCGACGAGCCGATGCCGCCGTGGGACGTCACTCCGCGCGAGATGCTCGGCCACCAGGGGCTCTACCGCTACGAGTGAGTCCCGGCCGCGACTCGCGGCAGTCGGCGCGAGGAACGGCTGCTGCCGGAACGAGGAAGGGCCCCCGCCGTCCGGCGGGGGCCCCTCTGGTCACCAGGCGATTCAGCCGCCGTAGTTGCCCTCGGTGTGGTGGCCGCCGCCGCCCGAGGCGTTGACGCAGGTGTTGCCGAACGCCGGGTTCAGCAGGGCGATCACGTTGACGGTGTTGCCGCAGACGTTGACCGGGACGTGCACCGGAACCTGGAGCAGGTTGCCCGACAGGACACCGGGGGAGCCGACCGCCGCACCGTGCGCTCCGGCATCGGCAGCAGCCAGACCCGCACCGGCGGCCAGGGCGCTACCGGCGGCAGCGGTGATGACGAATGCCTTCGCGATACGCGACATCAAGATCTCCTAGAGAGGAATGGGGGTGCCGCAAGAAACAGAAGCTGCGGCGTTTGACATGGCATACAACGCGGAGAGCGCCCAAGGGTCACGGTCGCTGAGCCGCCGGTGATCTCGGACCCCCTGCCGATTTCGAACTGTGTGTGCGAACTACCGGGTGGTCCCGAAGCGGGCGGAGGAGAAGTACGGGCGCACAGGCATGACCGTGCCCGGCGCCAGCACCTCCACCGGGGTGCCCACGCAGCCGGGCTCCCGGTACAGGGCCACCGAGCTCCGGGTCTTGTTGGTCACCGCCCGACCGCCGCCGCCCAGGGCGGCCACGCAGCCCTTGGGGGAGTCGATGCCGTGCGGCCGGTCGTCCGTGCCGAGGTACTGGAAGGCGGGCCCGACGGCCGGCGGGGTTCCGAGGGCGGTGGTCGGGCCGTCGGCCGCGTGCGCGACGCCGCCGGCCGCCGCTCCGGCAGCGGCCGTGGCCGTCGCCGCGAGCAGCAGGACGGGGACCGATCCGGCCCGGACGAGGCTCCGAATGGTGTGGGGGAGAGACAGGGATCGCATGCCCCGCCCAACCCGGCGCGCCCCCGGCGGGGTCACGCCTTGTCACCCCGCGCATGCCTGTGCGACCGTGCGACCGGCGCTGTGGGCGGCGCTGAAGGATCAGGAGATCCAGGCGCCCCGACCTCAGGAGCCCCGACCTCAGGAGCCCCGACTTCAGGCGCCCCGACCCCAGGAGGACCATGATGGCCGCAGCGGCGAGCGAGACCCCCGACCGGGCCCGCCCCCGCCCCCGTCCCCGGGTCACGACCGCCTACGGCGAGGTCGAGGGCAGGACCGGGCCGGGCGGCATCGCCGGCTTCCGGGGCATCCCCTACGCCGCCCCGCCCGTCGGAGCCCGCCGGTTCGCCGCGCCCGAGCCCCCCGAGGCCTGGGACGGCGTACGCGACGCGGGTGCGTACGGCCCCACCGCGCCCAAGGTGCCGTACCCCGAGGCGTTCGCCGCGCTGCTGCCGGACCCCGACGTCCCCGGGGACGACTGCCTCAACCTCAACGTGTGGACCCCGGACCCGGCGCCCCCGGCCCGGCTGCCGGTCATGGTGTGGATCCACGGCGGCGCCCTCACCCGAGGCTCCTCGGCCGTGCCCGTCTACGAGGGCTCCGCCTTCGCCCGCGACGGCGTGGTGCTCGTCTCCGTCAACTACCGTCTGGGCGTCCTCGGTTACGGCCTCTTCCCCGACGCCCCCGCCAACCGCGGGCTGCTCGACCAGATCGCCGCCCTGGCCTGGGTGCGGGACAACATCGCGGCCTTCGGCGGCGATCCCGCCCGGGTCACCGTCTTCGGAGAGTCCGCCGGAGCCATCAGCATCGGCGCGCTGCTCGCCGCACCCCCGGCCGAGGGCCTCTTCCGGCAGGCCGTCCTGCAGAGCGGCGCCCCCGAGGCGCTGCCGAGGGACCGGGTGCGCGCCATGGTCCGGCGGATGGCCGCGCTGCTGAAGGTGCCCGCGACCGCCGAAGCCTTCGCCGGGACCGCCCTGCCGGATCTCCTCGCCGCCCAGGCGGCCGTACTGCGCCGCTCCTCGCCGCTGCTCGGCGGCCCCGCCTTCGGCCTGGTCGCCGACCCGGAGACGCTGCCGCTCGATCCGCTCGAAGCGGCGGCCGCGCGGGGCGACGTACCGCTGCTGCTGGGCTGGACCGCCGAGGAGTACCGGCTCTGGCTGGCCCCGACCGGCGCGTTGCGGCTGCTGGACCGGCTGGGTCCGCTGTCCGTGGTCCTCGGCCGGATCCGCTCGGGCAAGGACCGGGCGGCCGTACGGGCGCTGCGCGCCGAGCGGCCCGGCGCGGGACCGGCCGACCTCCTGGGCCACCTGCTCACCGACCGGCTGCTGCGCGATCCGCTGCGCGTGCTGGCGGGCGCGGCCGGTCGGAGCGCGCCGAGCTTCGTGTACGAGTTCGCGTGGCCGTCCGGGGTCGCGGGCCTCGGGTCCTGCCACGCCCTGGAACTGGGCTTCGTCTTCGACACCCTGGACGTACCCGAGGCGTCCTGGCTGGCCGGGCCGGACGCCCCGCGGGAGCTGGCCGGGGAGATGCACGCGGCCTGGGTGCGCTTCGCCGTCGACGGGGACCCGGGCTGGGCGCCCTGGGACGGCGACGGCCCGCCGAAGGTGTTCGGCGGGCCGGGGTACTCGGAGCCGGGGCGCGAGGAGCCGGTGGGCGAGGAGTCGGTGCGGGTCGGCGCGGCGACTACTCCACGGGTCCTTCCATGACCTTGCTGATGAACTGGATCGGGCCCTCGCCCATGTTGGGCACGTAGGTCTTCGCGTTGTGCCGGCCGCCCTGGATGATCTTCAGGTCGGTGTGGATCGGCCCCTTGCCGTAATCGGCGATGAACTTCTGCACGTTCGGCAGGGTGTTCTTGTTGCTCTCGTCGGTGCCGACCTGGAAGGCGAGGTAGACGTCCGGGCTGCCCTTCTTGTCGATCAGCGCCTTGGCGAGCAGCTCGGGGTTGTTCTCCGCCTTCTCCTTGTCGTAGCCCTTCCACAGGGAGGAGTCGGGGACGATGTCGGGGCCGGAGCAGATCGCGGCCTTGAACTTCTCCGGGTGCTTCAGCACGGCCTTCAGGCTGGCGAAGCCGCCGGTGGAGGAGCCCATGTAGGCCCAGCCGTCACGGGACTTGACCGTGCGGAAGTTCTCCCGCATCAGGTCCGGGACGTCGTCGGTCAGCCAGGTGCCCATCTTGGGCTGGCCGGGGATGTCGGAGCCGTCCCAGTAGATGCCCTTGTCGTCCGGGCCCGGGTTCAGCACCGGCATGGCCAGGATGAAGGGCTTGCTCTTCCCCTCGGCGTACCACTTGCCGATGCTGGTCTGGAGGCCCAGGTCGGTGCCCATCCAGTAGTTGTTCGGGTAGCCCGCGCCGCCGGGCAGCGCGATCATGACCGGGAAGCCGCTCTTGGCGAACTTCGGGTCGTCGTACTCCTTGGGCGCCCACACCCAGACCTTGCCCTTGAACCCGGACTTCTTGCCGTTGAGCGTGGTGACGGCCACGTGCGTGCCGTCCGGCAGGGTCATCGAGTTCTTGAAGTCGGCCGCCGGGCCGGTGGGCATCGACATCTTCGAGTTCGGCCGCGGCGTGGCGGCCGACGCCCCACCGGTGTCGCCCCCGGCGGCGGCCGGCGGCTGACCGAAGGAGACGGAGTCGCCCTTGTCGGTGAAGGGCGGTATCTCGTAGTGGCTCATCACGAGGGAGGCGGCGGCCGTGAGCGCGAGGACGGAGGCACCCGCGATCACCCACCGCCGGACCCGGGACGGCCGGCGCGGCTCCCGGGGGGACGGCGGAAACGGATGTACGGACTGCTGTCCGTCGGGCGAGTGCGACATGTGCGGTTGCTCTCCGGCTGGTGCTGCCCCGTGGGGCGGGGTGGGACTGCTTTCGATCGAAAGATGAGCGTACGTGCCCACGGGTTCCCGACTTTTACGTCTCTTGGGGTTCCGAAGAGGAGCACGTTGCCCGGCGCGAAAAGGGCCGGCGGAGTTCGGAACTGCGCGCCGACTATCCCTGGCCTCCGCGGATGCCGGTCGGTACGGTACCTCCGCGCGGCCCCAGCCCCCTGCCCGGAGGTACCTTCCGTGTTAGGCATGCCCCTCCAGCGCCGGATCCTGATCCTCGTCTCCGTCGTGGTCCTGCTCGCGGCCGTCGGCGCGCTCGCCGTCGTACGGGCCTCCTCGCGGGCCGAGGAGAAGAACCGGGCCCAGGCCGGCGGGCCGCCGATCACCGCCGGTGAAGTCTCCCTCGCGGGTGACGGCGGCCGGCGGATCGTGTTCCGGAACATGGCCTGGGGGCCGCACCGCGACGAGCTCGCCACCGCGGCGGCCGGCGCGCCCGGAGGTCCGCGCACCGCCTCCGGGGTCAGTTGCCTGCGCTTCCACGCGGCGGCCGGCACCGGGGTGTGCCTCCAGGCCGACAAGGGCGGGGTGCAGGACGGCTACAAGGCGGTGGTCCTCGACGCCCGGCTGAAGGAGGTCGCCGCCCGCCCGCTGGCCGGCGTCCCGACCCGGGCCCGGGTCTCGCCCGGCGGCCACCTGGTCGCCTGGACGGTCTTCGTGGGCGGGGATTCGTACGCCGGTACGAACTTCTCCACCCGGACCTCCTTGCTGGACCTGCGCAGCGGGACGTACGACGCCTCGCTGGAGGACTTCGCCATCCACAAGGACGGCAGGGCGTACCGCAACGCGGACGTCAACTTCTGGGGGGTCACCTTCGCCGCCGACGAGCGGACCTTCTACGCGACGCTCTCCACCGGCGGCCAGACCCACCTGGTCCGCGGCGACCTCGCGGCGCGCACGGTGACCACGCTGCGCGAGAACCTGGAATGCCCGTCCCTGTCACCCGACGGGACCCGGCTGGTGTTCAAGAAGCGGGTGCCGGGCAGGTCCGCGGACGCGCCGTGGCGGCTGTACGCCCTGGACCTCGCCACGATGGCCGAGACCCCGCTCGCCGAGGAGCGCAGCGTCGACGACCAGGTGGTGTGGACCGACGACGGGACCGTCGTCTACTCGCTGCCCGGGGACTTCGGCGCCGACCTGTACTCCCTGCCCGCCGACGGCGGCGGTGCCCCGGCCCGGCTGATGACCTCGGCCCTCGCCCCCGCCTTCCTCGGCTGACACCGGGGAGGCCGGGAGGCGGGGGCGAGGGCCGGACGTGCGGCTTCGGAGAAGGACCGTTACGCCGGGATGAGCGTCTTGCGGCGCCGCTTGCGCTGCGCCGCGGCCGACAGCCGCAGCTCGATGACCGACCGCACGGTGGGCCATTCCTCGTCGAGGACCGAGTAGAAGGCCGTACTGCGCACGGCGCCGTCCAGGCCCCTCGAATGGGCCCGGCGGACCCCCTCGCTGGTGAACCCGAGGCGTTCCATCGCGGCGCGCGAGCGACCGTTGCGGGCGTCGGCGCGCAGCGAGATCCGGCGGACCCCCCAGGTCTCGAAGGCATGGCGGAGCATGAGCAGCTTCGCCTCGGTGTTGATGCCGGTGCCCTGGGCCGCCGGGGACAGCCAGGTATTGCCGATCTCGGCGGCATCGGGGATCGCCGTCGCGGGGTCGCCGAACGGGACCCCCGGCACGGCGGGCCACACCAGGGGCCCCTGCCAGTAGTCGAGTTCCAGGAACCGGGTCGAACCGACCACCCGACCGTCGGCGGCTCTGACCACCGCGAACGGGAGCGATCGACCCGCCGCCTGATCGGCGAGGGCACGGTCGATGTACTCGTGTGACGCCTGCAACCCGTGGGGTACGGGAGTGAAGGCGTAAGTCGTACGATCCTCGGCCCCGGCCATGGCCAAGGCCTCGGTGTGGTGGGGGGCGAGGGGCTCAAGCCGCACGGAGCGGCCGGCGAGGAGTACGGGTACGGGCACGGAGCCTTCGGTCCTTCTAGGCGGTGGGGTGGTTGCACAGTCTGCGTCCCTGACGTCGCCCCCCGTGCAAAACACGAGTGAAAGGCAACGGGCTGTCAGGTGAACGCGAGTGGCTCAATGTAGCCCCTTGGAGTCCTTTCATGAACCCCCAAATTGGCAATGGCGCGACACTCTTTTTCGAGGACTTGGGTCCCCGTGGCGGAGCCCCCGCAATCCTGATCCACGGACATCCGCGTTGCCAGTCGACGAGGTCCCCCCGGACGGCGGCACCGACCACGGCCGGTTACCGCGCGATCACCCCTGACCTGCGGGGATACGGGTAAAGACCGGTGCTGCCGGGCGATACGCCGAGCGCGGACTTCCTCGACGATCCGGGCGTTCTGCTCGACCGTCCGGGCGTCGAACAGGCGGTCGTCGGTGGTGTGATCCATGGGCGGTCGGACGGCCACGGAGATGCGGTTGCGCCACCCGGGCCGAGAGGAGGTGCCCGGCTCGCCCGGGCACCTCCTCTCCGCCGGAAACGGAGGACGGCAAAGCCTTCCGCCGGAACCTCGCGGAGGGGCTTGTCGCGGAGGAAGCGAAGCCGGTCCCGCAGGCCGGGGGATTCCGCGTACCTGAGATCATCCGGGCATGGACTTCGTGACGGAACTGACCGGCTTCGCGGCCACCGGCCGCCTCGGGTACCTGCGCGGCCACGACTGCCCGGATCCGGGCCGCGTCCGCCCCGATGACGGTTACGGAGCCTGACGTGGACGGCGTGCTGAAGCAGTTGGGCTCCGTCGGCCCCTTCTTCACCGTGGCGTACGGGAAGGAGCCGCCCGGGCCGGGCTTCCGGCCGCTGGAGGCGCTGTACGGGGAGCAGCTCGGGGCCTACGTGGCGGAGGTCGGCCGGCGGATCGGGAGCGGGCCCGGGCGGGTGGCGGCTTCGACCGCGCAGTTCGGGATCGCCTCGAGGCTCTGGTCGCTCGGGCTCGGCTGCGCCGTGCTCTCCGGGCGGGTTCCGGACCTCGGACCCGGCCGCCTGTGGTGGCGGCTGCCCGGCGCGGGCTCGCTGGAGCTGTGGCTGCCCGAGCCCGCCGGACTCCCCGCAGGCCGGCCCGGGGAATCCCCGGCGCGGGCCCTCGCGGACACCGTGCTCGGCAACCTCGCGGTGCTCGACACCGCGCTGCGCGAGCGGTTCGGCGTCTCGCCGCAGGTGCTGCGCGGCAACGCCGCCTCCGGGCTGGCCGGTGCCGTGCGGGTGCTCACGGACCGGGTGCCGGGGGAAGCGGCGGCCTCGCTCGCCGCCGGGCTGCTGGCCGACGGCGGTCCGCTCGGCGGCACCGGCACCTTCGTCCACGAACCCGGCCTCGGGGTGGCCTTCGTGCGCCGCAGCTGTTGCCTGTACTACAAGGTGCCGGGCGGCGGGCTGTGCGGGGACTGCGTACTGCGGACCCGGTAGCGATAGCGACAACGGGCAGGGCAACGGGAAGGGGCCATCGGGGAGCGGTCGTACCGCTCCCCGATGGCCCCGGTGGCGCCACTGATCAGAAGGCCGGAGGGCCGAGGATCAGAAGGTCAGGTTCCAGGCGTCGATCCTACCGGTGTCCTGGTTGGCGTTGTCGTTCACGCGCAGGGTCCAGACACCGTTGGCCACCTCGGTGGAGGCGTTGACGGTGAAGGTCTGGACGATGTTGTCCGCGCTGCCGCCGGTCCGGTTGCTCAGGACGTAGACCGAACCGTCCGGAGCGACGAGGTCGACCTTGAGGTCACCGATGTAGGTGTGCTTGATGTCCACGCCCACCTTGAGGGTGGTCGGCGCGTTGCCGGTCACCCCGCTGACGGTGATGGCGCTGTTCACGGTCGCGTTGTCGTTGATCACGACATCGGTGAGGTTCTCGAAGTACTTGCCGGTGGGCGGCGGGGTCGAGCCGCCGACCGCCTTCAGCGCGTCGACCTGGCCCTCGCCGAAGAACCCGTTGTTGGCCGTGGTCCCCTTGCAGCGGGTGTCCGACGGGCAGGCGACGTCGTTGGCCTGGGTGGCCAGCGCGGCGCGGATCTGCGCCGGGGTGAAGGTCGGGTTGGCGCTGGCGATGAGCGCCGCGACGCCCGCGACGTGCGGGGATGCCATCGACGTACCGCTCATGGAGCTGTACGAGCCGCCCGGCACGGTGGAGTAGACGTTGCTGCCCGGCGCCGCCACGTCGATGACGCCCTGGCCGAAGTTGGAGAACGAGGCCTTGGTGACACCGGTGCCGTTGGCCGCGACCGTGACCACGCCCGGAAGCTCGGTCGGGATGTCGAGGCAGGCGTTGGTGATGGTCCGGGTGGTCGGCGTCGAGTCGTTGGGGCTCGCCGAGTCCGTGGTCTTGTTGGCGAGGTCGTAGTTCTCGTTGCCCGCCGCGGCGACCTGGAGCGAGCCCTTGCTCTCCGCGTACTCCTGGGCGCGCTTGACGCCCTCGATGATCGCGGCCTGGTCGATGTTGTCCGGGCAGTTGAACTGCCACGGGTCCGTGTAATAGCTGTTGTTCGTGACCTTGAACCCGTGGTCGCCGGACCACACGAAGGCGCAGATGGTGTTCTCGGCGAAGAACAGCGAGGTGCCCGGCTCGGCCACGCGGACCGAGGAGATCTTCACGCCCGGGGCCACGCCGACGACGCCCTTGCCGTTCTTGGCGGCGGCGACGGAGCCGGCGACGTGCGTGCCGTGGGTGCCCACGTCGCGCCAGGCGCCGACCCGGGTGTCCGGCTTGCCGTAGGCGCAGGAGGCGGAGTCGGCGGCGTTGAAGTTCGGTGCCAGGTCCTGGTGCTGGTCGTCCACGCCGGTGTCCAGGATGCCGACCTTGACGGAGGCCGAGCCGGTGCTCACGGCCCAGGCCTGGTCGGCCTTGATCTGGCTCATGTCGGCGCGTACGGGCTCGCCCGTGGGCGTCGTCGACTGGGACGGGTTGGCGGGCAGAGCCGGGTTGTAGGCGTCGGCCGGTACGTCCGAGGTGCGCGTCGCGCCGACCTTCTGGACCCCGGTGACCCCGCGCATGGTGGCGGCGAAGGTCGAGGAGGTCGAGTGGGCGACGATCACGCCGATCTGGTCGTAGTACGAGAAGACCGTGCCGCCGTTCGCCGTGACGGCGGAACGGACCGCGGTGCTGTCACCGGCGGCGGTGATCACCACGTAGGCGCGGGTGCCGGCAGCCCAGGTCGCACTCTGGGAAGTCGGCGCCTGGGCCTGGGCCTTGGCGGGGGCGGAGGTGCCGGGGATGCCGGCCGGCGAGACGGGCGCCGTGCCGGCGAGCGCGGCCGGTGTCCCGAAGGCCAGGGCGGCGCCCAGGGCGGCCGCCAGTACGAGGGTGCGTCGAGGTCGGCTGGATATGTGGGGTATCAATGCGTCCTCCGAAGACGGTCCTGCGGTGCGGGTGGCACCTACCGGTCCGTACGAAACAAGTGGTGGACGCAAGATGTCAGAAGCGTGCCCCGGTATGGAAGTACCTTTTACAGCTAGACGGTTCATCCGATCTTGGCTGAAAATCGACTCCCGCACGAGGTGTCGGGACCAGCCGGGCTGGGCACCGTGGGGGCGAGCCCTGCCCGGCCGGTCCGCGAGGGCGTTCCCGTCAGACGGGTACGCCGTCCTTGATGGCGCCCGGCTGGGCGGGTACGGCGGGGGCCTGCTCGTGCCCGTCGTCGGTGAGCGTGCTCTCGTCGAACGGCAGCCGTCCCGCGAGGACTTCGGTGGCCCGGGCCCGGTCGAACTCCTTCGTCCAGGTGCCGATCAGCACGGTCGCGATCGCGTTCCCCGCGAAGTTCGTCAGAGCCCTCGCCTCGCTCATGAACCGGTCGATGCCCACGATCAGGCCGACGCCGTCGACGAGTTCGGGCCGGTGCGACTGGAGTCCTCCGGCGAGGGTGGCCAGACCCGCGCCCGTGACCCCGGCCGCGCCCTTCGAGGCCACGATCATGAACAGCAGCAGGGAGATCTGCTCGCCCAGCGCGAGGGGCTGGCCCATCGCCTCCGCGACGAAGAGCGAGGCCATCGTCAGATAGATCGCGGTCCCGTCCAGGTTGAAGGAGTACCCCGTCGGGACCGTGATGCCGACCACCGGCCGGGAGACGCCCACGTGCTCCATCTTGGCGATCAGCCGGGGCAGCGCCGACTCGGAGGAGGAGGTGGACAGGATCAGCAGGAACTCGCGGCCCAGGTAGCGCAGCAGGGCGAAGACGCTGATCCCCGTGCACAGTCTCAGCAGCGTGCCGAGGACCACGAAGACGAAGAGCAGGCAGGTGGTGTAGAAGCCGATCATGATGACCGCGAGGGACTTCAGCGCGTCCAGTCCGGTCGCCCCGACCACCGCCGCGATCGCGCCGAACGCGCCCACCGGCGCCGCCCACATGATCATCGCGAGGACCCGGAACACCAGCTTCTGCACGTGCCCGATCCCGCGCAGCACCGGCTCGCCCGCCGCGCCCATGGCCTGGAGCGCGAACCCGCACAGCAGCGCCACCAATAGCGTCTGCAGCACCTCGCCCCCGGTGAAGGCCGACACCAGCGTGGTCGGGATGATCCCCAGCAGGAACTCGGGCGTCGTCTCCGCGCCGCCCGCCTTCGCCTGCGCCTCGCCCGCGTGCCGGGTCGCCTCCGTCAGGTGCAGCCCGCTGCCCGGCTCCAGCAGGTTGCCGACCAGTAGCCCGATGGCCAGCGCCACCGTGGACATCACCATGAAGTAGCCGAGTGCCAGCCCGCCCACCGCGCCGACCTTGGCGGCCTTGCGCACCGAGCCGATGCCCAGCACGATCGTGCAGAAGATGACCGGCGAGATCATCATCTTGATGAGGTTGACGAAGCCGGTGCCCAGCGGTTTGAGCTCCACGGCCACGCCGGGTGCGGCGAACCCGACGGTGATGCCGAGCAGCACCGCGCCGATCACCGCGATGTACAGATAATGCGTTTTGTCGCGCCTGGCGGCCACGATGCCTCCCGGTAGTGCCCTCGCCTCCCCGATGGCGAAGGCGTCCGGAGAGACCATGGCCCGCCGCTGTGACACCGGTCACCCTTGCGTTCATAGAGTTCACACCCCGGTGCAGACTGATCGCCATGTTCCGCTTCCCCCGGCCGCCGCGCAGCCTCGCAGGTCAGCTCTTCGCCATGCAGGTGGTGCTGGTCGCCGTGGTCGTCGCCGGTTGCGCCGTCTTCGCGTACGCGGCCGCCCGCGACCAGGCGGAGGAGGCCGCCCGGCGCCAGACCGGGGCGGTGGCCCGCGCGGTCGCCGCCTCCCCGTCGGTGCGGGACGCGGCGCAGGAGGCCCTACGGGAAACCGGGGGCGGGGCCGGGGGGCCCGCCGCGGCCCTGCAGCCCTACGCGGAGCGGGTCCGCGTCGAGGCGGGCGTGGACTTCGTGACGATCATGGCTCCGGACGGACGGCGCTGGACCCACCCCGACCCGATGCGCATCGGCGAACCCTTCCTCGGCAACACCGCCCCCGCACTGCGCGGCGAGACCTTCAGCGAGACCTACACCGGCACCCTCGGCCCCTCCATCCGGGTGGTCACCCCGATCACCGGCGGCGACGGCCGGGTCATCGGCATGGTCTCCGCCGGCATCACCGTCCGCGCGGTCAGCGCCCGCCTCGCCGAGCGGCTCTCCGCCGTCGCCTGGGTGGCCGGCGGGGCCCTCGCCCTCGGCGGGGCGGGCACCTACGTCATCAACGCGCGGCTGCGCCGCCACACCCACGGGATGAACGCGGCCGAGCTGAGCCGGATGTACGACTACCACCAGGCGGCCCTGCACGGGGTCCGCGAAGGCCTGCTCATGCTCGACGGCCGGCGCCGGATCACCCTCGTCAACGACGCGGGCCGCGAACTCCTCGGCCTGCGCGAGAAGATCAAGGGGACCGCGGTCGCCGACCTCGGGCTGCCCGCCCCGCTCACCGGGGCACTGCTCTCCGACCAGCCCCGGGTGGACGAGGTCCACCTGACCGCGGACCGGGTGCTCGTGCTCAACAGCGCGCCCGTCGCCGGCGGCGGCCGCCGGGGCACCGTCGTCACCCTGCGCGACCACACCGAACTGCTCTCGCTGACCGGTGAGCTGGACCAGGAGCGCGGATTCACCCGGGCGCTGCGCGCACAGGCGCACGAGGCGGCCAACCGGCTGCACACGGTGGTCTCCCTCATCGAACTCGGCCGCAGCCGGGAAGCGGTGGACTTCGCCACGGCCGAACTCTCGCTCGCCCAGGCCCTGACCGACGAGGTGATCGCCGCCGTCGGCGAGCCCGTGCTCGTCGCCCTGCTGCTCGGCAAGGCCGCGCAGGCCCACGAACGGGGGGTCGAGCTGGTCGTCACCCCGGACAGCGAAGCCATCGGCGCCGGGCCCGGCGGCCCGCCCGCCCGGGACCTCGTCACCGTCCTCGGGAACCTCGTCGACAACGCCGTCGACGCCCTCACCGGCGTACCCGGCGGCCGGATCTCCGTCACCGTCCGTCCCGACGGCCCGGCCGGCCCCCACGGGCAGGGCCTGCTGCTCAGCGTCGCCGACAACGGCCCCGGACTTCCCGAGGGCGCGGACGTGTTCCGGCGCGGCTGGTCGGGCAAGGGTGAGGGGCGGGGGCTGGGCCTCGCACTGGTGCGGCAGGTGGCGCACCGGCACGGCGGCAGCGCGGACGCGGACCAACTGCCGGACGGTGGCGCGCGGTTCACCGTACGCCTGCCGGCGCGCAGGGAGGTGGACGCATGAGCACGCCCGAGGTGCGGGTCCTCGTCGTCGAGGACGACCCGGTGGCCGCCGACGCGCACGCACTGTATGTCGGGCGGGTGCCCGGCTTCACCGCCGTCGCGGCGGTCCACTCGCTCGCCGAGGCCACCCGCGTCCTGGAACGGACCCGGATCGACCTGCTGCTGCTCGACCTGACCCTGCCCGACGGCCACGGGCTGCGCTTCGCCCGCGGCCTGCGGGCCGCGGGCCACCCCGCCGACGTGATCGTGGTGACCTCGGCGCGGGACCTGGGGGTCGTCCGCGAGAGCGTCTCGCTCGGGGTGGTGCAGTACGTACTGAAGCCCTTCGCCTTCCCCACCCTGCGCGAACGGCTCCTGCGCTACGCGGAGTTCCGCGACACGGCGGCGGGCGAGGCGGTCGGCCAGGACGACGTGGACCGGGCCATGGCGGCCCTGCGCTCACCCCGCCCGGCCGAACTCCCCAAGGGGATCGGCGGGCCGACCCTGGAACGGGTCGCCGCGCTGCTGCGGGCGGCCCCCGAGGGTCTGACCGCGGGCGGGACGGCCGAGGCGGCCGGGATCTCCCGGATCACCGCCCGCCGGTACCTGGAGCACCTGGTGGACACCGGCCGCGCGGACCGCACCCCCCGGTACGGCCAGGTCGGCCGCCCCGAACTGCACTACCGCTGGCTGGCGGCTGCCCCGGCCGGGGCCGGCACCGGCTCGGTGTCGAAGGTGTAGAACGCCCGGTGGTCCAGCATGTCGGCCGGGGTCACGTCGTTCCACGGCCGCATGGTGTCGTTCAGGTCCACGACGTTCGGGGTGCCGGCGGCGGGCTGGTACGCCGACTGCGGGTGCAGCGCCTGCCAGTCGGCCCACAGCTTGTCGATGAAGGCGTGGTGCATCCAGAACACCGGGTCGTTGGGGGAGACCCCGGTGGCCATCTGGCCGCCCACCCACACGTGCACCCGGTTGTGCAGGTTGGCCCCGCGCCAGCCCTCCAGATGGTTGCGGAATCCGCCGGAGGAGCTGTTCCAGGGCGCCGCGTCGTACACCGGCATCGCGAGGACGGAGTCCACCTCGGCCCTGGTGGGTAGTTGGGCCACGCCGTTGCCGAGCGCGCGCCGCAGGTAGGAGCGCCCGTCCACCCGGACGGCTACCTCCCACTTCCCCGCCGCGTAGGCGAACGGCCCGTCGAGCACCTGACCGTCCCGGGCCCGTCCGGTGCCGCCGAGGAAGTCGGCGGCCCAGAGCGAGGAGCGGGCGGTCCGGTCGGCCGTCCAGTCCCAGTACGGCAGTGCCACCGCAGGATCCACCGCCTGCAGCGCCGCCTCGAACTCCAGCAGAAACCGGCGGTGCCAGGGCAGGAAGGAGGGGGAGCGGTGGCCGACCCGGTCACCGGAGTCGGTGTCGCTCATGATGAAGCCGTTGTGCGTGGTGACGAAGCGGTCGTAACGGCCCGTGCGCTTCAGTTCGAGGAGCGCCGCGACGAACGCCCGCTTCTCCTCGGGGGTGAGCGAGGCCTGGTTCTTGCGGACGGTCATCGCATGCCGCCCATCGGGACGAGGGAGGCACCCTGGAGCTCGCGCACGGCGGCTCGGGCGAGCGGGAGCGGGCCGGAGAAGGTCTCGTAGTGGTTGACCACGCTGATCCAGCTCCCGTCGGCGTTCCGCATCACGTGCAGTTCGCGGCCGTCTATGAGGACGGTCGGCGTGCCGGGGGACTGGTGGCCGCCGTGGTGGCCGCCGCCGTGGTCGTCGCCGCCCGAGGCGGGGACTATCCGTATGCGGCGGCCCTGGTAGACCTCGTCGATGGTGCCCGCGGGGGTGGCGGGTGCGGCGGAACGGGATCCGGTGGCGGCCGCGTGCGCGGTGGCGCCGGCGAGGCCGAGTGCGGTGAGTGCGCCGGCAGTGGCGCCTAAGGCCTGTCGGCGGGTGATCTTGTTCATGGCCCGAAGAGGTATCAGGGCGCGGAGAACCGAGGGCCGCTATCCGGACATGCGCGGATAAGTTGCCGGTCGAACTAGTTGGATGATCTTCCCGTCCGGACTGGCTCCAGCGGCCCGGACGGGAAGACCTATGCGAAAAAGCTTAACTGACGGGAAATCCTGCGGCCGTACGGGGTGGGTATGGAAGGGATCACATCACGGAGTCGGCCGGAAGCAGCAGCCGGAACCGCCCCCCGGGGACCCGGTCCGGCGTTGAGTGCATCCCCGTGCGCCGATGCGATGTCCGCGCGATGGCCGGCCCGAGCCTGGCCCGGCTGGGCCGTCCCTGAAGCGTCCTGAAGGCGACTTCAGGATGATCTGTCAGGTTATATCCCGTTATAGTCCCGCTATGGCTCTCCACGAGACGAAGGACCTGCGTGCCCGCGACGCCGACACGGACGTGTTCGCGTCCGCCCTCAGCGGCGAGATCCTCCCCAAGTACCGGATGCCCGAAGACCACTCGCCCTCCGAGGTGGTCTACCAGCTCCTCCACAACGAGCTGCTCCTCGACGGCAACGCCGCCCAGAACCTGGCCACCTTTTGCACCACCTGGTCGGACGACGGGGTCCACCGGCTGATGAACGAGTGCCTCGACAAGAACATGATCGACAAGGACGAGTACCCGCAGACGGCCGAGATCGAGGCGCGCTGCGTCAACATCCTGGCCGATCTGTGGAACGCCCCGGCCGGCACCACCGGCACCGGCTGCTCCACCACCGGGTCCAGCGAGGCCGCCATGCTGGGCGGCCTCGCCCTCAAGTGGCGCTGGCGCGAGCGCCGCCGCGCCGCCGGCCTGCCCACCGACAGGCCGAACCTGGTGTGCGGCCCGGTCCAGGTCTGCTGGGAGAAGTTCGCCCGGTACTTCGACGTAGAGCTCCGCCAGGTCCCCCTGGAGCCCGGAGCCACCGGCCTGCTCCCCGAGCAGCTCGCCGCCCACGTCGACGAGAACACCATCGGCGTCGTCGCCATCCTCGGCGTCACCTACACCTGCGTCTACGAGCCCGTCGCCGAGATCGCCGCCGAACTCGACCGGATCCAGGCCGAGCACGGCTGGGACGTGCCGATCCACGTGGACGCCGCCAGCGGCGGCTTCGTGGCCCCCTTCCTCCACCCCGACGTGGTCTGGGACTTCCGGCTGCCGCGCGTGGCCTCCGTCAACACCTCCGGGCACAAGTACGGCCTCGCCCCGCTGGGCGTCGGCTGGATCGTCTGGCGCACCGCCGATCTGCTCCCGGCCGACCTCGTCTTCTCCGTGGACTACCTCGGCGGGGACATGCCCACCTTCGCCCTCAACTTCTCCCGGCCGGGCGGCGAGATCATCGCGCAGTACTACCTGTTCCTGCGCCTGGGCCGGGGCGGCTACCGCCGGGTCCAGCAGGCCTGCGCGGACACCGCCCAGTACCTGGCCCGCGAGATCGAGACCATCGGCCCCTTCACCCTCCTCTACGACGGCCAGGGCGCGCTGCCCGCCGTCTCCTACCGGCTCACCGACCCGGAGGGCGCCGGCTTCACCCTCTACGACCTCTCCGACCGGCTCCGGATGCGCGGCTGGCAGGTGCCCTCGTACCCGCTGCCCGCCGAGCGCGACGACACGGTCATCCAACGGGTCCTGATCCGGCACGGGGTGACCCGGGACCAGATCGCGCTGCTCGTCTCCGACCTGCGCCTCGCCGTGGAACACCTCGTCGCGCACCCGCAGGCCGTGCCCGCGGCCCCGCCCCGGTCCGGCTTCCACCACTGATCCGGCGTCCGGGCCCCCTTTGGCGGGCGCCCGGGGACCCGCGCGGGACGGACCCGCCCGGGACGGATCCGCCCGGGCTGGAGGGCGAGGTGCTCAGGACGCCGACCAGCGCATCCCCAGCTCCGTCAGCGCGGCCGTCCGCTCCGGGGTGAGGGACGCGGCGCGGGAGCGCTGGTTGGCGATCCAGGAGCCGAGGCGCAGGTCCCGGTCGCCGACCCGCTCCACGTGCGTGCGGGGCACGCGCAGGTGCCGCTCGCGCTCGTGGAACCGCCGGGCAGCCGCCAGGTGCGCGGCCCAGGCGTCCGCGTGGGCGACCCGGGGCTTCGGCCGGTCCGCCTCGTCGGGCGGTGTCACCCCGAGGGCGTGCTCCAGCAGCCAGCGCTGGGCCCAGGCCAGCCGTTCCCAGGACGCGCGCTGCCCGCGCAGCCACACGCCGAGGTCCTCGCCCTGGACCACGGCCTCCCCGGGGCCCGTCGGCAGCCGCCCGCCCGCGTCCAGGTGGACCCGGGTCAGGTGGAAGGCCCGCTGCCAGGAGATCTCCCAGGAAGGGCACCAGGACGCGTCGATGGCATCCAGGGCCTCCCGGCGCTCCTCGGACAGGGCTCCGGGGCCCTGCCGGCGGGCCGCCGCCCGCTGGTTCTTGACCCAGACCCCGACCGGGGCCCCGCGCCAGGTGGCGTCCACGGGCGGCAGCAGGTGCCCGTGTTCGGCGGCCCAGCCGGTCGCCGCCGCGAGTCCTTCCTCGAAGGCCACGTCGAAGTGGCTCCACACCATGCCCAGTTCGTCGAGCTGGGCCACCCGCTCGCGGCCGAGCGCGCCGCGGCGGTGCGTGCGCCGGGCATCCGCGATCCACTGGCCGAGCGGGAACCGGGCCAGCCCCGGCGGCCAGCTCGCCTCGGCGGCCTGCCCCTCCGCGCCGGCCGCGCCCGCCCCGGCGGCTCCGACGGGCGCCGCCGCTGCCGCGCCGCCGCCGCTCCCGGGCACCTTGAACGCGAACGGCACCTTGAGGTCCCCGGCCGCCCCGGCGTAGATCCGGGCCGCCTCCACCCCGCGCCGCCAGTGCTCGGCTTCCGGGTGCAGGACGCGCAGCCGGATGAAGGCCGCCAGCAGAGCCGGGTCGCGGGGCGTGGAGAAGCTCAGCAGGGACGCCGCGCCGCGGCGCGGACCGGAGCCGCCCACGGGCTCCGTGCCGCCCGCGGTCCCCGCCCCGCGCCTGCTCGGGGCCTGGGGCTGCGCCAGGGACTCGACGAGCCGGGTGTCGTGGGCCCGTAGCGCCTCCAGCAGCCGCGCGAGGTCCCCGTACGCCCGTGAGGTCAGCATCGTCTCGGGGGACTCGCCGGGCCCCAGCAGCACCGGCACCACGAGGGAGGCGACCTTGCCCTCCCCGGGCCGGATGCGCAGCGCCCGGCCGACGGCCTGGACCAGGTCGGGCATGGACCCCCGTACGTCGGCCCAGAAGACCGAGTCGCACTCCTTGGTGTCCACGCCCTCGCCCAGCACCCGGACGCTGCCCAGGAAGGCCTTGTCCGCGACCCGGTCGTCCGCGAAGGCGCTCAGCACCCGCCGCCGGTGCGCCGCCGTGTGCTGACCGCACAGCCAGTCCGCCCAGACGGTACGGGGGTACACCGGCCGGGGGGCCCAGCTCGTGGCGCGCATCCGGGCGGCCACCGCCGGCAGCCCGGCCGCGAAGGCCTCGGCCTCCTTGGTCAGATGGTGGAAGACGAGGGTGCGCCGGAACCCCTGCTTCACGGCAGCCGTCACCAGCGCCGCCTGGAGCGCCGCGAGCCGCACGCCGCGCACGGAGTCGGAGCGTCCGTCCGGCCCGAGCAGCACGGCCGCCTGGAACTCCGGATCGCTGACGTCCACGCAGACCACCCGGTAGGGCGCGCAGATGCCCCGGTCGACGGCCTCCGAGAGGGTGAGGGTGTAGCAGCGCGCGCCGAACGGTCCGTCCGGATCGTCCTCCATGGAGGCCACCAGGTCGCCCCGGCCGCGCACCCCCTCCGGCCGGCCGGAGCCCTCGGCGGGCGCCGGATCCTCGCCGTTCTGCCAGACCCGGGGCGTGGCCGTCATGTACAGCCGGCGGACCGAGGGGATCCGGAGGTTGTCGTGCACCACCGCCCAGGGTTTGCCGATCCGCCCCGACGTCCGGTGCGCCTCGTCGACCACGATCAGGTCCCAGCCGGGCAGCCCCTCGCGGTGCGCGCGTTCGAGGGTGCCGAGCCCGAGCGAGGCGTACGTGGCGTACACCGTGACCCGGTCGACGGGCGGGCCCGCCCAGTCGGCCAGTTCGGCCGGGTCGGTGGTCGTGGGCACCCCCGCGTCCTCGCCGCGCAGCGAGCACACGGCGAACGCGCGGCCGGTCCGGCCGCCCTCGCGCCACGCGGCCGCCGTCTGTACGAGGAGGTCCAGGGAGGGCACCAGCACCAGGACCCGGCCGGCCCGCAGCTCCTCGGCCGTGTGCACGGCGACCAGCGACTTGCCGGAGCCCGTTGCCATGATCACCTGCGTACGCAGCCCGGTCCGTGGGACCCTGCGCCCGGCGGGCAGTTCCAGCGCCCGCACGGCGGCGTCGACGGCCTCGCGCTGGTGCGGACGGAGTTTCTGCCTGCTGATGCGCCCCACCTCCACCGTGATCTGCCGGTTTGCTTCCAGCTCCTATCTTGCCCCCATTTTGAATCATTGCGGGGAGATCGAAGCGACGGGACGCGGCCCTACATCCGGGCGCCGAAGTTCTGCGTCCACCACGGGCCGCCGTCGCCCTGGTGGAGGCCCACGCCGATGTCCTTGAAGGAGCAGTTGAGGATGTTCTCGCGGTGCCCCTGGCTCTTCATCCAGGAATCCATGACCTGGGCCGCGGTCCGCTGTCCCTTCGCGATGTTCTCGCCGTAGGTGGACCAGCGGTACCCGGCGGCCGTGGTCCGCTTGCCCGGGTCCGCGCCGTCCGGGTTGGTGTGCGAGAAGAAGTCCCGCCGCGCCATGTCGTCGGAGTGCCCCTGGGCGGCCGTACGGAGCTGCGCGTCCTCCTTGAGCGGCCCGCAGCCGGCCGCGGCGCGCTCGGAGTTGACCAGGGCCACCACCTGGGAGGCGGTGCCGCCGCCCGGCGGGGCGGGAGCCGGGCTCTTCGGCGGGGTGGACTTCGGGCTCGGCTTCGGGGTGGGCGTGGGGGTCGGACCCGCGGTCGCGGTCGGGCTCGGAGCGGGGCTCGGCGAAGCGCCCGGCGAGGCGGACACCGAGGGACCCGGCGTCGGGGAGGCCGGCTCCGGGGGCAGCGCGGTCCCCGATCCCGGCGCCACGAGCGCGGCCGGGGGCGCCTCGGGGGAGGCGGTGCCGGGCCGGGTGCCGAGGTAGGTCAGCCCCCCTCCCACGACACAGGCGGCGAGCACGGCGCCACCGATCATCCGGCGCCGGCCGCGAACGCGCCGCTGCTTGCGCAGCGAGGCACGCCCGTCCCCGGGGCCGCCCGCCGGGGCGACCTGCGCTTCGAGGCCACTGCCGCCGCCGACGGCGGGCCCGGTGCCCGGGGTGGTAGACCCGCCCGAGCCGTACGCCGAAGCGCCGGCGGCCAGGCCCGCGGAGGCGAAGCCGGACTCCGTGGCCGCCCGTACGCCCGCGAGCAGCGCCGCCGAGACCGGCAGCAGCGCCAGCCCTGCCAGCAGTCCTTCGGCCGGGACCAGGCCGTTCCACAGCCCGGCGCACCGCAGGCACGCGCGGGCGTGCCGGGCTATTCGCTTGCGCCACAGCGCCGAGGGCAGGCCGTCCCAGCTCGCCGCCACCGTCCGCAGGTCCTCGCAGGGCGGCTGGGCTCCCAGCGCCCGCTCCACCACCCGGGCCGCCTCCAGCTGCGCCTTCATCCGCTGTACCCGTACCGCAGTGTGCTGCGGGGACAGCTCCAGGGCCTGCGCCATCTCCGTGCGCGTCAGCTCCCCCGCGCACTCCAGCCACCACAGGGAGAGCAGCGCCCGGTCGTCGGGCTCCAGCCAGCGCGTGGCACGGGCCGTCTCGCGCCGCTGGCCCTCCAGCTGGAGCCGGGTGACGGTCAGGTCCACGAAGTCGGCGCCCGGGTCGGCGAGCTCCCAGGCGGCTTCCAGGCCGCTTTCGCCGGGTGCGCTGCGGCGGGCCTGCCAGTGGGCGCGCACCCGGTTCATGGCGATCGCGACCAGCCAGGACCGGAAGCTGTGGTCGTCGCGCAGGCCGCCCAGCCCGTCGAGTGCGCGCAGCATCGTGTCCTGGACCACGTCGTCCACGTCGACCGACCCGTTCAGGGCCCGCCCGACGATGTTGTAGACCAGCGGCAGATAGGCGCTGACCAGGTCGTCCTGTGCGCGGGGATCGCCCGCGCGAGCCGCGGCGACCAGCGCTGCCGTGTGCTGAGTGCTCATAGAAAAGTCCCTGTCCGTACCGGCGCTCGATGATGCCCAATACCTGGGAGACCGTCGAGGGGGACTCCGATAACGCTTATCCGCCGAACGGTTCCGGAGATGCGGAATCCGGAGCGCCCGGCCCCGTTTCCCCGGCCGGCGCGAGGCGGGCGGTCAGGGCGTCGAGATCGGGCAGGAACCAGATGTGGCGCCCCTCGTTCGACTCCCGTACGAGGTCGCGCAGGGCGGAACTCGCCCCCAGGTGGTGCGAGAGGTCGCCCACGACCACCAGGCGGACCCGGTAGTTCACGAACTTCTGCATGATCGCCCCGGCCAGCCCGCTGCGCAGGTCGAAGAAGCCGGCGTCCAGCCGCTCCACCGGGACGGCGACGATGTCGGTCCGGTAGAAGGCGCCGCCGATCAGCTGGTCGAGCGCGTCCTGCCCGGTGGCGACGGGCGGGCCGTCGGCGGCGCAGACCAGGACCGGCACGCCGTGGTGTTCCACGAGGAGGTCAGCCACGGTGCACCGTCCCCGCGTCGTGGTCCCGCTCGTTCCCCATGCCGTTGCCCGGGCCGAGCACCCCGTCGACCAGGTGCAGCAGATCGGCGGTGGTGGCGGCGTCGCCGAGGACCACGATCTTCATGCGGGCCCGCTCCTTGTCGTAGACCGTCTGGACGCGCAGGGGGGCCGCGGAGGCCCCCGGGGACTGCGCACTCGCCGTGACGAGGTTCGCGAGCCGGTTCGCCGCGTCGGGGCCGATCGCGTCGATCTGCACGATGCTCGACACCTCCAGGTGCCGCCGTGGAGCCTCCCCGAGGGCGGACGGATCCTCGCCGGCCGGGGCGGGCCCGCTGGTCAGAGCCTCGAAGTCGGCCCGGCTGATCCGGTACTGCTTGCCGATCCTGACGGCTTTCAGCCGGCCCTCGCGCACATAGTTCCGGACGGTGCGGACGTGCAGCCCGAGCAGCTCGGCGACCTCGCCGACCGAGTACAGCTCGCGTCCTTCGTCACTCATAATTCCGGATCTTACCTTAAGAACGGCAAATGAGTCTTGATAGGGAAGGTTGAGGAAGGTTCGGTGCTGTGTGATCGGCAGTGAACGGCCCGGGAAACCGCTTCGACTGCCGCCGGGCCGGCTCCTAGGATCATCGGATGACGGATCCTCGCTACCCCGCCAAGCCCCGCCCCGGAGACCGCGTCGCGGTGCTCTCCCCTTCGGCCGGCCTGCCCGAGCTCTTCCCGGTCCCCTACGAGCTGGGCCTGCGCCGGCTCCGGGAGGAGTTCGGGCTGGAACCCGTCGAGTACCCGACCACCCGGAAGATGGGCTCGACGCCGCAGGAACGGGCCGCCGACCTGCACGCCGCCTTCGCCGACCCCGAGATCAAGGCCGTCATCGCGAGCATCGGCGGCGACGACCAGATCACGCTGCTCCCGCACCTCGACGCCGAGCTCCTGCGCGCCCACCCCAAGCCGTTCTTCGGCTACAGCGACAACACCAACCTGCTCCTGCACCTGAGGAACCTGGGGCTGGTCGGCTATCACGGGAGCTCGGTGATGGTCGAGCTCGGACGGCCCGGCGCCCTGCACCCGCTGACGGCCGAGTCCCTGCGGGCGGCGCTGTTCACCTCGGGCGAGTACGAGCTGACCGCCGCCGCAGCCAGCGGGGACGTCAACGGTTCCTGGGACGACCCCGGCACCTTCGACGCCGAACCGGAACTGGAGGCGGCCAAGGGCTGGACCTGGCACAACGCCGACCGGGTGGTCGAGGGCAACAGCTGGGGCGGCAACCTGGAGATCATCTCCTGGCTGCTGATGGCCGACCGCGCCGTGCGGCCCGCCGAGGAGTACGCGGGCGGGGTGCTCTTCCTGGAGACCTCGGAGGACATGCCGCGCGCCCAGGACGTCTACTGGATCCTGCGCAACATGGGGGAGCGCGGACTCCTGCGGCAGTTCCCCGCCCTCCTGATGGGCCGGGCGAAGAGCTGGTCCTTCGAGAAGCGCTTCGACGCCGAGGAGCGGGAGCGCTACCGCCGCGAGCAGCGCGAGGTGGTCCTGCGGGCCCTCGGCGAGTACGCGCCCGACACCATGGCCGTCTTCGACGTGGACCTCGGGCACACCGACCCGCAGCTCGTGATCCCCGTCGGGGGCCGGGTCCGGGTCGACGGGCCCGCCCGCCGCGTATTCGTGACGTACTGACGAACATCCCCTCCACATAGCGCCGTTGGGGTTCCCCCGGCCCGGTCCGGGGTGACAATGGGGCTCCCACGGGACGTGTTGGGGGCGGCATGTCGGCGTTGCTCGTGAGGGGATCCGGCCGGGCTCGGGGCTGGGCCGGATACCTCGGTTCGGTAGGGCTCGGAGCGGGTGCGGTGGCGTTGGCGGCGGTGTGGACCTCGGGGCCCTGGGCCGCCGGGATCGGCGCGGCCGTCACCACGCTGTCCGGGCTCGCCGCCGAGCGGATGCGGCCTTCCGGTCAGGGCGCCGGCCCCGGCGCCGACGGGGAGCTGCTGCGCACGGCGGCGGGCCGGATCCCGCTGCTGCGCCAGGTGGACCGCCCCGAGCTGGCCGGAGCCCACCCGGCCGAGGCCCCCGCGGCCCCGCCGGCGTACATCCGCCGCGACGCCGAACCGGCGCTCCGCGCCGCCCTGGAACGGACCCGTTTCGTCCTCGTGGTGGGGGAGTCCACGGCGGGCAAGACCCGGCTCGCCTACGAGGTGGCCCGCACCCGCTTCCCCCGGCACGCCTTCGTCCGCCCGCTCTCCCGCGCCGCACTGCCCGAAGCGGTACGGATCGCCGGGCGGCGGCGGCGCCGCGCCGTGCTCTGGCTCGACGACCTCGAGGACCACCTCGGCGACGGCGGCCTCAGTGCCACTCAACTGACCTCCCTGCGAACGGCGGTGGTCATCGCGACGATGCGGGTCCAGGAGTACCGGCGCTACGACGCCCGCGAGGAGAGCCGGCTCACCGGCTCCGACCGGGACGCCTGGCGGGCCCAGCGCGACCTGCTCCACCAGGCGGCCGTCATCAGGCTGCCCCGGCACTGGTCCTGTGCGGAGCGCGGCCGGGCCGCCGCCCACCAGGGCGATCCGCGCATCGGGGCCGCGCTGCGCGCGGGCGAACGGTTCGGGGTCGCCGAGGTGCTGGCGGCCGGCCCCGAACTCCTGGCGGCCTGGGAGAACGCCTGGGCCCCGGGCGCCAATCCGCGCGGCGCCGCCGTGGTCGCGGCGGCGGTGGACTGCCGCCGGGCCGGACTGCGCCGCCCGGTGAGCCGCGCCTGGCTGCGCGAGCTGCACGCCCCGTACCTGGCGGCCCGGGGCGGCGGGGACCTCCAGCCCGAGCCCTTCGCGGAGGCGATGGACTGGGCCTGCACCGCCGCCTACGCCACGAGCGGGCTGCTCATCGGAAACTTCGGGGCCGGATTCACCGCGTTCGACTACCTGTTGAACACGCCGGGCAGCGGTCCCGTCCCCGACCACCTGTGGCGCGGACTACTGCCCCTGGTGGAGCCCGCCGACGCCTACGACATGGGGCTCGTCGCCCACCAGGACGGCCGTCTCGCACGGGCCGTCGAAGCCCTCGGCCTCGCCTCGCGCGGCGGGATCCCCGGCGCCGAACTGCCGCTGGCCATCGCCACCGGGGACTCCGGGAAGCCGCGCCGGGCCGCCGCCGATCTCGCCGGGATCGCCCGCAGGCGCGCCGGCCGGCTCGGGCCCCGACACCCCGACACCCTGGCGGTGCGACATCAACTGGCTTTCTTCGTAGGGGAGTCGGGCCACCCCCTGGCCGCTGCGGACCGGTTCGCGGAGCTGCTCGCGGACGTCGCGGACGTGCTGGGGCCCGAGCATCCGGACACCCTCGCGGCCCGCCATCAACTGGCCTACTTCACCGGGGAAGGCGGTGATCCCCGCGCGGCGGCCCGCCAGTTGGAGGAGCTGCTGGCCGACCGCCTGCGCATCCACGGCGCCGGCCATCCGCAGGTACTCGCGACCCGGCGCAGCCTGATCTGGTTCCGGCCGGGCGAACCCGCCGCTACCGAACGGGAATTGGGCCTGCTACTGGCCGAAGCCGAAGCCGCCGAGGGGATCGGGCCCGACGATCCGCACACGCTCGCCATCCGGGGAAGCCTGGCCGCGCTGGCGGCCCGCGCCGGGCGCGCGGCCGAAGCGGCCGAGGCCTGGGCGGAACTCACCGCGGACCGGACCCGGGTGCTCGGCGGGGACCACCCGCACGTGTTCTACTCCCGCCTGGAATGGGCCCGGGCCCTGCTCGCCCAGGACCGGGCCCCCGAGGCGGCCGCAGTGCTGACCGACCCCCTGGCCCGGGCCGCGTCCGTCCTCGAACCGGGCCACCGGCACCTGCGGACGGCCCGGGAACTGCTGACCCGGTCCGCGGGCCGAACCCCGGCCGCCGACCGGCCCGACCCCGCACAGGGCGCCGCCGGCCCCGAATGACCGGAGCGCGATCCGGGGGCTCCGCGCGGGGGCCTACAGCAGCGGGGCCAGCGCGCGGGTGGCCGAAAGCAGGGCGGGCGCGTAGGCCTCGATCTCGGTGCGGGAGACCAGGAAGGTGACGGTGGTGACGCTGACGCCGCCGATCGGGCGGCCCCGGGCGTCGAGGATCGCGGCGCCGATGCAGCGGATGGTCGCCTCGTTCTCCTCGTCGTCCAGGGCGAACCCCCGCGCCCGCACCGCCTCCAGCTCCGCCTCCAGGGCCCGCGGCGTCGTGAGCGTGTGCGGCGTGCGGCGCGGCAGGCCGGCCGAGGCGACCAGCTCGCGGACCTCGGCCGCGGGCAGTGCGGCCAGGATGCCCTTGCCGATCGCGGTCGTGTGCAGCGGCATCCGCATGCCGACCCGCGAGGCGGTCCGGAAGGGCTGATCGCTCTCCAGCTTCCGGATGTAGGTGATGGTCTCCCCGCTGTGCAGGGCGAGGTGGACCGTCTGTCCGGTGGCCTCCTGCAGCTCCCGCAGGATCTGCTCGATGCTGACCGGCTCCCCGCCGCTGACCAGGGCGGACAGCCCGCGCAGCCGGGGGCCGACGCCGTAGCGGCTCTCACCCTCGGAGCGTACGAAGCCCTGCTCGATCAGCGAGGCGAGGATGCGGAAGGTGCTCGACTTCGGCACGGCGGCCGCCGCCATGACATCGGTGAGCCGGTGCGGGCCGCCGGGCGCGGCCACGGCCTCCAGGATCCGCATCGACTTCTCCAGGGCCGTACCCGCGGCGGAGGTGCGTCCGCCGCGCGCGGTGCTTTCGGCCCCTGCGTTCCCGGGCCTTTCGTCCGTGGACAAGGGATCTCCATCGATGGGTATGGTCTGCATCATAAGTTCCGTTACACGATATCAAGTTCCATTACGTGGAACAAATGGAGGTAAGTCCTTTGTCCTGTCACCCGTATGCGGCCATCACCGCGCAGCGACTGCTGCCGGTCCTGCGGAACACCTGCGCGGACGAGGCCGTCCGCCACACCACCGCCCTCCTCGCAGCCGGCTGCCGCGCCGTGGAACTCACCACCTCCACTCCCGGCTGGGCCGAGGCGGTGGCCCGTACCGTGCCGCTCGCCGACGCGCAGGGGCGGCCCGCCCTCATCGGGGTCGGCACCGTCACCACCGCCGGGGCCGCGCGGACCGCACTCGACGCGGGCGCGGCCTTCCTCATCTCCCCGTACCCGGCTCCGGAGGTCCGCGAGGTCGCCCGGGAGCGCGGGGCAGTCTTCATCGAAGGCGGCTTCACCCCCGGTGAGATCGCCGCCGCGGTCCGGTCCGGCGGCGCGGCGAAGGTGTTCCCCGCCCACGTGGGCGGGACCGCCTTCATCCGCTCCCTCAAGGCCGTCCTCCCCGACGCCCTGATCATCCCGACCGGCGGGATCGCACCGGGCGAGGTCCGCGACTGGCTCGCCGCCGGGGCCGCAGCCGTCGGCATAGGCGGCGGCCTGCCCGCCGACCCGGGCGAGCTGGCCGCCGTCTTCGCCGACCTCGCCCAGCCCTGCTGCGGCGGCTGCGCGGGCACGGAGCGCCGGCCGTGACCGGGTCCGGGAGCGTGACGGGGAGCGCGGTCCGGTCCGGCAGCGCGACGGGGAGCACGGCCGGGCCGCAGGGGTACGACGTCCTCGTCCTCGGCGAGGTGCTCGTCGAGATCCATGCCGAGACCGCCCTGCGGGACGCCGCCGACGGCACCCGTGCCCGCGTCTCCTTCTCCGGGGACGCCCTCAACGCCGCGGCCGCCGCCGTCGCCGCCGGAGCCCGAACCGCCCTCCTCGCCGTCGTCGGGGAGGACGAGCTGAGCGTCCCGCTGCTGGCCCGCGCCGCCGAACTCGGCGTGGACGTCTCCCACGTGCGCCGCTCCCCGCGCCCGAACGGCGCCTACCTGCTCTGCGCCGACACCGAGGGCGAACGGGAGTTCGTCTACTGGCGCACCGGCAGCGCCGGCTCCACCCTCTCGGTGGAACACGTCGGGTCCTGGCGGGAGTTGCTGACGAGCGCCAAGGCCCTCATCACCAGCGGCATCGCCGGCGCCCTGTCGCCGAGCAGCCGTGAAGCCGTACTCCTCGCCGCCCAGACCGTGCACGGAGCCGGCGGGCATCTCTCCTACGACCCCAACTTCCGCCCCCGGCTCACCAGTCGGGCCGAGGCACGCACGCTGCTGGCCCGCATCGCCCCGCTGACCGGCCTGCTGAAGACCTCCTGCCCCGCCGACGCGCTGGCCCTGGTCGGCACCGACGACCCGGCCGAGGCCGCCGTCCGCTACCGGGCCCTGGGCGCCCGTACCGTCGCGGTCACCGCGGGCGCCGACCGGTTGGTGCTGGACGACGGTACGGGGGCGGCGTACCTCCCCGTCCCGGTCAATCCCGACCCGGTCGACGCGACCGGTGCCGGGGACTGCTTCACCGGCACCGCCACCGCCCGACTCGCGCTCGGCGACAGCCTCGCGGCCGCCGTCGCGTACGCGACGGCCGCCGCCTCCCTCTCCGTATCCGGCCGCGGCGGCACCGGGCGCATCCCCGACTTCACCGAAACGGCCGCCCTGGCGGCCGCCCACCGCGACCACCCCCTCGGCACGGGACGGGCGACGACATGAGCACTGTGGACAGCAACGGTTCGGTGCACGACTGGTAGAGGGCGCCCGGCGCGGCTACGCGGCCGCGAGCAGGGCGGTCTCCGACGCCGACAGCCGCAGTGCTCCGGAGGCGACGTTCTCCGCCAGGTGCTCCGGGTTCCCGGTGCCCGGGATGGCCAGCACGTGGGCGCCCCGGCTCAGGGTCCACGCCAGGCGGAGCTGGGCCGGGGACACCCCGTGGGCCCGCGCGAGTTCGCGTACCGCCGGGCCTTCCTCGGTGACCCCACCGGCCTCCTTGCCCGCTCCCGCGAGGGCGAAGAAGGGGACGAAGGCGATGCCCTGCTCGCCGCACGCGTCGAGGAAGGCGTGCTCCTCGGCCGGCGAACCGATCCCGTACGCGTTCTGCACGCAGACCACGGGGGCGATGGCCCGCGCCTCGGCGAGGTGGTCGGGCCGTGCGTTGGACACGCCGAGATGGCGGATCAGCCCGGCCGTGCGCAGCTCGGCGAGGGCCCCGAAGTGCTCGGCGATCGAACCGGTCTCCGCCTGGCGCTTGACGCGCAGGTTGACCACGTCCAGGTGGTCGCGGCCCAGCTGGCGCAGGTTCTCCTCTACCTGCCCGCGCAGTTGCCCGGGCGTGGCCCACCACCACTCGCCGGCGGCGTCGCGGCCCGGCCCGACCTTGGTGGTGATGACCAGCTCGTCGGCGTAGGGGGCGAGGGCCCGGTTGATGAGCTCGTTGGCCGAGCGGGTCGCGGAGAAGTAGAAGGCGGCCGTGTCGATGTGGTTGACCCCCAGCTCGACCGCCCGCCTCAGCACCCCGGTCACCCGGTCCCGGTCGCTGGGGGAGCCGTCGGCGAGGTGCGTGAGCCGCATCGCGCCGAAGCCCATGCGGCGGACGGGGAGGTCGCCGAGGAGCCAGGTGCCGGAGTCGGCCGCGGTGATCTTGTCGGAAGTCATCAGGTGAGGGTAGCGGGGTCGGTGACCCAGCCCGCGAACAGCACGAGTCCGGACTCCCGGTCGACGGCGAGGAAGCCGAAGGGCCGGTCCACCTCGAAGTCGGCGCGCCGGACGCGGTACGACCGGACCCCCGCGGCCCCGCGGTACATGCCGACGGCGGTGACCGCCGCGGCCTCGAAGCCCTCCGCGTGGAAGCGGGCCACGGCCGACTGGCGGGCCGAGGTGACGGCGAGCGGGACGGCGGAGATGCCGGGGAAGTGGCCGGGTCGGGAGGCCGCGGACGTGAGCCCGAACAGCCCGGAGTGCCTCAGCAGATCGTGCTCGGCGCGGAGGTCGAAGGCCACCGTGGTGATCCGGACCACGGGTTCGGGGGTGGTCGAATCCACGGTGTGGAGCGACAGTCCGGGTCCCGCGGGACCGTCGGCGAGCTCCCCCGCGGTCGAGGAGGCCAGCGCGCCGGTGACCTCGGCGATCCCGGTCGTCAGTACGTCCCCCGGAGCGGCCCCGGGCTCTCCGAGCAGCAGGTGCACGTCCGCGCCGCGGGCGCCGGGCGCACCCGGTACGCGGAGCAGGGTGACCGGGCCGGACGGCCCCCGGGCCACCCGGACCCGCTCGGGGAAGGCGTGGACGGCGGTCAGCCCGCGCAGGGAACGCCCGGTCCACGGGCCGTGCGGCGGCCGCACCCGCCGCTCGGAGAAGGGTTTCTCCCAGGTCAGGTGGAGCGCGAGCGCGGAGGCGAGGACCAGGTCGACGTGCGGTCCGACCTCGACCGGCATCGCCCCGATGAGCCCGCCGGTCCGCTCGGCGGCCCATGCGTCCAGCGCCTTGCGGTCGGTGTCCTCGTCTCCGGTGAGGGCGGTCCGGGTCCCGTCCGGGAGCCGGGCCGACCACGCCTCTTCCAGTGGGACGTCCCGCCGCGCCCAGACGCCGGTGGCGGAGCGCAGGCCCCGTACGCCGTCCAGGGCGGTCAGCAGTTCCCGGGCGGCTTCGGCCGCCGTGTCGGCGGGTATGCCGAGGGCTTGTTCCAGCTCGGTGCGGGCGGGGCCGTCGGCTCCGTCCGCGAGGAGGGCCAACAGCGGCCAGACTCCGGCCGCTGTGAACACCGTGCCCGTGCCGTCCGCCGCCGCGTGCCCGGCCCAGCGCGAGGCGAGAGCGTTGGCCACCCGTACCGTTTTCGTCTTCATGCGGGGGAGCGTAAGGGGTTGGGGTTGGGGTTGGGGTTGGGGCGCCGCCGGGACGGGTCGTTCTCCGCGGCCCGGCGGCGCTGTTCAGGGGCGGGGCCGTCAGCGGCCGCGCAGACCCTCGTCGACCGCGGTCATCAGCTCACCGTCGGCGGTGTCCGCGTCCAGTGACCAGAACATCGCGCCGCCGAGGCCTTCTTCGCGGATGTACCGGGTCTTGGTGCGCAGCACCTGCGGGTCGTCGTACGTCCACAGGGTGTTGCCGTCGAAGAGCCAGGCGCTGCCGTTGCGCCGGTCCCGGTGGAGCTTGTAAGTACCGGACGCCGCGAGCTGCTTGAGCTCCTTGTAGTCCGCGTACCCGTTTGCCCAGGCGGCGGGCGCCGGGCCCGTCGCGGGCTGCCCCATGCCGTCCCCGCCGCCGCTGACGCCGGTCCAGCCCTGCCCGTAGAACGGCATGCCCATCACGAGCTTGTGCGCGGGCGCGCCGCGCCGCTCCCAGGCGTCCACGGTGCCGTCGACGCTGAAGTCGTTCCTCGCGTACAGCGCGGACTGCTGGGCGGTGGTCGCCTCGCCGGAGACGTGGAAGTCGTATCCCTGGAGGGTCACGAAGTCGAGGTCGCGCATGATCCGGCGGACGTCGAAGCCCGCGTCGATCTTGGCGGGGGCGGTCGGGACGAAGGCGGACAGCTCGTACTTCGCCTTCCGCTTCTGGCTGCGGGCGTAGTCGTCGAGCTGGGTGCGGAACTCGCCCACCAGGGCGGTGAAGTTCTTCTTGTCCTCGGGGCGGTAGGTGGTGTCGGTGTCGCCCGACGAGCCCGGCCACTCCCAGTCGAGGTCGATCCCGTCGAAGAGCCCGGCGGCCGAACCCGCGCCGCCGCGGCTGCCGTCCTGCGGGAGGTTGCCCTTGATGTACAGGTCGATGCAGGAGGACACGAGGGCCTTGCGGGAGGCCGGGGTGAGCGCGGCGTCCGAGAAGTGCGTGGACCAGCTCCAACCGCCGAGGGAGATCAGGACCTTGAGGTCCGGGTGCTTGGCCTTCAGCTCGCGCAGCTGGTTGAAGTTGCCGGCGAGCGGCTGCACCCAGTCGTCGGCGACGCCGTCCACGGAGTTCTCGGCGTCCAGCGGGCGGACGTAGTCGGCCCAGGCGTCGGCCTCACCGGGAATGTTGCCGGTGAAGCACTTGCCGTCCGCGCTGATGTTGCCGAAGGCGTAGTTGATGTGTGTGAGCTTGCTCGCGCTGCCGTTCTTCTCCAGGTCCTGGACCTGGAAGTCCCGTCCGTAGACGCCCCATTGGGTGAAGTAGCCGACCTTCTTGTACGAGCGGCCGTGCCCGGAGCCGGCCTGGCGGGCGTCGTCGTGGGCGGGGGCGAAGGCGGTCAGCAGGGAGAGGGAGCAGGCGGCGACGGCCAGCCTGCCGAGCATGCTGCGGCGCATGGGCTTCCTTTGCGGATGCGGTGAGTGGTGCCGGGGCGCGTGCGCTGTGCATGCGGAAACTATTGGTCTGGACCACAGTGGGTCAAGGGGGTGGGGCAAGTCGGTGCGGACGGGAGGGCGTCGGCCGTGCCCGGCGTGCCTGGTGGGTCCGGTCCGCACGGGTCGGGGCAGGCTCCACTGGCCTGGCCTGGCCTGGCCTGGCCGACGTCGTCGGCGAGGCCGCCGTGGCGGCGAGCAGATGGGTGACGGCGGCCGGGGAGTCCTCATACACGGCCGTCCCGGTGCTCTCCGGGCGCAGTTGTACGGAGACCAGCCCGTCCGCGCCCAGGAGGGCGGGGCCTCGTAGCCTGGGCCGCATGCTCTCTCTCGCATCGGACGACCCGCTCGCCGTAGCCGTCACGGCCGCGATCCGGGGCGGCGACCTGGCCGGACTCCGGCGGCTGCTGGACGCGCACCCCCGGCTGGCGGCGGGCCGGATCGTGAAGCGGGGCGAGGCGGCGGGCGAGCGGAGCCTGCTGCACGTCGCCGTGGACTGGCCCGGGCACTACCCGCGGACCGCGGAGGTGATCCGTACCCTCGTCGCCGCCGGAGCCGATCCGGGGGCCCGCTTCGTCGGCTCGCACCGGGAAACCCCGCTGCACTGGGCCGCGAGCAACGACGACGTCACCGCGATCGACGCCCTGGTCGAGGCGGGGGCCGATATCGAGGCCCCGGGTTCGGTGCTCGGAGGCGGTGGCCCACTGGCCGACGCGAGCGGTTTCGGGCAGTGGAGGGCGGCCCGCAGGCTCCTCGAACTCGGAGCCCGCCCCACCCTCCAGGACGCCGCCACCCTCGGCCTGCTCGCCGCGGTCGAGGAGTCCGTCGCCGCGGGGGCGGGTCCAGCGGAGGTCACCAGCGCCTTCTGGGCGGCGTGTCACGGGGGTCAACTGTCCACAGCCCGATACTTGTTGTCTCAAGGGGCGGACATCAACTGGATCGGCCACGGCGGGCTGACCCCGCTCGACATGGCCCTGACCAGCGAAGCCGGCCCGCTCATCGCCTGGCTCGGGTCCGTCGGCGCGCGGACCCGGGACGAAATTCCCCGCGGTTGACCCCTGTATTCAGTGGATCTTCGGCGTGCGTCGTGACATGGTTGGTCTCACCGAAGGGGTGTAGCTCAGTTGGTAGAGCACCGGTCTCCAAAACCGGTTGTCGTAGGTTCGAGCCCTGCCACCCCTGCAAGAGCAAGTAGCAGGTGAAAGCCTGTTTGAGCCCCTTGACCGATCGCGGTCAGGGGGCTTCTCTCATGTTCGATCATGGTTACCCGAGCGTGGACAGGTGCTCTCGTCAGGCTCCGCCACGATGATTCGGAGCACCAGCGGCGAGGTAGTCGGCCTTTTCTTGACTCCGAGGCAGCGTGGGCCGGTCGGACGTAGCCTTTCCCGGGTGACGAAGATCGTGACGTACGTCGAGATGACCGACCCCAGTCAGCTCGTTCCCGGTGTTCCGGCCCCGGGCCTGGCGCTCGTCGCCCTTGGCAGGGACCTGTCGCTGGTTCCCGAGCTGATGGCCCGGATCGGGGCGCCTTACCAGTGGCGCAGCGCCCGCCGCAGCCCGGAGGAGTGGCACTCGTGGTTCGCCGAGAGTCCGGACCGGACGTGCTGGCTGCTGACCTTGGCGGACGAGCCCGCCGGCATGGTCTGTTACGACCTTCACCCGGGCGCCGACGTCGACATCAGGACCTTCGGGCTCTTGCCGGAGTTCACCGGGAAGGGGCTCGGCGGCCATGCGCTGACCCTCGCGATCCGGCAGGGCTGGAAACTGGTGCCGGGCGTGCGCCGGGTATGGCTGCACACATCGTCGGCCGACAACGCGAACGCACTGCCCGACTACCACCGCCGTGGGTTCCGTACCTTCAAGTCCGAAGGAGACGCGTTGGGTTCGGATATGCCTTGATCCATGGAAGGACGGTCCGACGTGTGGACATCATCGCGCCATGACCCCACGGCCCGTCTTCCGCCGGCCGCCGTCGCAGTGCGTTCCTGCGTCGTTCGTTCGGCACAGCCCTGCCCGGCCCGGAGGTGCCGGAGGAACCGGGGGGAACCGCTTAGCCTGGGGGAATGACCGCCACCGCCGGGCGCGAGCCCCAGTCCGATCTGCGGGACTTCCTGCGCTCCCGACGGGCCCGTATCGGTCCCGAGCAGGTGGGTGCCGCCGCCCACCCGGGGAGGCGGCGCGTGCCCGGGTTGCGGCGCGAGGAGGTCGCCCAGCTCGCCGGGGTCAGCGTGGACTACTACACGCGGCTGGAGCAGGGCCGCACCCTGCACGCATCCGCCGAGGTCCTCGACGCCGTGGCCCGTGCGCTGCGGCTCGACGCCACCGAGCGGTCCCACCTCTTCGACCTGGCCCGGCCGCAGCGAGCCCCCGGGCCCGGGCCCGCCGCCGGTGCGGCGGCTCGCGGCCCCGGCCCCGCCGAAACCACCGGCCCGCAGCGGGTCCGGGCGGGCCTGTACCGGGTGCTGGACGCCCTGGACGCCCTGGACGACGGCACCCCGGCGATGATCATGGGGCGTCGGCTCGACGTCCTGGCCGCGAACCGGCTCGCTGAGGCCCTCTACGCCGACTTCGGCGCGGCGGAGTCGGACCCGGTGGAGCCGGGCACCACGGAATCGGGCACCACGGAATCGGGCACCGCGGAATCGGGCACAGTGGCGTTGGGCACACAGGACGAACTCCGCCGGAACCTGGCCCGGTTCCTCTTCCTCGACCCCGCCGCCCGCGAGCTCTTCGCCGACTGGGAGAGCGCCGCGCGCGGAGCGGTCGCCGCGCTGCGGTTCTACGCCGGCCGGCACCCGTACGATCCCGGGCTGCGTCCCCTCGTCGATGAACTGGCCTCGCACGACGCGGACTTCCGGCGGTGGTGGGCCGGACACGACGTGCTCGAGCACACGCACGGCACCAAGCGCTTCCGGCACCCCGTCGTCGGCGAACTGGCCCTGGAGTACGAGTCCCTGACCTTTCCGGACGACCCCGACCAGGCCCTCTACCTCTACACCGCCGAGCCGGGATCGCCCTCCGCCGAGGCGCTGCGGGCCCTCGCCTCCCGCCCTGCGCGGACGGCTCCGGCGGCCGACGCGGTGCGCCCGCAACGCTGACGCCGGCCTTCTGGCACACTGGGCCGGGTTATCCAGGCGGTGCAGGACAGGAAACCGGTGCGAATCCGGTGCGGTCCCGCCACTGTGACCGGAACACCCCCGCGCCCGCGCGGGGACCCGGGAGTCAGACACTGACGCACCGCCTCTTTCGGTTCGACCAGGGGACGCGGATCCCCCGGAGAGGCTTCACCATGTCGTCGTACCCCCGTGCGCTGCTGCGCGCGCTCCTGCCCGTCCCCCTCCTGATACCGCTGGCCGCGTGCGGGGGATCACCCGGACCGCAGGACGCGAAGGCGGCGGCGGGCGTCGCGCCCGGCTTCCCGTACACGCTCACCAACTGCGGTGTCACCAGCACCTATCAGGCACCGCCGCAGCGTGCGGTCGCGATGAACCAGCACGCCACCGAGATCCTCCTGGCCCTCGGGCTGGAGGGCGAGACGGTCGGCACGGCCTACCTCGACGACGCCGTACTGCCCGCCTACCGGCCCGCGTACGACAAGATCAAGGTGCTGGCGAAGGAGTACCCCGCCAAGGAGATCCTCCTCGGCGCCAACCCCGACTTCGTGTACGGCGGTTACTCCAGCGCCTTCGACAAGGCGCAGGGCCGTGACCGGGAGGAGCTCGCGAAGTCCGGCATCAACTCCCGGCTCAGCGTGGAGTACTGCACCGAGGGCAAGGTCGGCCTCGACCAGCTCAGGACCGAGATCACCGAGGTCGCACGGACCTTCGGCGTGCCCGAACGCGCCGAACGGCTCCTCGCCGGCGAACAGCGCCGCATCGACGCCGTCAGCGCGCGCGTGAAGGACAGGGGCAAGCCCGCCGTCTTCGTCTACGACTCCGGCGAGGCCTCCGCCTTCACCTCGGGCGGCAACGGCATCGGCAACGAGATCGTCTCGCTGGCGGGCGGGACGAACGTGTTCGCCGACCTCGACGACACCTTCGGCGACGTGTCCTGGGAGAAGGTCATCGAGCGCAAGCCCGAGGTCGTCCTCATCTACGACTACGGCGGCACCACCGTCGAAGCCAAGAAGCAGCGCCTGCTCAACGACCCCGCGCTGGCGCAGGTCCCCGCCGTCAAGAACCAGCGGTTCGTCGTGCTGCCGCTGTCCTCCGCCGTGCTCGGCGTACGCGTCGCCGACGCCGTCGAATCGCTGGGCGGCCAGCTCCACCCCGACGCCCCGTGAGGCTCCGGGCCGCCCGCGCGTTCACCCGCACACCGGTCGTACTGGCCCTGCTCGCCGCCGCGCTGGCCGCGTCGGCCCTGGCGGGGCTGGCCCTGGGGCCGGTACGGATCCCTCCGGGCCAGGTGCTCGACATCGTGCTCGGCGGACCGGGACCCGGTGGGGGAGCAGGCGCCTTCGGGGCGATCGTGTGGGACGTCCGGATGCCGCGCGTCCTGCTCGGGGCCGTCGTCGGCGCGGGACTCGCCGTCGCGGGAACCGTGCTGCAGGCCCTCGTGCGCAATCCGCTCGCCGACCCCTTCCTGCTCGGAGCCTCCTCCGGGGCCTCGGCCGGGGCCGTGCTGGTGATCGTCTTCGGCGCCGGAATCCTCGGCTTCGCGGGCGCCGCCGCCGTGCCCCTCGCGGCGTTCGCCGGGTCGATGGGCGCTCTCGTCGCCGTCTACGCGATGGCCCGGCGCGGCGGCGCCATGACCACCGGCCGGCTGATCCTGGCCGGAGTCGCCGTCCAGTACGTGCTGTCCGCCCTGACCAGCCTGATCCTGGTGCTGGCCGCCCACCCGGACCAGATCCGCAGCGTCCTGTTCTGGACCCTCGGCGGGCTCGGCGGGGCACGCTGGGGCGAACTGGCCCTGCCCGCCGGTGCCCTGATCCTGGGTACCGGGCTGCTCGTCGCCCTGGCACGGCCGCTCGACCTGCTGCTCGCGGGGGAGGAGGGCGCCCAGACGCTCGGCCTGGACACGGGCCGGTTCCGGGCCGCCGTGTTCGTCCTCACCTCGCTCGTCATCGGAGTCCTGGTGGCCTACAGCGGGGCGATCGGCTTCGTGGGGCTGATGGTGCCGCACGCCGCCCGGATGGTCGTCGGCGCCGGGCACCGGGCGCTGCTGCCCGTGGCCGCACTGGGCGGGGCGGTGTTCCTGACCCTGGCCGATCTGATCGCCCGTACCGCCGCCGCGCCGGAGGAGATCCCGGTCGGCGTGGTCACGGCGCTCGTCGGCGGGCCGTTCTTCCTGTGGATGCTGCGCAGGTCCACCCGTACCGAAGGGGTCGTGGGATGACGGCGGGACGGCCGGCGGCGCCGGCGGCAGGGCCGATGTCTGGGCCGACGGCAGAGTCGACGTCTGGGTTGGGGGCCGCGGAACTCGCCGTCGAGGCCGTGCGTTACGAGATCGACGGGCAGCCGCTGCTGCACGGGATCGACCTCACCGCCCGCCCCGGCGAGACGGTCGGAGTCGTCGGCCCCAACGGCAGCGGCAAGACGACACTGCTGCGCTGCGTCTACGGCGCCCTGCGCCCGACCGGCGGGCGGGTCCTGCTGGACGGCGTGGACGCGGCCTCGCTGGGCGTCAAGGACCGCGCCCGGCGGGTGGCGGTGGTGCCCCAGGACGCGGCCGGCACCTTCGGGCTGACCGTGCGCGAGGTGGTGGCCATGGGGCGCAGCCCGCACAAACGGTTCTGGGAGCAGGACGGACCGGACGACGCACGCCGGGTCGCGCGCGCCCTGGACACCGTCGGCGCGGCCGCCTTCGTGGGCCGCCGCTTCGACGGGCTCTCGGGCGGCGAGCGCCAGCGCGCCCTGGTGGCCCGCGCCCTCGTCCAGGACCCAGGCCTGCTCGCCCTGGACGAACCGACCAACCACCTGGACATCCGCTACCAACTGGAGATCCTCGGCCTGGTCCGCGCCCTGCCGGCCACCGCCCTGCTGGTCCTGCACGACCTCAACCTGGCGGCGATGTACTGCGACCGCCTGTACGTCCTGGCGGGCGGCCGCGTGGCCGCCTCGGGCACCCCGGCGGAGGTGCTGACGGAGCCCCTGCTGGCCGAGGTCTACGGGGTCCGCACCCGCGTCGCCACCCACCCGACGACGGGCGCGGTCAACATCGTCTACCTTCCGGAGGATGGGGAGCGAACGGGGCACTGACGCGACGGCGGACTGGGACGGGCTGGAGTTCGGGGAGGCGGTGGGCCGGCGGCTGCGCCAGGACAGACTGGAGGGCCTGAGCATGAACCGGGCCGCGCCCGACGAGATCCTGGTGGCGATGCTCGGCATCAGCGACCAGCTGCTGTACCGGGCGGACCTGCCGCAAGCGGTCGTGGAGGCGGCGATCGCGCACCCGGACCGGGCAGTGCGCGGCAGCCTGGCCGAGCACCGGGGCGTCACGTTGCGGTTCCTCAGGACCGGCACCCGGACCTGCGTCACGCTCACCACCGAACAGTGGTCCCGGCTCGTGCGGGAAGAGCCGGACGACCGGCGCCGCTACCAGCTGGCGTCCCTGGCGCTCGCAGCCGGGGGCGTGCTGACGGAGGACGTGTACGAAGCGCTGGCCGCGGCCCGCTCCGAGGAGGCCCGGGCGGACGCCGCGAGCCTGCCCGGCGTGCCGGAGCGGCTGCTCACGGCCCTGGCCCGCGATCCGGCGGCCACCGTGCGCGCGGCGGCGGCCGTGGCGGCCTGGGCGGGCTTCGACGAGGGGACCCGGGCCCGCCTGGCCGAGGACCCCGCCGAGGTGGTGCGGACGGCGGTCGCGCTGGCCCGGCACGAGGAGGTCCCGGTCACGTGCGAGCTCTTCGACAGGGTGAGGAAGACGTTCGACCTGGTGGAGACCCGGCGGCTGGCACCGGAACTGGTGCTCCGCCTCCGTGCGGACACCGACACCATGTGGCGCTGCTGCCTCGCGCAGAACCCGTACCTGGAGCCCGGCCAGGTGGCCGCACTCGCCGCCGACCCGGAGCACAGCGTGCGCCTCGCCGTATCGCTGCGGCCCGAGCTGACGGAGGAGCAGCGGGCAGGCTTCCTGCCGGGCCTGGAACTGGACGGCATGCGCCACCCCGCTCCGTGGGTGATGGCCCTGCACGGTGATCCCGAGGCGATGCGGCGACTCGCCGGCTCCGTGCACCCCGTGCTGCGCGGCAGTGTGGCGACGGCCCGGCGGCTGCCGGCCGATGTCGTGGAGCGGCTGGCCCGCGACGAGGACCGGACCGTACGGCTGTTCCTCGCGGAGCGGTGCGACGACGCCCCGGCGGAGATGCTGCTGGAGGTCTGGAACTGGTGGACCGGGAGCTTCTCCACACCGAACCGCCCCTACGGCCACCCGAACTTCCCCGGCCGGAACCTGCTGCGCTACGCCGAGGACCCCAACCGGCGGCTGCGGCAGCTCGCGCTGGACGACCCGGACTCCACGGCGGAGCTGGTGGAACGCTTCAGCCGGGACGAGGACGAGGAGGTCCGGGCCCGGGCGGCGACCGACCCCCGGCTGTCCGGGGAGTCGGCGCTGCGGCTGCTCGGAGACCCGGCCCCGTCGGTCCGCCGGGAAGCCGCGGAGCATCCGAGGCTGCCGGTGCCCGCACTGGTCGGGCTGCTCGCGGACGAGGAGACGGCGCGGGCGGCGGCCCGGAACCCGGCGCTGCCGGTGTGGGTCATGCGGCGCATGCTCGAGTGAACGCACCGCGCCGTGCACGGGATCCGGCAGCGGGGGCGCGCGAGCCCTCCGCTGCCGGGCCGGTCCTACTCCTTGAAGCCGCCGTACGGGACCGTGATCAGTTCCATGCCGTGGCCCGAGGGGTCCTGGAAGTACACGCCGCGGCCGCCGTCGTTGTGGTTGATCTCGCCGGGGCGCTGCCCGTGCGGGTCGGCGAAGTAGGTGATCTTCGCCCGCTTGATCTTCTCGAAGGCCTCGTCGAACTCCGCCTCGGAGACGAGGAACGCGTAGTGCTGGGCCGTGATGGACTCGGCGGGGACGGTCGCGAAGTCCAGGGTGACGCCGTTGGCGGTCTCGACCGGGATGAAGGGGCCCCAGGGGGCTCCGACCTCCAGGCCGAGGAAGTACGCCAGGAACTCGGCCGACTCCCGGTGGTCACGGGAGTGGATGATCGTGTGGTTGAGCTGAACCGTCATGTGTGGATGCCTCCGAAAGGCACGTCACGGCACCTCCATGCCTCACCCGGCCGGTGACCGACACGCGATGCCGTCACATGATCATAAACACCCCTTTCGGGTGGAGTCCAGGGTGATGGGGTGGGCTAACCCCCGTACACCGCTTTCACGTTGTCCTGCGCCGGATGCGTCCGTCCCGCCGGGCCCGCCGCGAAGGCGCGCAGCAGGTTCTCCGTCACCCGGCTGGTCAGGGCGCCCGAGCGCGCGTCCAGGCCGTGATTGGCTCCGCTGCGGCCGTCGCCCTCCGCGTCGAGGGCCTCCACCCAGCGCATCGTCCCCGTCGCGAAGACGGCGGCGCCGCCCGGCGTCGTGTAGTACGCCGTGTCCTGGTGGCTGGGGCGGCCCTCGCAGACCACCGGGGAGTGGGCCAGGATCTCGATCGGGCGCGGAGTCGTGAAACCGGTGCTGACCTTGTCGTACTCCACGCCGACCAGGTGGGGGAAGCTGTCGCCCGCCTGCGCGCCGGTGCCCTCGAAGAGCCAGTGGCCCGGATTCGTCACCACGTACGGGGCGTCCACCGGGTATCCGTCGTAGATCACGCCGAGCAGCGTGCTCTCCGGGTCGGCGGCCGGTGGGGAACGGAAGTCGACGGTGGCGGGGTGGCCGCGCTTGAAGCCGGGGTCCTGCTCGTAGGAGGACTTGTAGCAGACCACCGTACGGTCCGGTCCGAGCTCGGAGGCTTCCAGCCGGATCCGGCGGTAGCAGCAGTTCGCGCCCAGGATCGCGATGTTGGTGCCCGCGTCCCGGGCCGCCGTGACGTGCGCACGCTGCTCGGGCGACCAGTACTCGTCGTGCCCGAGGGAGAGGACCGCCGAGGCGCCGTCCAGCAGCCGCTTCTCCCGGGCCACGTCGGTGGTGGTCGTGTACGCCAGGGGGATGCCGAGCCGTTCGGCGAGCGCGAGCAGCGGAGCCTCGTACACGAGGAAGAGGCCCGCGCCGTCGTCGTACTGGTAGGGCCGGTCGAAGGTCACGGCGAGCGAGCGCGAGGCGTATCCGCCGCTGGGCCCGTCGTAGCTGCCGTAGCCGCCCCAGCGGTTGTACGCCTGCCAGGTCGCCACCGCGTTGACCACGACGGTACGTCCGGCCGTGGCGGCGGAGCGCACGGTGACGGGGGCGAACCGCTGGCCCTCGCCGCCCTGCGCGTCCAGGCGCAGCAGGTAGCAGCCCTCGGGCCAGTCCTTGGTCTCGACGGTGGCGCTACGGGCCCACCGGGTGCGGACCGTACGGGTCACGGGGTCCACCGTGTGGTCGGGCTGGCGCACCCCGGGCAGGGCCTCGGAGCGCCAGACGAGGCGGGCCCGGGCGCCGCCGTACCAGCCCATGCGGTAGGCGGAGACGGTGAAGCGGGGCGCGGTGGTGGAGACGTGCAGGCCGAAGGACTCGCCGGGCAGCACGCTGACCCGGTCGGCGAAGCCCTCGATGGCGCGGGCCGGGCCGGCCTTGGAGACCTGCCAGTCGGCGTTCCCCGGGCGGGCGTTCTCGGCCTGGACGTCGAAGCCGCGGGGCCCCTCCTCCTTCGCCGGGGGACCGGAGGGCGCCGGGCTCTCGCCGGGCCCCGCCCCGTCCGCCCTTGCGCCGTCCCCGTTCGCGCAGCCGGCCACGGCGCCCAGCCCGGCGGCGGTGGCCGCGGCCCCCGTCGCCAGGGCGAGGAACCGCCGCCTGTCCGCGCCTTCGCCGTCCCCGGATATGTGCTCCTGATCCATACAGGGCACGCTATGTCACGCTGTGGGCTGCGCTTATATCACCCCACAGCGTGCCCGGAGATCAGCCCAGCCTGACCTTCACCACCTGACTCGCGCCCTCCAGGGCCGTGAGGCTGCCGAAGCCGAGCTGGAGGGTGCTCCCGGTGCCCACCGAGACCAGGCTCGCCGGCCGGGACAGCACCTGGGTGACGGGCCGGTTCCACACGAGGGTCAGTCCCGACAGGGTGCGGGCCGGGTCCGAGACGCAGACCACGGCCGTGCCGTCGCCGAGCTCCCGCACCGTGACCGAACACGGCGCACTCGCCTGCAGGGTGCCGATCGTCGCGGGCTGCCAGAAGTTCACCCCGGTGAAGCCGAGCGAGCCCACCGCCACCCCCTGGGCGGTCGGGTTGTTGGCGAGCACGGTGAGCCATCCGGTGGCGGCGGACCGCGCCGACGTCTGGGCGGCCGAGGCGCCCGGCATCAGCTGGTGGACGTAGCTGCCCGCGGCCGGGTTCGTCCCGTGGTCGTACCAGAGGGTCAGATAGCGCCGGGTCAGGGCCGTGGTGGACGAGCCCCGGTTGATGTCGCTCCAGCGGCCGGTGCGTGCCTCCCGCAGCGCCCGGAAGGTGCCCGAACCCGACATCACGTACCCGCCGAAGCCCGCCAGGTGCGCCCACCCGGGCCCGGGGAAGGAGGCGGTCCAGCCCAGCGTGGCCGGCTGGACCGTGCCGCCGACGGTGAGGGCGTGGGCGCCGGTCGCGCCCAGGTTCCGGTTGTCGATGACCGTGTCGACCGCCGCGCCGTCGGTGGAGCTGATCCCGGCGCCCAGGCAGACCACCGTGTCGTCGAGGAAGAACCAGGACTTGCGGGCCGTGAGGGTGCTGCCCGGTCCCTTCAGGTGCTGGCCCACCGAGGCGAACTCCCCGTCGGTCGTGCCGCCGACCCAGGTGGCGTCCGGACGGGAGGCGCCCCAGTCGCCCCCGGCTCCGTCGGCCAGCACCTTGCGGGAGGCGGTGGTCCCGGGCAGCCGGTACGGATTGACCGTGGGCCAGAACGCGTCCGAGTACTGGCCGTTCCCGTAGGTGGAGCCCCACCAGCACAGCATGCCGCTGCCCGTGTGCCAGCCGCGCAGGTTCTCGCCGTTTCCCGTCTCGTAGTGCGTGATCCGCTTCGAGGCCATGGACAGGGAGGCCGCCCACGCCGGTCCGCGGTGCGAGGCCCGGTCCATCGAGGGGAACAGCCGGTGCGCCACCGGCTCCGGCGCGGCCGTGACGGTGGCGTCCGCCGCGACCTCGGAGAGGCGGGCCAGGGCCGACAGGCTCTGGGTGGCGTCAGCCAGCGGCGGGCTGTAATAGTCCCGCGCCGCCCAGCCCTTCACCAGGCCGCGCCAGCGCGTCCGCTCGGCGGTGCTCGCGCCCTCGGCGAGCAGCAGGATCGCGGCGAGGACGGAGTGCCCGCGGGTGTGGTCGTCCAGCTGAGCCTGAAGGGGATCGGAGACCTGGACCCCCCGGCTGGGAGCCCGCCCCGATACGGCGTCCATCATCAGTCCGTTGTAGAGGAACGGCGCCCAGGCGTGCTCCACCGCGTCGAAGACGATCTGTGCGCCCGGGGCGGTGACCTCCCACGCCGTTCCCTTCAACAGGCCGAACAGCAGGCCCAGTCCGCCGAGCATGACCGAGCCGTACGAGCCGGTGTACGCGACGTAGGTGTGCTGGATGAAGGAGCCGTCCCGGTAGAGCCCGTCGCCGGAGGTGACGTACGGGAACACCGGCGTGAGCGCGTCCCGGGCCAGGGCGATCTTCGCGTCGTCGCCGCCGACCACTCCGCGCAGCGCGAGCACCCGGCACAGGTCCACCCGGTTCGCTCCGGTGCTGGTACCGGTGTACGGGCCGACGGACGCATCCGGTACGAAGTGGTCCACGGCGGCGCAGTAGCCGGCGAGTTGGGCCGCCGAGAGGTGGCCGTACATCAGGACGATGGTGTCGAGCAGCGCCTGGGGCGCGCCGATCTGCCAGCACCACCAGTTCCCGTACCGCGCCTGGCCGGCGTTGTAGACCTGGGTGTGGAGGTGGTCCAGCCCGGTCAGCACGGCGGTGCGCAGCGCGGCGTCGCCGGTGACCCCCGTCCCCGGTCTGACGTAGGCCTCCGCCATGCTCCGCAACCGGTAGTAGCTCTGCGCCATCCCGTCGGGGTTGGTGGTGAAGACCTGGTCGGGCCAGAGCGAACCGGTCGCCGGGGCCATCGAGGCGCGCCACTGGCCCGCCTGCGCGCCCAGCGCGGTCAGCCGGGCGCGGAAGGGCTCCGCGGTGGGGGAGGGCACGGACCCCAGGACGAGGCCCTGCCAGACCGCCCGCATGGCGGCGTGCACCGAGGTGACCGTCCCGGCGGTCGCCGGGAAGGCTTGGGTACCGAGCAGCACCACGCCGCCGCCGACCGCCGTGAGGAAGGCACGGCGGCTCCATACATCTGTCATCACAGTCTCCTTTGACTGAAACGCTGATTCGCCCGAAACGCTGCGGCCCCCGTGGATCTCGGCCCATGCCCCCTCACACGCCCCCCTTCACGCGCACCCCCTCCACCTCATGCGACGTGCTCGCGGTAGCGGTCGATCACCTCCCGCAGCACCTCTTCGCCGTCGCGGGCCCACAGCCCGGGATGGAAGATCTCCACCTCGACCGGCCCCAGGTACCCGGCGGAGTCGGTCAGCTCCCGGAAGGCCCGCAGGTCGATCGAGCCGTCGCCGAGCTGTCCGCGCCCCAGCAGCACGCCCTCGGGGAGCGGCGTCACCCAGTCGGCGACCTGGACGGACACGATCCGCCCGGCCTCTCCGGCCCGGCGCACCTCGGAAGGCAGGCGCTCGTCCCACCACAGGTGGTAGGAGTCGACGACCACCCCCACCCGCGAGGCCGGGAACTCCTCGGCGATGTCCAGGGCCTGACCGAGCGTGGAGACCACGCAGCGGTCCGCCGCGTACATCGGGTGCAGCGGCTCGATCCCCAGGCGCACCCCGTGCCCGGCGGCGTACGGGACCAGGTCGCCCAGGATGTCGACGATCCGCCGCCGGGCTCCCGTCAGGTCCCGGTCCCCGTCCGGCAGGCCGCCCGAGACCAGGACCAGGGCGTCGGCGCCCAGCTCGGCGGCTTCCTCCACGGCGCGGCGATTGTCCTCGAGGGCGGCAGCGCGCCCCAGCGGATCGGCGGCGGTGAAGAAGCCGCCCCGGCACAGCGAGCTGACCCGGAGCCCGGCATCGGCGACCAGCTTCGCGGCCTCCCGCACTCCGAACCGCTGTACGGGATCGCGCCACAGCCCGACCGCGCCGACCCCGGCGCCGGTGCACCCGGCCACCAGCTCGGGGAGGGACCACTGGCGGATCGTCTCCTGGTTGAGGCTGAACCGGGCCGGCGCCGGCGCCGTCGCCGGGCTCACGATGCCACCCCGTGCAGTGCGAGGAGCTGGCGCATCCGGGCCTCGGCGAGCTCGGGGTCCGGGAACAGGCCGAGATTGTCGGCCAGTTCGTAGGCGGTGGCCAGATGGGGGAGCGAGCGGGCCGAGTGCAGTCCGCCCACCATCGCGAAGTGCTCCTGGTGTCCCGCGAGCCAGGCCAAGAGGACGACGCCCGTCTTGTAGTAGCGGGTGGGCGGAGCGAACAGGTGCCGGGACAGCGCCACCGTCGGATCCAGCAGCTCCCGGAACCCGGCCGTATCGTCCCGGTCGAGGGCGAGCGCCGCCCGTGCCGCGATCGGGGCGATCGGGTCGAAGATCCCCAGCAGGGCGTCGCTGGCCAGCTCGCCGTCCCCGGCGATCAGTTCCGGATAGTGGTAGTCGTCGCCCGTGTAGCAGCGCACGCCCGTCGGCAGCCGCCGCCGGATGTCCACCTCGCGCCCCGCGTCGAGCAGCGAGACCTTGATGCCGTCGACCTTCTCCGGATGCTCCGAGATGATCTTCAGGAAGGCGTCCGTGGCCTCGTCCAGGTCCGCGGACCCCCAGTACCCCTCCAGTGCCGGGTCGAACATCGGCCCCAGCCAGTGCAGGACCACCGGCCGGGAGCTCTGCCCCAGCAGCCGGCCGTACACCTCCAGATAGTCCTCAGGTCCGCTCGCCGCCGCGGCCAGGGCCCGCGAGGCCATCAGCACGGCGGTCGCCCCGCACTCCTCGACGTGCGCCAACTGCTCCTCGTACGCCGCGGTGACCGCGGCGAGGGAGTGCGTGGTGTCGGGGGTGAGCTGGTCGGTGCCCGCGCCGCAGACGATGCGGCCGCCCACCGACCGGGCTTCGGCGGTCGAACGGCGGATCAGCTCCGCCGCGGCCGGCCAGTCGAGGCCCATCCCGCGCTGCGCCGTGTCCATGGCCTCGGCGACCCCGAGGCCCTGCGCCCACAGGGTGCGCCGGAAGGCCAGCGTGCCCTCCCAGTCGATCAACGGGCCGGATTCGGCCGAGGCCGAGAGGGGGTCGGCGACCACGTGCGCGGCCGAGTAGAAGGTGCGGCTGCCGGCCGGGCCGCAGGTGAGGGGCGCCAGCGGAGCGGTGACCGGCGCGTGGAGGCGCAGCCCGCCGTCCGCCGAGGGGAGCCGGATGCTCACAGCGCCACCTCCGGGACCACGAGCCGCCGGCCCTCCGCCGAGGAACGCAGCCCGAGGTCGGCGAGCTGCACCCCGCGGGCCCCGGCCAGCAGGTCCCACTGCCAGGGCTCGTCCCGGACGACGTGGCGCAGGAACAGCTCCCACTGGGCCTTGAAGCCGTTGTCCGCGGGGGTGTTGTCGGGGACTTCCTGCCACTGGTCGCGGAACGTCTCGGTCAGGGGCAGGTCGGGATTCCACACCGGCTTCGGAGTCGTCGCGCGGTGCTGGATCCGGCAGCCGCGCAGCCCGGCGACCGCCGAGCCGTGCGTGCCGTCCACCTGGAACTCCACGAGCTCGTCCCGGTTGACCCGGACCGCCCAGGAGGAGTTGATCTGCGCGACGGCGCCCCCCTCCAGCTCGAAGATCCCGTACGCCGCGTCGTCCGCGGTGGCCTCGTACGGCTTGCCGTCCTCGTCCCAGCGGCGGCCTATGTGGGTGCGCGTCAGTGCCTGCACCGTGCGGACCCGGCCGAACAGTTCGTGCAGCAGGTACTCCCAGTGCGGGAACATGTCGGCGACGATGCCGCCGCCGTCCTGGGAGCGGTAGTTCCACGAAGGGCGCTGCGCGGACTGCCAGTCGCCTTCGAAGACCCAGTATCCGAACTCCCCGCGGACGGACAGGATCTCGCCGAAGAAGCCGCCGTCGATGAGCCGCTTGAGCTTGAGCAGGCCCGGCAGGAACAGCTTGTCCTGCACCACCCCGTGCTTGACGCCGGCCGCGTCGGCCAGGCGCGCGATCTCGAGCGAGGACTCGAAGGTGAGGGCGGTGGGCTTCTCGCAGTACACGTGCTTGCCGGCCGCCACGGCCTGCCGCACGGCCGCCTCGCGGGCGCTGGTGACCTGGGCGTCGAAGTAGATCTCGACCTCGGGGTCGGCCAGCACCGCCGTCAGGTCCGTGCTCACGTGCTCCAGGCCGTGCCGCTCCGCGATGGCCCGGAGGGCCTCCTCGCGGCGCCCGACCAGCACCGGCTCGGGCCACAGTACGGTCCCGTCACCGAGGTCGAGGCCGCCCTGCTCGCGCAGTGCGAGCAGGGAGCGGACCAGGTGCTGGCGATATCCCATTCGCCCGGTGACGCCGTTCATGGCGATCTTGATCGTCCTGCGCTGCACGGTGTCCCCTCCTTCGTCTTGTCGCGGTGTTCCTTGTGCGGAGTTGCCGAGAAACCGCATAGAAAGCGCTTTCCCTCCGATCAGGCTAGGCCCGGGCAGTGTCGGGGGGCAAGACTCTTTCGAGTGATGGAAAGCGCTTTCTTCGCCGGTGGCTATGGAGATCCACCCACCGGATGAGACGATGACCCGGGACGGATCGGAAGGAGGGGATGATGGCGGTCACACTCGCCGAAGTGGCGGCGCAGGCGGGCGTATCGCCCGCCACGGTCTCGCGCGTACTGAACGGCGGGTACCCGGTGGCCGGCGCCACCAGGACCCGGGTGGAGCGGGCGGTCGAGGACCTCGGCTACATCGCCAACGGCCCCGCGCGGGCCCTCGCCGCCGCGACCTCGGACCTGGTCGGCGTCCTCGTCCACGATGTCGCGGACAGCTTCTTCGGGATCCTCGCCGGGTCCCTGCAGAGCGCCCTGGGCCCCGGCGGACAGGGCGGCGCGCGCAGGCTCGCCGTCGTCTGCAACACCGAGGGTGCCCCGGCCGCCGAGCTCGACTACCTCGCCCTCCTGGAGGGCCAGCGGGCCGGCGGGGTCGTCCTCACCGGCGGAGCCGTGGAGGAGCCGGAGCACACCCGGGCGCTCGCCGCCCGCCTCGCCCGCATCGCGGCCACCGGCGCCCCGGTGGTGCTGTGCGGGCGGCCCCCGCTGCCCATGCCCGCCGGACTCCCCGTCGCCACCGTCATGTTCGACGACCGCGGCGGCGCCTTCCGGCTCACCGAGCACCTGCTGACGCTCGGCCACCGGCACATCGCCTACGTGGCGGGCCCGCCCGGACTGAGCACCACCCGCGAGCGCCTCGCCGGACACCAGGACGCCCTGCGCGACCACGACCCCGCACTGCCCGCGCACTGCGCCGGCCTCACCGTGCACGCGGGGTTCGAGCGTTCCGCCGGATACGACGCCACCCGTGAACTGCTCCGCCGCGGAGTGCCCTTCACCGCGGTGGCCGCCGCCAACGACACCGTCGCCACCGGGGTCGCCGCGGCCCTGCGCGAGGCCGGCCTGCGGATACCCGAGGACGTCTCCGTCGCCGGCTTCGACGACCTGCCCGTCTGCGTCGACACCGCCCCCGCCCTCACCACGGTCCGGGTCCCGCTGCGCGAAGCGGGGGTCCTCGCGGCCCAGTTCGTCACGGGCCGCAAAGCGCTGCCCCCCGGCGGTATCACCACGCTGCCGGCCGAGCTGATGGTGCGCGCCTCCACCGCGCCGCCGCCCTCCACCGCGCCGCCGCTCTCCACCGCGCCCCCGACCGTCGCCGCGCCCCCGCCTACCGCCGTCGAAGGCGGCCGTCCGTGAGGTACGCCTTCTCCACCCTGGGGCTGCCCGGCACCCCGCTGGAGCGCAGCGCGGCCCTCGCCGCCGAGCACGGCTACGACGCCCTCGAACTGCGGGCCCACCCCGAGGAGCCCCTGCATCCCGACAGCCCGGCCGGCGACCGCGCGACCGGCCTGCGCACCCTGACCTCCGCGGGCGTCGCCGTCCTCGGCGTCGCCGGCTACGCCCGGGTGGCCGTGCCCGGCCCCGACGAGCCCGTCCTCGCCGGGATCCAGGCCCTGGTCCGGCTCGCCTCCGACCTCGAAGCCCCCTACGTACGGGTCTTTCCCGGCGGCGGCGACCTGCCGCCGGCCGACGCCGACGCCCACGCGGTCCGCAGGCTCCGGGCCGCCGCGTCCTTCGCCGAGCGGCACGGGGTGCGGATCCTGCTGGAGACCCACGACTCGCACCGCACCGCGGCCGCCACGGCCCGGGTGCTCGACCGGGTCGCGCACCCGGGCGCGGGCGCGCTGTGGGACGTACTGCACACCTGGCTCGCGGGCGAGTCGCCGGCGGAGTCCAGCCGGGCCCTCGCCGGGCACCTGGGCTACGTACAGGTCAAGGACGTGGCGTCCGCGCACGAGTTGACCCCGCTCGCTCTCGGCGGAGGAGCGCTGCCGCTCGCCGACGCGGTGGCCCTCGCGCCGCCGCGCGGCTGGCTCTGCTGGGAGTACGAGAAGCGCTGGTATCCCGGCGCCGGCGAACTCCCGGAGCGGCTCGGGCCGGGCCGGGCGTACCTGGAGGGGCTGGTCCGCGCGGCCGGCCGTCAGGCCGAGTAGCCGAGCCGGGACGGGTCGACGGCGTGGCGGAAGCCGAACCCCCGGGCGTAGCGCTCCAGTTCCTCGACGGCGGACCCCGCCAGCCGGTCCAGCTCCCCGCCCAGGGAGCCGGCCACGTGCGGGGTGAGCAGCACGTTGGGCAGGTCGTACAGCGGGGAGCCGGTGGGAAGCACCTCCGGCTCGGTGTGGTCGAGCACGGCGTGCAGCCGCCCCGAGACCAGCTCCCCGGTCAGCGCCGCTGTGTCGACGAGCGACCCGCGCGCGGTGTTCACGAGGGTGGCTCCGTCCGGCATCAGGGCCAGCCGGGACGCGTCCAGCAGCCGGCGGGTCTGCGGCAGCTCGGGGGCGTGCAGGCTCACCACGTCGCTGCGGGAGAGCAGTTCGTCCAGGGCGACGGCCTCGGCGCCGAGCGAGGCGAGCTCGGCCGGATCGGCGTACGGATCGTGCACGAGCACCCGCAGGTCGAACGGGCGCAGCAGTTCCAGTACGCGGCGGCCGATGAGGGAGGCGCCGACCAGGCCGACGGTACGGCGGTAGTTGCCGGCGGCGGGGTAGTGGCGCAGCGGGTCCACGTAGCCGCGGGCCGCCCGGTAGGCGTGCGCGGAGTCCAGTACCCGCTTGTTGGAGAACAGGATGGCGGCGAGCGCGTACTCCGCGACGGGCAGGGCGTTCACGGCGGCGGAGCTGGAGACCAGCAGCCCGCGGTCCCAACAGGCCTGGGTCACGTGGCCCTTGACGCTGCCCGCGGCGTGCACGACGGCTCGGAGCTCCGGCATCAGTTCCAGCGCCCGCGCGTCCAGCGGCGGGCATCCCCACCCGGTGAACAGGACCTCGGCCACGGCCGGCCGCCGGCGCAGGGCGTCCTCGGAGCACGCGGCGCCGAAGTCGGTGACGAGCAGCCCGGGGTCCACATCGGCGACCCGGACCAGTTCCGGAAGGACCCGCTCACCGAGGACGGCGGCCCGGGTCCCGGGGCTCATGGCGAGCACGGTGACGGGTCGGCGGGGCACGGCGGGAGGGAAGGAGGCGGAGTCGGAGGCGGGGTGGGTCACTTGACGGCTCCTGCGGTGAGATCCGAAGTCCCGATGGTCACAAACCCCGGCCGCGACGCCGGAAACGACACGTGCGCGGGAGCGAGCCGGTCCCCACGGGGTGAAGGGGCCCGGGAGCTGTTCGAGTGCCTCATCCTTTTGTGCGGACGATCATGTCGTCAAGAGCGCATCCTCACTTCGGCGACCCGGGCTGAAGCCCACCGTCACCCGTTACGACTACGACGCGCCCGACCGGCTCGACCGTCGAACTGACCCCCGTGGACGTCGACTACCGAGCACACCGCCCCCGACCCGAAGGACGCGCCCTAGACTGCCGTCCAGTCGATCATGTGCGGACGAGTGCGGAGGAATAGAATCCATGCGCCATCTCCCCCTGGGCAGTTCCGGTCTGCAGGTCTCGGCGATCGGGCTCGGCTGCAACAACTTCGGCGGCCGCCTCGACGCCCGGGCGACCCGCGCCGTCGTCGACGCGGCCCTCGACGCGGGCATCACCCTCCTCGACACCGCCGACATCTACGGGGGCCGCGGCGGCTCCGAAACCCACCTCGGCGAGGCCCTCAAGGGCCGCCGGGACCAGGTCGTCCTCGCCACCAAGTTCGGCTACGACGGCGTGGACATGGGCTACGGACCCGCCGCCGGCTCCCGCGCCGGCCGCGCCTACATCCGGCGCGCCGTCGAGGCCTCCCTGACCCGCCTGCAGACCGACCACATCGACCTCTGCCAACTCCACAGCCCCGACCCGGCCGTGCCCGTGGCGGAGACCCTCGCCGCGCTCACCGAACTCGTCGCCGAGGGCAAGATCCGCTACATCGGCCACTCCAACTTCAGCGGCTGGCAGCTCGCCGAAGCCGCCCACGTGGCCCGCGAGACCGGCGCGGCACCCTTCGTATCGGCCCAGAACGAATGGTCGCTGCTCGAGCGGTCGGCGGAGCGCGAGCTCGTCCCGGCCGCCCTCCACTACGGGGTCGGCGTGCTGCCGTACTTCCCGCTGGCCAACGGGCTGTTGACCGGAAAGGTCCGCCGGGGCGCCCCCGTCCCCGCCGGGTCCCGCCTCGAAGGCCGCGACGCCTACCTGACCGACGAGCGCCTCGACATCGTGGAAGCCCTGGCGGCGCTCGCCGACAAGCACGGGCGCACCGTCCTGGAACTCGCCATCGGCTGGCTCTCCGCTCAGCCCGGCTGCGCCTCCGTCATCGCGGGAGCCACCTCCGCCGAGCAGGTGCGGGCCAACGCCGCCGTGGCCGACCGGCCGCTCGACGCCGAGCTCCTCGCGGAGGTCGACGCCGTCGCGGTGGCCGCCGCATGACCTGAGCCCGGCCTTCAGGAGGCGTCGGGCGAAGGACCGACGGACGCGGCCTCCGACGGGGATGCGGATGCGGACTCCGATGCCGACTCCGATGCCGACTCCGATGCCGATGCCAACGGCGACGCCGACGGCGACCCCGACGGGCTCGGCGAGGCGCTCCCGGAGGCGCTGGCCGACGCACTGGCCGACGGGCTGGCGGAAGCGGTCCCCGTCGGTGTCGGCGTCCCCGTCAGCACCTCCACCTGACCGGTGTCCAGCGAGTAGTAGGCGCCGACCACGGCCAGCGAGCCCTTCCGCACCAGGGGCGCCAGGTCCGCGTTGTCCCGCAGCTCGTCCGCCGTCACCCTGATCTGATTGCGGATCATCGTGTCGACCGGGTCGGCGCCGGGGTCCTTGACCGTCAGCTCGTACGCCGGCACCAGCGCCTTCTCGATCGCCCGCAGGTTGCCAGGCAGCGGGTCGCCGTCCCGCAGCGCCTTGTACGAGGCGTCGATGGCCCCGCAGCGCTGGTGCCCGAGGACCAGGATCAGCGGGGTGCCCGCCGTCACCGGCCCGAACTCCACCGACCCGGTCACCACCGGGCCCACCGCCTGCCCGCCCGTGCGCAGCACGAACAGGTCGCCGAGCCCGGTGTCGAAGAGCAGTTCCGGCGGCACCCTGGAGTCGATGCACGCCAGGATCACGCCGTACGGATCCTGCGCCTGCGCCACCAGCGCACGGCGGTCCGGACCCCGGTCGGGGTGGTTGAGGCCGCCGCTCACCCAGCGTCCTGACCGGGGCGATTCTTTGGGGAGTACGGGCCGCCGCGGCGGCAGGCACACGAGGGCCCGCCGGGGTTGGCCACCGACGGCCGAACCTCAGGACACGATGTCCTTGCGCGCGAATCCGCGGAACGCGAGCGCGAACAGCACCACCGCGTACGACACCGACACCACCGTTCCCTTGATCATCCCACCCCATTCGAGCTGCGGCTGCAAGGCGTCGGCCCATGCGAACTGCCAGTGGGCCGGCAGGAACTCCCGCCAGGACCCCAGCGCCGTCACCGCGTCCAGCACGTTGCCGACGATCGTCAGGCCGACCGCCCCGCCCACCGCGCCCAGCGGCGCGTCGGTCCGAGTCGACAGCCAGAACGCCAGCCCGGCCGTGACCAGCTGCGAGACGAAGACGAACCCCACGGCGATCGCGAGCCGCCCGACCGTGTCCCCGGCGGGCAGCGAGCCGCCCGCGGGGAGCTCCAGCGGCCCCCATCCGTAGGCCGCCGTACCCGCTGCGAGCGCCACCAGAGGCAGCAGCACCATCGCGGCCAGGCTGAACCCGAGCGCCACCACCAGCTTGCTCCACAGCAGCCGGGCCCTGGGCACGGGGGAGGCCAGCAGGTAGCGCAGCGAGGACCAACTGGCCTCCGAGGCCACCGTGTCCCCGCAGAACAGCGCCACCGGCACCACCAGCAGGAACCCGGCCGACACGAACAGGCAGGTGGCCGCGAAGTTCGCGCCGGAGGCCGTTGCCGTGTCGATGAGGGTGATCCGGCCGTCGCCGCCGCGGCTGCCCGGGCCGCCGCCCACCGCGAAGGCGATCATCAGGATGAAGGGCAGCGCGGCCAGGATCCCGCCCATCACCAGCGTCCGCCGCCGGCGCCACTGCCGCAGCGCCTCCACGCGCAGCGGCAGCGTCCGGTTCGCCCGGTAGCCGTGCGCGACCTCGCGGCCGATGCCGCCCGGCGCCACGTCGTCCTTCGCGTTCGCGGGCGAGTCCGCGTTCACATCCGTCACGGTGTTCATGCCGCGCCTCCGATCAGGGTGAGGAACGCGTCTTCCAGCCGCCGGTGCGGCCCCACTCCGGACACCGGCACCTCCAGCCGTACGAGTTCGGCGATCAGCTCGGCGGCGCTCGCGCCGTCCAGCCGTACGAGCAGACCGTCCTCGGCGCTCGCCACGGACTCCACTCCCTCCAGCGCGACGATCTTCCCGACGACCGCCTCGTCCACCGGCTCGGCGAGCGACACCAGCAGGACGTCCCCGCCGCCGGTGATCTCGGACACCTCGCCCGCCTGGACGAGCCGCCCGCGGTCCATGACCACCAGGTGCGTGCAGGACTGCTCGACCTCCGACAGCAGGTGGCTGGAGACGATGACCGTCCGCCCGCCGGCCGCGTACCGGATCATCACGTCGCGCATCTCGCGGATCTGCGGCGGGTCCAGGCCGTTGGTCGGCTCGTCGAGGATCAGCAGGTCCGGCATGCCGAGCATGGCCTGTGCGATCGCGAGGCGCTGGCGCATGCCCTGCGAGTACGTGCGGACCGCCCGCTCCAGGGCGTCGCCGAGCCCGGCGATCTCCAGGGCCTCCTCCATGTGGGAGTCCCCGGCGGGGCGGCCCGTGGCCTGCCAGTACAGCTCCAGGTTGGCACGCCCCGTCAGGTGCGGCAGGAAGCCGGCACCCTCCACGAAGGCCCCGACCCGCGAGAGCACGGGCGCGCCGGCCCGTACCTGGTGCCCGAAGACCCGGATCTCCCCGGCGTCCGGAGTGATCAGGCCCATCAGCATCCGCAGGGTCGTGGTCTTGCCCGCGCCGTTGGGCCCGAGCAGGCCGAGCACCTGGCCCTTCTCCACCCGGAAGGACAGGTCCCGTACGGCGTAGCGGTCCTGCGCCTTGGCATAGCGCTTGGTCAGCCCCGTGATCTCCAGCGGTACGTCGGCCAGCGCCGGGTCGGGCTGCGCCGCGCGGGCCCGTCCCCCGCCCGGCCCCCGGCCGGTCCTGCGGATCCCCACGAGTGCCGCGGCCAGCAGCGCGGCCCCGAGCGGCATCCACCAGGTCCAGGCGGGCAGTCCGGAGGACGCCGTGCGCACCCCGCCCGCGACGGGCACGGCCAGCGGGCCCTGTGCCGAGACGGTGTAGGCCGCCGGCACGGCGGGAGAGGCGTAGCCGAGGTCCGTGGCGGCGACGACGAGCCGCAGCCGGTGCCCGGCCTCGACCGCGTGGTCGATGGCGGGCAGCCGCAGCTCGACGGTCTTGTCCTGCTGGGCGCCCTCCACCCGCACCGGGGCCACCAACTGGCTCGGCAGCACCTGCCGGCGGCCGTCGGGGCTGACGTCGTACACCTTGCCGAACAGGACGGCCGAACCGTCCTCAGCTGTAGACCTCACCTTTAGGGTGATGGTCGGGGTCCCGGTGATCCGGGTTTCCCCGGTCAGCGGCTCCGAGTCGAACCGGGCGTTCTGCCCGGGGAAGTCCAGCGAGAGGCCGCCTCCGAGGGCGGCGAGCTGGCCGCCGATGCCCGGCAGCGCGGACAGCGCCGGCGGGGCTCCGCCCGCCGGGTTGGCGAAGGTCTGCTCCCGGCCGGTCAGGGCGAACTCGCGCGGACCGGACAGCAGCCCGGGATACGCGGAGCCGCTCGCACCGCGCAGGGTCACCTGGCCGTCGGTGGAGTCGATGCCGCCGGAGCGCGAGACGCGGAAGGCGGGGCCGGTGTCCACGGCCGTGTCGTCCTTGAGGTGGCGGTCGAACCAGGTCTTCACCCGGTCCTCGACGCGGTCCGCCTCGCGCATGCCCCCGTCGTGACCGCCGGCCGCCCAGTCCACGGAGACGGGCGCGCCGTTGGCGGCGATCGCCCGGGCCATGGCATCGGCCTGGTCCAGCGGGAAGAGGGAGTCGTCCTGGCCCTGCGTGATCAGGGTCGGCACCTTGATCGCGCCGCCGACCGCGGAGGGACTGCGCCGCTCCAGCAGCGCGCGGGCCTCGGGGTCGGGCTGCCCGGCCACCGCGACCCGTTCGTACATGGCGCACAGCTCCGGCTGGAACCGTCCGCAGCCGGGAGCGGCCGGGGCCGCCGCCCGCGGGGCGGCGCCCTGGGCGGAGGCGCCCGGCTGCAGCCCGCCCGCGGAACCGGTGGTGAAGAAGAGGCCCGCCCACAGCTTCTTGAAGACGCCGCCGGGGAAGAGGGAGTCCGCGAGGTTCCAGTAGGTGATCGAGGGGGCGATGGCGTCCACGCGGGGGTCGCTGCCGGCCGCGAGCAGCGAGACCGCCCCGCCGTAGGAGCCGCCCGCGACGCCCACGCGCGGGTCGCCCGCCGCGTCGAGCCGCACCCCGGGCCTGGCGGCGATCCAGTCGATCAGCCGGGAGACGTCCTTGACCTCGTACTCGGGGTCGTTCAGCCCGATCTTCCCGCCGGAACGGCCGAAGCCGCGCGCCGACCAGGTCAGCACGGCGTAGCCGTCGCGGGCGAGGCGCTCGGCCTGCGGCCGCACGTCCTCCTTGCTGCCGCCGAAACCGTGGGCGAGGAGCACGGCGGGCCGGCCGCGCCCGCCGTCCTCTCCGGCCGTGAAGTACGAGATGTCGATCCCGGCGCCGGGCATGTCGAGGACCTTGTCCTCGCGGCGCACGGACGGGGCGTCGCCGGTCGCGGCGGCGGCCGTGAGGGTGCCCGCCCCCGCGACGACGGCGAGCGCGGCGGCGCCCGCGAGCAGGCGGCTTCGGCGGCGCCGGGGCAGTCGGAGCTTCATACGGGAACCCTAAGCGCCAGGCAGCCGGTGGCCGCGCTCCCGCAGGCTGAACTCCGGACGTTCTCAAGGACTACGCCGGCCGGTCGGCGTACCGCGCCTGCGGTACGCGGGGCACTGCGGGCCGGGCGCGGTTCCCCCCGCCCCCGGCCCCCGCCCCGGCCCGCCCCTTCCCGGCTGTGCGGCATCCTGCGGCTCCGCCGCGTAGGGGGCTCCGCCCCGGATCCCGCGCCGCGAACGCCGGCGAGACCGGAGGTGTCGGGCTGCGCGGGTGGGCGCCCGGCGGGAGGATGGCCGCATGCTGCTCGCCGAGGTCGCGCGCGTGTCCCGGGAGGTCTCCGAAACCTCCGCCCGGTCGAGGAAGACCGCCCTGCTCGCGGAGCTGTTCGCCGCCGCTCCCGCCGAGGAGGCGGCCCTGGTGGTCTCCTACCTGGCCGGGCGGCTCCCGCAGGGCCGCCCGGGGATCGGCTGGCGCGCGCTCGCCGGGGAGACCGAGCCGGCCCCCGAGCCCACGCTGACCGTGACCGCCGTCGACGAGGCGGTCACCCGGCTCGCCGCCGTGGCCGGGACCGGCGCACAGGCCGAGCGCCGCCGGATCCTGGACGCGCTGCTCGGCGCCGCGACCGCGGCCGAGCAGCGGTTCCTGCGCAGCCTGCTCTCCGGGGAGGTGCGCCAGGGCGCCCTCGACGCCGTGGCCCTGGAGGGGGTGGCCGCCGCGGCCGGGGTGCCCGCCGCCGACCTGCGCCGGGCCGCGATGCTCGACGGCTCCCTGCCCCGGGTGGCGGCGGCCGTGCTCGCCGACGGGGCGGCGGCCCTGCGCGAGGTCACCCTGCGCGTGGGGCAGCCCGTACAGCCGATGCTGGCGAACACCGCCAAGTCGGTGGGGGAGGCGCTGGCCGCGCTCGGGCCGTGCGCGGTGGAGGAGAAGCTCGACGGGATCCGGGTGCAGGTCCACCGCGAGGGGGACGAGGTACGGGTGTACACGCGCTCCCTCGACGAGATCACCGACCGGCTGCCGGAAGTGGCCGAGCTGGCCCGGTCCTTTCCCGGGGACCGGTTCATCCTCGACGGGGAGGTCATCGGACGGTCCGTGGCGGACGGGCGGCCGGTGCCGTTCCAGGAGGTGGCGAGCCGGGTCGGCTCCCGTGCCGACGTCGAGGCCGCCCGGCGGACGCTCCCGGTCGTCCCCTATTTCTTCGACGTGCTGGTGGCGGGCGACCGCGTGCTCCTCGACCTGCCGGTGCGCGAACGGTACGCGGCGCTCACGGCCCTGGTTCCGGAGGAGTCCCGGGTCGGCCGGCTGGTGGTCGAGGACCCGGCGGCGCAGTCGGCAGAGGCGGAGGAGTTCTGGGCGCGGACCCTGCGCCGGGGACACGAGGGCGTGATGCTCAAGGCCCTCGACTCCACCTACGCGGCCGGCCGGCGCGGCAAATACTGGCTCAAGGTGAAACCGGTGCACACCCTGGACCTGGTGGTCCTCGCCGTGGAGCGGGGCCACGGCCGGCGCACCGGCCTCCTGTCCAATCTGCACCTGGGCGCCCGGACCGCCGACGGCGGCTACGCGATGCTCGGCAAGACCTTCAAGGGGCTCACCGACGAGATGCTGCGCTGGCAGACCGAGCGGCTCGGGGAGCTCGCGGTCGAGGACGACGGCTACACGGTGCGGGTGCGGCCCGAACTGGTGGTGGAGATCGCCTACGACGGGCTGCAGCGCTCCCCGCGCTACCCGGCCGGCGTGGCCCTCCGCTTCGCGCGCGTCCTGCGCCACCGCCCCGACAAGCGGGCGCAGGACGCGGACACGGTGGAGACGGTGCTCGGCGGCCCGCCCGGAGCCGACGGCGCGTCGTAACGCGGCTTTGCCTCAGAGGCAAGGCGGATTGCCAGGCAGGTAAGGATCTGGCTCAATCGGGGCATGACAACCGGTCCTGCCCCCGGCCCCGGCGAAGCGGCCGACCCAGACCCCGGCGCCCCCGTCCGCGACGATGCGGCCCCGGAAGCCGAGCTGCCCACCGTGGCCCCGCAGCTGCGGGATCTGCGCCGCCGGGCCGGGCTCACCCTGGAGGCCGCGGCCGCCCGGGCCCGGCTCTCGCCGGCGCACCTGTCGCGGCTGGAGACCGGCCGCCGCCAGCCCTCGCTGCCGCTGCTGCTCGGACTCGCCCGCACGTACGGTACGACGGTCTCGGAGCTGCTCGGGGAGACCCCGGCCGTCGCCGATCCCATCGTACGGGCCGGTGGTCCGGGCGCCCGCGAGGCGGACGGCTGGACGTACTGGCAGGCCGGCGGCTCCGGTCGCGGGATGCAGGCGCTGCGCGTGCACGTCCCCTGCGGGCGCAGCCAGGGCGAGCTGGTCCGCGTACATCCCGGGGAGGAATGGCTGTACGTGCTGCAGGGGCGGCTGCGGCTGCACCTGGGGGAGGCCGAGCACCTTCTGGAGCCCGGGGACAGCGCCCACTTCGACTCGCTCACCGCGCACCGGATCGGCGCCGCCTCGGCCGCCGGGGCGGAGCTGCTGTTCGTGCACACCCTGTTGCAGAGCAGCCTCGCCGGCCTGTGCCTCGGCGGCGGCACCGGCGCGACCACACACCACCGATAGGCGAGGAGCCGTACGCCATGCCCGATACGCAGGACACGCAGCGAGCACAGCCACAGCGAGCACAGCCCCAGCAAGCACAGCAGTCCAAGTTCCCGCGCGGTCTCATCATCCGACTCATCGCCTACTTGTTCGTAGGTCATCTGTTCGCGTTCTTCGTCTACCTGCTCTTCGTGCTGGGCGCGCAAAACCAGTGACAGCGGGCCGGAATTTCCGTACACGGCTCTAGGAACCTACAGGTCCTGAAGCTACCCTCCGCGCATGATTTCCACGGTTGTCTGGGGTACCGGCAACGTCGGCCGTTTGGCCATCCGTGCCGTAGAGGCCCATCCGGCGCTGAAGTTGGCCGCCGTCATCGTCCACGATCCGGAAAAGGTCGGCCGCGACGCCGGTGAACTCGGCGAGCTCGACTACGAGACGGGCGTCGCGGCCACCGACGACATCGAGGCGGTCCTCGCGGTCCGGCCGCGGGCGGTCGTCTACGCGGCGTCCGGCGACGTCCGCCCCGACGACGCGCTCGCCGACATCACCCGGGCGATCCGGGCCGGGGCCGTCGTCGTGAGCCCCGCCCTCTATCCGCTCTACGACTACCGCAGCGCCCCACCGGAGTTCCTCGATCCGGTGACGGCCGCGGTCGCCGAGGGCGGCGGTTCGCTCTTCGCCTCCGGCGTCGACCCCGGCTGGGGCAACGACGTGCTCCCGCTGCTGCTCAGCGGTCTCGGCACCCGGATCGACGTCATCCGCTGCCAGGAGATCTTCGACTACTCCACCTACGACCAGCCGGACTCCGTCCGCTTCCTCATCGGCATGGGCCAGCCCATGGACTACGAGCCGATGATGCTCATGCCGTCCATCCCGACCATGGTGTGGGGCGGGCAGATCCGGATGATGGCCCGGGCGCTGGGCGTCGAACTCGACGACATCCGCGAGACCGTGGAGCGCCGCGCCCTCGACACCACCGTCACCACGCGCACGATGGGGGAGTTCGAGGGAGGCACCCAGGGCGCCATCCGCTTCGAGGTCCAGGGGATCGTCGAGGGCGAACCCCGCATCGTCATCGAGCACGTCACCCGCATCCATGCCTCCTGCGCCCCCGACTGGCCGACCCCGCCCGGCGGCGGTGACGGCGCCCACCGGGTGGTCATCGAGGGCCGCCCGCACATCGAGGTCACCATCGAGGCCACCGACGAGGGCGAGAACCGCTCCGCCGGCGGCAACGCCACCGCCGTCGGACGCCTCGTCGGGGCCATCGACTGGCTGGTGGAGGCCGAACCGGGGCTCTACGACGCCCTGGACGTCCCGCTGCGCCCCGCCGTCGGCAAACTCGGAAGGAAACTGCCATGAGGATCGACATACCCGAAGGCCAGCACCCCATCGAGTACGTGTGGGGAGACCTGGTCCCCGGCATCGGGATGGCCGCCGCCAACTTCTCGCTCTCCGTGTACGCCCACACCACCCTGGGACTGCGGGAGTTCGAGGCGGCACGGCTGCGCGTCGCGCAGATCAACGGCTGCGTCTTCTGCCTGGACTGGCGCACCGACCGGGACGGGGAGAAGGTCGAGGACGAGTTCCCGGAGGCCGTCACCGAGTGGGCCACCACGGACCGCTTCGACGAGCGCACCCGGCTCGCGGCGGAGTACGCGGAGCGGTACTGCCTGGACCACCACGGCCTGGACGAGGAGTTCTGGGAGCGGATGGCGGCACGCTACAGCCAGGTGGAGATCGTGGAGCTGACCATGAGCATCGGCTCCTGGCTGGCCTTCGGCCGGCTCAACCACGTGCTCGGCCTCGACAGCGTCTGCGTGCTGCCGGGCCACTGAGGGCGGAGCGCGTGCGGTGCGCACACGGGTCCGGGGCCGTCGGAGAATCCGACGGCCCCGGTCTTCGTGCTGTCCGCCGCTGCGGCGCGGACCTACAGGTCGGTGGCGATGATCTTCTCGATGTTGCGCTCGGCGAGCGCCGTGATGGTGACGAACGGGTTGACGCTGGTGTTGCCGGGGATCAGCGCGCCGTCGATGACGTACAGGCCGGTGTAGCCGTGCAGGCGGCCGTAGTTGTCGGTGGCCTTGTCCAGGACCGCGCCGCCGAGGGGGTGGTAGGTGAGGTGGTCGCCCCAGATCTTGTTGGTGCCGAAGAGATCGGTCCGGTAGATCGTCCCCTCCTTCGAGTTGATCTTGTCGAAGATGGTCTTGGCCATGGTGATGGACGGCGCCTTCCAGGCCGTCTGCCAGTTCAGCTCGACCCCGCCCGTCGAGGCGTTGTACGTGAACTGCGCGCGGTTCGGGTTCTTCGTGATGGACAGGTAGAACGAGGCGTACGTCTCGATGCCGGTCGGCAGCGGCGCCACCTCGGCGAACGCGCCGCCCGCGTCCCAGTTGTCGATGCCGCCGCAGGGTATGGAGGCCTGCACCTTGCCGGTCGGGTCCCACATGTGGTTGGCCCGGCCGCACATCACGTTGCCGTTGTCTCCCCAGCCCTTGCCGATCTCGCTGTTCAGGTGGGGCAGGGCGCCGGTGGCCTTGAGCCGGACGAGCAGCTTGCTGGTGCCGACGCTGCCGGCCGCGAAGAACACCTTGTCCGCGACGACGGTCTTCGTGCCGACGGTGTCGCCCGTGGTGTTGATCTGGTCGATGACGACCGTGTACCCGCCCCCGGAGGCCGGGGAGACGGAAGTCACCTTGTGCAGGGGCGAGATGGTGACCTTGCCGGTGGCCTTGGCCTTGGCGAGGTAGGTCTGCTGGAGGGACTTCTTGCCGGCGTTGTTGCCGTAGAGGATCTCGCCGGCGACGGCGGACTTGGGGACGGTCCCGGCCGCCTCCTGCTCCATGTAGTCCCAGTCGTACACGTCGGGGACGAAGACGAAGGGGAACCCGGCGCGCTGGGCGTGCTTGCGGCCGACGCGGGAGAACTGGTAGCAGTCGACGCTCTCGAACCAGGCCGGGTCGATCATGCTGACGCCGAGCCCGGCGTTGGCCCGCGGGTAGTAGGTGTCGTACATCTCGTCCGCGTTGACGGTCGGCAGGACGGCGCCGAAGTTCGCACGCTTCGGGGTGACCGCCATGCCGCCGTTGACCAGCGAGCCGCCGCCGACGCCGCGGCCCTGGTAGACGATGATCCCGCCCATCTCCTCGGCGTCGAGGATGCCGGTGTAGCGGGGGACCGCCTTGTCGATGGGGAAGCCGAGGAAGTTGCTCAGCGGCGCCTTGGTCTTGGTGCGGAGCCAGTAGGCGCGGTAGTCCGGGGTGGTCGTGTTGCAGAAGATCTTGCCGTCCGAGCCGGGGGTGTCCCAGGCCATGCCCATTTCGATCATGTGGACGTCGACGCCGGCCTGGGCGAGCCGCAGGGCGGCGACGGAGCCGCCGTACCCGGTACCGATCACGAGGGCCGGTACGTGCGCCCCGTTGTCGATGGGGCCGGCGGCGGCCGCGCCGGCCGTGGCGGCCTGTGCCTGGGACGGGGCGATCTGACCCGCGAGGGCCATCGCGCCCAGGATGGAACCCGTTCTACCGAGAAACCCTCGACGCGAGACGCCGTTCTGGTTCGTTTTGTGCAGGCCTTTGTCGCTCATGTGAGCTTCCTCACTCTAGGCGGAATGAGAACGAGTTCTACTGCCGAGTGCTTGCGAAGTCACTAGATACGTCAAGGCGTCTTTCGTCGGTGGCGGCGGCGGGCGGTGCCGGTTCGGGGCTCGCGGAAGGGCGTTGAAGGTCCCATCGGACGCTGGGAACGACGACCCCCCGTGAAGGACCGGTGGCCCCGGAGTGACGGAAGCGTCCCGGGTGAGGGGCCCGCGGGTGAGGGGTGTCCGCTCGAATCCACCACGTCAGAAGTCGAACGCGTGCGGGGCCGCGGCGCCGCCACCGGGCACCGGGCCCCTCGGCGCACCCAGCCACTCCGTCATGGCTGCATCCGGCGGGCCGTGAGGCCGAAAAGCGACAAAGCGCAAGGTGGGCCCGTAGGCGACGGCCGAATCTTTTTACCTTCGGCGGGCAGCCCTGTTCCCCGTCCGGGCCGGTGTTACAGGTTCGGCGCGCCCCGGCCGGCGGCATCGCGTACAGAAGGGGAACGCGCGCGACCGCCGGTCCAGGCCAGGATCAGCGTGGAGGCGACCGCGGCGAAGACGCACCAGAAGCGAATACCAGCCTCCACAGCGCCGCGCAGACGACGGCCCCGGCCCATAGGGAGGCCGAGGAGGCGCAGCCGGCGGTCCCCGGAGAGGAGCAGGGCGCCGAGCGTGGCGAACAGGTATCCCGTGAGGGCCAGCGGCATCCACGGGGCGTTCGCTCCGTATTCGAGGGTGTGGCCGCGTGTGCGCCGGTGGCGAGCCCGGCGGCGGGCCGGCGCAGCGGGCCCCTGAGCGCGAGCCCGGCGGTCGGCAGCACCGCGAGCGGCACCCGTGCGGGCAGCAGCGGGAGGGCGATCACCGCCCAGGCGGTGGTGGCCGGTCCGCAGCCGGCGCCGGAGCTCGAGACGGCGGCTTCGATCAGCTGGTGCCCGCCCAGGATCGGCGGGAGGGCGGCGACGGGCAGGTCCCGGGCGGCCCGGGTCCGGGCCAGGCGGGCACGGTGCCCACGGCGGCGCTGATCGTGCCCGCCGTCAGATCGGCCGTCGCGCATGGGCCCTCCCGATCCCACGGTAGGCCGGGGTGCCGCCGTCTACCCCACCACGGATCGCTGGAAGAACTCGACAGAATGAAGAAGAATCTTGCACGACTCTTGCCGTGTTTGCGTGCGTGGTCCTACTGTCCCGGCCATGCCCCCAAGAAGAGCCGCAAGCCCCGCCACGACAGCAGCCGCCGGTCGAGCCCGGGCCGGCGCCGCGAGCAGAAGGGCCGTCCCGGCCGCCGTTCTGGCGGCGTGCACCGTGGCCGCCCTCGCCCTCGGCGCGCTGGGCGCGGGCGCGGCTAGGGCCGCACCGCCACCGCGGAGTCGGTGGCAGCCACGGCCGTCACCAGGGCGGCCCTCGACCCCGCACTGGCCGAGGGCCGCGGTGCCCGCGTGGACTTCGCCGAGCAGGAGGCGGAGAACGCGGTCACCACCGGCACGCTCATCGGCCCCGACCGCACCGCGTACGCGCTGCCCGCCGAGGCCTCCGGCCGCGAGGCGGTACGGCTGGTCCCGGGCCAGTACGTGGAGTTCACCCTGCCCGCGGCGGCCGACGCGATCACCGTCCGCTACAGCCTCCCCGACGCCCCGGCCGGCGGTGGCATCACCGCCCCGCTCGAGGTCACCGTGAACGGCAAGAACCGCCGCTCCATGACGCTGACCTCGCAGTACTCCTGGCTGTACAACCAGTACCCCTTCAGCAACGACCCGCGGGCAGACCTCCTGCACCCCGACTGGTGGATCACCGAGTGCGGCTGCGTCCCGGCGGCCACCACCCCGGCCCCGGTCATCGCCAAGCCGTTCCGCCCCACCCACATGTACGACGAGCAGCGACTCCTCCTGGGCCGCACCCACCGGGCGGGCGACACGGTCCGGCTCACCGTCCCGGCCGGCAGCCCCGCCGCCTGGACGGTGATCGACCTGCTCGACTCGCAGCGCGTCGGCCCCCCGCACGTGGAGGCGGCCGCCGCCAACGTCCTCCTCTTCGGCGCCGACCCGACGGGCCGCCGGGACTCCGCCGACGCCATCGACCGGGCCATCGCCTCCGCCAAGCGCCACCGGCTCCCGGTGTACCTGCCGCCGGGCACCTACCAGGTCAACCGCCACATCATCGTGGACGAGGTCACGATCACCGGCGCCGGCAGCTGGTACACCACCGTCAAGGGCAAGGGCGTCGGCTTCTACGGCAAGGGGGCCGCGGACGGCGGCAGCCGGGGCGTCCACCTCTCGCGCTTCGCCATCGAGGGCGACGTCCGCGAACGCGTGGACACCGACCAGGTGAACGGAGTCGGCGGCGCGATGAGCGACTCCACCATCGACTCCCTCTACATCCACCACACCAAGGTCGGCCTCTGGTTCGACGGCCCGATGAGCAACGTGAAGGTCACCCGCAACGTCATCACCGACCAGATCGCCGACGGCCTGAACTTCCACACGGGAGTCACCGACTCCCTCGTACAGGACAACTTCGTCCGCAACACGGGCGACGACGGCCTCGCCATGTGGGCGGAGAAGACCACGAACGCCCGCAACACCTTCGACCACAACACCGTGCAGAGCCCCACGCTGGCCAACGGCATCGCGATCTACGGCGGCGCCGACACCACCGTCACCGCCAACCTCCTCGCGGACCCGGTCCGCGAGGGCAGCGCCCTGCACGTCGGCTCCCGCTTCGGAGCCGAACCCTTCACCGGCGGCCTGCGGATCGACCGCAACACCACCGTGCGCGCCGGCACGTACGAACTGAACTGGAACATCGGGCTCGGTGCGATCTGGTTCTACGCCCTGGACCGCAGCATCGACCAGGCCGACATCCGGGTCACCGGAAACTTCTTCCTCGACAGCACGTACAACGCGATCATGCTGGTCGGCGACTGGCCGGTGAAGGACAAGGTGCGCATCGAGAACGTCCACTTCAAGGACGTCCGGGTCGACGGCACCGGTACCTCCGTGGTCAGCGCGCGAGTGGCCGGATCGGCGAGCTTCGAGAACGTCGACGCCCGGAACGTCGGGGCCGTCGGCGTCAACAACTGCGGCTCCTTCAACTTCCCCGCCACCGGCTCGGAGTTCACCCTCGTCGACCGGGGCGGCAACGACGGCGGCGGCACGACGGGACCCTGGCTGGCCGGCTGGCAACTGCCCAACACCCTCACCTGCGACGACCGCCCGCCGGTCGTCGCCCCGCCGGCGCCGAGCCCCTGGTAGCGGACCGCTCGCCGGCGGCGTCACCGCTCCGCCGCTCCCGGAGGTTCGAGCGGCGGAGCGGTCACCGCGCAGTTGGTACGGCACTGCGGGTGACAGGCCCCGGGCGCGGGGGAGCGTACGGTCGCCCAGGCCACGGCGGCTCCGGCCACCAGCACCCCCGCGCACCAGAACATCGCCCGCCCGAAGGCCGCGTCGAAGGCCCCGGGCGAGAGGTACGCGTCCGGCCCCATCCCGGCCAGCAGCGGCAGCGCGGCCACCGCGAGGAGTCCGGCGGCGCGCGCGGCCGCGTTGTTGATGCCGCTGGCCAGGCCCGCCCGGCCGGGGTCCACCGAGGACAGGACGGTCGCCGTCAGCGGAGCCACCAGGGCCGCCATGCCCAGGCCCATCACGAGCAGCGCCGGCAGCACGTCCCGTACGTACGGGGCCCCCGGGCCGACCCGCAGCATCAGCAGCATCCCCGCCGCGCACAGGAGCGGTCCCACGGTCAGCGGGAGGCGCGGGCCGATCCGCTCCCCGAGCTGAGCCGACCGGGCCGACAGCAGCAGCATCAGGGCCGTGGTGGGCAGCAGGGCGGCCCCGGCGGCCAGGGCGGAGTACCCGGACACCACCTGCAGCTGGAGCACGACGAGGAAGAAGAAGCCGCCGAAGGCCGCGTACACGCACAGGGTGACCAGGTTGACGGCGGTGAACAGGCGCGAGGAGAAGATGTCCGGGGGCACCATCGGATCGGCCCGCCGCCGCTCGACCACCACGAAGACCCCGGCCAGCAGCACGCCGCCCACGGCGGCTCCCACCACGAGCGCGGCGCCCGACCGGGCCTCGATGAGCGCGTAGGTCAGCAGCGCGAGAGAGGCGGCGCCGAGGACCGCCCCGGCCACGTCGAACCGCCCGTGCGCCACCGGATCCTTCGATTCGGGTACGTGTCGCAGCGCGACCGGGACACAGAGCGCGGCCACCGGCACGTTCAGCAGGAACACCCAGCGCCAGCCCGGCCCGTCCACCAGCCAGCCGCCCAGGAACGGCCCCACCGCGGCGCCCACCCCGCCGAACCCCGACCACAGGCCCACCGCGCGGGCCCGGTCGTCGGGATGGATCGATCCCTGGATCAGCGCGAGGGAACCGGGCGTCAGCAGCGCCCCGCCGATGCCCTGCAGGGCGCGGGCGGCGATGAGCACCCCCGCGTTCGGCGCGAGCCCGCACAGCAGTGAGCCGACCGCGAACCACACCACCCCGAGCACGAAGATCCGGCGCCGCCCGAACCGGTCCCCGAGCGCCCCGCCGACCAGGATCAGGCCCGCGAGGGTCAGCAGGTAGGCGTTGACCGTCCACTGGAGCACCGCCAGATCGGCGTCGAGATCCCGCCCGATGGCGGGCAGGGCCACATTGACCACGGTCGAGTCGAGCAGCGCCATGGCGGACCCGAGCACGGTGGTCAGCACGATCCACCGGCCCTGCGCGGTACTGAGCCGCACCCCGGGGGAGGGCGACCGGACGGGGTCGGTCATCCCCCCAGGCTGGCCCGCGCGGCCCGGAACGGCCACCCGGCCGGTCGTGGAGGCGGTCACGGCCCGGAGGGCGGCCCGGACGGCGGTACGGCGGTCGCCCCGCCGGCGGTACGGCTCATTAGGCACCCTTGTACGGGTCATGACATCTCCCACACCATGGCCCGCGCACGTCACGCACACCTTTTCCGCACGACCTGCACACGGCGTACGAGGAGACCCACGTGGCACGAAGCGACACCCGACGAACCCCCCGCTCGCGATTACGACCCCTGCGCACGGGGTTCGCCGCCCTCACCGCGGCCCTGCTGCTGCCCCTGGGCGCGGGCGCGGCCGCGGCCGCCCCCGATCCGGCCCCCGCCCCGGGTGCGGCCGAGCGCAAGATCGAGCCGAGTCTCCGGGCCCGGCTCGACGGCTCCGCCAAAGCGGTCTTCTGGGTCTATCTCGACAGCGCGGCAGACCTCACCGCCGCGCGCGGGCAGCAGACCCGCACCGCGAAAGCGGAAACGGTTCTGCGCCTGAAGAAGGAGCACGCCGCGCGGAGCCAGGCCGAAGTGATCAAGGCCCTGGACGGAGTGCGGGCCGAGTACACCTCGTACTGGATCGTCAACGCCGTCCGCGTCGTCGGCACCGACAAGCTCGCCGGAGCCCTGGCCCAGCGCCCCGAGGTGTCCCGGATCGACGCGGACGACCAGGTCACCCTCCCCAAGCCCGCGGAAGGCAGCCGGGAGAAGGCCGTGGCCGACGCCGTCGAATGGAACGTCGACCGCGTCAAGGCGCCGCAGGTCTGGGACCAGCTCGGCGTCCGCGGTGAGGGCATCGTCGTCGCCAACATCGACAGCGGCGTGGACCACACCCACCCGGCCGTCGCCGACCAGTACCGCGGCAGGCGCGCGGACGGGTCCTACGGCCACGACTACAACTGGTTCGACCCGGCGGGCGTCTGCCCCACCGCGGCTCCCTGCGACAACAACGACCACGGCACCCACACCATGGGCACGATGGTCGGCGACGACGGCGGCACCAACAAGACCGGCGTCGCTCCCGGAGCCAAGTGGATCGCCGCCAAGGGCTGCGAGACCACCTCCTGCTCCGAGGCCTCACTGCTCGCCGCGGGCCAGTGGATGGTCGCCCCGACCGACCTCAACGGCCGGAACCCGCGACCCGACCTGGCCCCGCACATCGTCAACAACTCCTGGGGCGGCACCGGCGGAGACACCTGGTACCAGGAGATCGTCGACACCTGGCGGGCCGCCGGCATCTTCCCGGCCTTCTCCAACGGCAACTCCGGACCCGGCTGCGCCACCAGCGGATCGCCCGGCGACTACGCGAGCTCCTACAGCTCCGGCGCCTTCGACATCAACGGCGCCATCGCCTCCTTCTCCTCGCGCGGCGCCGCCCCCGGCGGGGTCGTCAAGCCGGACATCGCGGCCCCCGGGGTGAACGTGCGCTCCTCCGTCCCCGGCGGCGGATACGCCTCCTTCTCCGGCACCTCCATGGCATCGCCGCACACCGCCGCCGCCGTGGCCCTGCTCTGGTCGGCCGCACCCGCACTCGAAGGCGACGTCGCACAGACCGAAGCCCTGCTCGACGGCACCGCGCAGGACACCGACAGCGGCCAGTGCGGCGGGAGCGCCGCGGACAACAACGTCTTCGGCGAGGGCAAGCTCGACGCACTCGCCGCCGTCACCTCCGCACCGCGCGGAGCCCTCGGCGCGCTCGCCGGCACCGTCCGCTCCGGCGGGCAGCCCCTCGCCGGAGTGAAGGTCCTCGCCGACGGCCCCATCGACCGTACGACGACCACCGCCGCCGACGGCACGTACCGCTTCGCCACCCTGTCCGTGGGCTCGTACGCGCTCACCGCGTCGAAGTTCGGCTACGGGCAGCAGGGCGCGACCGTGGCGGTGACCGAGAACGCCACCGCCACCGGCGACCTCGACCTCGTCCAGGCGGACTCCGGGAAGCTCACCGGCACCGTCGCCTCGGCCGCGGGCCCGGTCGCCGGCGCCGCGGTGACCGTCGCCGACACCCCGGTGACCGCGACCACCGACGCCCAGGGCCGCTTCGAGGTCACCCTGCCGCACGGCACCTACACCGTGAACGCCACCCACTCCTCGCGCTGCCTCACCGCCGGCGCGGCCGCGGTCACCGTGGCCGGGGACACCACCGTCGCGGTGAACCTGCCCGAACGCACCGACGGCTACGGCTACGCCTGCGCCGCCACGGCTGGCGGACCGTACCAGCCGGGCGACCGGCGGCTCGCGCTGACCGGCGACAACACCACCGAGCGGGTCGACCTGCCCTTCCCGCTGCCGCTCTACGGCACGACGTACGGGCAGGCCTGGATCGGGACGAACGGCACGGTCAGCTTCGGCGGGAACCACACCGGGGACGTCAACGGGGACGTCCCGAGCGCGGCCACGCCCAACGCGGCGCTGTACCCGTTCTGGGACGACCTGGTCGTCGGCGCCGCCGGCAGCGGCTCCGGAGTCTTCACGGCGGTCACCGGCACCGCGCCGCACCGCAGTTACGTCATCGAGTGGCGCGAGGTGTCGCACTGGTCGGCACAGTCCGACAGGTTCTCCTTCTCGGCGGCGATCGGAGAGGACGGCACCGTCCGGTACTCCTACCGGGGCACCGGCGGCACCGGCATCAAGGGCGGCTCCACCGCCACGGTCGGCGTGGAGAACGCGACCGGCACCGACGCCTACCGCTACTCGTTCAACACGCCCGTGATCACGGACGGCCTGTCCGTCTCCTTCCGCACCACCAAGAGCGGAGTGGTGGCGGGCCGGGTGCTCGACGCGAACGACGGCAACGGCGTCGCCGGAGCCACCGTGACCGTCGGCACGGGCGCCACCGCGGTCTCCGCCACCACGGCGGCCGACGGCGGCTACGTGGTCCAGAGCCCGTCCGGCGCCCGGGAACTCGCCCTGACGGCCGCCCAGTACGAGCCGGCGTCGGCCACCGTGGACGTCAAACCGGCCGACGTCACGTCGGTCACCCGGTCCCTGCGCACCGGCAGGGCCACCCCGTCGAAGCCGGCGGTGGAGATCGTCCTGCCGCCCGGTCAGCGGCGGACGCGGACCCTCGACCTCACCAACCCCGGTCTCGGCACGGCCTTCACGGCGGCCGAGGACGCCGCCTGGCTGACGGTGACCCCGGGCTCGGGGGACCTCCCGACGGGCGGGAAGGCCCCGCTCACCCTGGCGGTGGACACGACGGGCCTGACCCCGGGCACCGTCCTCACGGCCGACCTGAAGATCACCTCGGCCAGCGGCCGGACCCCGGTGCTCACCGTCCCCGTCAAGCTCGTCGTCCCGCGCTACCAGGTCGCCCTGGACGCCGGCTCCACGGGTGCGAGCACGGACTCGCTGGGCGACGGCTGGTCCCCGGACCGCAAGTACACGACGGGCTCGTACGGCTACCAGGGCAACGGCTCGGCCCAGTCCACCAGCCGCACGATCGCGGGCACGGCCGACCAGAAGCTCTTCCGCAACGCCCGTGAGGGCATGTACGAATACCGCTTCGACGCCGTCCCCAACGGCACCTACACCGTCGAACTGGGCTTCGCGGAACTCTCCTCGACGAAGCCGGACAAGCGCGTCTTCGACGTCCTGGCGGAGGGCGCGGAGGTACTGCCCTCCCTGGACATCTCCCTGGAGGCGGGCACGTACACGGCCCTGACCCGCACCTACACGGTCACGGTCACGGACGGCACCCTGAACATCCGCTTCGTCACCCACACCGGCTTCGGCAAACCGCTGCTGAACTCCCTGCGCGTGACGGACCGCCCCGACAAGAGCTGACCGCGGGCGACGGCGCGACGGGCGGGGCGCCCCCGGGCGCCCCGCCCCCTGCCCTCAGGCCCCGGCGGTCATCGGAGGAACCTCCGGTCGCGTTCGGTGAAGGAGGACAGCGGAGCCGCGGCGCGGAGGACCACGTCCAGGGCGTGCCCGGGGTCGCAGGCGTAGGTACCGCAGGCCCACGCGGCATTGGCCTCGATCACCGACCAACGGCCGTCGGCCAGACCCACGTCGACGACGATCGCGGACGGGAGGGTGGAGAAGGGCAGACCGGCCGCGAAGGCGAGGGCGTCGGCCGGGGCCGGGCCCGGACTGAGACGGCCGTCCTCGGCGTAGCGGCTCGCGGTGTGCACGGCCCCGTCGAGCAGGAACACCCGGTGCTCCGCCGTGAACCGGACCACGTCGCTGACCAGCACCTCCGTCCCCGGATCCACCGCGTCCGGCCCCGGCAGGCGGGAGCCGTCGGCGTAGACGAGGGCCGGGATGTCCTTGTCGTTCGGCGACTTCACGAAGACGGGCCGGCGCAGCCCGTACGCCTCGCGGATCGGCATCAGCCGGACCTCCCGCCCGGTGAACTCCCGGGGCAGCCGCGCCAGCCAGTCGGGCGGGGCCTCCAGCAGGCCGATCCCGAGCCCGGGAGCCACCGCGTCGGCGAACCGCGGCCCGGCGTGCACATGGTCGGCCCGCAGGCCTTCGGGCACGGCGAAGCCGTCCAGTCGTACGGCGGCCAGCCCGCGCGCGTGCGCCGCGTCCCGGAGCCGGGCGGCGGACGCGGTGACACGGGGCGGGAGCAGGAGGGTCATGCGGAGATCCTGCCGAAGGGGCGGGCCGGCGTCATCCGGGTTTCGGGGCCGCACGGGGCGTCAGCTCCTGCGGTACTGGTCCACCAGGATCGTGGCGGATTCGCCGGCGGGGGCCTCGATCAGTATCGCGATCGCGATCTCGCTCCGGTCGGGGCTGCGCACGCAGAACGGCCGGGCCTTCGCGAGCGCGGCGAGGGGCAGGGAGGCCGCCGGGCGGGTCTCGATGCCGTGGAGGCAGGCGGCCACCGTCAGCTCCCCGGAGTCGGACACGAAGGAGTCCGACTCCTCGGAGGGGACCAAGGCCTGGCCTTCGCGCGCCAGGTACCAGGAGGCCGTCTCCGCGGGCACCACCTTTCCGGCCCGCAGGTCGAACTCGTAACCGGAGTCGGGGGCGGTGAGCTCGGTTCTCGGGTAGCCCGGCACGTACGCCGCGGCCGGGTCGGGCGGCGGGGCGGTCGGGGAGGCGGATGAGGAGGGTGAGGGGGAGGGGGATGGTGGGGTGGAAGCCGTGGGGCTGGTGACGGGGCCGGCCCCGTCGCCCCGGGCTTCGCCCGCGGGACCGTCCAGGTAGTACACGGCTCCGGCGGCGGCCAGCAGGGTGCCGGCGACCAGCAGGGCCGGCAGCACCGGAAGCCGCCGTCCGCGGCCCTGCCCCGCGGGTCCCGGTACCCGCCCGTCGGGCCGGGCTCCGGCCTCCGTGCCCGATCCGGGGGAGGCCGCAGCGGTGCCCGCCGGGCCGGGGCGTGCGGTGGCCGTCCTCGTGGCCTGGAACGGCGGCGGGGCGGGCCACGCGATGTCCCCCCGGCCTCCGACCTCCTCCCGGACCGGCCCGGGCAGCCACCCGTCGGTGAACTCGGGCCGCCCGCCCACCAGCGGGTGCGTCCGTACGGAGGCGATCAGTTCGGCGGGCCGCGGACGGTCCTCGGGACGCTTCGCGAGGCACCACGCGACCAGACCGTGCAGCTCGGGCGGCACCCGGGTGAGGTCGGCGTGCTCGTGGACGACCCGGTACAGGGCGCCGGACTCCGGTCCGTTGCCGAAGGGCGCGATCCCGCCCGCCACATAGGCGGCCAGCGTCCCGAGCGCGAAGACGTCCGTCGCCGGTGTCACCGGACGGCCGAGCGCCTGCTCGGGCGCCATGAACGCCGCCGTGCCGATACGCAGCCCCGTACCGGTGAGTGCGGCGGCGTCGGCCGCGCGCGCGATCCCGAAGTCGATCACCCGGGGGCCGTCCCCGGCGAGCAGCACGTTGGCCGGCTTCAGGTCGCGGTGGACGACGCCCGCCCCGTGGATGGCCTGGAGCGCCTCGGCGATGCCGGCGAGGAGCAGCAGGACCGTGCCTACCGGCAGCGGCCCGTGCCTGCGTACGACCTCGTGCAGCGAGGGACCGGACACGTACGTGGTGGCGAGCCACGGCGTGGGGTCCTCGACCCCGGAGTCGATCACCTGGGCCGTGAACAGGCCGTGGATCCGGCGGGCGCCGGCCACCTCCTGGGCGAACCGCCGGCGGAAGTCGGGATCGGAGGCGAACTCCCGGCGGACGGCCTTCAGCGCGATGGGGCGGCCGCCCGGCGTGTGGGCCAGGTAGACCACGCCCATGCCGCCGGAGCCGAGCCGGGCGTGCAGCCGGTAGCCGCCGATCCCGTGGGGATCGTCCGCGGACAGTGCCGTACGGGCCGGCTGTGCGCCGGAGTGCTGCTCGGACATGCGGTGGCTCTTTCAACGATGCGATGCGAAGCGCCGCGATGCGGCAGGGGCCTGCGCGCATCGTTCCATGGATTGACTGAATTTTCAGTCAGTGTCACAGTGGGCGACACGTGCCCGCCACACCCGACCCGCGTGACGGCCCTTCGCGGATGGAGGGCGCACCCTTGTCCCAGGGGTCCGGGACCGTCGGCCCGTGCCGTGCCTCCCGCGCCCGTCCTGGCCGGACGCAGTCGTCCCGCCAGTCCTCGAACGGAGTTCCCCCCCCGTGCCCCACCTGCCCCCCACGCGCCGGACCGCCCTCCGCACCTTCGCGGGGCTCGGCGCCCTCGCCTTCGGGGCCGCCGCCTGCGGCCCCTCGCAGAGCGCCCCTCGTTCCAACGCTCCCGCCGGCACCGCCCGGCCCTCCCCGGCCGGGCCCGCGCGCCGGCTCGGCGCCGAGTGGGAGAGCCACACCCGCACCTTCATGGCCTGGCCCGCCCTGGACGCGGTCTGGATGGAAGACCTGCGCGACGTACGCGAGGACATCGCACGGATCGCCCGGGCCGTCGGGGAGTACGAGGCGGTCGTCATGATGGCCCGCCCCGAGCAGGTGGCCGCGGCGCAGAAGGCCTGCGGCTCCGGCGTCGAGGTGATCCCGCTGGCCGTGGACGACCTGTGGGCCCGCGACACCGTCCCCGTCTTCGTCGAGGAGGGGGGCAAGGCCGTCGGCGTCGACTTCAACTTCAACGGCTGGGGCGACAAGCAGGAGCACGAGAACGACGGCCGGGTCGGCCGCCTCCTGCTCCAGAAGTACGGGATCCCCCGCGTGCAGGCCCCGCTGGTGGCGGAGGGCGGCTCCTTCGAGACCGACGGAGAGGGCACCCTGCTGATCACCGAGAGCTCGATCGTCAACGACAACCGCAACCGCGGCAAGAGCCGCGACCAGATCGAGGCCGAGCTCAAGCGGACCCTGGGCGTCGAGACGGTGGTCTGGCTGGCCGGCGTACGCGGCGAAGACATCACCGACGCCCACGTGGACAGCCTCGTACGGTTCACCGCGCCCGGTGTGGTCCTGCTGGACCGGGCGCACCCGAGCACCCCGCCGGACTCCTGGTCCCGCTCCGCCGACCAGGCGAAATCGGTCCTGTCGAAGGCCACGGACGCCCGCGGCCGGAAGTTCGAGGTCATCGACCTGCCCCAGCCCGACCTGGACAAGATCACGGGGGAGGGCGACGACTTCGTGTCGACCTACGCCAACTTCTACGTGGCCAACGACTCCGTCTTCATGCCGAAGTTCGGGGACCGCCAGGCGGACGACCGGGCCCGGGGCATCCTCCAGGAGCACTTCCCCAAGCGGGAGGTCGTACCCGTGGTGATCGACACGATCGCCTCGGGCGGCGGCGGCATCCACTGCTCGACCCACGACCAGCCCGGCAAGCCCGCCGCGTGAGCGCACTGCGGCGCCGCCCGGCCGGGCGGCGCTTCCCGCTGCTGCCGGGCCTGCTCCTGCTCGTGATCGTGGCGGCGGTCGGCGTGGGGGCCTGGTTGCAGTTCGGTGAACGCCAGGCCCAGGACACCGTCCACACGGCCGGCCGGTCCGATTCCGACCGGGTGGACATCGAGGCGACGATCCAGCGCGTCGACGCCGCCGGACGCGAGCTGGTGCTGCGGGTGCTGGTCGCCCCCAAGGGTGCGCTGGCCGAGGAGGGCGGGGTCGCACCCGTCGACGACCTCACCCTCCAGACCTCGGCGGCCACCCGGGGCGACCTGACCTTCAAGGCGCACCAGCGCATCTCCAGCGTGGACGTGCCGGTGTCCCTGTCGGGCGGCTCCGTGACGGACTATCCGTTCGACGCCTACGAGGCGGACGTCGGATTCGCGGCCTTCCTGGGCCAGGAGAAGGTGCCGGTGCGGGTGCTGTTCTCCACCAACGACGTGCTCTTCTCGTCCACGGTGGAGTACTCGACGGCGAGCGGCGGCGAGGCCGTCCTCGACATCGGGCTGGCCCGCTCCAACAGCGTGCTCGTGTTCGCGGTGTTCATGATGATCGCGATGTGGGCGCTCGCCGTGTCCGTCCTGATCGGCGGGTGGTTCCTCGTCACCCGCCGCAAGGGCCTCACCTGGCCCGCCCTCGGCTGGATGGCCGCCACGCTCTTCGCCCTGGCCGCCTTCCGCAACACCGCTCCCGGCACACCGCCGATCGGCTGCCTCCTCGACTACCTCGCCTTCCTCTGGGCGGAGATCCTCATCGCGTTCTGCCTGATCACCGTGGTCGTCATGGGCATCCGCGCGGAGCCTCCGGCGGAGGGGGCGGACGCGGCGCGCGGGGCGGCGGGGGCCTGAACCGGAGTACGGGTCGGCGGCGGCGGGCCGGGCCGGCACGGCCGAGCGCGGCCGTCCCGTACGGCCCGCCGCCTCCGCTCCCCGGCCGCGGTACCGGTCCGGCCGCGGGGGCATTCGGGTGGCCCGTACGAAGCCGGACCGCGCGACGCGCCGGGCAGGCGCGGCGGACGCCGTACCGTGGCTGACCATGACGCTCCAGAGCGACCGTGCCGGGCAGGCCGGGCAGGCCGGACGGGTCGGGCAGGCCGGACGGGTCGGGCAGGCTGAGGAGGTCGGGCGGACCGGGCCGGTCATGCCGCCCGGGTCGGCCTGGGACGTCGACCGGATCGCGGCTCTCCTACGGGACGTGGACCCGGGGGCCGGATGGGCCGTCGGTGGTGTGGACGGGCCGGACGCGGTGGTGGAGGCCGGGACCGGCTTCTGGGAGCTGCCGACAGGAGGCGCAAGCGAGGCCGAGGCCGGAGCTGAGGCCGGGGCTGGAGTCAGAGTCAGAGGCGGAGCCGGGGCGGGGGCTGGGGCCGGAGCCAAAGCCGGGGCTGGAACCGGAGCCGGAGCCGGAGCCAAAGCCGGGGCCGGGGCCAAAGCCGGGGCCGGGGCCGGGGCCGGCGGTTTGGTCGGGGCCGGGGAGTGGGGGCTTGTCCCCGATGTCGGCGGGTTGGTGGGTGTGTTGGCCGTCTGGCCCGTCATCGGGATGCTCGTGGACGCGGGGGAGCTGGCCCTGCACACCCCGCTCGCCGCCTACGGAGCGGGCGAAGGCCTGCCCGCCGGAACCACCGCGCACCATCTGCTCACCCACGGCTCCGGGGTGTCGCCCGAGCTCTCCGGGCTCGCCGAGCGGCTGTGCGGCAGCCCCCTCGCGGGGGTCGCCTCCGAGCGGATCTGGGGGCCGCTGGGCATGACCCGGACGGGCTTCGCCGCGACGGGACCCTGCGTGCGCCCGCCGCCGACCTCGGCCGGTTCCTGAGCCACCTGCTCGCCCCTGCCGCGGGCGGCCCCGTCAGCCGGGCCTGGACCGCGCAGTCGCTCCGCATCCGCACCGGCGAGCTCCTGCCCGCGCGGGGCCTCCTCTGGCATCCCGCCGCGCACGGATGCTGGTTCCACGGCGAAGGCCCGGCCCTGTGGATCTTCCCGCGCGGGCAGCGCTGGGCGGTGCTCCTCCCGACCACCCCGTCTGCGCCGCTCCGTACCGCCTTCCGTGCGGCGGTCTTCGGCTGAACTCCCCCGCAGCGCGCGGCTGTCGTATCTTCGGAGTCGATGACGAAGACCCGACAGAAGGACCGTGACGTGCCCGGTCCGCAGAGTCCCTGGGACGAGATCACCCCCGGCCTCTGGATGGGCGGCCACTACTGGACGGATCCGGCCGGGGAGCTGCGGCCGGTCGTCGTCGGAGCCGAGTTCGACCTCGTGATCAGCCTCTTCACCCGCCCGGGGCACGGCCCCGACCCGCGCGTGGAACACCTGATCGGCCACCTGCCGGACGCCCGCTCACGGGCGCGCAGCTGCGTACCGTCCTCCGGCTCGCCGCCGCCGCCCGCGCGGCCCTCGACTCCGGACGGCGGATCCTGGTGCGCTGCCATTCCGGTTACAACCGCTCCGGTCTCGTCGTCGCCCAGTGCCTCGTCGACGGCGGCCTCCCGCCGGCCGCCGCCATCGGCCTGGTCCGCCGCGGGCGGTCCCCCTGGGCCCTGCACAACGTGACCTTCACGGACTACCTCGCCGCCGGTCCGGAGGTCGCCGCGCTGCTCGTCGATCTCGACCTCGGTCCCGGACCCGAGCCGGGGCCCGATCCCGGACGCGAGCCCGAATCGGGAGCGCCGTCCCGCCCATAGCCCGCATGTGGCCCACCCGTACCCCCCTCGTGGTCCTCGGAGCGCGGACCCGGGACGGTCGACGTACGGTGAGCGCGAGATCACCGACCGTCGAGTCCAGGCTGCGCGGAGGTACACGGATGCGTACGGCCCACGAGACCGCCCGCGGTGCGTGCACGCCGCCGGCCCCGGCCGCGGAGGCCCGCGCATGACGGCCCGAGCGGGGCGCGGCGAGCGCGCCCGGATCGCCGTTGCACACACCCTCCCCGCCCTGGTGCGGGGCTTCGTGAGCGCCCGGCCCCCCGCGGTGCGCGGGCACGCGGGGCCCGGCCGGCCCCGCTGGTCCGCCGCCACCCTGCGGGCCCTGCGCGACCGGCACGGCGGGGCGCCCGTGCTCGTACGGGGGCTGACCGGAACCTTCCTGCTCATCCTCGATCCGCAGGACATCGAGCAGTTCTACGCCGAACCCGTCGGCTCCCCGGGCCGGCCCGCCGGAGCTGCGGACGGCTGCGCCCACGCAGGGCTCCGCACCGGGCGGCGGGCGGTCGACGACTCCGTGCTCGCCGCGGGGCTGACCGTGCATCCCTCGTGCGGGGCGTTCCTCTCGGCCCTCACCGATGAGGCCCGGCGCCTGACGGCGGGCGGCTCCCTCGAACTCGCCCGCGTCCGGCACTCCGTGGCCCGCGCCGCCCGCCGCATCGTCCTCGGCGACGCGGCCGCCGAGGACGCGGAACTCGGCCGCCTGCTCGGACGATTCCACGCCGGAGCCGACGCGCGGATCGCCGCGTACGCCGACCTCGCGGAGCCGCACACCCTCATCGGGCGGGCCCGCCGCCACGCGGACCCCCTCGGCAGCCCGGACCATGCGGGACCAGGCCATGCGGAACTGGGCCGTGCCGCGCCTGACCGTGCCGCGCCTGACCGGGCCGGGCCGGATCCGGTCGGGCAGGTCCGCCAGTGGCTGGCGGCCTTCGACCTCGTGCCAGGTGTCCTGTTGCGCACCCTGCTGCTCCTCGGCGCACACCCGGCCGAACAGGACGCCGTCGCCGCCGAGGCCCGGGCCGCCGGATGGGCGCAGGGCTCCGCCCAGGGCGCGCTGCCCCGGCTGCGGGCCTGCGTCCGGGAATCGCTGCGGCTGTATCCGGCCGTGCCCGACCTGATACGGATCACCCGGGCCGAGACCGAATGGCGGGGCGTGCGGCATCCCGCCGGCACCTGTGTGGTGCTGCCCGTGCTGTTCCACCAGCGCGACCCCGAGCACGTGCCCGCCGCGCACGTCTTCGTACCGGGCCGGTGGGCTTCCCGCGAAGCGGACCGGGACGTACGCATGGCCCCGTTCAGCCATGCCGGCGGCCGGTGCCCCGGCGAGCAGTTGGGGCTGCTGGTCACGGCGGCGCTCTGCGCGGAAGTGCTGCGCGGCCACCGGGTCCGGGCCGGTCGGCCCCTGCTCGACCCCCTCGGCCCGCTCCCCGGGGCCCTGGACCCGCAGGGCATCCGGCTGCGCCTGACCCGCCGCTGACACCGCCACCGGCCGCCCCCGCACCCCGGCACCCGGCGGCGCCACGGCATCCGGCCCACCCGCCCTGCCCGGCAGCCTGCCGTTCGCCGCCCCCGCCCCGTCCGTCTCCACCTGTCCAGCCAGCCGTTCATCCGACCCGACGAGGAATCCATGTCCGACGCCGCGACCCCCGGGACCTCCGCGACCTCCGCACCCACCGACCCGGACGCCGACCAACTGGGCGCCCTGTGCCGGGAACTGGCCGAGGCGGCCGACGCCGTCGGCGAAGCCGCCCGCTACGCATCCCGGCTGGCCCTCGGCGGCCGGCTGCCGGTCGCCGCGCTCGGCCTCGGCAGCCGCCGCAGAGCGGCCTGGCGCACGCTGCTGCGCGCCCTCACCGACCCGGACGGACTCGGCTGGGCGGCCAGGGGCCGGGGCGTGGCGCGAGCCGGGTGGCTGGCCGGGGTCGTCACCGGCCGGGAGAGCCTCGCCGTCAGCCTCGCGGTGTGCGGCCTCAAGGGCCGGATCCGGGTCGAGAGCACCCGTAACCCGGCGAGGTCGGCGGACCCGGCCGCCGCCGAGGTGTTCCTCGCGGTGGAGGAGGACCGGCAGGCGGACGCCGTCCGGGCGTTCCGCGACCTCGTGCGCCGACGCGGCGAGGGGCTCGCCTTCGCCCTGCTGAACCCCTCCTTCGCCGACCTCCTGGCCTGGAACGCGCTGACCGACGACAATCCGTTCAACGACCACGCCGGCTGGCAGGTCGCCACGGGCAGGGCCGTGACCGCCGAGCCGCTCCTCGGGATCGGCGCCGCCCTGCGGGCCTTCTTCGACCGGGGACCCGCCTGCTCCGAGCCGGGGAACGGCCTCCTCGCCGAACTGGACACCACCGGGACCCCGGCCGGATACCGGGGCAATGCCGACCGGATCGCCGGAGCCCCTGGGGCGGTCCTGCTCCAGCAGGTAGCCGGCCCGGACGGGACCGAGCGGTGCGTTCTCCAACTCGCGGGACCACCAACGCAGTCCGGCCGGGCCGACGTCCCGTACGAGGAGCCGGCCGCGCACGTCCGGGACGTCGCAGCGACCGTACGCCGCCTCGTGCCCTCCGGGACCGAACTCGCCCTGCTCGGCCACGGTCCGGGCGCGCGTACGGCCGGACGGCTGGCCGCGAGCCGGGAGTTCACCTCCGCCTACAGGGTCACCTGGGTGGGCTCCGGCCCCGAGCCGGGTCCGGCGGCGGCCCTCGCCGCCTTCGGGGGGCGGGTCACCGGAAGCCACCTCGTGCGGCTGCCCGGCCACCCCGACGTCTTCGTCCCGGGGCGGACCCCGTGACGGACACCGCCGGACCCGCGCCCCGGGAAGGGGCCGCCCCCGCCGAGGGCCTGCGCGCCCACTCGGCCGCCCTGCGTTCGCACGCCGAACGGCTCCGCCGCGCCGCCGGAGACCTGAGCTGGCAGGGACCGGGGGCCGACGCCTTCCGCGCCGAGGTCACGTCCCTGGCCGACCGCTGCGCCACCGCGGCAGGCGGCTTCGACCTGGCGGCAGCCCAACTCGCCTGCCCCGCCTCCCGCGAGAAGACCCGCGGCAGACACCGACGGACCGGCTGACCGGAACCGGGCGGGGGAGCGGGCCGCGTGGGAACCCGATCATCGGCCCACGGCTGGAGGGACCGGTGATCCGATCCTCCAGCAGCACATCTCAGGACGCCCGACAGGCGTCTGTCGTCCCGCGTTCCTGCGTGGACGAGGGCGTCGAGCTCATGGTCCTCCGACCGTGTGCCCGGGCGGTTGCGCGACCGGTGCCTGGAGGCGGCGCAGGGCGGACAGGGCGCGTGCGGTGATCTCCTCCGGGGCTCCGGACACGTCGACGAGGACGCCGAGTTCGTCCGGCTGGAGCGGCTCCAGCGCGGCGAACTGCGAGTCGAGCAGCGTGGTGGGCATGAAATGCCCCTTACGGGCGGCCATCCGCTCCTCGATCAGCGGCCGGTCGCCGGTGAGGTGGACGAAGACGGCGTCCGGTGCGCCGGCCCGCAGCCGGTCGCGGTAGGCCCGCTTGAGGGAGGAGGCGGCGACGACCCCGCCGCCGGTACCGGCCCGGTGGCGCATCCAGTCGGCGATCGTGTCCAGCCAGGGCAGCCGGTCCGGGTCGTCCAGGGGGATGCCGGCGGACATCTTGGCGACGTTGGCCGCCGGGTGGAAGTCGTCGCCCTCCGCGTACGGGAGGGCCAGCGCGTCGGCGAGCAGCCGGACCACGGTCGTCTTTCCCGTCCCGGCCACGCCCATCACCACCATGACGCGCGCCATCGTGCACCTCGTTCCGCTGTCCTCGTCCGCCTCGCCCCGTGGGACCTGGCACCACTCAAACACACTCGGCCGGGCGATAGGGCGAGCGGGCCGCCCGGCAGCCGCGCACCCGGGCGTTCCCGGGCGCCCGCCGGTCCGGCCGGGCCCCCGGGCGTTCCCTGCGCGCCCGCCGGTCCGGCCGGGCCGGCAGGCACGCAGGGAACGCCCGGCCTTCCCGGAACCGCGGATCCCCAGGGCTTCGCGGGGCCGCCCGGACGGCGGGGAGCTCCGGGCAACTGGGCCTGCTGCGGCCACCCGCACGCCGCCCGCGGCTACCTGGAGCGGGCGCTGGCCGCCGCCCGGCCCGAGGCGGTGCCCCCGCGGATCCGGGTGCGCGCCCTGTGGGCCCTCGGGGTGGCGCTGCTGCCCGCAGCGCGGCACGCCCGAACTCGCCTCCGTACGGGAGGAGTTCGAGCGTACGGCGCGCGGCGCCCTCGGCGACCAGGCGTACGAGGCGGCCTTCCGCGAGGGCGTGCGGCACGGCCACACCCTGCGCACCCGCCGCCACCCGTACGAGGGCTGAGGCCCGCTCACCGGGCCGGGGTCCCGCCCGGCCGTCCCTCAGGGCTGGTCGGGAAAGCCCGCGAAGTAGCCGGCGGCCATGTCCTCGTCGCCGTGGCCCAGCGCGTCGGCGCGGTGGAAACGGGCCCGGGCGGCGACGGCCAGGTCCACCGACACCCCGGCCGACTCCGCCGCCTCGGCGATCAGACCGGTGTCCTTCTCGGCGCCGCGCACCGTGAAGCTCGGCGTGAAGTCCCGGTCCAGTACGGCCCGCATCTTGGTCTGGAGGTACGGGCTGTCCATCGGCCCGCCGGTCACGACCCGCGCGAACAGGTCCGGGTCGACCCCCAGCCCCTCGGCCAGCGCCAGGGCCTCGCCGACCGCGGCCGTCACCGTGATCGCGTACCCGACGGTGGCCAGCTTCAGCCGCGTCGCGGCCCCCGGCTCCTCCCCGACCCGCAGCACGCTGCTCCCGACGGCGGCGAAGACCGGGTCCAGCCGGGGGTCGGCCGGGCCGCCGACCAGCACCACCAGCGTGCCGTCCTCGGCGGGCTGCCGGGTGCCCTGCACCGGGGCGTCCACGAAGACCAGCCCGTGTTCCGCCGCGAGGGCGGCCAGTTCTTCGAGGGAGGCAAGGCCCACCGTGCCCATCTGCGCCCACACCTGCCCGGCACTCAGTCCGTCCACGGCGGCGGCCATGGCCCGGGCCACCGCCGCACCGTCGGCCAGCATGGTGATCACCACGTCCGCACCGGCCACCGCCTCGGCCGGGCTGTCGGCGACCACCGCACCGTCGGCCGCCAGCGCGGCCGCCTTCTCCCGGGTCCGGTTCCAGACCCGGACCTCCTGCCCGGACCGCAGCAGGTTCCTGGCCATTCCCGTCCCCATGATTCCGGTCCCCAGCAGCGCGACGGTGCTCATGGCGTTACTCCCTCTCCGACGGTCCCTCAGATGTGCCCCGGGGCCAGTCTCCACCGGTGCGGGACCCGATCCCGCCATTCGGGGCTCCACGTGCTCACCGGGGGAGTCGCCGAGAGGCCGCGCCGGGCTAGCCCGCCGAGCCCGCCGAGCCCGCCGAGGCCGTGCGCGGGGTGGTCTGCTGGACGGCCCAGCCGTTTCCGTCAGGGTCGGAGAAGTAGACGAATGAGCCCCAGGGCATGTCCTCGATCTCCGTCACCTCGACGCCCCGGCCCTTGAGATCGGCGAAGGCCTCCTCGATGTCCGCGACCACGACCTGCATGTTGTCCAGCGAACCCGGGGTCATCCGGGTCAGGCCCTTGCCGATGGCGATCGAACAGGCGGAGCCCGGCGGGGTCAGCTGGACGAAGCGGATCTCCTCGCTGACCGTGATGTCGTGGTCGGCGTGGAAACCGAGGCGTTCGTAGAAGGCCTTGGCCCGGTCGACGTCCGTGACCGGTACGGCGACCAGTTCCAGTTTGATGTCCATCGGCTGCTCCTGACTCCGGTGTCCAGCGGTTCCGGGGGGCCGGTGCCGGCCGCCCCGTTGGCCATCATCCGCCGGAGAGCGCCGCCGCGCCGCCCGGAACGGCATCCCCGGCCGTCGTGTCCCCGTCCGGGCCGGCCGCCGCGAACTGGGTCCGGTACAGCTCCTCGTACCGTCCGCCCACGGCCAGCAGCTCGGCGTGGGTTCCGCGTTCCACGATCCGGCCGTCCTCCACCACCAGGATCAGGTCGGCCGCCTGCACCGTCGACAGCCGGTGCGCGATCACCACGGCGGTCCGGCCCGCCAGGGCCTCGGCCAGGGCCTCCTGGACGGCCGCCTCCGAGGTGGAGTCCAGGTGGGCCGTGGCCTCGTCCAGGATCACCACCCGCTGGCCGGCCAGCAGCAGCCGGGCGATGGTCAGCCGCTGGCGCTCCCCGCCCGAGAGCCGGTAGCCGCGCTCGCCGACGACCGTGTCCAGCCCGTCCGGGAGCGAGGCCACGAGTCCGTCGAGCCGGGAGCGGCGCAGGGCCTCCCAGATCTCGTCCTCCCCCGCCTCCGGGCGGGCCAGCAGCAGGTTGGCCCGTACCGACTCGTGGAAGAGGTGGCCGTCCTGCGTGACCATGCCCAGCGTCTCGCGGATCGAGTCCGCGGTGAGGTCCCGTACGTCGACGCCGCCGAGGCGGACCGCACCCGTGTCCGTGTCGTACAGCCGGGGCAGCAACTGCGCGATGGTCGACTTCCCGGCGCCCGAGGAACCGACCAGGGCGATCATCTGCCCGGGCTCGGCACGGAAGGACACCTCGTGCAGCACCTCGGTGCCGCCGCGCGCGTCGAGGGTCGCGACCTCCTCCAGGGAGGCGAGGGACACCTTGTCGGGGGAGGGGTAGCCGAAGGAGACCTTGTCGAACTCCACCGCCACCGGCCCCTCCGGCACCCGGCGGGCGTCCGGCTTCTCGGCGATCAGCGGCTTCAGGTCGAGGATCTCGAAGACCCGCTCGAAACTGACCATCGCGCTCATCACCTCGACCCGCGCCCCGGCGAGCGCGGTCAGCGGCGCGTACAGCCGGGTCAGGAGGAGGGCGAGGGCGACCACGGAGCCCGCGTCCAGCGTGCCGGCGAGCGCGTAGTGGCCGCCGAGCCCGTACACGAGGGCCAGGGCCAGCGCGGAGACCAGCGTGAGGGCGGTGATGAAGGCCGACTGGGCCATCGCCGTACGGATCCCGATGTCACGCACCCGGGCGGCGCGCGCCGCGAACTCCGCCGACTCCTCGTCGGGCCGTCCGAACAGCTTGACGAGGGTGGCGCCCGGTGCCGAGAAGCGCTCGGTCATCTGCGTGCCCATCGACGCGTTGAGCGCCGAAGCCTCCCGCTGCAAGGCCGCCATCCGCACCCCCATCCGGCGGGCCGGCAGCACGAACACCGGCAGGAGCACGAGGGCCAGCAGCGTGATCTGCCAGGAGATGCCCAGCATCACGGTCAGGGTCAGCAGCAGCGTCACGGTATTGGACACCACCCCCGACAGGGTGTTGCTGAAGGCCCGCTGCGCGCCGATCACATCGTTGTTGAGCCGGCTGACCAGGGCCCCGGTACGGGTCCGGGTGAAGAACGCCACCGGCATCCGCTGCACGTGGTCGAAGACCGCCGTGCGCAGATCCAGGATCAGCCCCTCGCCGAGGGTGGACGAGAGCCGGCGCAGGACCAGTCCCAGCCCCGCCTCCGCGACCGCGATCACCGCGATCAGGAGGGCGAGGCGGGTGACCGTACCGCCTTCGCGGTCCTCGACGATCGTCGTGACCACGCGGCTCGCGAGGACCGGGGTGGCCACCGCGAGCAGCGCGGTCACCACACTGAGGAGGAGGAAGAACGTGAGCCCGCGCCGGTGCGGGCGGGCGAAGGCGGCGATCCGGCGCAGCCCGGCGCGCGAGAGCGGGCGCCGGTCCTGCTGGGCGTTGATCGCGCTGTGGAGCGAGGTCCAGGCGGTGACTTCCATATCCATGAGTCGAACGGTAGGACCTCGACCAAACTTGAGGTCAAGGGGCAGATGGCCCGGGGTGACCAGGAACCCTGTTCGACAGGTCAGTCGAGGCAGAAGATGTTCTCCTCGGGATCGGCCATCACGATGATCCCTTCGTTCTCCTCATCGGACTCCAGGCGGTACAGCCGCTTCGCACCCAGCGCCTCCAGCTTGGCGGCCGCCACCTCCAGCGCGGCCATCCGCTCGTCTCCGTGCAGTCCGGGCGCCGAACGCACGTCCAGGTGCAGGCGGTTCTTCGCCGCCGTGTTCGCCTCCGGGACCTTCTGGAAGTAGAGCCGCGGCCCCTTGCCGTCCGGATCCGAGATGGCCGCCCAGTCGGCGGAGCCCTCCTGCGGCAGCTGGACGCGGTAGCCCAGTACCTGCGCCCAGAACACCGCCTGCGCGCCCGGATCGGCGCAGTCGTACGTCACCTGGAATTCCTGAGCCATGCCGCCTCCAGCTACTCGAACGCCCGTCCACCGGCGTCGGCCGGTTGTCGGCGCAGGACCATTGTGAATGAACGGCCGCTCGTGCGAGGTACTTTCGGACCCTCGTGGCTGTCGGTGCCCGGTGTCAGAATCGGTCCATGACGCAGGGATCAGAGTCCTTCACGCACTGCAGCCGGCGCGCCGACGACACCATTCTCTCCCGCTTCGAACGCTGGGTCCGCGACACCCCGGGAGCCCAGGCCCTCGCCGCGGGCACCGGCAGCCTCACCTACAGGCAACTGGACGCACGCGCCAACCAGTTGGCCCATCACCTGCTCGATTCCGGCCTTCCCGAGCGCGCCGTCGTCGCCGTGGGCTCCGCCGCGCCGGCCGAGCTCGTCGTCGCCCTCCTCGGCATCCTCAAGGCCGGCGCCGCCTACACCCTCCTCGACGTCGAGAACCCGCGCACGGGGCAGCGCCAGCTCGCCGCCGCCCGGCCCTTCGCGCTGCTCGCCGCCGCCGCGGAGCGGGCCCGCCTCGACGACGGCGGCGACCTGCGGGTGATCAGCCTCGGCGGGCAACAGGCGATCGCCACGGGCGGGCTGTCCACCGATACGCCGGACCGCGCTCCGTACGGGGACACGGCCGCCGTCCTGTTCACCGGGGGTGCCGACCGGCGGGCCGTCCCCCTCTCCCACGACCGGCTCCTCGCGGCCCACGAGGGGTGGGCCCGGGTGGTGGGACCGGTGCCCGAGGACCGGCACCTGATCACCGCCGCCCCCGACCTCACCGGCTTCGCCGCCGGATGGACGCGCGCCCTGTGCGAGGGCGGCGCCCTCGTCCTGCCCGACGGCGCCCGCTGGACCCCCGAGTCGCTGCGCCGCGCCGTCGACGCCGAGCGGGTCACCGTCCTGCACACCGACCCGGGCACCGCCACCCAGCTCCTCGTGCGCGACCGGGAGGCGTCCCTGTCGCGGACCCTGCGCCGCCCCGACGAGGGGCTGCGGTCCCTGCGCATGGTCACGGTCACCGGTGACCGCCTCTACCTCGACGAGCAGGCCGCCCTGCTCGCCCGGCTGCGGCCCGGTGCCCGGCTGCTCAACGTCTACGGGCCCACCGAAGCGGCGGGCATCGGCGCCCGGTTCGAACTCCCCCAGCTCGCGGGCCCCTTGGACGGCGCCGAGCAGATCTCGCTGATCGGAACCGCCTTCCCCGGCTGCGCACTGGACGTGCGCGACGGGGAGATCCACCTCACCGTGCCCGGCGGCGGCGAACCGGTACCGACCGGTGACCTCGGGGTGCTGCGCCCCGACGGGCTCCTGGAGTTCCGCGGCCGGATCCGCGACCGGCTCACCGTGGACGGCCAGGTCTTCGACCCGCATCCCGTCGAGTCGGCGATCCGCAGCCACGAGGCGGTGGGAGGCGTACTCCTGGCCGAGGTCAAGGGCGCCGGCAGGGGGGTGAACGCGCGGCCCAGGCTCGTCGCCTTCCTCGCCCCGGCCGCGGAGGACGACACCTGGCCCCCGGGCTCCGACCTCCCCGACGGAGGGGAGCTCCGCCGCCACCTGGCGGGCAGGCTCCCGGGGGCCATGATGCCGAGCGCGGTGTTCCGGCTGGCCAGGATCCCCCGGGACAAGGCCGGCCGCGAGCAGCGGACCGCGCTCCCGATGCCGCCGGGACGGGCCGCGGGCGGCGGGACCGGCGGCGGGACCGGCGGCGGGAGCAAGTACGGGGCCGCGTACGCGAGGGGGTCCTCGGAGCCCAATGTCGCCGGTTGGGCCGGGCTCGCCTTCTTCGGCGCGATCGGGCTGGCCATGGTGGCCGGCGTGCTCATGATCCTGACCTCGGTCTTCTGGCCCGGGTCCACGGACCTCTCCGGCGTCCCGAACCCGTACGCGACGCTCTTCTTCCTCCTCTACCTCTTCGAGTGCTGGGCGTTCGCGGCCGGGGTGCTGTTCCTGTTCGTCGGCCGCTCCCGGATGCACCGCCACGGACGCCGGAGCCCCGGCATCACCGCGGCGGCCCACCTGGCCATCGTCTACCTGCTGGTGGCCTGGTGGCCGCAGGACAACTTCTACCGGCTCGCGGCCAAGCAGGACTGGCCCCAACAGGCGGCCCTCGTCTACGCCTTCAACATCCCCTTGATGATCGCCGCCGGGATCGTGGCGGTCTACGCCTCCCGCCCGCCGCTCAGTGCCTTCGACGAGGACCCGGGCGCGGACCGGGCAGCGGCCCCAGCAGCGGCATCCGCCTCCGCACCGGCTCGGGAAGCGGCCGGCTGAGGCCCGCCCGGCTGCTCGAACATCGCCCCGGCGGACAGCGCCTCCGCCCGCACCAGCCGCTCGGCCGCGTCCAGCAGCTCCCTGCCGGTCGCGGCCACCAGGGCGCCCATCCAGGGCGCCGGTTCGAAGGCGCCGGTGGGGATGGAGGGGAGGAACACCGCGCCGATCCCGGCGCACCGGCGGGCCAGCCGCTCGCACAGTTCGTCGAAGGCCGCCTCCGGCAGCCGGGCACCCAGCTCCACCCGGTCGGCGATCCGTACGAAGTGTCCCGCGCCCCGCAGTTCGTCGAGCCGGGCCGCCACCACGAAGGCGACGGACGGCCCGGTCAGTCGCAGGTTCGTCTCGGTCGGGGCGAGCCGTCCCGCACCGTCGGCGACGAAGTCCACGTCGAACCAGCCCCGGTAACCCGCGGCCGACAGCTCCCGGCCCACCGCCCGGCCGAAGGCCAGCAGGGGTTCCTCCGCCCACCCGGGGACCACCCCCGGACCCACCGTCGCCCCGCGGTACCCGCCGTCCGCCACGTCCATCACCGCACCGCCGACCTCGTGCACCCGGCCCCGCGGGTCCACGAACCCGTCGTACGTGAGGTCCTGCGGCTCGGCCGGATCCGCCGGACCGCGTACGTACTCCTCCACCAGCAGCGGGCCGCGCGGCAGCGCCCGCACCACCGCCCGGGCGCCGCCCGCCGCGCGGACCCGCTCGGGGGTCAGCACCGTGGTGCCCGAGCCCCCGACACCGTGCTCCGATTTGAGAACGGTGCTCTCGCCCGCCCTGGTCCGGGACGCCAGCAGCCGGGCCGCCGACCGCCGGGTCCGCGCCCGCCACTGCGCGGGCAGCACGATCGCGGGGTGCCGGCCCTCCGCGAGGATCCGGCCGAACAGCCCGTGCGCCGCGGACTTCGACTCGTACCGGAGCTCGTCCGGCCGCCAGGGGCGCCGCGCCAACCGGGCGAAGGGGGCGGTCAGACCCCACGGGACGAGGGGCGCCCCGGGATCGGCGTCGGCGTCGGCCTCCGGCTCGGTGCCGGTGCCGGTGCCGGCCTGGGCGCCGATCCCGATCCCGACCCCGGTCCCGGTCCCGGTCAGCCGTGCGGCCAGCGCCGGCCGGGCCCGTACGGCGTCCGACAGGACCGGATCGCGCTCCGCTAGGCCGTCGTAGACCTCCACCCCGGCGGGCCAGTCCAGTTGGCGCCCGAGCAGGGAGATCCAGCCCGGCGGCACCGGGCGCGGCAGCACCAGCGCGGCGGGGCGGGGGCTGTAGAAGGCGGCCAGACAGGCGTAGTGGTGGGCGGCCCGCTGCTCCCGGTCCAGGGAGGCGTCCGCGAACTGGGCGTTGTACTCGGCGACATTGCCCACGTGCACGGCCGCCCGGCCGCCCGTCCAGGCCCGGGCCCAGCCGGCCAGGGGCACGGGCGCCACCTCGAACCGCACCAGCGCGCCGGGAGCGTCCGGGACCGGACCCGGGGCCACCGCGCCCAGCGCCCGGTAGAACCCGGCGGCGTGCGGATCGGCGTCGATCAGCAGCCGGCGGAAGCCGAGCCCGGCGGCGCGCCGCAGCACGTCCCGGTACAGCAGGCGCCCCACGCCCGCGCCGATGGCGGCCGGTTCGACGAAGAGCAGCCCCAGCCGCCCGAGCGGCGGCTCCCCGTCCAGGGAAGCGAGCCCGAGCACTGCGGCCGGGCCTTCGCCGGACCGGGCCCCGGTAGCCCCGGCCGCGGGCCCGGCAGCCCCGGCCTCGGCGACCACGATCCGCCGCCGGACCGCGTCCCCGGCCCCGATCCGCAACGCCGGCGCGCACGCGGCCAGGAACTCCGCCCCGTACCCCCAGTGCGCTTTGGAGCGCATCACCAGCCCCGTCAGCGCTCCGGCCTCCTCGGGCCGCGCCGCTCTGAGCTCCGCCATTTCCTGACCTCCCCATGGTCGGGTGCGATGCCGTGCGATAGATTCGGCCACCGCGACGACAGGCACGCGACGTACTTCCTACCCCACCCCGGAGACGGCTTCCCAATGAGCGACATCATCAACGGACTTGGCCGCACCACCGCATTCGGCGGCGTCGGCCTGGTGCTGCTCATCCTCGGCATCGTCCTGGTGGACGTGCTGACCCCCGGCAAGCTGCCGAAGCAGATCTGGGAAGAGCGCAACCGGAACGCCTCCGTGATGCTCTCCTCGGCGCTGCTCGGCATCGGCGGCATCGTCTTCACCTCGATCTGGACCACGTACGAGGACTTCGGCAAGGGCCTGCTCTCCACGGCGGCGTTCGGCATCCTCGGGCTGGTCCTGATGGCCGTGGCCTTCCTGGTGCTGGACCTGGTGACCCCGGGCAAGCTCGGCGCCATCGTGGTCGACCCCCAGCCGCACCCCGCCGTGTGGGTGACGGCCTCCTGCAACCTCGCGGTCGCCGCGATCGTGGCCGCCTCCATCGCCTGACGGTTCGGCTCGCCGAAGGCCCACCGAGGTGTGCTGAGGTCTGCCGAGGGACCGTGCACGCCCACGCGACACCGCACGAGAGCGCCGCTCCCCGAGGGGAGCGGCGCTCTCGTTTCGTACGCGTGCTCCGGCCGGCGCCCTACGCCAGCCCCAGCGCGAACACCGCGAACCCGGCCGCCAGCAGGCCCGCCGCGGTCCGGCGCACCGCCGTGGCCCGCGTCCAGGGCTGCTCGAACCGGCGCGCGTACCGGGCGATTCCCACCAGCAGCGCCGCGAAGACCGGCATCCACGCCATCCGCGCCACGATCCATCCGACACTGTCCGGAGCCGTCGTCAGCCCGGCCAGCGCGCCCGCGAACGAACCCGGTACCGCGGCCGCCAGCATCGCCGTCTGGTGCCAGCACAGGATCGTCATCGCGCACAGGTTGATCACGACCACCGGCGCCCACAGCAGCGGCCGGGCCAGCAGCCGCGCCAGCCGGTCACGAAGCAGGATCGCCGCCCCCGACTGGGCCGCGGCCAGGGCCAGTACCAGCAGCGACGGCGGATGCGAGTTGGTGCGGGCCTCGCCCGGCACGCCCACCATCGACGCCGGGTAGTGGAAGGCCACCAGCAGCGCCGCGAACAGCGCGGCCCCGCCCGCCAGCAGCAGCCACCCCCCGCGCCGACCGATCCGGCCCTCGCGCCAGTCCACGCCGAGCTGGTACGCGAACAGCCAGCCCGGCAGGACGTTCACCAGCGCCACCCACCCCGGCACCGCGTCCGCGAAGGGCCCGTAGCGCAGGAAGTCCACCACCGCGACCGAGGCGAGCAGCGGGGCCGCCGCCCAGCCGCCGAGCCGGTGCGCGGCGCGCACGCAGTACGGGGTCAGCGCGGTGACCACCACGTACACCCCGACGAACCACAGCGGCTGGATCACCAGCTTCGCCCCGGTGCGCAGCGTGGCCTCGGGAACCCCGGCCGCGTACAGCACGGGCGCGGCCAGCGCCCACACCGCCGTGACCCCGAGCACCGGCCGGCCCAGCCGGACGATCCGGCCCTTCAGCCAGGCGCCGGCCGAGCCGGTGTGCCGCCGGAAGGAGAGCGCCGAGGCGTAGCCGCCCACCAGGAAGAAGACCCCGAGCATCTGCAGCACCCAACTGGCCGGGGCCAGGCCGCCGAAGGCGGAGAGCGGGCTGGCGTTGTGCAGGGCCCCGTCGGAGTCGAGGGTGAACCCGCCGAGCAGCCAGTGCCCGGTCGGAACGGCCAGCAGGGCCAGCGCCCGCAGCCCGTCGATCGCCCGGTCCCGGTGGGCGGGGGTCTTCGCGTCGATCCGGCCGGCGGCCGCCCGTGCCCGGGTGAGGACGGACGGCGCGCTCGCCGGCCTCCTCCCCACCGTGCTCGTCGGGTCCGTACTCATCGGGCCGCTCCTGTCGCGATCGCGGCGAAGGCGTTCAGGGACCGGGTGCCGGGGGTGAAGTAGCCGGTGTGGCCCACCACGTCGACGGCGTCGATCCGGCGGGCGCCGAAGGCGGCCGAGGTGGGATCGGCGCCGTGGCCGAGCCCGGCGAACTCCACGTTGGGCACGTCGGCGATCCAGTCGGAGGGTCCGCGCGCCGCCCATACGCGGGCGCCGGTGCGCAGGCCCTCGACGCTGTCGGCCCGCATCCCGGGGGAGCCGAAGGCGACGACGTCGGTGGCGTCCGTGTGCCGGGCCGCCAGCCCGCAGACCACCGAGCCGTAGCTGTGGCAGAACAGCACCGGGGCGGGTGCGCCGACCGCGTCGAGCCCCTCGGCGAACCGGGCGAGCCGGACCGCGCCCGCCTCCGCGAGCCGCCCGCGGGCCGTGTCCGGCCCCACCCCGACGGGCGTGGTGTAGCCGGTCCACGCGATGACGGCGGCCGTCTCCCCGGTCGCGGACCGCAGGGCGCGGGCCATGCCCCCCGGGCCGGTGTGCGCGGCCCGCGGGCGGTCGTAGGTGCTGGCGTCGTTGTCGGAGCCCGGCACGATCACCGACACGTGCGGGGCCCGCCCCAGGTCCCCGAACACCTCGGCGACGGTGCCGCGCCCGCGCGGGTCGAAGGCCAGGAGCTGCCGGCCGGGCGCGGCCAGCGAGGCGAAGCGGGGCTCGCCGGTCGCCAGCACGGCCAGCCGGTTGGCCTCGTACCGGAGCGGGAGCGGAGCCCCGTCCAGATTGCCCACCACCAGCGGGTGGGCCCGTACGAGGTCCCGTGCCCGGGACCCGTCCAGCCCGGCGAAGAACCGGGCGACCTCGGACGGCGTCGCCCGGGCCGGGTCCGGCAGCAGCCGCCCGGACACCGCGTCGGCCCGCCAGGCGGCGGTGCCCGGCGGCGGCCCGGTGACCGCGGACTGCGTTCCCGCGGCGGCCCACCCCGCGGTCCCCGCGACGACGGCCCCCGCCAGCGCGGCCGCGGCCAGTGTCCTTGTGAAGCGGCGCATGCCCCTTCTCCTCTCCTCGTGACGAGGAGGAAGGTAAGAAGGAGGTGGCGAAGAGGGCGTCGCACCGTGGAGCCAAGTCGGATGTCATACCCGGGTAGGGGGTGGAGGAGACCGACGGGTGGGACGTGGATCAGCGGCGGGGATCAGCGGCGGGGATCAGCCGCCGTCGCCCGGCCGCACCAGCCCCGCCTCGTACGCGAAGATCACGGCCTGGGCCCGGTCCCGCAGGTCCAGCTTGCCCAGCACCCGCCCGATGTGGGTCTTGACCGTCTGCTCGGCGACCACCAGGTTGCCCGCGATCTCCTGGTTCGACAGCCCGCGCGCGATCAGTTCCAGCACCTCGGTCTCCCGCGGGGTCAGCCCGTTCAGCCGAAGCGCCGGGTTCCGGCGGGGCGCGGGCCGCCGCTCGACGAAGTCCGCGATCAGCCGCCGGGTCACCGACGGGGCCAGCAGCGCCTCGCCCGAGGCGACCACCCGTACCGCCGCGATCAGGTCCGCCGGCGGGGCGTCCTTCAGCAGGAAGCCGGAGGCCCCGGCGCGCAGGGCCTCGTACACGTAGTCGTCGATGTCGAAGGTGGTCAGCATCAGCACCTTCGGCCGGTGCACCACCCCCGGCGGGGGATCGAGGAGCTCGCGGGCGGCGCTGAGCCCGTCCATCTCCGGCATCCGGACGTCCATCAGCACCACGTCGGGATGGACGGTGCGGGAGACCTGGATCCCCTGGCGTCCGTCGGGCGCCTCACCCACCACGTCGATGTCGGCCTGCGCCGACAACAGCGCGGCGAAACCCGCCCGCACCATGGCCTGGTCGTCGACGATGATCACGCGGATGGTCAACTTGGTTCCTCGGGAGCGCTGTTGATGGGCATGCGGGCGGCGACCCGGAAGCCGCCGTCGGGCAGTGGACCGGTGTCCAGCGTCCCGCCCGTCAACCGTACGCGCTCCCGCATCCCCACCAGCCCGTGCCCGGTGCCCGAGGTCTCCACCTCCACCACCGCGTCCCGCGCGGGGCCGTTGACCACCAGCACGAGGATCTCCTCCTCGTCGAAGGTCACCGAGACCCGTGTCGAAGCCCCCGGCGCGTGCCGCACGACGTTGGCCAGCGCCTCCTGGACGATCCGGTACGCCGACAGGTCCACGGCCGGCGGCGCCGCCCCGGCCGCGCCCGCGGCCAGTGCCAACTCCACCGGCAGCCCGGCCCGTACGGTCGCCTCCACCAGCTGCTGCAACCTGCCGAGCCCCGGCTGCGGGGTCCGGTCGGCGCCGTTCGCCTCGTCCCCGCGCAGCACCGTCAGCAGCCGCCGCATCTCGCCCAGCGATTCGCGCGCGCTCGACGCGATCGCCGCGAACTCCTCGCGCACCGGCTCCGCCATGCCGGGCAGCCGGTACGGCGCCGAATCCGCCTGCACGGTGATGACCGACATGTGGTGGGCCACCACGTCGTGCAACTCCCGCGCGATCCGGGCCCGTTCCTCCAGCAAGGTGCGCCGGGCCCGTTCGGCCTCGCTGATGCCCTCCTGCTCGGCGATCTTCTGGCGCGCGTCACCGAGCCCGCGCAGCGCACCCGTCAGTGCGAGCACCACCCCGGCCAGTACGAACAGCAGGGCGACCGTGTTGGTCACCCCGTCCGGCGGGAAGGCGCTCAGCACCGCGCCGGTCACCCCGGTCACGAGCCACACGCCGACCAGGGTCCGGATGGACTCGCGCAGCCCCAGACAGGCCATCAGCACCAGGTAGCCGATGATCACCATCGGGGTCCAGGGCCAGGCGTGCCCGGCCACCCGGTCGGCCTGGGTCAGCACGATCGCCCCGATCGTGTCCGCGAGCAGCACCATGCCCCACGCGGGCAGCGGCCGGGTCACGGCGAGCAGCAGCGGCAGGGTCTGGGCCACGCCCAGCGCACCGGCCCAGCCGCCGCCCGCCTGGTAGTCGTTGGTCAGCACCGCGATGGTCACCGGCAGCAGCGTCATCACGCACACGGCGGTCACGGCGTACGGCAGCATCCGCTGCCAGGCCTCGGGCGCCTGCGCGAGCAGCGGCTCGGCGGCCCGCGCGGGCGTACGCAGCGCCACCGCGAACTGCCCCCGTGCGCGCGGAGTCCGCGGGGCGGGGGAGACGTCCGGAGCGAGCGGCGCGGATCGGGACGGAGATCCGGGCCGGGCTCGCAAGAGGAATCGGAATCGGGCTCGCTCGCTCATGATCGGTCCAGCGTATGCGTCCCCGGCCCGCCCGGACCCGTCCCGCCCCGGCCCGCCCGGACCCGTCCCGCCCCACCCCGGCCCGCCCGGGCCCGCCCCGCCCCACCCCGGCCGCCGCAGTCGCTCGGCAATAGACTGCGCCGGGCGTGGACGATCACTGAACGGCGGGAGCGGGTACGCATGGGCGGGGCGGCCGCGCTGGAGAAACTGATACCGGTGGCGCTGGCCTTCGGCGCCGGCGTGTTCCTCGCGCGCCGCAAGGCGGTCCCCGCCGAGGCCTCCAAGGCCTTCGCCGACTACGCCTTCCTCTTCGCGGTCCCGTGCTACCTGTTCGGCAACATCTACGCCGCGGACCTCTCCGCCCTCTTCGACCGGCGGGCCATCGGCGGCTACGCGGCCGCCGCCGCCCTGGCGGTCGCGGCCGTCGCCGCCGCCTCGGCGGTGGCCGGACTGCGCGACCCCCGGGCCGTGGCGCTGCGCGTGATGGCCGGAGTCCAGGTCAACACCGCCTACTTCGCCGTCCCCGTCTTCATCACCTTCTTCGGCACGGCGGCCCCGATCTTCCCGGTGCTGCTCTTCCAGGTCTGCGTCCTGTCGCTCGTCGTCATCGCCATCATGGAACTGGGCCGTACCGGCCCCGGCTCGGGCGGCGGCCCCGCCCGGCGCATGGCCCGCGCCGTGAGCGCCTCCCTCGTCACCCCGCTGGTCCTCGCCTGCAACGCGGGGATCCTGCTCAACCTGCTCTCCGTGCACGTCCCGGAGGCGGTCCTCGACGGGGCGGCCTTCATCGGCGACAGTGCCTCCCCGGTGGCCCTCTTCGCCCTCGGACTGCACCTCGGCGGCATCGGCCTCGACGTCCGGGGGACCACACGGGAGGAGCTGGCGCTCATCGGCTTCAAGTGCGTGGCCTTCCCGCTGCTGGCGTGGGCCGTGTGCGGGGCGCTGTTCGGGGTCCGGGGCGAGTGGCTCACGTACCTCGTGCTGATCGCCGCGATGCCGACGCCGCAGAACCTGTTCATCTTCGCCCAGCGCTACGACGTGGGTGTGGACCTCTCCGCCGCCGTCGTGATCAAGAGTTCCCTGGTCTCCCTCCTGCTGCTGCCGCTCTGGCTGCAGGCCGTGTCCGCGTGACCGCCGGCGGCCTTCGTTCCCCGGGCGGGCTCCGCTCGTTGAGCGGGTATGGAGCTCCCGACGATCGCGGCGCCCGGCGTCGGTGAACAGGCCGACGCCGTGGCCGATGCCGCCTGCCACCTCTACGACACCCTCGCGCCCTGGGGGCACGCGGCCCCCGGCGGGTGGAGCCGGGGCGCCGCCGAGGACACCGCCGAGGCCATCGAGACGGCCGCGCACGCCCTCGCGCACGCCCATCCGCGGGCCGAGGTCATCCTCGGGCCCGTGCACACCGCCCTCGCGGACCTGCGCCGGCAGCTCGGCCTCGCGCCCGCCGAACCGCTGACCGCGGAGGGGCTGCCGGCGACCCCGCGCACGGTGGGCAACCCGCGGCGCACCCGCTGGGTGCGGGTGCTCACGCCACCCGTGCCCCGGCAAGAGCCTTCTCGTACAACTTCCTGATGTCGGCGCCGAAGTAGGAGCTGTAGGAGGTGTCGGCGGTGTCGCCGCCGGTCTTCCAGCCGCCGATCACCCCGACCACGTCGCCGGTCTCGGTCCGCCCGTCGAAGCGGGTCAGGAACGGGCCGCCGCTGGTACCGCCCGGATAGCCGGTGCAGTTGATCCTCAGGAACGATCCGGGGATCTTCCGATCGGTACTGGTGAACTTGGTCGTCCGGTTCACGCACAGCCGGGGCCGGGCGGCGGAGGCGGGATAGCCGATCAGCGAGACCTTCTTGTGCGCGTACGCGGCGCCGGTGACCAGGCGGTTGCCGCCCACCACGTCCTCCACGGGGAAGCCGTCGGCGTCCGGGCCGACCTGGGCGAAGGCCACGTCCAGGGCGGCGCCCTTGTCCGGGCCGAGCTTCCGGTAACGCGGGTCGATCCAGACCTTGGAGCGGCCGCCCGCGTCGCGCAGGACCGGGAACATCCCGTACGGCTGGGGGTTGCGGGCCGTGTACTGCGGTACGAAGGCCACCTGGCGGGCGTCCGTTCCGAGCAGGCAGTGCGCCGCGCTGAGCACCAGATCGCGGCGCGGGGAGGCGACCACGCTCGCGGTGCAGAAGTACGCGCCGCCGCCCTTCATCACGAACATCCGGCCGACGACGGGGATGCCGTCGAAGTCCCGTCCGGTCCCGTCCACCGCCGCCGGGGCGCCGCCGCGGCTGATCGGGACCGCGGACGCCATCCGGTCGGGAGTCCAGAACGACTGCGCCTCCCGGGCCGACCACCGGCCGGTGGCCGGCACCGGGGCCGGGGCGGTGCCGGCCTCGGCTTCGGGCAGGGGCCCGCCGGGCAGCAGCAGGGCGGCCGTGGCCGCGGCCACCGTCAACGTACGTCGCATGTCCGTCTCCTTCTTCGGGGGTGGGAGGGAGGGCCGGGCCGGATCCGGAAGACGCGCCCGGTCTAGTGCCGTGACCGGCACTAGACGGCTTGGGGGAAGCGGAACAGCCGGTCCGGGTCGTAGCGGCGCCGGACCTCTTCGAGGCGGGCCAGGTTGGGCCCGTAGTAGGCCGCGCGCCAGCGGGTCAGCTTCGGATCGGCGTAGTTCTGGTACGCGGCTCCGCCCGCCCAGGGCCGCAGGTCCTGCCAGAGCCCGTCGAGCCAGTCCTGGTGCCGGCCGATGTCGGCGGCCGGGGCCGGGCCGGGCCAGTAGACGAGGTACTGGGCGAGGAACCCGGCCGAGCGGTGCGCGAAGGCGGTGTCCCGCGCCGGGATCCGGTTGAGGGCTCCGCCGCAGACCCCGTCGAACTGCACGACGCCGAACCCGCCGCGCGGCACGCTCGCGGCGTAGCGCCGCAGGGCGGCCAGTACCGCCGAGGCCGCCGGTTCGGTCAGCCCGTCCGGGGCCCAGAAGTCGGACCGGGCGGCGTAGGAGTCGCGGCCGAGCCGGCCCAGGGGATCGTGTCCCGGCAGGGTGCCCGGCAACCGGCACGCGGCGGGGCTCCGGTCCAGGCAGCCGGCCATGGCACGGAGGGTGTCCCCGTAGCCGCGTACGACGGTCCAGGAGTCCCGGGGCGGCCCCCCGACCAGGTCGGACAGCCGGGTCAGCTGCCGCTCCAGCTCCGCGCGCCCGCCGTCCAGGCAGAGCACCCGCAGGGCCGGGGCGCCCACCGGGCCGCCGTCGACGGTGAACTCCACCTGGCTCCAGAACGGATCGGGCAGAGCCTGCAGCCAGCGCTGCCAGCCGCGCAGGACGGCGGGGGAGGCGGCGGCGGACCACCGCAGTTCCGCGAAGGCGCAGTCGGAGACCGGGTGGGTGCGGAAACGGAACCCGGTGACCACCCCGAAGTTGCCGCCCCCGCCGCCGCGCAGGGCCCAGAACAGGTCGGGATCGCGGTCGGCGCCGACCTCGCGGACCATCCCGTCGGGGGTCACGACGGTCGCTCCCGCGAGCCGGTCGGAGGTGGCGCCCCAGGAGCGGGAGGAGAGGCCCAGCCCGCCGCCGAGGGTGAGACCGGCGATGCCGACGGAGGGGCACAGACCCGTCGGGACGGCCAGACCGCGCGCGGCGAGGACGGCGTTCACCTCCCCGAGCCGGGCACCCGCGCCGATCCGGACGCCGGTCCCGGACTCCGCGGCCACCTCCGCCATGGCGCCCGTGTCGATGACGAGTCCGGCGTCCCGGGTGGACCAGCCCGCGTAGCCGTGGCCGCCGCCGCGCGGCACCACGGGGACGGCCGAGCGCCGGGCGAAGTCCAGACAGGCGGCGACGTCGCCCGGGTGCGCGGGGTAGGCCACCGCGCCGGGCCGGACCGTGTCGTAGCGGGGCTGGAAGAGCTGCCGGGCCTCGTCGTAGTCCCGGTCGCCCGCCGTCACCACCCGGCCGTCGAGGGTACGGGCCAAGGCCCCGTAGTCCGGGTCCGCGCGGCGGGCCGTCGCGCCGATCGAGGCGAGGACGCCCGTGGCGGCTCCCGCGAGGACCTGGCGGCGGTGGAGGGTCATCCCTCCTTCCTGCCACCGCCTTGCCCGTTCGGGGCGAAGGCGGGACCACGGGGGCCCGGTGTGCCCCCCGAACGGCCGATGCCCGGGCGGCCCCCGGGGGCGGCTCCGGCCGGCCGCCCCGTCGCGGTCCGGCCGGGGTCAGCCCGCCCGGCGGGCCAGCAGGAAGCCCTGCGGGGACTTCTCCGCGGCGCCCGGTTCCCGGACCAGGCGGGCCGTCTCGGCCAGGCCCGCCCCGGCCAGCAGCTCGCTGATCAGCTCGGGCGGGGTCCAGTACACGTCGAGGTCGACCGGATGCCCGTACGCGTGTTCCAGCCGGTGCCGGCGGTCGCCCGCCTTGAACGCGATCAGCAGGTACCCGCCCGGGGCCAGCACCCGGGCGAACTCGGCGAACAGCGCGGGCAGCTCGGAGGGCGGCGTGTGGACGATGGAGTACCAGGACAGCACCCCGCCCAGGACCCCGTCCGCGATGTCCAGAGAGGCCATCGAGCCGACCTCGAACCGCAGCCCCGGATACGTCCGGCGGGCCACCGCCACCATGGCGGGGGACAGGTCGACGCCGAAGGCCCGTACTCCCAGTGCGTCGAGGTGCGCCGTCACCCGGCCGGGACCGCATCCGAGGTCCGCGACCGCCCGGCCGGGGCCGGGACCGTCCCCGCGCACGCACTCCGCGAAGGCGGCCAGCATGGCCCGGTCCAGCGGCTTGCGCTCCAGCTCTCCGGTCAGCAGGACGGCGTAGTCGGCGGCGACGGAGTCGTAGGACGACCGGACGGAGTGCGTGCGCGAAGTCGATTCCATCCCCCGGACAGTAGCCCGCCCGCGCCCCGAACTCAGCCCCCGGCCAGCGGATTGTCCAGCTCGGCCCACTGATCGCCCGGCACCCCCGGGCTCAGCCGCATCAGCGTCAGCGCCTTCGTCGACAGCGGCCCGGTCAGCAGCGCCCGGGTGTCTTCGGTGGCGGGCAGGCCGGGAGCGGCCGCCGCCAGATCCGCGGCGAGCGCGGCGGCCGAACCGGCCGTGGAGCCGAGCGCCCCCGCCACCAGGGACCCGAAGAGCTTGCGGCGCAGGAGGGTCACGTCGTCGCTGATCAGCCGGCCCGACAGCGGTGGCGCCGGCAGGCCGTGGCGGGCGAGGCGGGCCGGGCTGATCCGGATGTCGGCGAGGTCGCGGTACACGAGCCGCAGCGGGTCGCCGTCGGCGGACAGGACGACCAGGAGGTTCTGGCCGTGGGCCTCCAGGGCCACTCCGAGGTCCAGGACCCGTAGGCACACCGCCAGCGCGAGGCGGGCGAAACGGGCCCGCCAGGCGTCGGAGCGCGCGTACGGGGTCAGTGCCAGGGCGGCCACGGGCAGGACGCGCTCGCCGGCGCCCCGGCCCGCGTACGCCTCGGGCGGCTCGCGGAGCACGGCGGCCAGGTCCGGGCCGCCGGCCGTGACGGCCCCCAGGGTGCGGGTGATGTGCAGGCGGCCGTCGAGCCGCTCGGACAGGCTCTGCGCGAAGGCGGAGACCGCGGCCGCCGTCTCGATGGAGTACACGGAGATGTCCCGCACGGAGGAGGTGAGGCGGGCGCTGAGCGCGGTCTTGACGTGCGGCCCGCCGTCCGCGGGGGCGAGGGTGCGCAGGGCCATCAACGGGTGCGCGGCGGGCCCGGGCCGCAGCTCGTGCCCGTGCCCGCTCTCGTTCGGCTCGCCCTGCTTCACCACGTGCTCGGCCTGCCAGGGGTGGACCGGCACGAGGATCCGCCCGGCCTCCCGCCACCGGTCCGGCCACTCCCCGGTCACCCGGCACTCCCCGTCCGGTACGGCCACCAGCCCGAGGGTGACCACCGGCCGGTGTTCGGGGCCGTACGCGAGCTGCTCGGCCACCGTGAAACCGGGACGGGAGCGGCAGTTGGGGTGGTACGGATGGCCGTCCACCACCCGCTGCTCCCACTCCCAGGCGGCGAGGTCCGCAAGGACCTGCCCGACCGGCGGGCCGACCGGCGGGCCGACCGGCGGGCCGACCGGCTGGCCGGCGCGGGACAGGGCGAGGGAGGCCGTGCTCCCGTCGAGCTCGGCGGCGAACTCCTCCCCGTACGGCAGCCCGAGCGCCGCCACCAGCGTGGCGGCGCGCCGGTACGGGCGGCCGTCGAGCAGCAGCTCGGTGACGGGGGGCGCGCTCGCGCGGGCCGCCGAGAAGGTCGTCGCGTACGGGTCGGGGAGGGGGCCCTCCAGCCGGGAGCCCGAGGCGAGCCGGAGCGCGAGCGAGCCGGAACCCCGCTCCCGGTGGGTGATCCACGGCAGCGGCTCGAAGGCGAAGGCCCGCCACAGCCGGGTGAGTACGGCGGCCCGCGCACCGGGGAGCGCGGCGGCGTACGCGGACTCGGGGCCGGGCCGAGCGGTGGCGTACGCGGACCCGGGGCCGGGCGGCGCGGCGGCCGGTCCGGCGGGGCCGGTTTCGGACAGCCCGGCCAGTTCGGCGGAGACGGCCTCTTCGGCCGGGGTGGCGGGGAGGTGCATGCTGGGATCCAGGGCCCCGGTCCTCTCGGATGACGTGGTGATCACTTCATCATCGCGGATACTGAAGATCACGGCCGGTGATGCGCCCCCGCGCACCTCCGGCGCTCTGGACGTACGAATGGAATCCGTGGACCCCGAAGCCGCCGACAACGACGCCGCCGACACCTACGCGGCCGCCCCGCTCCTGAACTGCCTCCTGCGGGAGGCCGCCGAACCGGTCCCGCTCGCCGGGGCGGCCGGGTCAGGAGGCACAGGAGGCTCAGGGGGGTCCGAAGGGTCCGAAGGTCCCGAGGAGGACGGCTGGTGCGCGTACCGGCTGTCGGGCAGCGCGCGGTTGCTGCGCGTGCGCGCCGGGCGCAGGCCCGAGCGGCCCGAGCTGGGGACGGGGGACGGCTGGCATCCGCTCACCCATACGGAGCTGGTGAAACTCGTCTCCGACGAACTGCGCCAGTACACCGGGGTGTCCAACGACGAGCTCCCGGTCGAGATCGCCGACAGCCGCGAGACCATCGCCGCGCTGCTGGCCGCCCGCGCGGCCACGCCACCGCCGGCGGACCCGTACGTCCGGTCCGAGCAGTCCCTGGTCATGGGGCACCCCCACCATCCGGCCCCCAAGGCCCGGGGCGGCGGGCCGGCCAACGGCTGGCTGCCGTACGCCCCCGAGGCCCACGCCCGTTTCCCGCTGGCCTTCCTGGGCGTGCGCGAGGACCAGGTGGCGGAGGAGGGCGGGCCGGCCGCGGCCGCCGCGGTGGACTCGCTCGCGGAGGCGCTGGGCGGGCCGCGCGCGCCGGCCGGCTACCGGCTGCTGCCCGCCCACCCCTGGCAGCTCGACCTGGTCGCGGGCAGGCCCGCCGTTCGCGAGGCCTTCGCGGACGGGAGGCTGCTGCCGCTGGGAACCGGGCGGGTGCCGGTGTGGCCGACCGCCTCGATCCGGACCCTGTACGTTCCCGGCGGCAGCCGTGGCGGAGGCGCGGCCGGCGATCTGTTCGTGAAGTTCAGCCTCGACGTGCGGATCACCAACGACGTGCGCCGGCTGTGGCGCCACGACCTGCTGAAACTGCGGCGCACGGACGCGGCGGTCGAGGCGGGCTTCGCGGAACTGCGCCGGTCCGGGTCGGGTGCGGCCTGGCTGCCCGACCGGGGGTACCGGACGGCCGAGTTCGCCTTCGAGGAGCTCGCCGTACTGGTCCGTGACGGGCTGGAGGCGCACGCGGAGCCCGGGGTCACGCCGCTGCTGGCGGCCGCGCTGGCGGAGGGGTATCCCGGCAGCCCGCTGGCGGCAACGGACGACCCGGCCGGGTGGTGGCGGGCGTACCTGCGCCAGGTGGTGCCGCCCGTCCTGCACCTCTTCGCCCGGCACGGGGTGGTGCTGGAAGCGCACCTCCAGAACACCCTGGTCGCCGTCGACGCCCAGGGCACGCCCGCGCAGGCCCTCTTCCGGGACGCGGAGGGCGTGAAGCTCCTGCCGGACCTGGACCGGGAAGCCGCCTGGCAGCGCCTCGTCTACTGCCTGGTGGTCAACCACCTGACCGAGGTGGCGGGCGCGCTCGCGGAGAGCCACCCGGAGGCGGCCGGGGACCTGTGGCCCGCCGCCCGTGCGGAGTTCCAGCGCTTCGGCGCCGAGCACGACCTGCCCGAGGTCGCCGCTCTGCTGGCCGCACCGAACCTCCCGGCCAAGACCAACCTGCTGCTGCGCTGGACCCGCGCCGACGGCGCCGACGCCCGCTACCTGCCGCTTCCCAATCCGCTGCGGCCCTGAGCGTGCGTGCGGTTCCGGCCAAACAGGGTCCGGATACCGGATCCCCTCTCACCGACAGGTATAGACCAATGCTACGTTGGTCGAGCAGACCGCGCAGTCCTTGACCTCCCGTCAGAGGAGAAGCCATGCCCTCCCCTTCGCGGGGCGGCGGCCCGGCCGCCATGCCCAAGTACCAGCGGATCGCCGCAGCGTTGCGGCGCGAGCTCGACCTCACCGCACTCATCCCCGGCGCCCGGCTGCCCTCCGAGCGCAGCCTCGCCGCCCGCTACGAGGTCAACCGGCAGACCATCCGGGCCGCCCTCCAGCACCTGAGGGAGGACGGCCTCGTCGTCACCGGCCGGCGCGGCACCCGGCCGGCGTTCCCGCTGCCGGCGCACCGGCCCCCGGCGCCGTTCCCGGCCGGCCATCAGGCCCCGGCCGCTGCCCCCGGCCAGGCCTCCGCCCCCGTCCAGGCCTCAGCCGTCGGCCAGGCCTCCGCACCGGCACCGGGGGTCGAGGCCGCCCCAGCCCCGGCGGCCACGCCGACGACGACGGCCGCCGGGGGACCCGCCCAGGCGTGGCTCACCCTGGTCACCCTGGCTCCGGCGCTCGCCGAGCAGCTCGGCATGCGCGGCGGGGAGCAGACCCTGGTCCACCACCACCGAGAAAGCGGCCCGACGGGCCAGACCCGGCGGCACGCGGTGACGTACCTCTGCCCCCGCACCGTCCTGCGGACCCCCGAACTCGCCCGCTACCGGGACCGCCTGGTGGCCGGCGTCCGGGGCGAGGACCTCGGGCCCCTGCACCACTGGCTGGAGGGGGCCGCGCGGGCCGGCCGGGTCGCCGAGACCATCACCATGACCCGGACCAACTCGCCCCGGGCCGCCACCCCGGCCGGCGGTCTCACCGTACGCCGCACCCTGCACGACGCCGCCGGCCGGCTGCTCGCGGTCACCGATCTCGCCTTCCCCACCTGGGACCGGCTGACGTTCGACCGGTCCCCGGCCGCCATCGGCTTCCGGGTGACCTAGGCGCTCTTGTCGATCGGCGCGGATCGGGGAGCGATGGGACGCCCCCTGGTCGGACGCCCGCCGCGCCGGGCCCGTCAGGGTGAGCCGGGGAGGCGTGGCCGGGTGACGCGGGAGCGGGAGCGGGTGTCGGCGTAGACCGGGCCGGTGTGGACGTGCGTTCGTACGCGCATGATCATCTCTCGTCTCGGCCTGGCCACCGGGCTGCTCGCCGCCCTCTCGGCCACCGCCCTCGGGCTGCCTCCAGCCCTGGCCGCCGCCCCCGCGCACCCGACCGCCGAGCCCGCCCCGCCCGGCCACGTCCTGCGCAGCCGCACCATCGACCTCGACCTGGCCGACTACCGCTGGCTGTGCGCGGACCAGCCCTTCGGCACCCCGCGCCGGCACACCTTCAGGCCGTTCTCCGACACCTCCATCGAGGTGGTGGAGTCCGGCGTGGAGCGGGACCCGGCCGGGGGCGCCGTCAAATGGAGCGGTGAGGTCGTCAGGGTCGACGGGAACCCGGTCGAGCCGGGGATGCGCCGCCGGGTGGTCCTGTCGACCACCGGAGTCTGCGCCGCCGGGGCCAGGCCGGACACCGTCGGCGTGGACGCCCTCTTCGACCTGGGCGAGAGGGCGTACCGCATCGCACAGCCGCGCAACGAACCGGGCCGGCTGCTGATCACCGAGGAGGACCCCGACCTCCACGTCAAGCCCCCGCAGGACGACGCCGACCCGCAGTACGAGAACCCCGACCCCGCGGTCATCGCGGAGGCGCGCAGGCAGTTGATGACCCGCGCCGCGTCCGCCGAGCCGGTCGTCATCGACATGGTGGTCGGCTACACCCCGCGCGCCGAATGGGGCATGGGCGGGGAGGAGGCGATGCTCGCCCGGATCGCCTTCGCGGAGACGAGCATCAACCACGCCTTCGCCGACAGCAACATCAAGGCGAGCGTCGACATCGTGGCCACCTACAAGGCGAACTACTACGTCCCGGCGGACCAGGAGACCGCCCCGGTCGTCCACGGCCTGGTCTCCAACCCGAGGGAGCCGCGGCTGGGCGCCCCGGCCGCCGCGCTGCGCGAGAAGTACGGCGCCGACCTGGTCTCCCTGATGATCGAGGTCCCGAACGGAACGAGCAGCGGGCAGGGCAGCCTCCCGCAGCCGCCGAGCGAGAAGACCGACGACCAGGCGTACTCGGTCGTCGACTACCGGACCGTGGCGCTCTGGTACAACTTCGGCCACGAGGTGGGCCACAACCTCGGGCTGTGGCACGACCGGACCACCCTGGACGTGCAGGGGGGCGGCGCCGACTACCGCCCTTACCTGACGACCCCCTACAGCACCGGCTACGTGACTCCCGACCGCCGGTACCACACGCTGATGGCATACTCCTCGGCCTGCGGCGGGCCCTGCACGGCCGTCAACCAGTACTCGAACACCGAGAACACCTGGGACGGCCAGCCGCTGGGCGACGCCTACAACAACAACGCGGCCGTCGCCCGGATCACCACCCCGCTCGTGGCCGGCTACCGCGCCCCCGCGCAGCCCCGCCAGCGCTACGCCCTGACCCTGGGCGAGGGGCTGCGCCCCGACACCTGGGGCCCGTACCGGGCGGGGACCTCGATCAAGGTGACCGCCGCCCCGCCGCGTGGGTACCGGATCGCCGCGTGGGAGCTGGACGGGCAGCGCTACTCGATCACCGCTTCCCAGGTCAACGTCACGATGGACAGGGCCCACGACCTCAAGGCGGTCTTCGTCCGCACCTGACGGACGGCGGACGGCGGACGGCGGACGGCGGACGGGGGCGGGGGATGCGGGCCGGTGGATGGGGGCCGGTGGATGACGGGCCCGCCTCCGGCGGAACCGCGGGGCACGCTCACGTGCTCGTGTGGACGTCCCCGGTCGTCGTGGAAGTGATGACCGCCCGGCGGCCGAGGTCGCCCGGCGGGATCCCCGGGTGGTGGCCCCCGGGCCGCCCGGCTCCCGGGGACACCCCCAGGGCCAGCCGCGAGACGATCCGGTAGCGGTCGCCCCGGTACACGGAGTGCACGTACTCCACCGGCCGGCCGGTGGAGTCGGTGGTGAGCCGCTCGATGAGCAGCGCGGGGGAGAGCAGCGGGACGTCCAGCAGGCCCGCCTCCCCCTCGTTCACCACCGTCGGCTCGATGGACTGCTGCGCCTCGTGCACGTACACGCCGTGGTGGTCGCGCAGGTGCTCGTAGAGGTCCCCGGCCTCCAGCTCCGCCGGGGTCAGGGCCGGCACCAGATCGGCCGGGATGTGCAGGTGCTCGATGGCCATCGGGGCGCCGTCCACCAGCCGCAGCCGGGCGATGTAGAGCAGGCTCGCACCGGGGGAGATGCGCAGCCGGCGGCCGATCCGGGCGCCCGCCTGGACGGTGGAGTGCTCCAGGATCCGGCTGGACCAGTGGCCGGCCGCCTGCCGCATCGCGAAGGCCGCCTCGTCGGCGGCCAGTTCCTGGGTGATCTTGGCGGGGGCAACGAACATCCCGCGCCCGTGCTCGCGTACGAGCAGGCCCGTGGCCACGAGCTCGTCCACCGCCGCGCGCAGGGTCGGACGGGAGACCTCCAGCGTGGCGCACAGGGTGCGCTCGGAAGGGATCGCGTCGCCGGGCCGCCTGATGTCGATGAGCCCCAGCAGGTGCTCGCGGACCCGTTCGCGCTTGAGTACGGATCCTGACGGGTCGGTTGCGTCCTTCGTCATGGCCCGCCCCCACTTCTCTCTGCTCACCTGTCCAACTGGTCATGTGCATCTAACCACTCGGGGAGGCGGGGGCGGGAGACGTCCGTCGAGATTTTTCAGCCCGTACAGGGTTGACGGCGCACGCGGGCCGTGTCACCTTCTAGCCACTCAGCTAACCAATTGGTCAGTTGGTCAACTCCATTCCTTCGCGGATGAGTTGACGGAACAGCCAGGTGAGGAATCTCCGAGACCGTGACCGAGCCCGACACCGTGACCGATGCCGTCGCCGATGCCGCCGCCGTTTCCCTCCGCCCCGACCTCGCGCTCGTCCCGCGCCCCGACTCGGTCACCGCCCTGCCCGGCCGCTTCACCCTGGACCACCGCACCGGACTGCGCGCCGGTCCCGGCGCCGAGGCGGCGGCCGGCCTGCTGCGCGAACTGGTCACCCCCGCCACCGGGTTGCCGCTGGCCCCGGACCCCGACGGGCGGATCGTCTTCCTCCTGACCCCCGGGGACACCGCCGCCCCCGCCCGGGGGGAGGAGCCGCTCGGAGCCGAGGGGTACGTCCTCACCGTCCGCCCCGACTCCGTCCTGCTGCGTGCGGCCCGCCCCGAGGGGCTGCTCCACGGGGTGCAGACCCTGCGCCAGCTCCTGCCGCCCGAGGCGCTGGCCGCCGGGGGCGCGCGGGCCCGTACGCCCGCGGCCGGCTGGTCGCTGCCCTGCGTACGGATCACCGACCGGCCGCGGTTCGCCTGGCGCGGCGCCCTGCTGGACGTGGCCCGCCACTTCCAGCCCGTGGCCTACGTACGCCGCTTCGTGGACCTGCTCGCGCTGCACAAGCTCAACGTCCTGCACCTCCACCTCACCGACGACCAGGGCTGGCGGATGCCGGTCGCGGCCTTTCCCCGGCTCACGGAGATCGGCGGCCGGCGCGCCGAGAGCGCGGGTGACGGGATCCCGCACGAGGGCGCCTACACCCGCGCCGAACTGGCCGGGCTCGTCGCGTACGCGGCCCGGCGCGGGGTCCGCGTCGTACCCGAGATCGAGATGCCCGGCCACGCGCGCGCCGCCCTCGCCGCCTACCCCGAACTCGGCAACCGGCCCGGCGTCCGGCTGGACACCTGGACCCGCTGGGGCGTCTGCGAGAACGTGTTCGGGGTCCACGACGCCGTGCTCGACTTCTGCCGGGGCGTGCTGGACGAGGTCGCGGACGTGTTCCCCGGGCCCTACGTCCACCTCGGCGGCGACGAATGCCCGCGCGTGGAATGGGAACGCTCCCCGGCGGCCCGCGCCCGGATCGCCGCCGAGGGGCTGGCCGGCCCGGGCGCGCTCCACGGCTGGTTCCTCGGCGAGGTCGCGGCGCACCTGGCCCGGCTCGGCCGCCGCCCGCTCGGCTGGACCGGGACCGGCACGGAACTGCCCGCCTCCTTCACGGCCCTGGCCTGGCTCGACGCGGACCACGGGCGGGCCGCCGCACTGCGCGGCCACGACGTGATCATGACCCCGTACCGGTCCACCTACCTCGACTACCCGCAGTCCGCCGACCCCGGCGAACCGCGCGGCCAGGAGGGCGCCGTGCTCGACCTGCGGGGCGTCTACGACAACGAGCCCGCTCCCGCGCACTGGGAGCCCGAGGCCGCACGCCGCGTACTCGGCACCCAGGCGCAGCTGTGGACCGAGTACGCGCGGAGCCCGGCCGAGCTCGAATACCTGGCCTTCCCCCGGCTGTGCGCCCTGGCGGACACCGCCTGGTCGGCGCACCGCGACTGGCCGGACTTCCTCCGCCGCCAAGGCCACCACCAGACCCGGCTCGCCGCCCTCGGCGTGCGCGGCCGATCCCTTCCCTCCCCCCACCCCGAGAGGAACGCAGCATGCGCACCCCGACCCACGCCCCGAGCCGCCCCCCGGTCCGCAAGCGCCGTACGGCCGTAGCCCTGGCCATCGCCCTGACCGCCGGTCTCGGCTCGGCCGCGCTGACGGCCCTGCCCGCGACCGCCGCGGCCGACTCCGTCAAGGTCCAGTACCGCACCAGCGCGACCGGGGCCACCGCCGACCAGGCGGAGCCCTGGTTCAAGGTGGTCAACAACGGCTCCGGCACCGTCTCCCTGAGCCAGGTCACCTTCCGCTACTACTTCAAGGCGGACGCCGCGGACACGCAGTACCGGTACGCCTGTTCCTGGGCGGTCAAGGGCTGCGCCAACATCACCGGCACCTTCCACACCCTGGCCACCCCGACGGCCACCGGCGACCGCTACCTGGAGATCGCCTTCACCGCCGGCGCGGGCACCCTCGCCCCGGGCGCCGACACCGGAGACATGCAGCTGCGCTTCCACCGCGCCGACTGGCAGACGCTGCGCCAGTCCGACGACTACTCCTTCGACGCGTCCCGCACCGGGTACGGGGACTGGGACAAGGTGACCGCCCGGCTGGGCACCGGCACCGTCTGGGGCACCGCGCCCGGAGGCAACGTCCCGGACCCCACGCCGACCCCGACCCCGACGGAGCCGACCCCCACCCCGACAGACCCGGGACCGGCCGGAGCCACCCTCTTCGACGACTTCACGTACACCTCCTCCACGGACCCGGCGATAGCGGCCCACGGCTGGAGCGTGCGCTCCAACGCGGGCGGGCCCGGCGTCCCGGGCGCCACCTGGGCGCCGGAGAACGTCACCTTCGCGGCCGAGGGCGGCAACACCGTCATGAACCTGGAGACCTCCACGGCCGGGACCGGCGAGAGCACCAAGCACACCGAAATCCTCACCCGGGCCATGAAGTTCAAGAACGGCACCTACGCGGCGCGGGTGAAGTTCTCCGACGCCCCGAAGTACGGCCCGGACGGGGACCACCTCGTGCAGACCTTCTTCCCCATCAACGACCTCAAGGCCCCGATGGCCGACGACTACGCCGAGTACGACTTCGAGTACCTCCCCAACGGCGGCTGGGGCGAGCCCGCGAACATCCTCTACGCCACGTCCTGGGAGACGTACCGGCCCGACCCGTGGGAGGCCGTCAACCAGCACACCGAGTCCCGGACGAGCTACGCGGGCTGGCACGACCTGGTGCTCACCATCGACAACAACGCCATCACCTACTACGTCGACGGCCAGGTCTTCGGCACGCACGACGCCCGGTACCTGCCCGAGCGGCCCATGTCGATCAACTTCAACCAGTGGCTGATCGACCTGAACGGGCAGCCCGGCTCGACCCCCCGCGCCTACGACCAGAAGGTGGACTACGTCCTGCACGTCAAGGACCAGGTCCTCACCCCGGCCCAGGTCGCGGCCAAGGTCGGCGGCTTCCGCACCGCGGGCACGGCCTTCGTGGACAACGTCCCCAACGGCTGACCCGGCCGGCGGACGGGGGTGTGCTCCGGGGCCCGCTGCCCCGGAGCACACCCCCGATTCGGCCGTTCAGAACCGCAGCGCCCACCCGTCCAGGTACCCGGTGTGCCCGGCGAAGGCGTCGAACACGCGCAGTCTCCACACGCCGGCCGCCGTCTCCGCGGAGGCGTTGACCGTGTACAGGCCGACGAGGTCGCTCTCGCCCCAGTCCGTGTACTCGTCCTTGATCGGGTACACCGACCCGTCGGGTGCGATCAGGTCGATCCGCAGGGTTCCCGAGTCCGGGTGCTTGACGTACACCTCGACGTCCAGCTTGGCGGGGGCTGGGCCCGCGACTCCGCTGACCGTGATCGGGGATGTGATGGTCTTCAGGTCCCCGACCGCGTAGTTCGTGGGGTTGGAGAAGCGTTTGCCGAGCACCCGGTTCGGTGCGCTGCCCATGTAGAGGGAGCGGTCCGGGGAGCCCGGACCGCGGTCGAGCACCGCCCCGGTGGTGGCCTTGGTCTTCAGGTAGCCCGCCACCTGGGCCGGGGTGGCGGTGCGGTTGATGGACAGGTAGACCGCCGCCGCGCCCGCGACGTGCGGGGCGGCCATCGAGGTGCCCGACATCACGGTGCTCCAGTCGTCACCCCAGTAGACCGCCGAGGTGATGGAGTCGCCGGGGGCGAACAGGTCCACCAGCGGACCGAAGTTGGAGTACGAGGAGCGGGCGTCGCGGACGCCCAGCGCCCCGACCGTCAGCGCCTCGGAGACCCGGGCCGGCGAGTGCCCGGAAGCGTCCTTGTCCTGATTGCCCGCGGACACCGCGTAGGTGATGCCGGAGGCGATGGAACGCCGCACGGCCGCGTCCAGGACGCTGTCCGGGTCACCGCCCAGGCTCATGTTCGCCACGGCGGGCTTCACCGCGTTGCGGGTCACCCAGTCGATGCCGGCGACCACCTGCGCGGTCGTGCCCTCCCCGTTCCAGTCGAGGACCCGGACGGCCACCACCTTCGCCCGCTTGGCCACCCCGAAGGTGGTGCCCACGAGGGTTCCGGCCACGTGGGTTCCGTGCCCGTGCACGTCCTCGGCCACGGAATCCTTGTCGATCGCGTCGTAGCCGTACCGGGCACGCCCGCCGAAGTCCTGGTGGCTGATGTTGATCCCGGTGTCGATGACGTACGCGGTCACCCCCACACCGGCCGACGTGGCGTACGCGTAGGCGCTGTTCAGCGGCCGCCTGCGCTGGTCCAGCCGGTCCAGGCCCCAGGACGGCGGGGTCGGCTGGGTGGTGTCGAGGCGCAGCTTCCGGTTCTGCGCGACCGTGGTCACGGCCGGATCGGCCGCGAGCCGCCGGGCCTGGCGCTCCGTCATCCGGACGGCGAATCCGTTGACCGCCGAGTCGTAGGTCTGGTCGACCGTGCCGCCGAACCGTTCGACCACGGCCCGGCCCCGGTCCGTACGGGAACCCGCGCGCGCCGGGTCCAGCAGGACGAGGTAGCTGTCGCCGACGGCTCCGGGCGCTCCGGCGTACAGGACCACCCCCTCCGGCGCGGCCGTGGCCGAGGCCCCGGTGTCCACCCCGAGCACGAGGGCCGAGGCGAGCGCGAGCGCGGCTCCGTACCGCCGGAATAAGTGCGATCGCATGATCATGAAAGAGGACCCCCCTGAGTCGTCCGCTCAGAGTGCTGCGTCCGGAGGTCCCGCACAAGGGCGCCGCGGGGGAACCCCGTGGACGCGCTCGTACGAGGGCCCCGCGCGGGAGGAAGCAGGCCTTGCCGACTGGGGGCCCTTCTCCTCTTGGCGCCACTCGTGCACAGAACGGAATCTTCCTGCTCGCGGCCCGGGGCCGGGAGCAGCACGGGGTGCCGCTCCACGACGGGGACGCCCTGGAGCGGGAGTTGGCCCGCCGCTCAACGCCTACGTCCGGGACAAGACGCCTACGTCCGGGACATCCTGCGCATGGCCGGCGACCGCCTGACCGAAGCCTTCCCCGGGCTCGACTGGCATCCGCCCGAGGCCGGCTGCCTCGCCTGGATCGATCTCCGGCCCCTCGCGGTTCCCGACGAGGTGCTCCAACGTGAGCTGATTCATACCGAGAAGGTGGCGATCATGCCCGGAACCGCCTACGGGCCCGAAGGCGCGGGCTTCGTACGCCTCAACGCGGGCTGCCCGCGCCCCAAGGCCGAGGCCGGCGTCGAGGCCTTGATCCGGGTGCTCCGCACCACCTCGGGCACCCCGGCCGGAGCCGCCCGCGCAGCCGCTCCCGGCACCGCCACCGGGCCCGCCGCCGAAGGGAATTGACCGGACGGCCGAGGGAACCGCGGCCGTCCGGCCGATGTGCGACCGGAACGGAACCCTGCCGCAAATGCGGCCGGGTTCCGGCTGGTTGATCTAGGAGGAGGGAACTGGGGAACGGATCCGGAACCCGCTAGGGTGTACGCCCATCAAGGTCATGCGCCGCAAGCCGACCAGCCCAAGGAGCGACCCCGTGCCGATGCCCACCCCGTTCTCCCATACCGCCGGCCCCCTTCCCGGCCCCCGGTCCGGACCCCTTCCCGGTCCCCGCCCCGGCCCCTGCGCCGGCCGGCCGGCCGGCCCCGTCCCGAGCCCCGGCGCCGAAAGAGCCCCGAGCCCCGGCGCCGGCAGAGAGCCGGCGGCCACCGTGCTCCCGCCCCGGATCGCGGAGCCCCGCGAGGTGGCCCCCGCGGACGCGCGCGAGCTGACGCGGCTCTTCTTCCGCCGGCTCCACGAGCTCGACGAGGGCACCCACGAATACCGGTACGTCCGCGAGACCCTCATCGAGATGAACATCTCGCTCGTCCGGTTCGCCATGCGCCCCTTCCGCGGCCGCGGAGACGGAGGCGACCTCGAAGACCTCCTCCAGGTCGGCACCATAGGCCTGATCAAGGCCATCGACCGGTTCGACCCGGCCCGCGAGGTGGAGTTCGCCTCCCTCGCCATGCCGTACATCACCGGAGAGATCAAACGACACTTCCGTGACACCAGTTGGGCGGTCCGCGTCCCGCGGAGGCTCCAGGAACTGCGCATCGACCTGGCCAAGGCGAAGGAGCAGCTGACCGCTCTCCTCGACCGGCCGCCGACGGTCGCGGACCTCGCGGTACACCTCTCGCTCACCGAGGAAGAGGTCATCGAGGGGCTCGTCGCCGCCAACGGCCACACCAGCGGCTCCCTCGACGCCCCGGGCTCCGAGTACACCGACGGCCGCACCGACGGCCACAGCCTCGCCGAGACCATGGGGGCCGAGGAGCCCGCGCTGGAGCGCGTCGAGGACATCCAGACCCTGGCGCCGCTGCTGGAACGCCTCAGCGACCGCGAGCGCCGCATGCTGTCGATGCGCTTCGGCGAGGAGCTCACCCAGGCCCAGATCGGCGCCGCCCTCGGCATCTCGCAGATGCAGGTCTCACGCCTCCTGACCCGGGTCCTCGCGCACCTGCGTGCCTCGATGCTCGCCGACCCGGAGCATTCCGGAGCCGGGACCCCGCAGCAAGCGGAATCCGGTTGCACGGGCGCAGCCACGAGCGCGGGCGGCGACGCAGCGCAAGTGACATGACTCACTTCACCGTTTGCAGAGGTTAAGCCCGGGCAAGAGCGCTGCTGGAGCGGACCCGTCCGCCGGCCGACAGCGGCCGGGGCGCGGGTGACGGGCGGATCCCGTCGCGCTCCACGGCCCGCCGACCGCACGCACGCCGGTGGGCCGTGCCGGTACGACCCTTGAGGTGTATGTGTCCACGCTCATAGCCGAGCATGTGTACAAGGTGTTCGGTAAAGGACCCGACAATGGCGCGGCCGTCGCGAAAGCGGTCCGCGCACTCGAAAGCGGTGCGACCGACCGCGACGAGCTGCGCGCCGAGGGAACGACGGCGGCGGTGATCGACGCCTCGTTCCGCGTCGAGCCCGGCCAGATCTTCGTCGTCATGGGTCTGTCGGGCTCGGGCAAGTCCACCTTGCTGCGCATGCTCAACGGCCTCCTGGAGCCCACCGCGGGCCGGATCCTCGTCGACGGCGAGGAGCTCACCGCCCTCTCGCCGGCCGAACTGCGCCGCGTGCGCTCCACCAAGATCAGCATGGTCTTCCAGCACTTCGCCCTGTTCCCGCACCGCGACGTGCTGGAGAACGCCGGCTACGGCCTGGAGGTCCAGGGCGTCCCCCGGGCCGAGCGCGAACGGCGGGCCGCCGAAGCGCTGGCCCTCTGCGGGCTCGGCGGCTGGGAGAAGTCCTGGCCCGACGAGCTCTCCGGCGGCATGCAGCAGCGCGTCGGCCTCGCCCGCGCCCTGGCCACCGACGCCGACCTGCTGCTGATGGACGAGTCCTTCAGCGCGCTCGACCCGCTGATCCGCCGCGACATGCAGGACCAGCTGCTCGAACTCCAGCGGAGCCTGGGCAAGACCATCGTGTTCATCACCCACGACCTCAACGAGGCCATGCGGCTCGGCGACTCCATCGCCGTCATGCGCGACGGCCGGATCGTCCAGCAGGGCACGGCCGAGGACATCCTCACCCGCCCCGCCGACGACTACGTGGCCTCGTTCATCCAGGACGTGGACCGCTCGCGGGTGCTGACGGCCGACGCCGTCATGACCGGGGACGCCGGCGGCCGGCCCGACTGCGGCTGCCCCACGGTCTCCGCCGGAACCCCGCTCGCCGACGTGTGCGCCGTCAGCGCCCGCGTCCCGCACCCCGTCGCCGTCACCGCCGAGGACGGCACCGTCGTCGGCTCCGTCCCGCAGGGCCGCCTCGTCGCCTTCATCGGCGACGAGCGGCGTGCCCCGCTGGACTGCGCGGAGGTGGCCGCGTGATGCCCCGCCTGAACCTCGGCGCCTGGGTCGACAGCGGTGTCGACTTCCTCCAGAGCCACCTGTCCTGGCTGTTCGACGCCATCGCCGCGCTCGTCACCGGCCTCTACGACGGCATCGAAGCCGTCCTGTCCGCGCCGAACCCCCTGCTGCTGGCCGGCGTCCTCGCCGTCGCCGCCTGGTGGCTGCGCGGCCTGCTCGCCGCCCTGCTCGCCTTCGCCGGTTTCGCCCTCGTCGACTCCGTCGGCCTGTGGCCCGAGGCCATGTCCACGCTCGCGCTGGTGCTGGTGGCCACCCTGGTCACGCTGGTCTTCGCGATCCCGCTGGGCATCTGGGCCTCGCGCTCCGACAAGGTCAGCGCCACCCTGAAGCCCGTCCTGGACTTCATGCAGACCATGCCGGCCATGGTCTACCTCATCCCCGGCATCATCTTCTTCGGGGTGGGCGTGGTGCCCGGCATCATCGCCACCATCATCTTCTCGCTGGCGCCCGGCGTCCGGATGACCGAGCTCGGCATCCGCCAGGTCGACCCCGAGCTGGTCGAAGCCGCCGAGGCCTTCGGCACCACCCCGCGCGACACCCTCGTACGGGTCCAGCTCCCGCTGGCGCTCCCCACGATCATGGCGGGCATCAACCAGGTCATCATGCTCGGCCTGTCCATGGTGGTCATCGCCGGCATGGTCGGCGGCGGCGGCCTCGGCGGCGCCGTCTACCGGGCCATCGGCAGCGTGGACATCGGCCTCGGCTTCGAGGCCGGCGTCTCCATCGTCATCCTCGCCATGTACCTGGACCGGATGACCGGGGCGCTGGGCCGTCAGGTCTCCCCGCTCGGCCGCCGCGCCCTCGCCAAGGCGCGCGCCGCCGCCACCGGCAGCGCCAAGGTGTGGAGCCACCGCCCGCAGCCGGTCTTCGCCGTGGCCTCGGCCGTGGTGCTGTCCCTGGTGGCGGGCGGCCTCGGAGTCTTCGGCGACTCCGGGAAATCGCACGTCAACGCGGTCGGCGGGGCCGGGGTCGAGAACATCGGCAAGGGCCGCAAGCTCAGCATCGGCTACATCCCGTGGGACGAGGGCATCGCCTCCACCTTCCTGTGGAAGGAGCTCCTGGAGCGCCGCGGGTACCAGGTCGAGGCCAAGCAGCTGGAACTCGGCGCGCTCTTCACCGGGCTCGCCGGGGGGCAGATCGACTTCCAGACCGATGCCTGGCTGCCGGCCACGCAGTCCGAGTACTGGAAGAAGTACGGCAACAAGCTCGACGACCTCGGCTCCTGGTACGGGCCGACCTCGATCGAGCTGGCCGTCCCCTCCTACATGAAGGACGTGAAGACCCTCGCCGACCTGAAGGGCAAGGCCGGGGACTTCAAGGGCCGGATCATCGGCATCGAGCCCAGCGCCGGCGCGATGGGCCTCCTCAAGGACAAGGTGCTGCCCCAGTACGGGCTCGACGGGGAGTACAAGGTCGTCGACGGATCGACCCCGGGCATGCTGGCCGAGCTCAAGCGGGCCTACGAGAAGAAGGAGCCCGTCGCGGTCGTGCTCTGGTCCCCGCACTGGGCGTACGCCTCCTACGAGCTGACGAAGCTCGCGGATCCCCAGGGCGCCTGGGGCAAGGGCGACGGCATCCACAACGTCGCCCGCAAGGACTTCGCGGCCGACGAGCCGAAGGTCGCCCAGTGGCTGAGCTCCTTCAAGCTGACGGAGGCCCAGCTCACCGGTCTGGAGGCCGGGATCCAGGAATCCGGCAAGGGCAAGGAGCAGCAGGCCGTCCGCGCCTGGCTGGCCGATCACCCCGAGGTCGACAAACTGGCCTGACCGAGCCGGGGCCGGTGCGGCGAAGACGGCCCTGCGGGGCCGCGCGCACCGGCCCCGCCACGGGCGGGCGGTGGTTCAGCCGGCCGTGGCCGGTTCGGGCGCCGGCTCCGGCACGGGCTCCGGCGCCGGCTCCCGCACATCGCGGCCGGGCCCGACCGGCCACCACAGGGAGCGGCCCAGCAGCGAGGCCAGGGCCGGCACCAGCACGATCGACAGCACGAACGCGGAGAGCAGGATCCCGAGGCCCGTGGCGAAGCCGATCTGCTGCGTCGCGGAGCCCGGGCTCGCGGCCAGGCTCCCGAAGGAGAACGCGAGCACCAGGCCCGCGGTCGCGATGGCGGGCGCCGTGTGGCGCACCGCCCGGGCCACGGCCGCACGGGCCGGACCGGGCCGCTCCATCTCCTCCCTGATCCGGTCGGTGATCAGGATGTTGTAGTCGGTGCCCAGCGCGACCACGAACAGGAACAGCACCAGCGGCAGCGAGAAGTCCACGCCCGGCCGGCCCGCCGCGTGCTGGAACACCAGCGTCGAGGCACCCAGCGTGGCCACGAAGCCCAGACCCACCGAGAGCATCAGGACCACCGGCGCGAGCAGGCTGCGCAGCAGCAGGAACAGGATCAGCGCGATCAGCGCCGCCGCCACCGGGAAGACCACCTTCAGGTCCTTGTCCACGGCGGACGCGATGTCGGAGAAGATCGCCGCCGTACCGCCGACATGGGCCTCGGTACCGTCGGGGCGGTGGGCCGCCACCGCGTCCCGGACCGGTCCGGAGACCAGGTCGCGGGCCTCCTGGCCGTGCGGGTCGGCGGTCGGGAACAGGTCGATGCGGGCCGCCCGGCGGTCCTCGCTCAGCACCGTCGGTGCCACCCGGCCCACTCCGTCGACCGAAGCCAGCGCGCGGGAGAGTCCGCCGAGGCGCTCGGCCGTCAGCGTGCCCCCGTCGGAGGCGGTCACGAACACGCCGGCCGGATCGGACACCCCGGCGGGCAGCGCGCGGGCGATCTCGGCCGCCGTGGCCGCCGAAGCCGTACGCTCCCCGCCCGCGCCGCTCTGCCCGTAGTCCATCCGCATCCCGGCCGTCCCCGCGGCCAGCGCCCCCAGCAGGGCCACCGAGGCGAGCACCAGGGTCAGCGGCCGCCGTGCCGCCAGGCGGCCCGTCCGCGCGGCCACGCCCTCGCGGGGCTCCCGCTTCAGCGCCCGCGAGGGCCAGAACATCCCGCGGCCGGTGACCGCGAGGATGGCCGGCATCAGCGTCAGGCTGCCGAGCAGCATGACCAGGACGGACACGGCGATGGCCGGGCCCAGCACCCGGAACTGGCCGAAGGTGGCCACCGCGAGGGTGGAGAACGCGGCGACGATGGTCAGCGCCGCACAGGTGATCGCCGTACCGACCCGGCCGGCGACCTCGGCCGCCGCGGTCCGGCCCGACTGCTCCGGGTGCTTGCGCAGGTGCTCGCGGAAGCGGAAGAGCAGGAAGAGGAAGTAGTCGATGCCGATGCCCACCAGCACCACGCTGATCAGCTGGGGTGTGGACGCGTCGAGTTCGATGCCGGTCAGCATCGCGGTGCCGACCACGACCCCGGCCGCCGCTCCGCCGATGATGCTGACGGCGATCAGCGGCAGCAGCGCCGCCAGAACGCTGCGGAACACCAGCACGTGCAGCAGTACGATCACCGCGAGCATCACGGCGCCGACGATCTTCGACCGGGTCTCGTCCGCGTCGACGGTGTCGACGGTGTCCGCGAGCCCGGCGGTGAACCCGGTCCGCAGGCCCGTCTCCGCGAACTCGGCCCGGGCGTGGTCCCGGAACGCCCGGTACAGGTCCTGCATGCCGGGATCCATGGGATTGCCGGTCAACTCGACCGACAGCAGCCGGAAGCTGCGGTCCGGGGCCGTCATCGCCGGGCTGATCCGGGGCAGCTGGGAACGGTCCTGCACCAGGAAGGACGGGGTGTCCTCGGGCCGCGGCATGACGATCCGCTGCCGGGTCAGCTTCGCCGCCTCGGCGTCGATCCGCCGCTCGTCGGCGGCGGTCAGCGGCGCACCGTCGGCGCGGGCCGCCAGCATGGTCAGGGGGTTGGCGTCGGGCTCGACCCCGAAGTGTTCCTCGGCGACCTCGAGCGCGGCCGCCGAATCGTAGGAGGCCGGAAGGAACGCGCCGGTGCTCGTCTGCGTGGCGCGGAAGACCAGGGCCTGGCCGAGGATCGTCAGGGCGATGCCCAGTACCGCCCAGAGGGCTATGACCTTCCACGGACTTCGGGTGGCGAAGGCGGTCAGGGCGCGGATCAAGGAGTCCTCCGTAACGTGGGCGGCAGGCCGGGGGTCCCCGGGCTGCTCACCAGCTCATCACCGGCCGCCTTCCGAAACGTCAGGTCCCGGGAGGAGCTCTCCTCCGGGACCAGGGACCGGTGCGCGCCCCCGACCAGGACCCGGGTCCTGGTCCGCTCTCCTCCTCGGGGCCCGCGGCCCGCGGGCCGCCCGATGGGAAGATGGAGCATGCCGATGATCAGAACGGACGACGGGGCGGGCGGGAGCGCGCCGGTTCACGGCGCGGACGGGACCCGGACCGTGAACCGGGTCCGGTTCACGAACCGGGACCCGGGCCCGAAGGGTGTCCGGGCCTCGAGCGGGACCCGGATCTCGAACGGGATCCGGTCCCTGAACTGGACCCGCAACGACGCGCTCGTGGCCATCGCCGCCGTCGTCGTGGACATGCTCGGCTATGCGTTCGGCGCGGCCGGGGACGGCCGGCCCCTCACGGTCTCCGCCCTCGTCCTGGTGGTCCTGACCGCGCCCTGCCTGCTGGCCCGGCGGGTCAGACCGGTCGCCGTGCTCGCCGCCGTCCTCGCCCTCGGCGTGGCGCTGAACCTGATCACGTCACAGGGCCCGCACTTCTCCGCGGGAGCGACCGTCGCGCTCTACTCCGTGGCCCGTATGCGCGGCCCGGCGGTCACGGCGGCGGCCGCCCTGGCGGCCGTGCCGCTGACCGTGGTCGGCAGCGGCTACGGCGGGACGACCGGGCTCATGGGCCTGCTCGGCAACACGGTCGCCGTCCTCCTGGTCGTCGCCGCCGCGCTGCTGACGCGCCGCTGGCAGCACGAGACCGAGGCCAAGCGCGTCCTGCTGGCCGAACGCGCGGTGGCCGACGAACGCCGCCGCATCGCCCGCGAACTGCACGACATCGTGGCCCACCACATCACCACCATGCAGCTGATGGCCGGCGGGGCGCGGGCCAACCTCGCGCACGACCCGGAGACGGCCCGCGAGGCCCTGGTCACCCTGGAGGGCTCCGGGCGGATGGCGCTGCGCGAGATGCGCCAGCTGCTCGACGTCCTGCGGGCGGGGGAGGAACCGGAACACACCCCGCCGGCCCCGCAGCCCGGCCCCGGCGACCTGGACCGGATCGTCGCCGAAGCCAGGCTCGGCGGCCTGGAGACCGGGTTCACCGTGGACGGGCCGGTCCGCCCGCTGCCGCCGGCCCTCGGCCTGACGGTGTTCCGCATCGTGCAGGAGTCGCTGACCAACGCCCGCAAGCACGCAGGGCGGCAGGCCCGGGTCCGCGTACGCCTGACGTACCGTCCGTCCGAGGTGGCCGTGGAGGTCCGCGACGACGGTGCGGGGAACCGGTCGGCGCCTTCGCGGCCGGCGCCGGTTTCCGGCTACGGTCTGATCGGAATGCGCGAACGGGTCGCCCTGCAGGGCGGCACCCTGGAGGCGGCCGCCCTCGACGGCGGCGGATTCCGGGTGGCGGCGCGCCTGCCGGTGCCGCCCGGTCCGGACGCGCCCGGGGGAGAGGGAGAGGAAGAACGCGGATGATCCGTGTGCTCATCGCCGACGACCAGCCGCTCGTCCGGCGGGGCCTGGCCCTGATCCTGGCCCCCGAACCGGAGTTCGAGGTCGTCGGGGAGGCGGGGGACGGCGCCGAGGCGGTCGCCCTCGCGGAGCGGCTGCGGCCCGACGTGGTCGTCATGGACATCCGGATGCCGGTCCTGGACGGGGTCGAGGCCACCGGGAAGCTGTCCGGGCTGCTGCCGGAGTGCCGGGTCCTGGCGCTGAGCACCTTCGACATGGACGAGTACGTGGTCGCGGCCCTGCGCGCCGGAGCGTACGGGTTCCTGCCGAAGGACGTCTCCCCGGAGGAGCTGACCGCGGCGATCCGCACCGTCCACACCGGTGAGGCCGCGGTGGCGCCGCGCCTGCTGACCCGGCTGATCTCCACGTACGTACGGGCCCCCGTGAGGCCCGCCCGGCAGACGGCCGGAGTCCCGGCCGGACTCACACCGCGGGAGCGGGAGATCTGGCGGCTGCTGGCCACCGGACTCGACAACGCGGAGATCGCCGCGGACCTGGACATCAGCGTCTCCACGGTCAAGAACCACATCACCGGCATCTTCGGCAAGCTGGGCGTCCGCGACCGGGCCCAGGCGGTCATCGCCGCGTACGAATCGGGCGTGGTGGAGGTCGCCGAGGGCTCGCGCTGAGCGCCGGGTCCGCGGGGAGGGGCGCCGGGAGCCGGGGCGCACACCTCTGACCTGCCGGAACATCCCCGGAACACTGGAGGATTCACCCGTGCGCAAAGGGGCACGTCCATGGCACAGTGCGATCAGCCCAACCGCACGACCAGGGAGACTCCATGAGCGATCCGCACTCCACGCAGCTCGCGGCCGCCCCCGAGTACCGGCCGGAGCCGCACCCGCCGAGCCTGGCGGGCAGCTCGGGTCCGACGGGTCGGCCGGGTCCGCTGCCGTGCTGTCCGGTGTGCGACGAAGCCACGGAACGCATCTCCTGGCGTCAGCGTCCGGGACAGCCGGTGGTCCTGGTCTTCGATCCCTGCGGGCACCGGCACGGCTCGCCGGCGGCGCCGGTCCTGGCCGTGAGCCCGCCGCCCGTCACGGTCTGGGGACGGGCCCTCGCATGAGCTCGCTGACCCACTGGATGAGCCCGCCGTCGTACATGCCCGGAGCGTAGGTGTAGGCGTCGTGGCCGCCGGAAGGCCCGGTGGTCGGGAGGACCGGTCGCCCGGGGGCCGAGTCGACGGCGGGCTCAGGCGTCGGCGGCGGCCGGCTGGAGGTGCGCCGGGTCGGCCGGACGCTGGCGGTCGATCAGGGCCGAGGCCAGCAGGGCGGTCACCGCCGAGAGCACCAGCAGCGGCATCAGCACGGATGCCTCCTTGCCCAGCAGGGCGGCGGCCAGGACCACGCCGGTGACCGGGAGCCGGGAGACCGATACGCCGGCCGCGCAGACGCCGGCCGCCAGGGCGGGGCCCATGCCGAAGCCGGGGAGGCCGCCGAAGGCGACGCCGACCGCGGCCCCGATCATGATGGCCGGGAAGATGGGTCCGCCCCGGAGGCTGCCCAGGGCGATGCTCCAGCCGATCAGCTTGAAGACCGCGAGGGCCACCAGCGCGCCCACCCCCCAGGACGAGGGCTCGGCGGCCAGCATGCCGAGGGTGGTCTGTCCGGACAGGGCCACCTCCTCGGGAGAGCGACCGGTGATCAGCGCGTAGCCGGTGACGCAGACGCCGACGGCCGCCGCGCACAGGACGATCCGCTTCGCGGAGGTGCCCGTCCAACCGTGCACGCGCAGACCCGCGGACTTGCCCAGGGCGACGAGGACGCCGATCAGGGCGGCCATGGGGATGCCCCACAGGAAGTCGCCCGCGTCGGGCAGGCCGGCGGCGGGTTCCTGGGGGAGGGCCAGCGAGCCGATGCCGAGGCCGGTCCAGTGCCCGAAGCCGGTGAAGACCAGGGCCCCGACTCCGCTGGCGACCAGGGCGGGCAGGATCAGTACGAGCAGGCGGGCGCCCCCGGCCACGAGGGCGGCTCCCTCCAGCACCAGCACCACCGGGATCAGCGGACTGCCGAAGATCGTGCTGATGGCGGCGGTGGATCCGGCCATGCCCAGGACCGTGGCCAGCTCGGGCTGGGCGGTGCGCTGGGCGGCGCGGATGCTGAGCAGGGCGAGTCCGCTGCCGATCGCCATCAGGGGTGCCTCGGGTCCGAGCATCACGCCGAGGGGCAGGCAGGCCAGCGCGGCCAGGACCACGCTCAGGGTCTCGCGGGGCATGGTCGCCGGGCCGCCGAAGCCCTGGGCGGGGACGTGTCCGCCGCCGCCGGCCATCCGCGTGATGATCGGCGCGGCCAGCAGTCCGGCGAGGGTGAGCGTGGGCAGGCCCCACCACCACGGAGGGCGGGAATGGCCGAGCAGGTCGGGTGCGGTGTGCCAGACCCAGTGCTGGAGCGCGTGTTCGAGGCTGACGAAGGCGAAGGCGAACAGCGAGACCGGTATGCCGATGAGCGCCGAGAGGACGAGCAGTTTGAGGGTCCCGGGGCCGAGGAGGAGCTGGCGGAGTGATGCGGGCGTTTGCGCCTGTGTCATGAGTGCCGGGCCCTCCAGAAAAGTCCGTGGTTCGTCCCAGGGTCGGGGTGCCGGGCAGGTCGCGCAGGGCGGGTGGGCCATACGGGTGAGGGATCGACGGGCTCGAAAATGCTCAAAGGTGCTCGTTGACCAGCCATTCCGAGCATCTTCCTTCAAATGAGGCCCCCGGACCGCTATGTTGCCCGGTGCATGCCAAAAGGTGTGCCCGCGATCCGGACCGCACGAGGAGCCGCCCATGAGACTCATCAGCATCCGCAGAAGCCCACGGCGGCGGCGCGCCCCGGTGGCCGCGCTGCTCGCCGCGGTCCTCGCCGTGGCCGGTCTGGCCACCGCCGGCCCCATCTCCTCGGCCTCGGCGGCCGCCTCCGCGCCCGCCCCGGCCACGGCGGGCAACGCCACGGGCATCACACAGTCCGGAAACACCTTCACCATCGCAACCGCCGGCGGTGCCAAGGCCCGGGTGGTCGTCGCCCGCGCCGACGTCTTCCGGCTCTGGCTCTCACCCGACGGCGCCTTCACCAACGACCCCGCCGGCACCGACCTCGCCCCCACCACCGACTTCGGCCCCGTGAGCGCCGCCTGGACCGACGCGGGCACGTACTACAAGATCACCACCGGTTCGCTGTCCATCCGGGTCAACAAGACCCCGCTGCAGTTCTCCGTCTACCGGGCCGACAACTCCACCCTCGTCTGGCAGGAGACGCAGCCCACCTCCTGGACCGGCGGCCAGACCACCCAGTACCTCGCGCGCGGAACGGACGAGCAGTTCTACGGAACGGGCCTGCGCCTGGGCGAATGGGCGCTGCGCGGCAAGACCGTCCCCATCGCGGTCGACAACAAGTGGCGCGAGAACAACAACGCCAGCCCCGCGCCCTTCTACGTCTCGACCAACAACTACGGCGTGATGCGCAACACCTGGGCCCCGGGCTCGTACGGTTTCAACGCCCCCACCACCCTCACCCACGACGAGAAGCGCTTCGACGCCTGGTACTTCACGGGTGACTCCCTCAAGACCGTCCTGGATGCCTACACCGACGTCAGCGGAAAGCCCTTCATGGCTCCGGCGTGGGGCTTCGAGCTCGGCAACGCCGACTGTTTCAACGCCTCCAACCCGACCTACCAGGGCGATCACAACCGGCTCCGCCACCAGACCACCCCGGACGTCGTCGGCTACGCCGCGGACGCCCGCGCCGCCGACATGCCCTCGGGCTGGTTCCTGCCCAACGACGGCTACGGCTGCGGCTACACCACGCCCCTGAAGTCCACGGTCGACGCCCTGAAGTCCAAGGGCTTCCAGACCGGACTGTGGACCTCGACCGGTCTAGGCAACATCAACGAAGAGGTGGGGGTGGCCGGTTCGCGGGGCGTGAAGACCGACGTCGCCTGGATCGGGGGCGGTTACAAGACCGCCTTCGCCGGAGTCCAGCAGGCCGTCGACGGCATAGAGAAGAACTCCGACGCCCGACGCTACGTCTGGACCGTCGACGGCTGGGCCGGCACCCAGCGCAACGCCGTCGTCTGGACCGGTGACACCAACGGCACCTGGGACGACATGCGCTGGCACGTCCCCGCCATCACCGGCGCCGGCCTCTCCGCCCTCAACTACGCCGCCGGCGACGTCGACGGGATCTTCGCCGGCAGCCCCAAGACGTACGCCCGGGACCTCCAGTGGAAGGCCTTCACCCCGGCCTTCATGACCATGTCCGGCTGGGGCGCGACCGGTCCGACCGCCGGCTACCAGGACAAGCAGCCCTGGCGGTTCGCGGAGCCGTACCTCTCGATCAACCGCAAGTACCTCCAGCTGAAGATGCGGCTGATGCCGTACCTGTACACGATGAGCCGGACCGCGCACGAGACCGGCGTGCCGAGCACCCGCGCGATGGTCCTGGAGTACCCGGGGGACCCGGTGGCGCGCGGAAACCTGACCAGCGGCCAGTTCATGGCCGGCGACTCCTTCCTCGTCGCGCCCGTCGTCTCCGACACCTCCGTACGGGACGGCATCTACCTGCCGGCCGGCACGTGGACGGACTACTGGACGGGCAAGACCTATGCCGGGCCCGGCTGGCTCAACGGCTACCAGGCGCCGCTCGACACCCTGCCCCTCTTCGTCAAGGGCGGCGCCATCGTCCCGATGTGGCCGCAGATGAACTACACGGGCGAGAAGCCCGTCTCCACCCTCACCTACGACATCCACCCGCGCGGCGCCACCTCCTTCAGCCTCTACGAGGACGACGGGATCACCCGCGCCCACCAGACGGGAGCCTTCGCCCGCCAGCAGGTCGACGTCACGGCCCCCGCCTCCGGATCGGGCACGGTCAACGTGTCCGTCTCCGCCCCGGCCGGCAGCTACACCGGCAAACCGGCCTCGCGCGGCTACGAGTTCAGCCTCCACGTGGCCACCGCCCCCACCGCTCTCACCGTGGACGGCGCGGCACTCACCCGGCTGAGCGGCAAGGCCGCCTACGACGCGGCGGCGACGGGCTGGTTCTTCGACGCCGCCGACCGCGGCGGCATCCTGTGGACCAAGACGGGTACGAAGTCGGGCGCGTTCAGCGTCTCGGCCACCGGCACCTCCGTCCCGGCCGCCGACCCCATCCCGGTCACCTCCAGCCCCGTCCCGCAGGCGGCCTGGACCCTGGTCTCCGCCGACAGCCAGGAGACCAGCGGCGAGAACGGCGCCGCACGCAACGCCTTCGACGGGAACACCGGGACCATCTGGCACACCGCCTGGTCCGGTTCCACCGCCGCGCCCCTCCCGCACGAGATCCAGATCGACCTCGGCGCCCGCTACACGGCCGACGGCCTCGGCTACCTGCCCCGCCAGGACGGCGGGGTCAACGGCCGGATCGGCGGCTACGAGGTGTACGTCTCGGACACCACCACCGACTGGGGATCCCCGGTGGCCACCGGCACCTTCGCCGACACGGCGGCCCTCAAACAGGTCTCGCTCTCCGCGAAGGCGGGCCGCTACCTCCGGCTGAAGGCACTGACCGAAGCGGGCGCCCGCGGCCCCTGGACCAGCGCCGCCGAGATCACCCTCACCGGCCGCCCGACCCCGCTGCCCGCTGCAGCCACCCTGGTCAACGGGGCGTCGGCCAGTTGCCTCGACCTCCCCGGCAGCGCCACCACCCCCGGAACGCAACCCACCCTCTACAGCTGCCACGGCGGCCCCAACCAGCGCTGGACCCTGCAGGGCGACGGCCGGCTGACGGGCCTCGGCGGAGTCTGCCTGGACGCCGCCACCGCCAACGCCGTCGCGATCCAGACCTGCGACGGCAGCCCGGGCCAGAGCTGGCAGACCGGCCCGGACGGCAGCCTGCGCAACTCCGGCCAGTGCCTGACCCCGGCCGGCTCCGCCACGGCCAACGGCACCAGGCTCACCCGGGCCGCGTGCGCCACGACCGCCGCCCAGCGCTGGACCTTCACTCCGTGATCCCGCACGGGCGCCCCGCCAGGTTCCCGGCATCCTGATGAGAGCCGCCTGACGCCCCCACCGAGCCCGGCCCGGCACCCAGTCGGGCCGGGCTCCGGCGTGCCGGGGCACGGCGGTTACCGTGGGGGCAACGATCTTCGGACGCTTCAGGAAGGTGCTCATGCCCGCCGGGAAAATGCACGCCGACGAACCCGACATCGACACCGCCCTCGTGCGCAGGCTGATCGCCGGGCAGTTCCCGCAGTGGGCGGAGCTTCCCGCCCAGCGGGTCGACTCCGCCGGGACGTCGAACGCCATGTACCGGCTGGGCGCGGACCTGGTCGTACGCCTTCCGCGCACGCCCGGCGCGGCCGGCGACGTGGGCATGGAGCACGTCTGGCTGCCGCGGCTCGCTCCGGGCCTGCCGACCGCCATACCCGTCCCCCTCGGCATGGGGCGGCCCGCGGAGGGCTACCCCTGGTCCTGGTCCGTCTTCGGCTGGGTCCCCGGTGAGAACCCCGTGCCCGGCCGGATCGCGGAGCCGGACCTGCTGGCCGAGGACCTGGCGGAGTTCGTCTCCGCACTCCACCGGGCCGATCCGGCAGACGCCCCCGCCTCCTACCGCAGCGAGTCCCTCGCGGACCGGGACGCCGCCACCCGTGCCGCGATCGCGGAGCTGGGCGCGAGCGCCGACGCGGAGACCGGGGCGGCGACCGCCGTGTGGGAGGAGGCCCTGCGGGCCGAGCCCTGGTCCGGGCCGCCGGTCTGGATCCACGCCGACCTGCAGCCCGGCAACCTGCTCCTCGCGGACGGAAGGCTCGCCGCCGTCATCGACTTCGGCTGCGCCGGCCTCGGCGAACCCGCCGTCGACCTGATCCCGGCCTGGTACCTCCTCCCGGCCGCCGCCCGCCCCGCCTTCCGGGCCGCCCTGGACGCCGACGACGCGATGTGGACCCGCGCCCGCGGCTGGGCCCTGTCGATCGCCCTCATGGAGCTGAACTACTACAAGGAGACGAACCCCGTCATGGCGGCCATCGCCCGGCACGTCATCGGCGAACTCCTCGCCACCGCCCCCCGGAGCGAATGACCGGAACGCGCACGGGACCGCGCGCCAATGACAGGAACGCGCATGATCGACCGGACGGTCGGCCGGGGTATGGATCGGTGTCAGTGCCGGTTGCGAGGATGGTCGACATGACACCTTTCCTTCTGACCGACATCGACCGTGCCGTCCGCAGCAGTTGGAGCGCGATGACGTGTACCCCCGAGTACCGTGATCGATGGACCAGGGAGAACCCGGCCCGTGACCAGTGCGGCGTGACCGCCCTGGTCCTCAACGACCTGCTGGGCGGCGAGCTGATCCGCGGGGAGGTACTCGTCGACGGAGAGCGCGTGGACTACCACTGGTGGAACCGCCTGGGCCTCGGCATAGAGATCGACCTCACCCGCGAGCAGTTCGCACCGGAGGAGAAGATCACCGAGGGGATCGTCATCCCCCGCCCCCCGGACAGCGAACTGCGCCGCCTGCGCACGGAGTACGAACTCCTGCGCGACGAGGTGATGGTCAAGCTCACCGGTGCACCGGCCCCGGGCGTGTGACGGCCTAGCGGCAGCGGGTCGGCACCCGGTCCCACCCTCGCGATGGCGGGACCGGGTTGCCGCCCTGGGCCGTGAATTGATCGTCGGGCAGCCCGACATCCAAGTCAATCCTCCCTATTTCTCATAACCCCCCAGGGATACCTTGGGGTTGTGACCCTCGATGACCTCCGCGTGTTCGTCGCCGTCTGCCGGGCCGGGAGCCTCAGCGCCGTCGCCCGCGACGTCGGCCGCACCCAGTCCGCCATCAGCCAGCACATCCGCCGCCTGGAGAAGGAGACCGGTGCCGCACTCCTGGAGCGCCATCCGCGCGGAGTCTCGCCCACCGGGGCCGGCCTGATCCTCCAGGCCGCCGCCGCCGACGGCCTCGCCGGGCTCGACGGAGCCCTGCGCCGGCTCGACGCCCTCGTACGGGGCGACGGCGGCTCGGTCCGCGTCACCACCGGGGCCACCACCGTGCGCCACTTCATGGCCGAGGCGATCGTCGCCTTCCGGCGCAGCCACCCCCGGGTCAGCCTGGAGTTCCAGACCGAGAACTCCAGCCGGAGCTGCTTCGAAGCCCTCGCGGCCGACGACCTCGACCTCGCCTGGGTCACCATCGGCGCCCCCGTACGGGGCATCGAGCAGCGCCCCGTCATGCGGCTGCCCTGGGTCCTGGCGGTCGGCGCCGACGACCCCCTCGCCGCCCGCTCCCGCCTGGAGCCGACCGACCTCGGCGCCATCCGCCACATCCGGCTGCCGGAGAATTCCACCTCCCGCGGCCACCTCGACGCCGCCCTCGCCGAAGCGGGCATCCGGATCAGCTCCGACACCAGCGCCGCCGACTGGGACACCGCCCTCCTCCTCGCCGAACTGGGCCTCGGCCACGCCGTCGTACCCGCACTGCCCGGCTGGCAGGTCCCCGGATCGGAAGGGCCGCTGCGCCTGGTGCCGGTCCCCGCCCTGCCGCCGCTCGCCGTCGGCTGGGCCGTCCGGCGCTGGTCCGCCCTGGCCCCGCTCGCCCGCGCCTTCGCCGACGAGGTGGCCCGCGGGTGCGTGGCCCGCGCGGCGGCCCCCGGGCAGGTGTGACGAGAGCGGCGGCACCAGGGCGGCCTACGCCGATCAGCCGCTCGACCGCCTCTATCCCGCTCACTCGGCGATGATGGGATGAGCGCGGCCGGGCGAGGTGCCCGGCCCGGCCGAGGGAGAGGTGACCTGCCATGGCGGAGCGCGAGGCACACGAGGCCGGGCCGTCGGCGGACGGGCTCGAAGAGGGCCGCCTGATGAAGGAGCTCGAAGCCATCCACCGCACGCGTCACGAGACCCTGCTGCACGGATCGGACGAAGCGCTGGTCACGCACACCCGGCGGATGGACGAGCTGGAGCGCGAGTACGTACGCCGGCACCCGGAACGCGCCCAGACCTCGGGCCGCACCCGCTCGGGCGCCCGCGCCCGCACGGGGACGGAAGAACAGGGCTGAACGCTACTTCTCGGCGTGCTCGCCCAGCATGAACAGCAGCCAGACGAACCCGGCGAAGAGGTGCGTGCCGGCGATGTAGAAGAACGCGCGCAGCAGTACGCCGTTCTCCTTCCACTTCTCGTACTTCGCCGCGGCAGCCGCGGCGGAGCGCGCCCGCTCGGAGTTCTCGTCCCGGTCCGTCATCACCCGGACAGCGTACGGGCGCGTGCGTCCACCCACGGCGTGCTCGCGCATCAGATTTGCTTCATGTGAGACAAATTTGTATCGTTTGATACGAAGGAGGATCGCATGATGAACGAAGAAGAGCTGCTGGACGGCGCCGCACGCGTGCTCGCCGGCGATCACAGTGCCTCTATGGCGCACATCGCCGCAGGCATCGGGACCAGCCGCGCCACGCTCAGCCGCCGCTACGCCACCCGCGAGGCACTCCTCAAAGCCGTGGCCGTCCGGGCCATCGACGTGGTCGACGGGTGCCTCGCCCCCGCCGATCTGCCCGGCACCGCCGACGGCGCGGAGTTCGACGCCGCGCTGGAGCGGCTCGTCACCGGGCTGCTGCCCGCCGCGCACCTGTACGGGTTCACCTCGCGCGATGCCACCGTGCTCGCCGACCCCGAGTTCCGGGCCGGGATCCAGCGCCAGGACGAGCGGGCCCTCGCCTTCCTCGCCCTCGGCCAGCGCCTCGGCCGGCTCCGCGTCGACCTGCCCGCGTACTGGATCTGGTACTCGCTGTGGGGACTGCTCGACGCCGCCGCCGAGGGCGTCCGCGACGGCCACCTCGCCCGCCGGGACATCGGCCGGCTCGTCCTCGCCTCCTTCCTCAGCGGAACCCGGCCGTCCCCGACGGCCTGACCCCGCACCCTCCCGCGTACGACCGTGAGACGCGGCCGGGAAAGAACCGTGAAACAACCGTGAACGGAACCGAAATGCACACCCCCACGCAGGACCCGCGCCGCTGGATCGTGCTCACGATCCTCTCCGGCAGTCTCCTGCTCATCTCGATGGACACCACGATCCTCAACGTGGCCTTCCCCTCGCTCGTCGGCGACCTCCAGCCGGGCGCCGTACAGCAGCTGTGGATCATCGACATCTACGCCCTCGCCCTCTCCGGGCTGCTGGTCACCGCGGGCGCCCTCGGCGACCGCTGGGGCCGCAAGCGGCTGCTCATGGCGGGCTTCGGCATCTTCGCCCTGGCCTCGCTCATCGCCGTGTTCTCCACCGAGGCCTGGCACGTCATCGCGGCCCGCGCCCTCCTCGGCGTCGGCGGCGCCGCGATCATGCCCTCCACCCTGTCGATCCTGCGCAGCGTCTTCACCGACGCCAAGGAACGCGCCTTCGCCCTCGCCGTATGGGCCGCCGTGTTCGGCGGCGGCATGGCCTTCGGCCCCGTCGTCGGCGGCCTGCTCGTCCAGGACTACGGCTGGCACTCCGCCTTCCTCCTCAACCTGCCCGTCACCGCCGTGATCGTCGCGGCCGGCCTGCGCTACCTCCCCGAATCCCGCTCCCCGCGCTCCACCGGAAAGTGGGACTGGACCGGCGTCGGCCAGTCGATCGTCGGCATGCTCGCCCTCGCGGGCGGCATCAAGCAGCTCGGCAAGAGCGGTGTCGCCGACCCGCTGCCCTGGGCCCTGCTGATCCTCGCCGCCGTCGCGCTGACCCTGTTCGTCCGCCGCCAGCTCCGCGTGGACAACCCGCTGCTCCAGGTCCGGCTGTTCACCAAGCCCGCCTTCAGCGTGGCCGCCACCGCGATCTTCCTTCCCATGGTGGGCATGGGCGCGATCCTGTTCCTGGTCACCCAGTGGTTCCAGTACGGCCAGGGCTACACCCCGCTGGAGGCGGGCCTGCGCCTGCTCCCCGCCCCGCTCGCGCTGATCTGCGCCTCGATGGTCGCCCCGACCCTCATGCAGCGCTTCGCGATCCGCCACGTGCTCGGCGGCGGCCTGGTGGTCCTCGCCGCGGGCATGGCGCTGCCCTGGACGCTCCAGCAGTTCACCGGCCTCGGCTATCCCGCCTTCGCCGTGGCGCTGACCATCATGGGCCTCGGCGCGGGCATCGCCACCACCGTCGCCTCGGTGACGCTCATCTCCACGGCCCCGGCCGACGAGGTCTCCAGCGCCGCCGCCATCGAGGAGACCTGCTACGAACTCGGCTCGGCCATGGGCGTCGCCATCCTCGGCTCCACCGCGGCCGCGCTCTACCGGGGCAACCTCCCGGCCCTGGACCTGGACTCCACCACGCTGGCCGCCGTACGGGACTCCGTGGGCGAAGCCGCCCACACCGCCGAACAGCTCGGCGGCGGCGTCGGCCGGACCCTGCTCGACGCCGCCTCGCAGGCCTACACCCTCGCCATCACCCCGGCGTTCCTGTTGGCCGGAGTCCTCGCGATCGCCGCCGCGGCGACCACCTGGACGCTGATCCCGCGCGACCTGCGGCCGACCGAGAACCACTGAGCGGAGTAGGCGCAGGGGCGTACCGGCCTACCCGGCGGCCGCGTACGCCCACACCGCGCGCATCGTCGCCGGCAGCGGCGAGGGGCCCGTCAGCTCCCGCTGGGTCAGCAGGACGGTGACGGCCCCCGTCGAGGGGACGATGTGGGCGGCGGTGCCGGTGCCGCCGATCCAGCCGTAGCGGCCCGGTACGTTCCACGGCTCGGCCGGCGTCACGTCGACCGACCCGCCGAACCCCCAGCCCTGACCCTCCAGGAACAGTTCGGCCCCGGCCCGCTGGGCCGGCGTCAGCCAGTCGGTGGTCATCCTGCGCACGGAATCGGCCGAGAGCAGCGGGCCGCCCCCGTCGACCAGCATCCGGGCGAAACGGTGGTAGTCGTCCGCCGTGGAGACCAGACCGCCCGCGCCGGACGGAAAGGCGGGTGCGGCGCTCCACTGCCCGTCGGGGGCGTCCACGAGGTCGAGGCCCCCGTCCGCGCCGGCCCGGTAGAAGTGCGTGAACCGGCCCGACTGCCCCGCCGGCACGGCGAAACCGGTGTCGGGCATGTCCAGCGGCTCGAAGATCCGCTCGGCCAGGAACTCCGGCAGTGAGCACCCCGCCACCCGGGCGATCAGCACCCCCAGCACGTCCGAGCAAGTGTTGTAGAGCCAGGCCTCGCCCGGCTGGTACAGCATCGGGATCCGGCCCAGCGCTGCCATCCACGCGTCCGGCCCCGCGACCTCCTGCGGCCGCGGCGGGCCCTGCCGCAGCTCGCCGACGAGCGGTGCGACCGCCGGGAGGGAGAAGTCGGAGGAGAAGCCCCACCCCGCGCGGAAGGTCATCAGGTCGGCCACCGTCACCGGCCGCTTCGCCGGGACCACGTCGTCCACCGGGCTCCCGGGAGTCCGTACGACCACCGGTCCGGCGATCTCCGGCAGCCAGGGCGCGACGGCGTCGGTGAGCGCGAACCGGCCGTCCTCCACCAGCATCATGACCGCCGCCGCCGTGACCGGCTTGGTGAGCGAGGCGATCCGGAAGATCGAGTCGCGGACCATCGGGGCCCCGCCCGCGGCGTCCGCGCCGCCCACGGCGGCCACTTCGGGCTCCCTGCCGTCGCCCCGGTCCACCAGGGCCACCGCCCCCGGCAGGGTTCCGTCGTCCACGTACGACTGGAGGATGTCGGCCAAACCGGTCACGAGCCCGCCCTTTCGAGAGACTGTCCTACGGAGTCCCACAGCCCGCAGTGGTGCCGGGCCGCCGCGTCCACCGGGCGGATGCCGCCCGAGGGACCCGGTGCCAGGGACAGTACGGCGGGGGAGCGCGGCCACCACGGCCCCGTGCCGGGGGAGTTCGGATCGCCGGTCGCCGCGAACCGGGTCCAGTAGCCGGTCATCCGCTCCGCGAGCACCCGCTGCGCGGCGCTCAACGGGAGCGCGGTGTCGAAGAGGTAGGGCAGCTCGGACCCGTGCGAGGCCCCGTAGGGAAAGCCCGGCACCGGCGGCAGCCCGGTGAAGTCGGGTGCGCGCCGGTCGTCGAACCCGTAGTCGTACGTGGGCACGTGCCGAGCCAGCGCGCGGCTGTCCCGGAGCTGCGGGCAGACGAAGGAGGCGTCCGTCAGCACGGCGGCGAAGGCCAGCGCGGGCGTCGGATGGGCCGTCACCGGGTAGGCGGCCTCGACGAGTCCGGCCCGCGCCCCGAACGCGGCACGCAGCCGGGAGCGGTAGGCCCGCGGGTCGGCGACCGGGTGGGCGGTCAGCGTCTGCCCGAGGAAGATCCGCATCTCGTCGCGGGTCGAGCCCTGCACCACCGGGACCCGGTGGAACTCCCCGCGTTCCAGGGCCCGTCGGGGCTCGGTGGGGAGCAGCGGGGTGCCGTAGGACACCGGGGAGAACAGCGTCATGAGCTCGGGTGTCGCCAGGGTGCGGGGCGGCAGGCCGCGCAGGCACCGCAGGACCTCCGCGTCCGCCGCCGGGCCGTCCGGGGAGCGGCCGCAGCCGAGCCGGGCCGCCGCGGCGGACCCCTCGGCCACCGTGCGGCGCTCCGGCACGAACGGCTCGTAGGCGGGCAGTGCGGGGAGCAGCGAGTGCGCGGGGACGGTGAGCGAACAGGATCCGCTCTGCACGATCGCACGGTGGAACAGGCCGGCCGAGGCGGGGGAGGTGAGGTGCAGGCAGACGCTCAGCGCGCCGGCGGACTCGCCGAACACGGTGACGTTGCCGGGATCCCCGCCGAAACGAGCGGCGTTCGCCCGCACCCAGCGCAGGGCCGCCTGCTGGTCGGCGAGCGCGAAGTCGGGGGCGCCGTGGAGCGCGGGATGACCGAAGAGCCCGAAGATCCCGAGCCGGTAGTTGACCGTGACGACCACGGCCCCGCCCGCCGAAGCCAGCCGGCCCGGCCGGTACAGGTCCCCGGCACCGTTCATGAACCCGCCGCCGTGGAACCAGACCATGACGGGCCGGCCGGAGGCGTGCGCGGCCGCCGGAGCCGTGACGTTGAGGAACAGGCAGTCCTCCGAGCCGCTCGGGCCACCCGGTCCCACCGCGGGCAGCTGCACGCAACGGGCCCCGGGCGCACCGGCGTCCCGTACGCCCGGCCAGGGCGCGGCGGGCTCAGGAAGCCGCCAGCGCAGCGGACCGGTCGGCGGAGCGGCGTACGGGATGCCCTCGAAGGTGCGGTACCCGGCTGCCTCCCGCCCGCGCACCGCTCCGCGATCGGTCTCCACCACGGGCCGCGGGTCGGCTCCGGCCGAGGCCCCGGCCCCGGCGAGCGGGGCGGCGATGGCTGCCGGAGCCGCCGTGGCTGCCGTGGCCGCCGGAGCCGTCGCCGCCGCCGGGCCGCCGGTCAGGAGGAGGAGCAGGGCCGTCAGGAGTGCGCGGCGCGACGCCATCAGCGGCTCCTCGTCAGCACGCCCCGGACGAAGGCCGCCTGTCCCGCGTGCTGGAGGTCGTCGCCGATCACACTGACCAGCCGGATCCCGAGGGTCACAGGCGGGTCCCACCGTTCGTCGACCACCCGGTCCAGGTCGGCGGCGGACAGCCCCCGCAGGAAGCGCTCCGTCTGCGCGTGGACGGCGTCGAAGTACTCCAGCAGGAGTTCCCCCGACTCGACCCGGACGGCGCCGGCCTGGCGGGAGGTGTGCCCGTAGCCGGTCGAACCGGGGGGCAGCGCCAGACCGAACCGCTCGTCCCAGCCCTGCGCGTGCCAGACCTGTTCCCAGCCGGCCGCGTCCGCCACGTGGTCGTCCTGGATCCGGGTGAGGTGCCAGACGAGCCAGGTGATCGAGTTCGCACCGGGATCGATCCGCTCATGGAGCTGCCCGGGCTCCAGCCCCTCGACGGCCTCGTGCACCACGCCCTGGATCCGGCCGAACGCGTCGGCCAGTACCTCCGTACCCTTCATGCCCCCACCATGCCCACGACCGGGGCCGACCGGGCCCGCGGCACCGCGGGGGACCCCCGTTTGCCCGCCCCGAATGGCGCAGCGCGGCCGGGTGCCGCTGAATGTAACAAAGCGTGCGCTTCCCGTGACGCACGATGACCGGCGCGCGATGTGTAGACCCGCGCGTCGGCGAACGGAGCTTTCCATGAATGACCCGATCACGCTCGCCGCGACGGAGTACGAAGAACCGCGCCGGCTCCCCGACACCACGGACGTCTGGCCGCCGGCCCCCGACACGGACGACCTCGACTCCGGCCCCGAGCCGGAGTCCGAGTCCGAGTCCGAATCCGGGACCGCTCCCGGACACCAGGCCGGTCCCCACACCGGTCCCCACACCGGCCCCCAGGCTGGTCCCCAGGGCGGTCACCAGGCTGGTCCCCTGGCCGGTCCCCCGGCCAGCCCCCACACCGGTCCCCACACCGGTCCCGAGGCAGGTCCGGGCGCAGGTCCCGGCACAGAGCCGGCACCCGGCCCGGGCCCCGCAGACCGGCCCGTCGGAGCGCCCGCCCGCACCGTCCTGGAGACCGCCGCCACCGGCCGCCCCGTCCGGGAGGTCACGGACCTGGTGAACCTCCTCAAGGACTCCGGACAGGTCCCCAACCCCGGACACGCCGCGCTGCGCGCGGCCGCCGTGGCCCGGCCGGTCCACGAGGTCCGCGAGATGGTGACCCTGCTGGGCGAGCCCCCGCACGAGCTGGTCGAAACCGACATCGCGCTGCGGGCCGCCGCCCTCGGCCGGCCCATCGAGGACGTGGCCCTGCTGGTCAGCATCCTCGGCACCGGTGAACAGCCCCCGCAGCACCGCCCCGAGCCGGCGGACCGGGTACGGACCCCCGTCCACCCGCCCGCGCCCCAGGCCCAGGCCCAAGCTCAGGCCCAGGCCACGGGCAGGGGCGTCCCGTCCCGGACCCCGACCCGGACCCCGTCCCGGACAGCGGCCCGGCCGGGCACGGGCGCACTGCGCCACATACTGCGCTGGCCGGTGGCGCTCGCACTGCTCCTCTGCGGTGCCCTGCACGTGCCCGGCGATCTGGCGGCCCTGGCCTCCGGTGACCGCGGCGGGCTGCTCGCCCTGGCCGTCACCCTGCTCTGCCTCACCGCCGGCGCCCTGCTGGCGGTACGGGACACGGCCGGCGCGTGGCGGGCCGGCGCGGTGGTCGCGCTCGGCGTGGCCGGGCTCCACGTGGTCGGCGGCGTCGCCGGGTTCGACCCGCTCGGCGGCGCGGTCGGCGGCTCCCTGGAGTGGGCCGGCATCACCGCCGTGCTGAGCGCGGCGGCCGGCGCGGTACTCGCCGGCCTGGCCCTGCAGTACCGTCCGGCGGCCGACCCGGCCGACGGAGCCTGACCCGGGCGGAGAGGGGGCGCGGGTCCGAGAGGCCCGGGCCCCCTCTCCGCGGTTTCGCGGAGGGAGACACGCGATGGACCCGGTGGCCGCGCTGGACAGGATCGCCTTCCTACTGGAACGGGCCCAGGAACCGACCTACCGGGTCCAGGCCTTCCGCACGGCGGCCGCCGTCATCGGCACGATGGGCGAGGGCGAGCTGGCCGAAAGGGTCGGCGCGGGCACCCTCGAAGCGGTCAAGGGCATCGGCCCGAAAACCGCCCAGGTCGTCCGCGAAGCCCTCGGCGGAGCGATCCCCGCGTACTTGCAGGGGCTGGAGGAGAAGGCCGCGGCCCACCCCGAAGGCCCGCCGCCCAGCCCCGAGGCCCTCGCCCTGCGCGCCGCCCTGCGCGGCGACTGCCACATGCACTCCGACTGGTCGGACGGCGGCAGCCCCATCGAGGCGATGGCCCGGGCCGCGGCCGCCCTCGGGCACGACTGGGCGGTGCTCACCGACCACTCGCCGCGCCTGACCGTGGCCCGCGGACTCTCCCCGGAGCGGCTGCGGGAACAATTGCGCACCGTGGCCGAACTCAACGCGACCTGGGCCCCGTTCCGGCTGCTCACCGGCATCGAGTGCGACATCCTCGACGACGGCTCGCTGGACCAGGAGCCGGATCTCCTGGCCGAGGTGGACCTGGTGGTCGGCTCCGTCCACTCCAAGCTCCGGATGGACGCCGCCGCCATGACCCGGCGGATGGTGGCCGCCGTGCGCAACCCGCACCTCGACGTCCTCGGGCACTGCACCGGGCGGCTGGTGACGGGCAAGACCCGGCCGGAGTCGGCGTTCGACGCCGAGGCCGTCTTCGCGGCCTGCGCCGAGTCGGGCGCCGCCGTGGAGATCAACAGCCGGCCCGAGCGGCTCGACCCGCCGCGCCGGCTGCTGCGGCTCGCCGTGGCGGCGGGGACCCTCTTCGCGATCGACACCGACGCGCACGCGCCGGGTCAGCTCGACTGGCAGACCCTCGGCTGCGAACGCGCCCTGGAATGCGGGGTGACGGCCGACCGGGTCGTCAACACCTGGTCCGAGGCCGATCTCATCGAATGGACCCGGACCCGCCGGACGCCGCGGACCCGTCGGCCCCGTCAGCCCCGTCGTCCGTCCGGGACGAGGTGAGGGTGAAGAGCGCCCCGTCCGGATCACGCAGAGACACCCACCGTTCGGTCCCGCTCGACCCCGGCTCGGAGACCGTGCGGCCGCCCAGCGCGACGGCTGCCTCCACCGCCGGCTCGAGCGCGGGCACCCGGAAGTGCACGTGCCAGCGCGGCCGGGTGTACGGACTGTAGGAACCCGGCTCGACGGGACCGCTGTCCAGGCGTGCCACCGGCTCCCCCTCCTGGCGCAGTACGACGCGCTCCTCCTCGTACGCGACCTCGCAGCACCCGGGGCGGCCGGTGGCCCACTCCAGCACCTCCCCGTAGAAGATCGCCGACTCGAAGGCGTCCCGGGTGCGCAGCTCCAGCCAGGCCGGAGCCTGTCCCGAACCGACCCGCCAGCCCGAGGAGACCTGGCCCTCCCAGATCCCGAACACCGCCCCGTCCCGGTCCGCCACCAGCGCTCCGCGGCCGCCCGACTCGAAGGAGACCGGGCCGACCGCGATCGTGCCGCTGCGTTCCCGGATCCGGTCCACCGCCACATCGGCGTCGTCGACCGCGAAGTACGGGGTCCAGGCCACGGCCACGGCGAGATCCCCGGCCAGCGCGCCGATCCCGGCCACCGGCATCCCGTCCAGCTCGGCCACCGAGAAGGCCTCCCCGAGCCGCGCGGGCCGGAACCGCCAGCCCGCGACCTCACCGTAGAACCGCTGCGCCGCACCGAGATCCCGGGCCATCAGGCTCACCCAGCACGGCGCCCCGAAGACGTCCCTCGTCGAAATCTCCACTGTTTGGCTCCGCCCTTCACCGGGGCGCGGTCAGCGCGCCGTCCCGGCACAAGCAGTAGCGCCCCGGCCACGGCGCGGGCGCGCAGGCGCGCCACCGGGGCACGGATATCCCCTTGGCGGCCCGCGGGAACCCCCCTTAAGGTTCGCCGGATGACGCACACGGGTACCCTCGCGACGGCCACCGACCTCGACCGGGCGGTATCGCTCTCCACCGAAGCACTGCGTGCGGTGGCGCACCGCGACTGGAGCACCCCGGCCGCCGGGCTGGCCTGGAGCTGCCACGACACCGCCGTGCACATGGCCGATGACCTGGTCGCCTACGCCGCACAGCTCGCGGTGCGCGCCACCGACGCCTACGTCCCCCTGGAGGTCCGGGCGCACGAGGCGGCCACGCCGGCCGGGGTGCTCGACATGATCACGGCCGCCGGCAGCTTCCTGTCCGCCGCCGTGTCCCTCGCCGGGCCGGACGTCCGCGCGTGGCATCCGGCAGGGACGGCGGGCCCGGACGGCTTCGCGGCGATGGGCGTCATCGAGACGCTGCTGCACACCCACGACGTGCTCGGCGGCCTCGGCGTGCACGACTGGGAGCCCGGCCCCGAGCTGCCCGCCCTGGTCCTGGACCGCCTCTTCCCGCACGTCCCGCACGGGGAGGCCCACGACTCCTGGCGGACGCTGCTGTGGGCGACCGGCCGGGGCGAGCTGCCCGGCCTGGCCCGGCAGACGGCCTGGCGCTGGTACGCCGACCCCGTCCGGGCCGAGCGCGTGCTGCTCTGCGAGATCACCCCGCTCGTGGCGGCCGACCTGCACGCGGGCGGCACCGGAGGCTTCGTCTGGGCCGGAGACGGACCCGCCGAGGGCACGCGGTACGCGGCCGGCAGGACGGCCCGGGCGCGCGAGGAAGGGACGTACCGGCCGGGCTGGGGCCCGTACGCCATCATCCGTGCGAGCGACCGGCGGGCGATCGGCGGCATGGGCTTCCACGCGACCCCGGACGCCGAGGGCCGTGCCGAGATGGGCTACGACCTGCTCCCGTCGGCGCGCGGCAGCGGCTACGCCACCGAGGCGGCGAAGGCCCTCTCCGGCTGGGCCCTCGGCCAGCCGGGCTGCACCGTGCTGGAGGCCGAGGCGGACGACGGCAACGCGCCCTCGCACGGGGTACTGCGACGGGCCGGTTTCACGGAGTCGGGCTCCGGGGAAGGCACGGTCCGGTACACCCTGAGTCGGCCCGCCTAGGCCGAACCGTAGGCGACGGCCCCGGCCGTCTCGGGCAGCCCTCCCGATCCGGAAAGCAGGTCTCCGTGGTGAGTTCGCAGGTCCCCGTGATCGATCTCGGCCCGTGGCGCTCCGGCGGGCCCGAGGCGCGCCGACAGGTCGCCTCCCGCGTCGACGAGGCGCTCCGGGCGGCCGGGTTCCTGCTGGTGACCGGGCACGGAGTCGACCCGGAGCTGCCGGCGCGGATCCGGGAGGAGGCGCGGACCTTCTTCCGGCTCCCGGCCGCCGCCAAGGCCCCGTACGCCGTGCCGGTCGGCGGCCGCGGCTGGCTCGGCCCGGGCGCCGAGGCCAACAGCTACGCGGAGGGCGCGGCCTCCCCGCCCGACCTCAAGGAGTCCTGGTCCTTCGCGGCGGAGGAGCCGACCGGGATCGCCCCGGTGGACGCCGAGTGGTTCAGGCCCAACGCGTGGCCGGCCGAAGTGCCCGCGCTGCGCGGGCCGGTGACGGAGTACCTGGCCGCCATGCGGGCCCTCTCCGACGAACTGCTGGAGCTGCTGGCGGCCGCGCTCGGCCTGGACACGGACCATTTCACCCGGCACACCCGCCACCCCACCTGGGGGTTCAACCTCAACTGGTACCCCGGCACCGAACTCCTCGGCCCGCCGCTGCCCGGCCAGTTCCGCATCGGCGCGCACACCGACTTCGGCACCGTCACCGTCCTCGACCGGCAGCGGGGCGCGGGCGGACTCCAGATCCACACCGACGCCGAGGGCTGGCAGGACGCCCCCGTACGATCCGGCGGCGCTCACCGTGAACATCGGAGACCTGATGGCGCGCTGGACGGGCGACCGCTGGCGGGCGGGCCGCCACCGGGTCCTGCCGCCGCCCGCCGACGTGCCCGCCGAGGAGCTGATCTCGCTCGTCTACTTCTACGAGTGTGACCCGCACACCCGCGTGGAACCGCTCCCCCCGCCGCTGGGCCGGATCGCGCACGAGCCCGTCGACTCGCACGTCCACCTGAGGGCGCAGCTCGACGCGATCACCGTCCCGGAGGGGTAGCGGAGGTGCGGGGGAAAGGAGAGGGCAGCGGCGCGGAGAGGCCGCGGGCGGGCCCGTGGCGGACCCGATTACCCGATGTCCGGCACGTTCGGCAGGATGGGAGCCATGACCGAGATCCGTACCCCCCGCCTCCTCCTCCGCCGCTGGTCCGAGGACGACCTCGTCCCCCTGTCGGAGATCAACGCCGACCCCGAGGTGATGCGCTGGATCGGCGACGGCGAGACCCTCGACCTGGAGGAGACCGCCGAGACCATCGAGCGGTGGGAGGACGAGTGGGACGAGGAGGGCTTCGGGATCTTCGCCGTGGAGCTGCTGGCCTCCGGCGAGCTGATCGGAGCCGTGGGGCTCTCCATGCCGTGGTGGCTCCCCGAGGTCCTGCCGGCGGCCGAGATCACCTGGCGGCTCGGCCGCTCCTACTGGGGCCAGGGCTACGGCTCCGAGGCCGCGCACGCCACCCTGGAGTTCGCCCTCCAGGACCGCGGGCTCGACCGGGTCGTCGCCATCAACCGGGCGGGCAACGACGAGTCCGAGAACGTGATCCGCAAGCTGGGCATGACCGCCGAGAAGGACATCAACCACCCGCAGACCGGCGCGCTCCTCAACCTCCACGGCATCGACCTCACGGAGTACGAGGGCTGAGCCGCCCCCTGCCCGCCCCGGCGCGTCCCCGCATCGACCGATCGGCCGACCCCGCTGTCGGCCGCCGGGCCGAGCGGCCGGGCGGCCCGGTGAGGTGAGGATGGGTGCGGGGGAGCGGGCGCACCACCGGCCCCGCCCCCGGAACCGAGAGGGGCCACGCCCATGCCGCAGCACGACCGCCCGCACCCGCGCCGCCGCGTCCGGGGAACCCGTACCGCCGTCGCGGCCCTCGCCGGAGCACTGCTGCTGGGGGCCTGCTCCACCCCCGACGCGCCGCCGGCCGCCGCCCCCGCGGCCTCCCCGCTCCCCACGGCGGCGACCACCCCGGGCGGCACCCTCCTGGTCGCCGACTTCGGCGCCGACACCGTCACGTTCGTGGACCCGGAGCGCGGCGCGGTCGGTTCGGTGCCGGTCGGCAGGGCACCGTACGGCCTGGTGGTCGGCGCGGACGGCCGGGCCTGGGTGGCCACCGCCGAGGGTGTCGCCGTCGTGGACACGCGGACGCGGACCCGGCTGGCCCGGATCCCGTACCGGACCACCGGCACCGGGCCCGTGACGGGCGGCGAGTACCGGGGCGGCGGCATGGGCATCGCGCTCTCGCCCGACGGCGCGCACGCGTACGTCGGGGTCAACGTGCCCGGCACCACCGGCGTCCTCGAGGTCATCGACACGGCGAAGAGCGAGACGACCGCGGTGGTCCCGGTGGGCCGGCGGCCCTTCGACGTGGACGTCGCGCGCGACGGCTCGGAGGTGTACGTCACCGGCCACGACTCCTTCGACGTCACCGTCGTGCCCGTCGGAATCGACGGAGCCGGCGGCACGGGGGAAACGGGCGAAACGGGAGGCTCGATGCGTCCGCGCCGCATCGAGGTCGCCCCGTACGGGACCGAGGGCGGCCTCGCCTCCTGGCTGAAACCGCACTACGCCGTCGTCCGCCCTTCGGACGGGATGCTGCTGCTCCCCTTCGAGGGCGAGCGCCTCTCGGTGGTGGATCCGCGGACGGGCCGCACCACGGTGGAGGAACTGACCGCCGACACCCACCAGCACGGCGCCGCGGTCACGGCGGACGGCCGGCTGCTGGTCGTCGGCACGGGGGCGGTGGAACCGGGCAAGGGCAAGGGGCCCTCCCTCACCGTCCGTTCCCCGGACGGATCGGAGCGGGTGTACCCGCTGGACGGGCCCCACGAGGGCGTGGCCGTGTCCCGGGACGGGCGGACGGCCTACGTCACCGGGGGCTACACCCGCGACGGCTACTGGAACGGCATCACGGTCGTGGACCTCGACAGCGGGGACGCCCGGCGGCTCGCGGCGGGATCGCGCCCCCTGGGCATCGCGGTCCTGGGGTGAGCGGCGTCAGGCTTGGCAGGTGTCGAGCATGGTGGAGAGCGTCTTCTTCTCGGGCTCGGTGACGGTCAGGCCGTACACGGACTTGACCGTGGTCCAGGCCCGCCCGTACTGGCACCAGGAAGCCTTGGACGGCGGCTGCCACTGGTCGGGACTCTGGTCGCCCTTCGAACGGTTCGAGGAGGCCGTCACCGCCAGCAGTTGAGGGCGGGTCAGATCGTTCGCGAAGGCCTTGCGCTTCGCGGCGTCCCAGCCGGCCGCGCCGGAGCGCCAGCCTTCGGCGAGGGGCACCATGTGGTCGATGTCGATCTTCGAAGCCTCGGTGACGACCGCCTCGTCGTACAGGCTCTTCCACGTCCCGGACACGGCCTTGCACTGGGAGTCGCGGGTGACGTTCGCGCCGTCCCGCTGGAGGATGACCTCGCGGGTGTCGCACTTCTCGCCCTGCTCCGCCCAGTGCGTGAACTTGTCCCGGCTGTATCCGGACATGGTTCCCGGCGGCGCCACCTTGAGTGCGGCCAGCTGGGTACGGGCCACGGCGGCGCCGACCATGCCGGGGAGGACGTCGCCGGAAGGCGGCTTCCCGTCGGCGGGAGCCGGGGTGGCGGCGGGGGAGGAGCGGGCGGCTCCGCCCGGCTGCGCATCGTCGCCGGGATCTGCCCCGGTCCCGCTCCCCGCGCCGGAACAGCCGGCGGCGGCCAGCAGCACGGCCGCCAGTACCGCACCGGGCACACGTATCTGACGCCCCATGACCCCACCCCGAACCCCGCCCGCACACTGTGTCGAGGGAAGCCTACCCACGCCGGACGGGACCCGAAGCCGGGCCCGTTGGCCCGGCGGGCGGCGAACCCTCCCCGGACTCAGGCTCCGTGGGCGCGCAGCCACGCCTCCAGGACGGTGAAGTCGGCGTTCCCGAGCCCGGCCCGGGCATCGACGCGGTGGAGCAGGGCCGGGCCGGGGTGGTGGCCGCGGACCCACCGGCGGTCCGCGTCGCCGATCTCGTCGTCGACCCAGGCGAACGCCCGGCCCGCCGCCCGGGCGACGAGGCCGGCGGTCTTCCAGTGCACCGTGCCCGGGCCGTCCGCGTCGCAGGGCTCGGGCCACTCCACCACCGGCAGGGCCGGCAGTCCCAGTCGCGGGGAGAGGCACTGGTTCGCGTCCTCACCCCAGGTCGTGGCCCACACCAGCTCGCACGGCAGCGCGGCGAGCCGGGGTCCGAGTGCCGGATCGACGCGGGGCAGCAGGGGGTGGCCCCCGGACGCATCGGCCGCGCCCGGAGCCTCGTAGACCGGGTGCCCGTGCGGGGAGCCGAAAGGGATGAGGGGGCCGTCGACATCGAGGAAGAGGAGCGGGCGGCGGGCGCGCGGGGTCTCGGGGTAGTCGGGGCCGGGGTCGGTGTCCATGCGGCCCATGGGATCACGGGGGCGGCGGCCTCCCCGAGGGGGCCGGAAGCCCCAAGTATTGCTTGGAGGTGCCATAAGTGCGGGCTATAGGGTCATAACCTAGGGGCGGGTGCCGGGTTAGGCTGCCCTTAGCTTAGGGTTCCCCTTGATCGAGTCTTTCGCCGTTCGAAGGGAACCCAGCCATGCCTCGCCCCCTGCGGGTAGCAATCGTCGGTGCCGGCCCCGCCGGCATCTACGCCGCCGACGCCCTGCTGAAGTCCGAGGCGGCCGCCGAGCCGGGTGTGTCCATCGACATCTTCGAGCGGATGCCGGCCCCCTTCGGTCTGATCCGCTACGGCGTCGCTCCCGACCACCCCCGCATCAAGGGCATCATCACCGCCCTGCACCAGGTGCTCGACAAGCCGCAGGTCCGCCTCTTCGGCAACGTCGACTACCCGAACGACATCAGCCTCGACGAGCTGCACTCCTTCTACGACGCCGTGGTCTTCTCCACCGGCGCCACCGCGGACCGCGCGCTCACCATCCCGGGCGTCGACCTCGACGGCTCCTACGGCGCCGCCGACTTCGTCTCCTGGTACGACGGCCACCCCGACGTGCCGCGCACCTGGCCGCTGGAGGCCGAGAAGGTCGCCGTCCTGGGCGTCGGCAACGTGGCCCTCGACGTGGCCCGGATCCTCGCCAAGACCGCCGACGAGCTGCTGCCGACCGAGATCCCGGCGAACGTCTTCGACGGCCTCAAGGCCAACAAGGCCCTCGAAGTCCACGTCTTCGGCCGTCGCGGCCCCGCGCAGGCGAAGTTCAGCCCGATGGAGCTGCGCGAGCTGGACCACTCGCCGAACATCGAGGTCATCGTCAACCCCGAGGACATCGACTACGACGAGGGTTCGATCACCACCCGCCGCTCCAACAAGCAGGCGGACATGGTCGCCAAGACCCTGGAGAACTGGGCGATCCGCGACATAGGCGAGCGCCCGCACAAGCTCTTCCTGCACTTCTTCGAGTCGCCCACCGAGATCCTCGGCGAGGACGGCAAGGTCGTCGGGCTGCGCACCGAGCGCACCGAGCTCGACGGCACGGGCAACGTCAAGGGCACCGGCGCCTTCACCGACTGGGACGTCCAGTCCGTCTACCGCGCCGTCGGCTACCTCTCCGACGAGCTGCCCAAGCTGCCGTGGGACGTCGACTCCGGCACGGTTCCGGACGAGGGCGGCCGCGTCATCGAAGCCGGCGCGCACCTGGCGTCCACGTACGTCACCGGCTGGATCCGCCGCGGTCCCGTCGGCCTGATCGGCCACACCAAGGGCGACGCGAACGAGACGGTCGCGAACCTGCTCGCCGACCACGCGGACGGCCGCCTGCTGACGCCGGCCGCTCCCGAGCCGGAGGCGGTCGAGGCCTTCCTCGTGCAGAAGGAGGTCCGCGTCACGACGTGGGAGGGCTGGTACAAGCTCGACGCCGCCGAGAAGGCGCTGGGCGAGCCGCAGGGCCGCGAGCGCGTGAAGCTCGTCGAGCGCGAGGACATGCTCAAGGCGAGCGGGGCGTAGTCGGACCCGGTCGGCGTGCGGGCCCGTCGCGGTACGGGCGGGCCCGTCGTCGTACGCCCGCTCCGCGCTGCCCGGGCTACTCCGGCGGAACCGCCGCGTCCAGGGCGGCGGTGAGCCGCCGCAGGCGGTCCTGGAGCTCCTTGATCTCGCCGAGCTCGAAGCCGGTCGCGGCCGCGATGCGCCGGGGCACCTCGACGGCCTGGGCGCGCAAGGCGGTACCGGCCTCGGTGGGCCGTACGTGTACGGACCGCTCGTCCGCGGCGCTGCGCTCGCGCACGAGCAGACCGGCCGCTTCCAGCCGCTTGAGGAGGGGCGAGAGCGTGCCCGAGTCGAGCCGCAGGTGCTGCCCGAGCTGTTTGACCGGCATCTCTCCGTGCTCCCACAGCACCAGCATCACCAGGTACTGGGGGTAGGTCAGGCCGAGGTCCTTCAGGACGACCCGGTAGAGCCCACCGAAGGCGCGGTTCGCGGCGCCGAGGGCGAAGCAGATCTGGCCGTCGAGGCGCAGGAAGTCCTGGTCGAGGAGGGCGTCGGTCGGTTGCTCGGTCATGGGGCAAGTGTACCGGGGGGTCGTGTCGGCAACTGAATTGTGCACAACTTAATTGTGTGCCATATTGATGGGGCGAGGTCGTCGGTCGACGGCCCCGCCTCCGCCCCTTGAGAGGAACCCCCGAGATGGACGCGATCTACACCGCTGTCGCCACCGCCAACGGCCGCGAAGGCCGCGCCGTCAGCTCCGACGGCCAGATCGACCTTGCGCTGGCCATGCCGCCGGCCCTCGGTGGCAGCGGTCTGGGCACCAACCCCGAGCAGCTCTTCGCGGCCGGGTACGCCGCCTGCTTCGCCAGCGCCCTCGGGCTGGTCGGCCGCCAGGCCAAGGTCGACACCAGTGAGGTCTCGGTGACCTCGGAGGTCTCCATCGGCAAGGACGGCGCGGGCTTCGGGCTGGCCGTCGTCCTGCGCGTGGAGCTTCCGGAGTCCCTGATGGGCGAGACCGGCACCCTGCTGGTCAAGCAGGCGCACGAGGTCTGCCCCTACTCCCGCGCCACGCGCGGCAACATCCCCGTCGAGCTCGTCGTCGAGTAGGAGTCCCGGGCGCGGCCCGGACGAGCGGGCCGCCCGAGCCGCCGTCTTCCCGTCAGTGCGCCGTGCCCGCCGCACGCAGCGCGCGGGCGGTGAGGGCGGCGGCTCCGGCGTCGGTGAGCCGGCCGTGCAGGCGCAGGCGGGCGAACCCGCCGTCGGGGTACACGTCGATCCGGGCGTGCGTGGCCAGGACCGGTGCGGCGAGCGGCAGCCGGTGCGGGCTGTCGGGCTCCAGCCGGGTGCGCGGGAGGACCCGCGTCCAGGCGCCGTCCGCACCGTCCTTCACGGACAGCGACACCCAGCCGGCCGCGTTCCCCTTCAGGTTCGCGGTGTCCACCTCCACCACACGGATCTCGCACTGACCGGCCAGCCGGTAGGCGATCCAGTCGTTCCCCCGGTCGCGGCGCCGGCGCGTCTCCCAGCCGTCGTCCTGCTTCTGCGACAGCCCCGGCATGATCGTGTTCGCGGGGGAGGAGTAGAAGCCGTCCGAGGCCTCCTCCACGACCCCGCCGTTGGCCACGCAGGCCATGTCCGCCGTGCCGAGCAGGGCCAGCCACTCGGGATCGGGCAGCACCTCGCCGTGGACGCGCAGCCGCGCGATGCCGCCGTCGGGGTGCTGGTTGATCCGCAGGTGCGTCCAGCGGCGCCCGGACCCGACCGCGAAGCCGTTCGCGGCGTGGCCGCGCACGGGAGTGCGCGGCACGATCTCCTCCCAGGCGTCCGCCCGTTCGAGCAGTTCGGTCGTCGACGGCGTCCCTTCGAAGGCGGCTGCCCACACGCTGACCTGCTGCGGGTGGTTGCCGCGGAAGTGTGCGGTGTCGACGACGATCCCGCGGATGACGCCGGGGGAGCCGAGGCGGATGAGCGCCCAGTCGTGATCGGACTCCGTCGGGAACGACTCGTCCGAGCCCGCCCCGCGCCGCCGCCGGGTCTCCCAACCGTCCATCACCTTCCCCTTGTTGCCGTAGTCGTGCACGTCGAAGACGGCCGCAGCGCGCAGCAGGAGGTTCTCCCGCTCGGCGAAGAACTCGTCGTTGGCCGCGACGACCCCCGCGCCGAGCCGGCGGTCGGCGAGGTCCGTCAGGTGGGAGAAGTCGAAGGTGGCGCCCCGGTAGTCGGCGTAGGGGTCGCCCGAGACGTAGGGTGCGGCGGCGAAGTCGTCGGTCGGGAAGGGCATGCGCGAAGTCCTGCTTTCCGCTGAGGCCGAGGGAGTTGGGGCTTGGTTGATGCCTCGACTCTCGCCCCCAGGGATTGCCCGGGTCCATCGAATGTTTTCGATCATTCCTTTCAGGAGAGCTGAAACGTGCGGCCATCCGCGCCGGCGGCGGTACCCAGACCCCGACCGCCCCGCTCCGTGGCCCGACCGCTCCGCTCCGTGGCCCCGTAGCGCCGCGCGCCCGGCAGGATGCCGGGCCCGCGCGTGTCAGAACGTCCGGTCCAGCAGCGCGAACAGCGCGGTCCAGTGCCGCTCGTCCGAGGCCGCGTCGTAGGAGCTCGTGTCGGCCAGGGTGTAGCCGTGCGCCGCGCCCTCGTACACCTCGGCCCGGTGGCGGACCTCCGCAGCCGCGAGGGCCTTCCCGAGCCGCTCGATCTCCTCGGCCGGCAGCGACGGATCCTGGTCCGCGTGGCCGAAGTACAGCTCGGCGGTGACCCGATGGGCCACGAGGTGCGGACTGTCCGCCGCGTCCGTGGCCAGGGACCCGCCGTGGAAGCCGGCCGCGGCCGCCACCCGCTCCGGATACGTGCCCGCCGTGAGCAGGGCCAGCCGGGCGCCCAGGCAGTACCCCGTGATCGCCACCGGCCCGGCGGCGACGTCCGGGAGGCCCGCGAGCCGCTCCAGATAGGCCTCGGCGTCACGCATCGCCAGCTCGGCGGTCAGCGAGTCGAGGGCCGGGCCGACCCGGTCGAAGAGCTCCGGCTGCCGGCCGAGGTCCACGAACTCCGGAAGCTCGAACACCGGTGCGCGCCCGTGGCGGTAGAAGAGGTTGGGCATCAGGACGACGTAGCCGGCCGCCGCGATCCGGTCCGCCACCGACTTGATGTGCGGACGGATCCCGAAGGCGTTCACGTACAGCAGCACCCCGGGGTACGGGCCTTCGCCGTCGGGCCGGGCCAGATAGGCGTCGGCGGTGCCGTCCCGAGTGCCGACGCCAATCGTCGTCCTGACTACCTCGCATGCGGTCGTCATGGCCGTCCCCCTCTTTCGTATGGCGAAGGCCGCAGACTACCGTGATCGGGCTCTTGCCCCGGAGTGTCCGGAAACCGCCCCTACCGGTTCCCAACTGGGCGCGTACCGTGGTCCGATGCCAGTAGTGGACATCAGTGCCAGTGCGGAAGAGTTCGATGCCGACCCGTACGCGTTCTACGAGAGGATGCGTGCGGCGGGACCCGTGCACCGGATCATCCTCGCCGCCGACGAGATCGAGCCGAGCTGGATGGTCGTCGGGCACGAGGAGGCGCGCCGCGCGCTCAACCACCCGTCCCTGTCCAAGGACTGGCGCACCTCGGGCGCGTTCCCGGACGCCCAGGCCAACGCCGTGAACTCCAACATGCTGGAATCCGACCCGCCGCACCACACCCGGCTGCGGCGCCTGGTCGCACGGGAGTTCACCGCACGCCGCATGGAGAGCATGCGGGTGCGCGTCCAGCAGATCACCGACGAGCTGCTCGACGCGATGGCCGCCGGGCCGGAGCGCGGCGGCGACCTGATCGAGACGCTGGCGTTCCCGCTCCCGATGACCGTGATCTGCGAGCTGCTCGGCGTCCCCGACCTGGACCGGGCCCGGTTCCGGTCCTGGTCCAACGAGATCGTCGCCCCCACCTCGAACGCCTCGAACGGCGACGCGCACCGGGAGCTGGGGATCTACCTCGCGGAGCTCATCGAGGCCAAGGCCAAGGAGCCCGGCGAGGACCTGCTCAGCGCGCTGATCCGGACCAGCGACGAGGACGGCGACTCCCTGTCCTCCGACGAGGTCATCGGGATGGCCTTTCTGCTACTGGTCGCGGGCCACGAGACCACCGTCAGCCTCATCTCCAACGGCGTACGGGCCCTGCTCGCCCACCCCGGACAACTAACCGCGCTGCACGGCGACTTCGACGGGCTCGACGGGGCGGTCGAGGAGATGCTCCGCTACGACGGCCCCGTGCAGCACGCCACGTACCGCTACGCCCGCGAGTCCCTGGACCTGGGCGGCACCACCATCCCGGCCGGGGCGACCGTGCTCGTCTCCCTGGCGGGCGCCGACCGCGACCCCGCCCGCTTCGCGGACCCCGGGGCGTTCGACATCGGCCGCGCCCCGCAGGGCCACCTGGCCTTCGGCCACGGGCTCCACTTCTGCATCGGCGCCCCGCTGGCACGCATGGAGGGCCGCATCGCGATCCGCTCCCTGCTCGAACGCTTCCCCGGCCTGGCCGAGGACCCGGCGGCCGGCCCGCCGGCCTGGCTGCCGGGCAGCCTGATGCACGGCGTGAGCCGCCTCCCGCTCCGCTGGTAGCGCGGGCGGCCCCGGGTCGGCCGACGGCCCGGGTCAGCCGGCGGCGCCCCGCTCCAGGAGGCGTACGGCCTGCTCCAGGCGGGCCTGCCGGGCCTCCGGGGTGAGGGCCTGGAGGAGGGGGAGGACCACGAGGTAGCGCCCGGTCCGGTCCAGGGTCTCGAAGGCCGCCCGGGCCGCCGGATTCTCCGCCAGGGCCGCCGTGACGTCGGGCGGCACGACCGCCGTCCGCTGGGAGGCGTAGGCCCCCGCCCAGCGGCCGTCCTCCTGCGCCTTGCGCACCTCGGCGAGGCCCGGTTCGCGCATGCGCCCCAGCGCCGTCAGCTCGGTCACCTTGTCGACGTTGACCTGCGACCACAGGCTCCGGGGCCTGCGGGGCACGTACTTCTGCAAGTAGTACCGCTCGTCCAGGGACCGGCGCTGCCCGGAGATCCACCCGTAGCACAGCCCGATGTCGACCAGCTCGTCCGCGGAGACCGAAGCGATCCCGGACGCCTTCTTCGCCAGCTTGACCCACACGCCCTCGTGCCGGGTGTGGTGCCCGGCCAGCCAGTCCTCGAAGGCCCCGGCATCGGCGAACGCGATGACCTCCACGCCGTCCAACTCGTCCATACGGGTCAGATTAGTGCCCGCGCCCCCGGAGCGGAGCGGCCCTCCGGCTGCGGGATAATGATCGCCGGTGCGGGCCCGGTCCGCGCCGGTCAGCGCAGCGACCCGAGATGGAGCCCCCGATGGACGTACGCCACTTCGAGCGGATCACCGCCTTCATCGAGGCGCGGCTCACGCCGCTCTTCGCCGAGGAGACGGGCAGCGAGAACGGCTTCGGGATGGACGACACCTCCCGCGCCCTGCGCGCCCTGCGCAACGCGGCGCTGGAGGCCTCGGTGGCCAAGGGCCTCATCGAGCAGCGGGAGACGGCCGAGCCGGCGGTCCGCCGGGTCATCGACCAGGCGGTGGAGCACCACTGGGACGTGCTGCGCGGCATCGCCCGCCAGTGGGAGGACCACGCCGACTTCGTCCGCGAGTTCAAGCGCCACGCGTGGGAGCTCGACGAGGCCCCCGCGGAGGCCGTGGCTCCGTAGGTCCGCTTCCGTAGGCCCGCTGTTCCGCGAGCCCGGCGCGCGATCGCGAACCCGCAGCCGGGACCCGGCCGGGCGGGTCCTACCGCAGGTCCATGCCCGGGTCGTCGATGACGCGCTCCTGCTCGCTCTGCTCGCGCAGGCGGCGCGCCTTGTCCCGCAGCCGGCGGCTCTCGTCGGGGTCGGTCGAGCGGGTGGCGGCCTCGTCGAGTTCCTGCGCCTTGTCGCGCAGCTGCCGGGACCGGCCATGGGATTCGCCTGCACTCATGATCACTCCTGGGCGCTGTGGGGGGACGCCGGGCGGACTTCAGCGAACCAGCAGTACACCCGGAGCGCATCTCGAACCACCACCGCGGGGACGCACGGTCACCACCAGTACGCGGGATACTTCGGCGCCTTGCGGCGCACGCGGGAGGCCGCGTACCCGGTCAGGACGATCAGGACGGTCGATCCGAACAGCAGCGGGACGAAGCGGGCCGGCACCGGGGCCTGGAGCACGACCACCACGGCCGTGGCGCAGGCGGGTGAATGCGGGGTGCGCGCGGCCATGACCACCGCCAGCGTGACACCGGCGGCCACGGCGGCCCCCCAGGCGCTGCTGCCGGCCGCGGCCAGCACGCCGTAGCCGACGGCGGCCCCCAGCAGGTGGCCGATGACCACACCGCGCGGCTGTGCCAGCGGCAGCGCGGGCGCGCTGTGCACCAGGGCGGCGCTGGCGGCCAGCGGAGGTATCAGGATCGGTTCGCGGATCAGGGCTCCGATCGCCACGAGCCACAGCAGGGCCGCCGTGGCGGCGCTGATGCTGTGGATCGCGGCGGCGGCCGTCGGCCGGGCCGGGGCCCGGCCGCCGATCATCCGGCGGCGGCGTGCCCCGGAGGCTTCGGCCCCGGAAGAGCCGGAGGAGCCGGAGACGTCGGGGGACGGAGCGGGGTGGAGCGCGGTACTCATGGAGGCAGGTTTCCGGGCAGGGCGGCCGTCGGCCGGGCAGGGGCGGTACGGGGGTGGGCGAGGCTGCGTCACGGTGGCCCGGTGCGCGCGGCATGCCCGAGCTGGGCCGCGCGGTGCGGGCCTGCCGTGATCGACGGCCGACCGACCTCGCGCCTCCCCCGGGTGGCGGGGGCGGCGCATTCCCGACATGACCCTATCCGGAGCCCCACCGGCACCCGCCCGCGGGCCCGCCCGGCGGTGCCCGCCCGGCTCCGGCCGCCGTCACGCGTAGGGGTCGAAGGGGATCCCGGCCGGCTTGGCCTTGGCCAGGTGGCCGTTGAACTGGCCGTCCTTGATCCCGAGCAGGGCGCTGCCGAAATCGGCCTGGCTCAGCTTGTCGCGCAGCCCGGCGGGGTAGCCGTTCCAGCCGACCAGCGGGGGGTACTGCCAGGTCCCCTTGTGGTTCTCCGGCGGCTCGTCGTTGGAGTTCGCGGCACGGAAGCAGTGCGTGCTCCAGCCGTCCTTGTGATAGACGATCTTCGGGTGGGTGCCGTCGAAACGGATCTGCGAAGCGGCGTGCACCTTGAAGTTCCCGTGCTCCGAAGTTGAGACGTGGGCGACCTGGTCGTTCTGGATCCACACCACGACGTGCTCCCAGTCGTGCCGGTGCCCGGCGCTGCCGGGCCCGAGCGAGACCTGGTCCTTCTCGAAGTAGAGCGCGTACATGACCGCGCACCAGCCGTTGTTGCACTTCGCGCGGGAGTAGCCGTTGGTGTTGTTCAGGTCGGAGAGGTCGCGACAGTTGCCGTTGACGTCGCCGCCCATCTTCAGGCCCCCGTTGATGGTGCCGTCCGGGCCGATGGCGGGGCTGGAGTAGCAGCCGTCGCGGTCGTAGTCGTAGGCCGGCTGGAAGGTCTGCTCCAGCCCGTCGGCGTTGGCGGGCAGGGCCGGGGGCGGAGCCGCGTACGCGATCCCCGGGGCGGCGAGAACCAGTGCGGCGGCCCCCGCCGTGACCGCGAGCATCCTGCGGGCCCGCCGGCCCGGCCCCCTGCGGGAAAGCTTCACGGGCGGTGCGTCGGCCATCGTGTCCTCCTCATCGGTCACACGGACAACGCCCGTGTGGGAATGCGGAGTTCAGCTTTCCCGGCTCCCGCCCCCAGGCCAAGGGGCGGGAGCCTCCCGGTGTCCGGGAATCACCGTCAGCGGTTCTCCGGAAGGTCCGCCTCCGCCGTGGCCGGGGCGAAGGCGAAGCCGCGCGCGGTGGCCGGGCCGGCCGCCGGTGCCTTACCGCAGAAGGCGGCCTCCAGCGTGCCGCCGAGAGCGGTGTTGGCCTGGCCCCGGTTGGAGGTGTTCGCCATGGCGGAGAGCGAGCGCTTGCCGTCCCGGGTGGTGAACGCGTAGGTGTAGAAGCCCTGCACCGTGCCCGTGTGCCCGTAGACCTGCACACCGCACGAGAGGTCGTAGCGGCGCAGGCCCAGCCCGTAGAACCGGGTGTTCGTGGCGTCCGTCGGGGTCACGGTGAGCATGGCGTCCAGCGTTCCCGGACGCAGCAGCTTCCCGCCGAGCAGGGAGGACACGAAGGTGCTGAGGTCGGCCGCGCTGGAGATCATCGCGCCCGCGGACTGTGCCCAGGAGACGGTCTGTTCGGTGGAGTCGACCAGCGGGGCGCCGGCCTCGTCCGGGTGCAGGTAGCCGTTGGCGTGCAGGCCCTTGATGGCCGTGCCGGGGTGGACGTAGGAGGTGTTCTTCAGCTTGAGCGGCTTGATGATGCGCCGCTCGTACTCCTTGGCCACCGGCTTTCCGGTGGCCTTCTCGATCAGCATCCCCACCACGACGAAGTTGGTGTTGGAGTACTTGTACGCCACCCCGGGCTCGGTGGTCCTCGGCTCGGCGAGCGAGAGGCCCACGAGTTCCTCGTAGGTGAACACCTTGTTCCGGACGGCCTCGAAGCCGGGCACGGTGTGCTCGAACATCGCGTTCGTGTAGTCCGCCAGGCCGCTCCGGTGGGTGAGCAGGTGGCGCACCGTGATCCGGTCGTCGGGCAGCAGGCCCGGAAGGTAGGCGTTGACCGGCCGGTCCAGCTCGATCCGTCCCTCGTCGACCAACTGGAGGAGGACGACCGAGGAGAACGTCTTGGTGACGCTGCCGATGCGGAAGCGGGCCCGCGCGTCCATCGCCGCGCCCGTGGTCCGGTCCCGTACGCCCTCCACCCGGGTCCGGACCCCGTTCGGACCGGTGAAGCGGGCCAACGCCCCGGGGGCCCCGGCCGCCGTCGTGTTGCGCAACGCCTGCGTCAGCGCGTCCAGATCGGGCGCCACGGCCGACTGGGCGGTGGTCCCGAAGGCGGTGCCGGGCGCGGGCGCCGCGTGGGCGGCGGTGGCGGGCAGCGTACCGCCGGCCACGACGGCGAGCAGGGCGGCGCCGACGGCCACGCGCCGTGAGCGGGAGAGCGGCGACGGGGTGGACGGGGACGACGGGGACGACGGGAAAGCGGACAGGCGCACGTTGCTCCTCGAATGGGCCGGCCGGGCCGGCGTGGGGGGTTTGCAGATCGTTTCCGACCTTACGGATGATCAACGACAGGCGGGAACGTTTTCCAGCCAAGCCGACCCGCGGATGTAAATGTTCGTCATCCACGCCCGGTAGTCCGGAAGATACGACCAGACGTCGTTGGTGTAGCCGTCCGAGGTCACCGACTCCGCGTGCTTCTGGCATTCGACGCGGATCGTCGTCGGGCCCGGGAAGGCGTAGACGCGCGCGGCCGCCGTGGCCGGCCGCTCCTTGGTCCAGACGCCGGTGCCCCACGTCTGGAACACGTGTCCGGTGACCGGCCCGGTGTCCACGCGGACCGCCCCGTAATAGCCGTTCGACAGCCGCGCGTCGCTGACCTCGCTGACCATCAGCTTGGTGCCCGACTGCCGGGCCTCCGCCATCTTGCCCGCGCCGAGGTACAGGGCGATGTGGTGCAGGTCCCGGGAGGTGCCCCACACCAGCAAGTCGCCCGGGAGCAGGGGAGCGAGCCCCTGGGCGGCCGTGAAGCGGGCGGCCGCGCGGTGCGTGTAGTACTGCGCACTGGCCACCCCGTCGAGCGGGTCCGATCCGGTGGCCTGCGCGTAGGCGTGGCGGACGAACCCCGAGCAGTCGAAGCCGAGCCGTTCGGGATCGTGTTCGCTCGCCGGATCGGTCGGGTCCACCTGCCCGTACGTGGCACCGGGCGCCGGGCCGTGGCCACCGCCCCAGGTGTACCAGACCCCCTTTCCCACCTGCTCGCAGGCGGCGGCGACGGCGCGCTCGGCCGCCGCCGAGGCCCCGGGGGCCAGGACCCGGCAACCGCTGTCGGCGGCCGCCGGGGTGGCGGAGGAGCAGAGGAGTACGGCCAGGAGCGCGAGGAGCGTTCCGATGAGACCTGTTCGGCGCAGCACGGTGGGAGACCTCGTTTCACGCGGCACGGCAAGGGAGAAGCACGGCCGCCGGAACGACACTTGGCCGCCGGCGCCGGATTCGGGGACCAGCCTGTCGGCCGCCTCCGCGCCCCGTCGAGACCCGGACGCGGCACCACCCGAACGGGCAACGGGAAACCCCCGGGGAAACCCCGTACGGCTTAGACGGCCTAGCAGCCGCGCGGAGCCCGCGCGGGCAGACCGGGCACCAGCGCGTGCCGCTCGCGCGGTCCGAGGCGGCCCACCGTCCGGCAGATGGCGGCCAGCCGGGCGCCGGGATCCGGGTTCCACAGCCGTACGGTGCCGTCGTTGCTGCTGCTCGCCAGGGTCCGCCCGTCGGGGGAGAAGACGACTCCCCACACCGCGTTGGTGTGGCCCCACAGCGCGGCCCGGAGCCGGTGTCCGGGCACGTCCCACAGGCGCACCGTACGGTCGTTGCCGCTGCTGGCGAGGGTCCGCCCGTCGGGGGAGAAGGCGATGCCCCGCGCCGAGCCGGTGTGCCCGGTCAGCACCGCGGTGACGCGCCGCTGCTCCGCGTCCCACAGCCGTACGGTGCCGTCGTTGCCGCTGCTCGCCAGGGTCCGCCCGTCCGGGCCGAACGCGACGGCCCGTACCGCCCCGGCGTGCCCGCTGAGCGCGGCGAGCGGTCGGCGCCCGGCCACGTCCCACAGCCGGACCGTCAGATCGTCCCCGGCACTGGCCAGGGTCTTCCCGTCGGGGCTGAAGACCACGTCGTTGGCGAAGTCGGTGTGCCCGGTGAGGGCGGCGAGCAGACCGCGCGTGCCGGGGTCCCAGAGGCGTACGGTGCCGTCGGCTCCGGCGGAGGCGAGGGTGCGGCCGTCGGGTGCGAAGGCGACCGAGAACACGGTCCCGGTGTGTCCCGCGAGGGTGGCGAGGGGCGCGCGCTCGGCGGTGTCCCAGAGGCGTACGGTGCCGTCGGCTCCGGCCGAGGCGAGGGTGCGGCCGTCGGGTGCGAAGGCGACCGAGAACACCGTCTCGGCGTGCCCCGCGAAAGTGGCCAGAACCCGCCGTCGGGCGACGTCCCACACCAGCACGGTGTGGTCCGCGTCGGCCGTCGCCAGCAGTTTCCCGTCGGGGCTGTACGCGGCGTGCCACACCTCGGTGAACGGGCGCGCCGTCAGCACCGGCCCCCGCAGGTCCCAGAGCACGACGGACTGGTCGAACGCGGCGGTGGCGAGCACCGATCCCGCCGGATCGACGGAGACGGCGAGCACGTAGTCGGTGTGCCCGGCGAGGGTGGCCGTGAGCCGGCCGCCCCGGACGTCCCACAGCCGGGTGGTGCCGTCGCCGCCCCCGCTGACGACGGTCGTGCCGTCCGGCGTGTACGCCACGGAGTTGACGTCGTCGCTGTGCCCGGCCAGCGTCGCGGTCGCGCGTCGCCCGCCGACGTCCCACAGCCGCACCGTACGGTCGACCCCGCCGGTGGCGAGCGTACGGCCGTCCGGGGCGAAGGCGGCGCCCAGCACCTCGCCGGTGTGCCCCTCCAGAACGGCGGCCGGCTCCGCCCGCCGGGTGTCCCACAGCCGTACGGTCCCGTCGGCCCCGGCCGATACGAGGCTCCGGCCGTCCGGGGCGTACGCCAGGGTGTTGACCCGTGCGGTGTGCCCGGTCAGGACGGCGTGCTCGCGGTGATCCCCGGCCGGGTCCCGCAACTGGATGGTCCCGTCGGCGGAGGCGATGGCGAGGGTGCCGCCGTCGGGGGCGAAGGCCACCGCCCGGGCGCCCGCCGTGCTCGGGGGCAGCACCGACACGGGGCCGCCGCCGCTGCCGACGGACCAGAGCCGGACCGGGCCGTCGGTGGAACCGGCCGCCAGGGTCCGCCCGTCGGGGCTGAAGGCGACCGTACGCACCCGGCCGGGCGCGGTGAAGGCGGCGAGCGTGCTGCGGTCGGCCACCCGCCGCACCAGCACCTGCCCGTCGGAGCCGGCGGTCGCCAGCAGCCGCCCGCCCGGGGCGAAGGCCACCGCGTTGACCGGCCCGCCGTGCCCGCCGAGCCGCGCCAGGAAGGGCTGCGACTGGGTGCTGAGCAGGGCGCCGCGCGCCTCGGGCGTCGCTTCGGCCCGGTAGGCCTCCTCGGCGAGCAGCATGGAGGCCTCGGGCTGTCCGGCGGACAGGGACAGCGACCGGGCGGCCAGCGCCTGGGAACGGGCGGTCCGCTCCTGGCCCAGCGCCCCCGCGCGCTGCTGGTACGCCACCCCGCCGGCGGTCAGGGCCAGCAGGAGCAGGACGACGAGCGTGGCCAGCATCCGCTGGTGCAGCCGGACCCGGAGCCGGTCCTGTCGGCTGCGCGCCTCCTCCGCGGCCCGGCTCGCGTCGAGGAAGGCCGCCTCCCGGGCGCCCAGCCGGCTGCGGCCGTCCAGCTCGTCGGCCCAGGCGCGGGCGGTGGCGAGCCGGCTCCCGCGGTAGAGCACGGACGGGTCGCGGGCCTCGCGCACCCATTCGTCGGCGGCCTGGGCCAGTTGCTGGTGGACGAGCAGCCCGGCCCGGTCGGCGTGGATCCAGCCGCGCAGCCGGGGCCAGGCGTGCAGCAGGGCCTCGTGGGTGATCTCGACGGTCTCGCTGTCCGCGCTGATCAGCCGGGCGCGGACGAAGGCGTCGAGGGCGGCCGCGGCCCGCGCGGTGTCGGCCTGCCCCTCCAGGAGGGCGGTGCGGCTCATCCGGCGCCGGGTCGGACCGGTGCCATCGGCGATGTGCACCAGCCGGACGAGGAGCCGCCGGACCATCCGCTGCTCCGCCGGGTAGAGGCGGGCGAACACCCGTTCGGCGCTGCGCGCGACGGCGCCCTGGATGCCGCCGGCGTACTCGTATCCCGCGACGGTCAGCGTGGACCCCTCGCGCCGCTGCCAGGTGGCCATCAGGGCGTGCGACATCAAGGGCAGGGCGCTGGAAGGAGCCTCCCCCGGCCAGGCGTCCGGACCGGAGCCGGCGCGTGCCGCGGGGTCCCGTACACCGGCGTCGCGCAGCAGCAGCGGGACCAGTCCCGGCTCGAGTACGAGCCCGGCGAGCTCCGCCGGGCGCGTGATCGATTCCCGCAGCTCCGCCACGGACATCGGCGGCAGGACGAACAGCCCGTCGCTGAAAACGGCGGCCAGCTCCGGCAGGTCCAGGCACTCGCCGGAGAAGTCGGCCCGGACGCCGAGCACGACGACGGCCGGTTCGTATCCGGCACCGGCCGGCGCGGCGGGGGAGGCGGCCAGGGCGATGAGCACCCGTACGAAGGCGCGGCGCTCCTCCTCGTCGGAGCAGAGGGTGAACAGCTCCTCGAACTGGTCGACCAGCAACACCGGCCGCACGGTCGGGAGGTGCCGTCCGTCCGCCTGGGGCAGCGGCAGGGGGCCGGTGCCGCACGTCAGCCGGTGGACGGATTCGAGCAGCAGTTCCGGGTGGGCGCCCAACTGTCCCGGAGTGACGCCGAGATCACCCCCCACCGCCTTGACGGTGGCTTCGAGCAGTTCCCTCAGGGGGTGCGCGGTGGGCGTGAACCTGACGACCGGCCAGCCGTCGGCACCCGCCACCGGGAATCCGCCGCGCCGCAGGGCCGGTACCAGACCCGCGCTGAGCAGGGAGGACTTGCCCGCGCCCGACCGGGCGACGAGGAGCAGCGGGCCGTGCCCGAGCCGGTCGTGGACGCGCTCGACGAGGGCGGCGGTGGCCCGCTCCCGGCCGAAGAACCACTGTGCGTCCTGCGGGGTGAACGCGGAGAGGCCGAGGTAGGGGCAGGCGCCGTCCGACTGCGGACCGCGCTGGTGGGGCGGTCCGGGCGGACCGGGGGTACGGAGAGGACCGGCTTGCTCGGCGCGGGATCCGGCCGGGGGGCCGGACACCTCGCTCTCCGGTACCAGCCGCAGGAGTTCGCCCTCGGCCCCGAGGGCCCGGTCGCAGCTGCGGGCGACATCGAGGGTGACCGGCTTCGCACCGGTCTCGATCTTGCTGAGGTAGCCCTTGCTGTAGTGCGTACGGCGGGCCAGGTCGTTGAGCGACAGGCCGCGCCGCACGCGCAGCCTTCGCAATTGGGCGGGAAAGGCCGCCGCGGTCCCGCTCGCGCGGTCCGGATCCCCCAAGACGTCCCCCATGGCAATGTGCGCCCAGGCTGTGAGAGGCAGGTGCCCAGGCTAGCGCGGGGGTCGGAGGCCCGACCGGCCATTCGTGCGGTGTGGCGCGAAACGGCGGCGTTCCGGAGCCCGGCCGCGGGCCGGGCTCCGGAACGTCCTTGCGGGTGGCGAACGGGCGTACCGGCCCGTGGACCGCTAGCGGTTGAGGGTGATCGAGTTGATCGGCCCGAGGTCGGCGTAGACCCCGGTGCCCTCGGCGATGGGGTTGCCGCAGTTGGCCCCGTTGGAGCCGGTGCACAGGCGTGCGGTGGCGCCGCCGTACTGGTTGTTGAGGACCCAGTGGTTGCCGAACTGGTTGGTGAGGTTGTGGGCCCCGTAGCTGTGGAAGACGTGGCTCGGGCTGACGGCCGGGTTCTGGTTCTGCGGGTAGATGCAGACCGCCCCGTACGGGCAGCCGGCCCAGGTGTCGGCCGGCTGCGCGCCGGACGCTCCGGCGGCTCCGCTCAGTGCGACGACGGCGGCCGCGGCGGTGGCGAACGCGGCGGCGCCGCGGATCATCTTGCGCATGGTGTCCCCTCGGGTCTTGCTCCGTACTGACACCTCGAGCCTGTCCCCGGCGGGCACCGGGGTCGACGGGTTTCCCGTCGCCCGTCGGCCGCCCGGTCCGGGAAACCACCCGTGACCAGCGAACTCGCCGACGCAGGGGCAACGCCCGTGCCTGCTCCTTCGGCCCAGCGCGGATGAGGCCTTCGGGCGAACGTGCTGCGCGGCGCACGGGGCGGCCGCCGCCGGGGTGATAGCCCGAGGGGACCAACACACCCCGGAGGTGCGGCCGCACATGACCAGGCGACTCGTGACGCGGTCCGCCCGGCGGCTCCCACCCGGCGGCCCCCGCGCCGAAGGCCGGACCGGCCGGGCCCGTACCCCTGGGCGGGCGGTTTCCCCGGCCGCACGGGCGGCCGCCGCCGCGGCGCCGGTGGCTCCGGCCCTGCGGACGGCCGCCGGGTACGCCTGGCGGCTGCTGGTCGTCGGCGCGGCGGCGTACGCGGTCTTCGCCGTCCTGGGAAGGTTCCACGAGATCGCCCTGGCCCTCTTCCTCGGCCTGGTCGCGGCGGCCATGCTGCGCCCGCCGGCCGCGCTGCTGGGCCGGGTGATGCCCCGCGGGCTCTCCGTGGCCTGCGCGCTGATCGGCAGCCTGATCCTGGTGCTCGGCGCACTCGCGCTGGTCGGCGAGGCCGTCGCGGGGGAATGGCCCGCGCTGGTGCGCGAGTTCCGGGACGGGCTGGGCAGGATCCAGAGCTGGCTCCAGGGTCCGCCGTTCCGGCTCGACTCGCACGCCCTGAGCGATGTCCAGTCGAAGATCGGCAGCTACCTCTCCAGTCACCGCTCCACCCTGCTGAGCACGGCGCTGAGCGGGGCGGGACAGGTCGTGGCGGTACTCACCGTGGTGGCCCTGGCGCTGTTCTGCTCGGTCTTCTTCATCCACTCGGGGGACCGGCAGTGGAACTGGTTCTGCGGACAACTGCCCGAAGGCGTACGGGAACGGGTGGCCGGGGCGGGCCGCGCCGCGTGGCGGACCTTCACGGGCTACACCCACGGCATCGTGCTCGTGGCCGCGACCAACGCCGTCCTGGTGGGCGTCGCGCTCTACCTCCTGGGCGTTCCACTGGCCGTCCCGCTCGCCCTGCTGGAGTTCGTCGCCGCGTTCGTCCCCCTCATCGGCTCCCCGGTGGCCCTCGGCGTCGCCGCCGTCGTCGCCCTCGCCACCAAGGGACCGCTCGTGGCGGCCCTGGTGGTCGCGCTCATCGTGGTCATCGGCCAGATCGAGGGGCACCTGCTGCATCCCCTGGTGATGAGCTGGGCGGTGCGCCTGCACCCGATGGTGGTGGCCCTGTCGGTGGTCGCGGGAGCCATCGCCGCCGGAATCGTGGGGGCCGTGGTGGCGGTGCCCCTGGTCTCGGTGGCCTGGTCCGTCCACCAGTCCCTGCGCAAGGCCCGTACGACTGACGCGGAGCCGACGAGGGTCTGACCCGGAGCCGTCCCGGAGCCGCCCCCGGGGGAGGCCACCTGCGGGAGGCCACCCGCGGGGCGGGCCCCCTGCGGGTCCCGTCTCAGCCGCGGGGGTCGACGACGGCCTCGACGTGGTCGGCGACGGCGACGAGCAGCACGCGCGTGCCCGCTTCCAGCGCCCGCCAGCGGTGTTCCACCCCGCCGGTGAGGTACAGCGTGTCGCCGCGGCCCAGGCGGTGGGTCCGCCCGTCGGCCTCGACCTCGGCGGAGCCGTCGGCGACGTACATCAACTCGTCGTTGCGGTGCCGGAACGCGCGGTCGGCGCCGTGGTCCCCGGTGAACTCCAGCGCGTGCATCCACGCCCTCTTCCGCGCGTTCGGCAGCGCCGAGCCGCCGGGCGGGACGCCCACGCGGAAGGCCGGCCCCGAGGACTGACGGCGGCGGTCCGCCGGCCGGTGGCTATCCTCGCGCGTCGAAGGCGGGTACAACTGCTGTGCGAAGAGGGGGACCCGATGCTGCGCGATGTGCGCGAGTGGTTCGACGGCGCGGCCGACGAGGAGATACGGGCACTGGAAGAGGTGCCCGACATCGATCCGGAGCGGCTGCGGGAACTGTGGTGTGCCGAACCGGAGCTCATGCTCCGCCTCGACCACCTGCACACGGCCGCGCAGCGGGCCTTCGAACGGCGTACGAGGGTGGCGGCCACCGGGGAACTGCTCCGCGCCCTGCGCGCCGTGGCCCGGGGGGCGGACGTGGCCCGGCTGGAGACGGCGGTCGCTCAGGCCGGAACACGGCTCGAAGCCGATACGGCCACCGCGGCGGCCCGGGGCCTGAACACGGGCCTGACGTGCGGGATCGTGGTCAGCCCGGTGATCCTGGTCGTGGTCTTCGCGGTGGGGGCGTGGGTCCCCGGCATCTTCGGAGTGGAAGTCGGCTGCGCCTCGCGACTGGCCCTGGCGGGAGCCCTGGTGTGCTTCGCGGGCGGCGCGATGGGCGCGGTCTTCAGCGTGATCGTCCGGCTGCGCGATCCCCGGCAGCTCATCCGGGACAGTCCGGGCGGGGCCGGCCCGGACGCGGATCCGGTCCAGCTGTGCCGGGCGCTGCGCCAAGAGGGCTGGTACCGGGTGGTGGTGGGGTGGTTCCTGGCCACCGCGCTCTACCTGCTCGTGGCCGGCGGGATCCTCACCGTCCTCACCCCGCCGGCCACCCCCGCCGAACTGTGCGGTCCCGGCCCGCTCTCCGGCGCCGAGCACGGGGCCCTGGTCACGACCTGGTTCTTCTGGGGAGCCGTCGGCTTCCTCGCGGGCCTGAACGAGCGGTGGGCGCGCGGTCTGCTGCGCTCCCCCTCGGCGGCCGGGGCGGAGCCGGCCGGGCCGGGGGAGGGCGCGCGGCGCTCGTAGGGCGACGGCACCCGCCGCGCGCCCGGCCCGCGCCGGGCGGCATGATCGGCGGGAGCCGGTTAGCGTCGGGGGATGAGTACCGAACCGCAGACCTTCGAGATCCTGTTGGTGCCCGAGCACGTGGTGGAGGGGTCGCCCGACGACGCCGTCCGTTCGGCCGTCGTCGTACCGACCGGCCAGAACGGCGCCTCCGGCTACCCCCGCTACTCGGGTGACGGGATGGTGGCCGACATCGATCCGCGCACCCGAACGGTCGAAGCGCTCCTCGTGGACGGCTCCGAGCTCGACTACGGCCTCAAGCCCGTCCTGTACCCGCCCACCTGACAGGCCGTCCCGGCGGCCATCCGGCCCGGCTCGCGTCCGGCCCGGCTCGCATCCCTCCCGGCGGGCAGGCCCGGCCTGCCCGCCGGCCGAACGGGTCCGAACGTCGGCCGAACCGCTACTCGAAGCGCGCGGTGTCGCCCGCGCCCCGCCGGACGATCTCGGCCTCGCCGCTGGAGAAGTCGATGACCGTCGTCGGCAGCGTCCCGCAGTCGCCGGAGTCGACCACCATGTCCACGACGTGGTCGAGCCGGTCCTTGATCTCCCAGCCCTGCGTCATCGGCTCCGCCTCGTCGGGCAGGAGCAGCGTGCTCGACAGCAGCGGCTCGCCGAGTTCGGCCAGCAGGGCCTGGACCACGACGTGGTCGGGGATGCGCACGCCCACCGTCTTCTTCTTCGGGTGCTGGAGCTGGCGCGGCACCTCCTTCGTCGCCGGGAGGATGAAGGTGTAGCTGCCGGGGGTGGATGCCTTGATCGCGCGGAAGACGTCGTTGTCGATGATGACGAACTGTCCGAGCTGCGCGAAGTTCTCGCACACCAGGGTGAAGTGGTGGCGGTCGTCGAGCTGCCGGATGGACCGGATCCGGTCCACACCGTCGCGGTTGCCCAGTTGGGCGCCCAGCGCGTAGCAGGAGTCCGTCGGGTAGGCGACGAGTCCTCCGGCGCGGATGCCGTCGGCGATGCTGCCGATGGCGCGGGGCTGGGGGTTATCGGGGTGTACGTCGAAGTACTTTGCCATCCGTCGAGCCTACGGGATCCGGTGGTTCCGGCACTCGGGCCGGGCGCTGCTCGAGGACGGGCCGAGCGGAAACCAGCCGATTGTCCATTTTTTATGCTGCTCGGACCGGACCATCCCGTGATTGCGATCATATTCGTTGCGTCGCGTGCGTAAATTCTTCGGCGGTGTACATAGGGTGCGGGAATCGGCGGCCTGTCCGTGGCCGATTAGTCACGCACGAGGGTTTGCCACATATGACCGCCACTTCACTCCAGCCTGCCGGAAAGCACCTCTTCACGGGAGGTCGCGGAAGGGTCGCGTCCCAGGTCGGCGGGGTTAAGCGGAATATCGCATTCCTTTCCGCTCTCGCGGCCGCGCTCATATCCATGGCGGCTTACAGCGCCGGTCTCGCCGCGCGAGGCGTTTACCCTTTCGGGTCCGTCCCGCGCGCCACCAACGACCTGCGCCACCAATACGTTCCGTTCCACACCCGCCTCTGGGACCTTCTGCACGGCCGGGCCGAGGGCGATCTGCTGTTCAACTGGCAGAGCGGCTACGGCGTCGGATTCCTCGGTGACTTCTTCACCTATCTCGGCAATCCGTTCTCCCTGCTGGCCGGCCTCCTGCCGCGCCAGCACGCAGAGCTCTCCGTCTACCTCGTCAGCCTCTGCAGCATGGGCCTCGCCGCCGCGCTGATGACCGTGTACCTCGGGCGCCTGCGCCCCGGCTCGCCCTGGCTGCGCGCCCTGCTCTCCGTCGGCTACGCCGTCTGCGGCTGGGGGGTCGCCGAGGGCACCATCGTCCCCATGTGGACCTGGGGCCTGGTCGCGATACCCCTGCTCGGGATAGCCGCCGACTGGTGTCTGACCGGCCGCCGCTGGGTCCTCGGGAGCCTCCTCGTCGCCCTGTGCTGGTACGCCAACTTCTACACCGCCGCCATGGCCACCGCGGCCACCGCGCTTGTCTTCCTCGTACGGCTCCTGCTCGCCGAAACCGACCGGCGCACCCGCGGCCGGGCGCTGTGGCGGGCCGCCACCATGACCGGTGCCGGGCTGCTCCTCGCCGCTCCGGCCATCCTGGTGTGCGCCTTCGCCAACCGCCGGGCGCAGCCCACCGAGCTGTACGTGGTCAGCGTGGACATCGATGCGCTGGCCTTCCTCTCGATGCTCATACCGGGCACCCATCCCGTCCGCGTCGCCACGCCGAACGTCTACGCCGGGGTGCTCGTCCTCCTCCTCGTTCTGACCCTGCCCTTCCAGTCGAAGGTCCGCGTCCGCGAACGTGTCGCCTGGTTCTCGCTCATGCTGCTGACCGGGGCCTCCTTCGTCTGCACCCCCACCGCCAAGCTCTGGCAGGGCGGGGCCCTCCCGCACGGCGCACCCTTCCGCGAGTCCTTCGTGCTCAGCGGCATGCTGGCGATGGCCGCCTGGATCTGCCTGGCCCACATGCCCCGGCCCCGGGCCGTGCTCGGCGGCGCCGGCCTACTGGCCCTGCTCGTCGCGGCCACCCACGACCTCCCGCCGGTCAACGGGCAGGCCCTCACCGGCGTCCTGACCGGCGGCGCCGTCACCACCGCCCTGCTGTTGTTCTACGCGCGTGGGCTGCGCCGCCCCGCCCGCATCTGCGTCATGCTGCTGCTGGCCGTCTCGGTCTTCGCCGGCACCATGTACTCCGTCTACGGCGACTCCGTCGCCAACGACCCCCTCCGGCGCGGCCCCGCACGCGCCCAGACCATGACCGAGCTCGGCAAGGGCGCGCACCAGGCCCTCGACGCGCACAAGAACTGGCCCGCCACCCGAGCCGACGCCGGGTCCGGCCTCTTCGTCACCAACAACGACGCGATGCTCGTCGGCGGCCAGGGCGGCGCCTACTACAGCAGCTACGTGAGCGTGGAGACCGCGCGCGCACTGCGCGGCCTCGGCCTCGGCCAGGCCATGGGCGGCCGCCACCTGTGGCCCGCGGGCGATCCGGTGCTGCGGGCCCTGCTCGGCATCGGCACCGTCCTCGAACGGGTCGGCGAGGACGGCGTCACCGTCCGCACGCTCCCCGCCCCGCCCCTGGTCACCCTCCGCGCACCGGGCGGCGACCAGGCCTACGGGGCTCCCGAGGGCTCCGTCTGGGCACGGCGCCAGGCCGCCCTCGGCGCCAGGATCTACACCGTGCCCGCCCTCGCCCGCATCGGCGGCCCGGCCGCACCCGCACCGGCGGCCGGCCCGGGCTTCGCCCTGACCAGGACGGAGGGCGAGGGCCCCGAGGGCTGGACCGTGTTCACGGGGCGGTGCGCCCCGGGGGCCCGGGCCTTCCTCCACGCGCCCGACCTGTTCGCTACCGCCCGGGCCGAGGCAACCGGCCGGCTCGAGAGCTTCGCCGGCAGGCCGCCCGTGGTCAGCGCCCCGGTCAGGGAACTGGGCACCGTGCCGGCCGACGGCCGTTTCACCTTCTCCGTGCGCACCCCGCAGGACGGCCAGGTCCTGCCGCCCGACGCGCTCGGCTGCCTGGACCAGGCCGCCTTCGACGCGGCCGTGGCCGGGCTGAAGGCGGGCGGGGCCACCGCTGTCACGGTCGGCGGACACGGCATCGAGGCCCGGCTCCCCAAGGGCTCGACCGGTACGGCGGTGCTCGCCACCACGGCGTCCCCCGGCTGGAGCTGCTCGGTCGACGGAGGACCGGCCCGCGCCCCGGTCTCGTACCAGGGCCTGCTCGGCGTCCCCCTGGGATCCGGCGGCGCCGATCGGGTGGAGTGCTCGTACGTCCCCGAGGGGCTCCGCGCGGGCCTGGCCGGCACCGGCGCGGGCCTGCTGCTCATCGCGGGCGTTCTGGTTGGCACGCGGTGGCGGGCCCGCAGGAGGTGAGCCGTTCGCAGCCGGGTGCGGGACGCGGGGGCGGTCCGGCACCCGGCTCCCGGACCGGCGCACCGCTCGTCCCCGGCCGCGGAATGCCGCACCGCCCTCGGGCTCAGCGTGCCGCGAGCGTGGCCGGCGTCGGACCGTCCGGACGCACCGTGATGCTGTAGGCCGCCTTGTCCGGGACGGACCGGAAGGCCGGCACGTGGGCCGGCAGCAGGTGTTCCAGCAACACCGTCGACTCGCGCAGCGCGAACTGCAGCCCGAGGCAGGCCCGGGGGCCGATGCCGAAGGGCACGTACCCGCCCGGGACGGACGGCCGGCCGCCCGGCGCGATGAAGCGCAGCGGGTCGAAGCGCTCGGGATCGGGCCACAGCGCCGGGTCGCGGTGCGCGAGATAGGGGCAGACGACCACATCGGTGCCCGCCTCGACGGCGTAGCCCGCCAGGACGTCGTCCTCCACGGCGTGCCGGGGCAGGATCCAGGCGGAGGGGTACAGCCGCAGCGTCTCGTGGACCAGGGCCTGGATCGCCTCGCGGCGCTCGACCGAGCCCTCGCCGCCCGCCGCGAGGGCCCACTCGCGGGCCTCGGGATGACGGTGGAGCAGCAGGTACAGCCAGGTCAGCGTGGTGGCCGTGGTCTCGTGCCCGGCGACGAGCAGCGTGACCAGCTCGTCGCGGATCAGCCGGTCGGTGTACTCGGGCCGCTCGGCGGACGCCTCCACGAGCAGGTGCAGCAGCCCCGGCCCGTCGGGACCCGCGGAGCCACGGCGGGCGGCGGCGATGGCGTGGTGGGCCACGGCGTCGATCCTGGCCAGATCGGCGGCGACCGCCTCCCCGGCGCCGGCGGAACCGGAGGGCAGCGTCGGCAGCGCCGCCACCACGGCCGCGACGGAGCCCAGTTCGCGGTCGGTGTCCGCGTCCAGCGGGTTGCCGGTCAGGGAGCGCCAGATGGTGTCGAGGGCGAAGCGCCGCATCTCCTCGCCGACGTCGAAGACCTGCCCGGTACGGGCGTACGCGGCCCAGCGCCCGGCGGCGGTCCGCGCGGCCTGGGCGATCCGCTGCTCGTAGCGGCGCATCCCGGTCCCCGTGAACTGGGACTGCAGGAGCCGCCGTTGGCGCTTCCACGCCTCGCCGGTCGCGGAGAGCACGCCGTCGCCGACCAGCAGCCGGGCGCGGTGCGAGCGCTTCACGTAGAGCTGCGGATGCAGGGCCAGTACGTGCTGGATCGCCCCCGGACCGGTCACCAGCACCGTCGGCCGGCCCTCCGACCCGCTGCTCGACCCGCCTCCCGGACCGTCCCCGAGCCGGAACGCGCCGACCCCGCCGAGCCGTTCGCTCACCTCGGCCAGCAGCTCGACGAGCTCGCCTCCTCCCGCGCTCCACCGTTCCACGACGGAAGGGTCCAGCTCGGGGACCGGGGGAGCGACGCGGCCCACGGGACCGGCTTCGATGGCCATCGGTGTTCCCCTGTTCGTCCGTTCGCCGGCTGGGCTCCGCCCCCGCCGGGGCGGAGGCAGCACGGACTGTACGGGACGGGGAACGGGCGGGGGGCGCCCTTCGGCCAGGCGGCACACCGTCCCGGACGGACCCGCGATCGGCCCTACGCCGGGCGGGTGTACCTCCGGCCCGCCTCCGGGCCCTGGCGGGAGCCGGCCCGTTGGATGGGGGGTTCCGGGGGATCGTGGTCAGGGGCCGGGGCGCGCGATCGGCTGTGGATCGGTTCCTGAGGAGTGGAGATGGGTCCGTTCTCGGCGGAGGGGGCGCGGGACGCGCTGAACCGCACCCAGGCCGCGATGCTGCTGCCCGCGGTGCTCGTGGGCGCCGGCGCGGGACTCGGCGCGGTGGGCTTCCGCTGGCTGATCGAGGTTTTCACCCGGGCGCTGTCCGGCCACGACGACTACTCCGCCGCCGGCCACGCCGACAACCCGTACGTGCCCTGGCTCGGACCGTACTTCGTCCTCCTCGCGCCCGTCGTCGCGGGCGCGCTCTACGGGCCGCTCGTCTACCGCTACGCCAAGGAGGCGCGCGGCCACGGAGTCCCCGAGGTGATGTACGCGGTCGCCCGCCAGGGTGGCCGGATCCCACCCCGGGTCGCGGTGGTGAAATCGCTCGCGTCCGCGCTGTGCATCGGCGGCGGCGGTTCCGTGGGCCGCGAAGGCCCCATCGTCCAGATCGGCGCCGCCCTCGGCTCCACCGCCGGATCCCTCCTGCGCGTGCGCGAGGAACGGATGAAGCTGCTGGTCTCCTGCGGCGCGGCCGGTGGCATCGCCGCCACCTTCAACGCGCCCCTGGCCGGGGTCTTCTTCGCGATGGAACTGATCCTGCGCGATTTCACGGCCCGCGCCTTCGGCCTGGTGGCCGTCTCCGCGGTCACCGCCAGTGTGATCGGACGCGCGGCCCTCGGCGACGAACGGTTCCTGGCCCTGGCGCCGATCAGCGCGGGCCACCTGGCCGCGTACGCCCTGTACGTACTGCTCGGCGCGGTGGCCGGGGCCGTCGGGGTGCTCTTCACCAAGGTGCTGTACGGGGTGGAAGACCTCTGCGACTCCGTCTGGCACGGCCCGGAATGGCTCCGCCCGGCGGCCGGCGGCATCGTCCTGGGCGCGATCCTGCTGGCCCTGCCCGAGATGTACGGGGTCGGCTACCCGGTCCTCGGCAAGGCCGCGGTGGGCGGGTACGCGATCGGATTCCTGCTCGTCCTGCTCGTCGGCAAGATCATCGCGTGCAGCGTCACCATCGGGATCGGGGGCTCGGGAGGCGTCTTCGCCCCCAGCCTCTTCGTCGGTGCCATGCTCGGCAGCGCCTTCGGACAGACGATGGACCACCTCGCCCCCGGGGTGACCGGCTCGGCCACGACCTACGCCGTCATCGGCATGGGCGCGGTCTTCGCCGGATCGGCCCGCGCGCCGATCACCGCCGTCGTCATCATCTACGAGCTGACCGGCGAGTACGGCATCATCCTGCCGCTGATGGCCGCCGTCGCCGTCGCCACCGGGGTCAGCCACGCACTCAGCCGGGACACGGTCTACACGGCCAAACTCCGCCGCCGCGGAGTCGACTTGGACCTCAGCGGCCCGGCCGCGATCGAGGTCCGGATCGCCATGGGACCACCGCCGCGCGCGCTCGCGCCCGGCACCGGCCTGCGCGAGGCGGTCACGGCGATGATCGAAGCGGACGCCGGCCGCCTCCCCGTCGTCGACCGGCACGGTCACTACGCGGGCTCGGTGGGCGCCCTCGCCCTCTCCCGGGCCCTGCACGAAGGACTGCCCGAGACCACGCCCGTCGAGGCGGTACGGGACCACCCGCCGACCCTGCTCGCCGGCCAGTCCCTGCAGGAGGCCCTCCCGCTGCTCGCCGAGAGCGAGGGCGACGGCCTCCCGGTCCTCGACGAGGAACGGCTCCGTCTCCTGGGCTGGGTCTCCCACCGCTCGGCCCTGCTGGCCCTGCACCCGTCGGGCTAGACCCGTGGTCAAGGCCCGGCGGCCTCGCGCGCGCACGAACTCCTCGCTGCCGCTACCGACTTCAGCGCCGGTCTGCTCTCTCTGGCCTGCCCTCCCGGGTGTCTCCCGGGGCGCCCGGGTGCCCGTGCCCGACGCCGGGTCGGCCCTCGCCGACCGGCATATCGGCTCAGCCTCAGCCGGGGGTCGGGGTGGCCGGGACTCATGAGCGGTGTCCGGTTCCTGGTGGTGCCGTGCGTGGGGGAGAGGGTGATTCTTCGGGGCGCCCATGAGGGAGTCGTGATCGTTTGGTGATCGTTTGATGACGGATCCAGGCCCCGGTTGGGCTGGGCTGAACGGATTGTGACCGATTGGTCATCAAGTGCGCATCACCCGCGCATATGGGCCACGGAGACTGGCGGCTGATCCAGAACGGCACGAGCAAGGCGGTGTACGGCATGACGGCGGTACCGGTGGAGGGCGATACGCCCGACGCGAAGAAGGACGGCCCCGAGACGAGGTCGCCCGCGCCGGTTCCCCACCCGAGCCCGGTTCCGGCTCCGAGGGCGGGTTCCGAGGCGGCGCCTGCGGACGATGCTTTGCCCGTGCCCGTGCCCGTGCCCGTGCCCGTGCCTGCGCCTTCATCCGAGGCTGAGGCTGAGGCCGAGGCCGAGGAAGAGGCTGTGGTCGAGGCCGTGCCCGTGTCCGCGCCTGGCGCCGAGCCTGCGCCTGGCGCCGAGCTTGAGCTTGGCGCTGAGCCTGCGCCTCGCGCTGAGCCTGCGCCTCGCGCCGGGCCTGAGGGTGCGTCTGCTCCCGCACCTGAGACAGCGCCCGCACCAGAACCAGGGCCCGTGCCCGGAGCCGAGTCCGTGCCTGTCTCCGGGGTCGGGGCCGCGGCGGCGACTGCCCCGGGTCCCGTGTCGTGGCCGGAGCGGGAGTCCGTAACGGAGGCGCAAGCCGTCCCGGAGGCGGCCGCCAGGGTCTCGCCCGCGCCGGACCCGGTGCCGCGGCCGGACGCGTGGCCGGGCCGGGAGTCGGGTCCGGGTACCGACCCCGGTTCGGAGCCGATGGCGGCAGGCGGTCCCGGCCTCCGTCCTGAGTCGGACGCCGAGAGGACGAGCACGTTCCTCGCCCTCAAGCCACTGGAAGGGGCCCCGTCGGCGTCGGTGCCCGCATGGGCGTCGGCGCAGGGAACCGTACGGCCCGACTCGGCCGCGCCGACGGGACCGGTCCAGGTTCCGGCAGCCGCGTCGGCTCCGGGCCCCGTACCCGTCCGGGCCTCGGGACCCGCCCCGCTTGCGGGGACGTCCCCCGCTCCCGGTACCGCCCCCGCTCCGGGGCTCGCCGCCACCCCCGAGGGGACCGCCGAGCAGCCGTTGCCCGCGCTCGATCTGCTCGCGCGGCTCACCAACACCCCGCCGCCGCCCGCGACACCCGGCCGCACCGTGGCCCGGCGGGTGCGGATCTGGGTGCCGCCACTGCTCCTGCTGGTGGCCGTACTGGCCGTCGTACAGGCGTTGCGGCCGCTGCCCGACGCCGTCCTCACCAGCGGGGACACCGCCTCCTCCGTCACCCTCGACGGCCGGTTCGACGTGCCCTGGCCGGAGAAGGGCCAGGCCGCCGTACGGATCGGCGGCGCCGGCGACGTGGGGACGTTCGGGGAGCAGAAGCCCGTGCCGACGGCCAGCGTCGCCAAGGTCATGACGGCCTACGTGATCCTCAAGAACCACCCGCTGAAGAAGGACGAGGGCGGCCCGCAGATCGAGGTCGACGCCAAGGCCGTCGCGGACGGCACCTCGGAGAGCGAATCGCGCATACCGGGTCTGACGGCCGGCACCCGCTTCTCCCAGCAGGACATGCTGAAGATGCTGATGATCCCCTCGGGCAACAACATCGCCCGTCTGCTGGCTCGTTGGGACACCGGAAGCGACTCCGAGACCGCTTTCGTGGAGAAGATGAACGCCGAGGCCACAGCGCTCGGCATGACCTCCACGACGTACACCGATCCGAGCGGGCTCGACGCCAAGACCGTGAGCACCGCCGTCGATCAGCTGAAACTGGCCGAGGAGGTCATGAAGTCCGACGCGTTCCGGGCGATCGTCCAGCTTCCCAACGCCGCCGTCCCGGGCCTGCCGGAGAAGCTCAACAACAACAACGACGACCTGCTCATCGCCGGGCTCAGCATCAAGGGCATCAAGACCGGTTCCAGTTCCGCGGCCGGCGGCGCGCTGATGTGGGCGGCGTACAAGACGGTGGGCGACAAGACCCCGCTGATCCTCGGGACGATGCTCGACCAGCGCGTCACCGGCGCCGACCCCAGCGGCTCCAACAGCCTGATCCTGGTCAAGCAGAACAGCAAGAAGGTCATCGAGGCCGTCCGCGCGGCGCTGACCTCGGCCGGCGCGGTCAAGAAGGGCCAGGTCGTCGGCTACGTCGACGACGGGCTCGGCACCCGGACCCCGGTGGTGGCCACCCGGGACACGGCCGTCGTCGCCGTCCCGGGCCAGCGGCTCGACCTGAGCCTGGCCGTCGGCGAGAAGGGACTCCCCGAGGAGGCGCCGGCCGGGACCGAGATCGGGGTCCTGACCATCGGCACCGGGCCGGGGGCCCAGACGGTCCCCGTGGCACTCCGGACGGACCTGTCCGCACCGTCCCTCGGCGCGAAACTCGTACGCCTGCGCTAGCCGGCGTTGCCCCGTACGGGCGATGCCCACCGCGTGCCGGGGAGCCGGACCGTGACGAGGAGCCCGCCGTCGGGGCGGGGGAGGAGCTCGAGGGTTCCGGCGTGGGCACGGACGATGCTGTGCACGATCGCCAGGCCGAGGCCGACACCGGCGTGCTCGTCGGTGCGTACGCGTTCCGTTGCGCGGCGGAAGGGTTCGGTGAGGGTCGGGACCAGTTCCGGTGGGAGCGGAGGGCCGGTGTTCTCGACCCGTAGCACGCTCGTGTCACCGTGCTCCTCCGTGTGGACCGTCACGGTCCCGCCGGTGGGGAGGTTGTGGACCACGGCGTTCTGGACGAGGTTCGTCACCATCCGCAGGAGGAGCTCCGCCGAGCCGTCGGTCCGGGCCGTCCCACCGGTGACCTCCAGCGTGATCCGGCGCTGTTCGGCGAGGGGAAGCAGGGTTTCGGCGGCTTCCTCGGCGAGGAGGGAGAGGTCGACGCCCTCGCGGGCGAAGTCGGCGCGGTCGCCGTGGCTGAGCAGCAGGAGGGCCTCGGTGAGGTCGATCGCCCGCGCATTGACGGCGTGCAGCCGTTCGACGAGTTCGCCCGGGTCCCGCGTCGGATCCCTGCGGGCCACGTCGAGGAGCGTCCGCGAGATGGCCAGGGGGGTGCGCAGCTCGTGGGAGGCGTTCGCGGCGAACCTCTGCTGCTCGGCCACGTGGGACTCGAGTCGTTCGAGCATCGAGTCGAACGTGTCGGAGAGTTCACGGAACTCGTCCTGGCGGCCCTTCATGCGGATCCGGTGGGACAGCGACCGGTTCCCGGCCGTCCGCGCCGCATCCGTGATCCGGGTGAGGGGTGCGAGCATCCGGCCGGCGAGGATCCACCCTCCGACGAGGCCGAGGACCAGCAGGAACGCCAGTACCGCGGCCGCCCTCGGAGCGAAGACGCGCAGGAGGTTGGACCGGATGGGAAAGACGCCGTCGGTGGAGGTGTCGACGGAGACCATGAGCGCCCGATCGGGGACGTACCGCAGGAGGAACAGCCACACCGCGGCGAGCAGCAGGACGCCGGCGACCATGAGGAATCCGGCGTAGCTGAGGGTGAGTTTGGCGCGAACGCTCAGCCCGGGTGCTCTATCCACGGTCGGATCCCCGGTTCGCTCCCTCGTGTCCGGCCTGCGGCTGGGTGTCGATGCGGTAGCCGACGCCCGGCACCGTGGCGATGATCCACGGCTCGCCGAGCCGTTTGCGCAGGGCGGAGACGGTGATCCGCACGGCGTTGGTGAGGGGGTCGGCGTTCTCGTCCCAGGCCCGCTCCAGCAGCTCTTCGGCGCTGACGACGCCGCCCTCGGCGGCGACGAGGACCTCCAGTACGGCGAACTGTTTGCGGGTGAGCGCGACGTAGCGGCCGTCGCGGAACACCTCCCGGCGGAAGGGGTCGAGCCGCAGGCCCTCGATCTCGCGGACCGGGGGCCGGGCGTACGCGCGCCTGCGGTCGAGCGCCCGCAGCCGCAGGACGAGCTCCCGCAGTTCGAACGGCTTGGTGAGGTAGTCGTCGGCGCCGAGCCCGAAACCTGAGGCCTTGTCGTCGATCCGGTCGGCGGCGGTGAGCATGAGGATCGGGATGCCGCTGCCGGAGGCGACGATGCGGCGGGCGACCTCGTCGCCGGAGGGGCCGGGGATGTCGCGGTCGAGGATCGCGAGGTCGTAGGAGTTGACGCCGAGCAGTTCCAGGGCGGAGTCGCCGTCGCCGGCGATGTCCGAGGCGATCGCCTCCAGCCGCAGGCCGTCACGGACGGCCTCGGCCAGGTAGGGCTCGTCCTCGACGATCAGTACGCGCATGCCGGAAGCCTAAGCACCAGGACATATCGCCGACGTATGCACGGTGTGTGTCACGAGCCCGTACGTGCGGACCCTGGGCGCACCGGCCGAGGGAATCAGCCTGCCAGTGCCGGCGCGGGGCTGGGCCGCTCCGACGGTGCCGGCGCCCTGGTGCGCCACCAGCGGCGCGACGCGAGCGCGGCCAGGGCGGCGCCGGATGCGTTGACCAGGACGTCGTCCACGGAGGACACCCGGTCGAGCCGGAAGACGTACTGCGCGGTTTCGACCAGGACCGAGCAGCCCGCCCCGAGGGCCAGGACCCGTGGGACGGAAGCCAGAGCCGTCCACCGCATCGGGGCGAAGAAGCCGAGCGAGGCGAAGACCAGCAGATTGCCGCCGATCCCGAGCGGCCCCATCGTCAGCAGGTCCCGTACCGGTACCAGGCTGAAGCGGCCGGGGACGATCCCGGCTCCGGAGCCCGGCATCATGGTCATCCACACGAACGGCAGCGTCCCGTGCACCATGCCGACCTCGGCCAGCGACATCCGCCACGCGGACCCGCCGTCGGCTCCGGCGGCCCGCCGACGGCGGGCCAGGACCCACGCGACGAGCACGGCCAGGGGCAGGGTGGCGAGGGTCATGAGCACCACGCCGTTGAACGTGTCGAGGCAGCCGTGCCACTGCCCGGCCGTGCACCTCGGAGCGGACATCATGAGCGGTCGCCGTACGACGTACAGGACGCTCGCCACGCCGAGGGCCGCGAGGCCGAACAGGACGACCCTGCGCGTGCGGAGGCGGGGTGGTGCCGACGGGGAGGCGTTGTGGTTCATGTCCCCATGGGAGACGGCGGGGCGTTGCGGTGGCGTATGCGCTTTTCCATACGCCCGCGATACACGCGGTCCCGGCATCAGCGAACCGCGGCCGGCAGCGGTACCTCGACGACGAAGAAGAGGAAACAGGCCTTGCGCGACAGGTCGTGGAAGCCGTCGGGGAACCGCTCACGGGCCGCCGGGTCGGGCTGCGGTTCGCTGATGACGGAAAGCCGGAAACCGGCGGTGGTGAAGGCGTCCGTCATCGCGTGCAGTGGCTTGCGCCAGAACTTCATCGGGACGGACGTTCCGTTGAACGTCCAGTCGAAGGTGTAGCTGCTGTTGGCGAAGTAGTCGGGCCGGGGCTCCTGGATCGTGTAGGCGACGAAGGGGTGGTCCACCGACGCGATCAGCCGGCCGCCGGGCCTGAGCACGCGCCGCAACTCGGCCAGCGCCGGTCCCCAGTCCTCCAGGTAGTGCAGCACCAGCGAAGCGACCACGTCGTCGAACGCGCCGTCGGCGAACGGCAGTCGCTCCCGCAGGTCGGCCAGGCGCAGGGCCGCGTCGTCACCCAGTCGCCGCCTTGCCAGCGCCAGCATTCCGGGGCTGGAGTCGATGCCCGTGACGACCGCACCGCGGCCGCGCAGGGCGGCGGAGAGGGGGCCCGAACCGCACCCCGCGTCCAGGATGCGGCGGCCGGCCACATCTCCGGCGAGGGCCAGCATCGCGGGCCGCTCGTAGAGTGCGTTCACGAGGTTGTCCTCGCACGCCGCCGAGTACGCCTCGGCGAAACCGTCGTAGTGATTCGCCCGGTCCAGGGCCTGAGCGCCCTGGCCCTGGTCCGTTTCCCGGTCCCGGTCCCGGGAGGGGCTTCCGGGCGCGTCGGCCGCGTGTTCGCGTTCCATCGCCGCAGCCTAGTAGTCACATGATCTTCGGGACAGTGCTCGGCCGCGGAGCCGGCTGCTCGGGCGTCCACCCGCTCCACGCGGGAACGGCCTCTCGAGCCGCGAGCCAGTCGGCCGGAACGTCGCCGGTGCCGGTGCGGGCCGCGACGACCCCGCCCGCGATCGCGCACGTGGTGTCGCGGTCGCCCCAGCCGCCGACGGTCTGCCACAGGGCCTCCGGCAGGTCGTCCACGTGCCCCGCGGCGGACCACAGGGCGAACGGCACGGTGTCCGGGGCCGAGATCCGCCACCCCGAACCCAGTACGGACGCGGCGCGGCGCACCGATGTCCCCGCGGGGAGGCCCGCGGCCGTCCGCAGCCCGGATCCGACCTCGCTCCCCGGTACGTACCCGGCGATCTCCCGGAGGAACTCGGCGCGGACCGGGGCGTCCCGGCCGGCGCTCGCCGCCGCCAGCGCGGCGGCCACCGCCACGGCGACGGCGCCCGCGACCGCCTCCGGGTGGGCGTGCGTGGCCAGCGCGGACAGCCGGGCCTGCCCGGCGGCCTCCTTCGGGTCGCCCCGGAACCAGGCACCGAGCGGGGCGACCCGCATCGCGGCGCCGTTGCCGTAGGAACCCTGCCCGCCGAACTGCTCGGCGGTGACACCCCGCCAGCCCTCGCCCGCGCCTATCCGCTCCAGCACCTCGTGCATGGACGCCCCGTACTTGCGCCCCGGATCCCGGGCGTACTCGGCGGCGAACTCCCGCGCCAGAGCGCCGGGCCGGACTTCCCCGTGGGCCGTCAGGTGGGCGAAGAGCACGAACGCCATGGCGGAGTCGTCCGTCCACCGCCACGGAGCGGGCCGGAGCCCGCGGGCCGCCCACTGCCCCTCGACGTCCTCGCCGGAGAGCGTGAACCAGCTGTCGCCGAAGGCATCGCCCATCACCAGCCCGTCCAGGGAGGCACGGGCGGATCGGGCGTACGGCGGGCTGCTCATCGGAGGTCCTTCGAACGGCGGACTGGTCGAGCCATCCTGTCCGTCCGCGGATGCGGCGCGCGAGCCGATTACGGCTCGTCCACGACGACCCCGGTGTTCTGGCAGGCGGTCAGCAGCCAGCGGCCGTCCGGCTGCTTCGAGATCACGTACAGCGGAGCGCCCTCGCTCTCCTCGCCCGGGGACAGGTAGCGCTGGCGGACCTTGACGGCCGCGACGTCCGGGCGGATGAAGAGCACGTGGACCACCTCGTAGGTGACCTGGCCGTCCCAGCTCGCCGCGGGCAGGACCTTGCGGGTGAATTCCGAGATCGCGTCGAGGCCCAGGAGGACCTTGCCGTGGGCCGTCGTCCAGATCGCGTCCGGGTGGAAGAGGCCGAGGAACTCCTCGGGGTCCTTGTTCTGCTGGGAGTGCTCGACGGTGGCGACGAGCCGGCCGATCGCTTCGATGTCCGCCGCGCGGGACGGGAGTTCCGTGGTCATGCGGACCACGATCACACCTCAAGCCCGGTCGAGGTCAAGCCCGTTGCGGTACGGGTTGCCCGAGTGGCCGGACGGGCTACGGGGAGGTGACGGGCGACACCGCGACGCAGCCGCCGGCCGTGGCCGCTTCGCCCGTGGCCTCCTTGATGACCTCGCCCTTGTAGATGACCTTGCACGTGAGGTCGGCGGGGTTGTCGATCGAGCTGGGGGAGACGGCCGCGGGCATGATGCCGCGCAGGGTGACCGTCTTCGTCCACGGGGTGCCCGGCTGCTCGGCGATCGCGAGGTTCGGCGCGGTGGGCGTGCCCCCTCCGTCGTGGAAGGAGACCGAGTCGACGGACTTGCCGGTGACCTCGTAGGTGACCTCGTAGGTCTCGTTCACGGCCTGGTCGACGGCCTGGTCGACGACCTGGTCCACGGCCTGGTCGGCCGTACCGGCGGAGCAGCCGGCGGCGGCGAGAGCCAGGCCGGCCAGGGCGAGGGCGGAGAGCGTGACGGCGGATGATTTGCGCATGGCTGGAGGGTAAATTTAAAGAATCTGTAAAGTCAATTCTGTGGATGTGTGCAGCGATGACATGGAGGATTTGCCTCAAGGGTTGTGTTTGCGAAAAGGAAGGTGAGAGTGCTCTATGTCGACGTGCAGCCGTTTCCGGCAGGATCCGACGCGGAGGACTTCGCCAGGGACGCGTCCAGGGTGAGGCCCGCCCCGGTGGTCCGGGCTCCGGTGAGGCTGACCCCGTCGGGCAGCTCGCCGACGTCGACGGTCCGGGGTGCGAGCCGCTCCGCCAGGCCGGCCGCGCCCGGCAGCCGGCTCACGGTGGCTATCGGCAGTTCGCGGCCCAGTACGGTGACCGTCGTCGGGGTGATCGTGAGGCCGGTAGCCGTGGCGCTGGTGCTCGCGTGGACGGTGACCGGGAGGCCGAGGCCGCCCACGGTTCCGGTGAGGGTGAGTCCCTTCGCGTCGCCGCCCACCTTCAGCCCGTCGGCGCCCGCGGCGGCTTCCGCCGAGTCGGCGAGGCGCTCCTGCAGGGCCTCGTAGGGGATGGTGGCCGTCGCCCGGCCGCCGCTCATGCCGCCGTCGCGCGTGACGTCGTACAGGTCGGCCTCGATGTCCATGTCGGTGTCGGCGCGGCGCACGCCCTCGGCCGCCAGGTGTACGGAGCCCACCTGGCCGGTCAGCGCGCGGAGTCCGGCGAAGGCGCCGGAGAGCTCGGCGGTGACCGGCCCGCGGGCCTGGAGGCGGCAGCCGGCCGCCCGTGCGATGCGGTTCTGGGCGGTGTGTTCGACCACGACGTCGGCCACGCAGACGCCGGCGAGGGCGACGGCCATCCCGGCGGTGACGAGTACGGGGGTGCGTCGGAGCTTCATTGTGCGGCGGATCCGATCTGCTTCAGCATTCCGAAGGCCTCCAGCAGAAGCGAGGAGGGTGGGGTGTCGGTGGGGGTGCCGTTCGCGCGGCGCCGGCGCTGGGTGCGCAGGACGGCACGGACGGCGGACAGGGCGGCGCCCGCGATCACCCCGGCGCGCAGGTCGGCGTCCGGGGCGTCGGCGGGGAACCGGTTCCGCACCAGGAGCGTGAGCCGGTTCTCGAAATCGGCGAAGAGCTGGACGAGTTGGGCGGCCACCACGCGCTCGTCACCCGCGATCGCCGCGGAGTGGGTGAGAGCGGTGAGGCTGGACGTCGCGAAGGGGGCCACCGCGGAGAACAGGGCGTTGCAGACGGCGTCGAGCGGATCCTCCTGCGGCGGGCGCCGGGCCAGTTCGGCCTCGACGTACGCGAACAGGTCGACGCTGTCGGGCAGGAGCAGGGCTTCCTTGCTCTCGAAGTAGCGGAAGAAGGTCCGCTCGGACACGTTCGCGCAGGCGGCGATGTCCGCGACCGTGGTGCCCGCGAAACCGTGCTCCGCGAACAGCGCGGCGGCGCCCTCGCGCAGCAGCTTGCGGGTCCGCCCCTTCTTCCGCTCGCGCAGGCCGGCCTCCGACTCCGTCGCGGAGTTCGGCGCGGGTGCGGTCCCGGGAACGGGCACGGGCGGTGGCGCGGGGGAGGGGGCGCCCGGATCTTGGATCACGTCCGAAGCCTAGCAATGGCGTCACCCATGTCAATTGTCAGTCTCTGACACTTTGTGGAGGCGTCGTTTCGCGCGGTGGCCGCGCCGCCGTCGCCCGAGCCGGGCGCGGTGCGGTCACAGCGGCAGTGGCAGTGACACCAGCAGCAACGGCCACCGGCGCGGGCGGCGGTCGCGGTGAGGCATGATCGGGGGATGTCTGATCGCATCATCGCCGCCTGCGACGGGGCGGCCAAGGGAAATCCCGGGCCGGCCGCATGGGCCTGGGTCATCGCCGACGTCCACGGGCACCCCGAGCGCTGGGAGGCCGGACCGCTGGGCCGGGCCACCAACAACGTGGGTGAACTCACCGCCCTGCAGCGTCTGCTGGAGGCCGTGGCCCCCGGTACGGCCGTGCAGGTGCGGATGGACTCCCAGTACGCCATGAAGGCCGTCACCCAGTGGCTCCCGGCCTGGAAGCGCAACGGCTGGAAGACGGCCGCGGGCAAGCCGGTGGCCAACCGCGAGCTCGTCGAGAGCATCGACGCCCTGCTGACCGACCGGGACGTGGAGTTCCGCTACGTCCCCGCGCACCGCGAGGACGGCGACCACCTGAATGCGATCGCCGACCAGGCGGCCAGCGAGGCTGCCGTCAGCCAGGAGCCGGCCGGTACCGCGCTGGGGCACGCTTCCATGCCCGTCCCGGCGCCGGCCCGCAGCACCCCGGCCCGCAGCACCTCCGCCCGCCGTACGACCGGGGCGACGTCGGCCAAGAGCGCCACGTCGGCCAGGACCGCGACCGCCGGCCGGGCCGGGGTGACCATCAAGGCCAAGTTCCCCGGCACCTGCCCCTGCGGGAAGCAGTACGCGGCGGGGGAGAAGATCAGCAAGCTCGGTTCGCGCTGGGGTCACCCCGGCTGCGCCGACGCGGACGCAGGGTAGCTTTCAGCCAGGCTCACTATGCAATGCTTTCGTTCGAAAGAAAACGGAAGTTTTTACTTTCGCGCGCTACGCTGACCTCGACCAGGGATGCAGTCGAGGGGAGCTCCACCGTGCACGCAGAGGAACGACAGCAGGCGATCCTGCGCCGGGTCCGCGAAGCGGGATCGATGCGCGTCTCGGACTTCGCGGCGGAGCTCGGCGTGTCCGTGGTGACGGTCCGCAAGGACGTCGAAGTCCTCGCGGAGCGCGGCCTGTTGGCCCGGGTGCACGGCGGTGCGATGCTGCCCGAGGACTGGGCGGAGACGGCTTCCGCGGCCGCCGCCCCGGCAGCTGTCCGCGCGACCTCGGCCGCTCCCGGAGCCGGACCAGGATCTGGACCCGGAGCGGGCCCGGGGTCCGGCCGGCCGCTGGTCCTCGGGCTGATCGTGCCCTCCTCCGACTACTACTACCCCGACGTGATCAAGGGGGCCCGGGAAGCGGCGGACGCCCTCGGGGTGCGGCTGACCCTCGCGGTGTCCACGTACGACGTGGACACCGAGAAGGCGCAGGCCGCGCGCATGGTCGCGGACGGCGTCGACGGGCTGCTGCTCGCGCCCTCCGCCGCCGACGGGAAACCGGGCGGCCAGTGGTACGAGGAACTCGGCGTGCCCGTCGTGCTCATCGAGCGCCGCCCCGAACAGCAGGCCTCCGCCGCCGAGCACGTCGGAACGGACCACGGGTACGGGGCCAGACTGGCGGTGCGCCACCTCCTGGACACGGGGCGCCGCAAGATCGCCCTGGTGGTGCGGGGTGGGACCCCCACCGCGCCCTGGATCAAGAAGGGCTACTACGCGGCCATGGACGAGGCCGGCTCCGAGGCCGCCGAGCACGCGCTCTTCCTCGACCTCGCGCAGTTCGGGGGTGGTGACGCCGCCTACGAAGAAGCGATGGCAGCCTTCGTGGAGGCGGTGCGCGAGGGGCGCGTCGACGCCGCCCTGGTGCACCCCGACCACGAGGCCATGGTGTTGATGCAGCGGCTGCGCAGTGCCTCGCTGGCCGTGCCCGGCGATGTCGCGCTGGTCTCGTACGACGACGAGGTGGCCTCCCTGGCGGACCTGCCGTTGAGTGCGGTGGCGCCCTCGAAGCACGAAGTTGGGGTCACGGGCGTGGAGTTGCTCGTACGGCGACTGCGCGAGCCGGGCCGGCCCCGCCGGCGGATCGCCATCCTCCCAGAGCTGCGGGTGCGCGCCTCCAGTGAGTCCTCACCGTAGCTTGGCTTTTCTTTCTCAAACTTTCTTTTTCTATTGACTCTCTTCTTCTCTGGCCGAATGATGTGCATCACCTCGCCGCATCGACGGCTCGCATCTGAGGAGCAGAGCAGTGAAGCTCACTTCCCGTACCTCCCGCGCCGCCCTCGCCACGCTCTCGCTGGCCTTGTTCGCCACTGCCTGTGGTGGGAGCGAGGGCACCGCGCCGAAGGCCGACGCCCCCAAAGAGCCGGTCAACCTGACCTACTGGGGCTGGACCGGCGGTGCCCAGCAGGTGGTGGACGCCTTCAACGCGTCCCACCCGAACATCAAGGTCACGTTCTCGGCCATCACCGGCGGACCGGACGGGTACGCCAAGATCAGCAACGCGATCAAGGCCGGGAACGCTCCCGACGTCGCGGGCATCGAGTACCCGACCCTGCCGGAGTTCGTCAGCCAGGGCTTCCTGGCGGACATCACCGGCCCGGCCGGCGCCGCGGTGAAGGAGAAGTTCCCCCAGGGCGTCCAGGACCGGGTGACCCTCGGCGGCAAGACCTGGGCCGTGCCGTACGACGCCACGCCCAACCTCCTCTACTACCGCAAGGACCTCTTCAAGAACGCGGGCGTCGAAGTCCCCAAGACCTGGGACGAGTACAAGACGGCCGCCGAGAAGATCAAGGCCGCCGACAAGAACGTGCGCATAGGCGGCTGGGGCAACGACGACGCGCCCCTGCTGGCGGCGCTCTCCTGGCAGGCCGGTGCCAAGTGGTACGGCACCGAGGGTGGTGCCTGGAAGGTCAACATCAACGACGCGTCCTCGCAGAAGGTGGCCTCGTACTGGCAGGGCCTGGTCAAGGACGACCTGGTGATGAACCTGAAGATCAACGGCCCGGAGTTCGCGAAGGCCAAGGCCGACGGAGTCTTGGCCAGCTTCATCGGCGCCTCGTGGAGCGCCGGCGGCACGATGACGTCCCTGGCCAAGGACTCGGGCAAGTGGGGCGTCGCCCCGCTGCCGCACTGGGGCACCCCGGCCACCGGCATGTTCGGCGGCACCAGCTACGCCGTCACCAAGGGCAGCAAGCACGTCAAGGAGGCGGCCGAGTTCGCCACCTGGGCGGCCACCAGCCCCGAAGGGGTCAAGGCCCGCCTCAGCAGCCTGAAGGCGCCGAGCAGCAGCCTGCCCGCCAACCCCGAACTGCGCACGATCGCCGCCGCGGCCTTCGACGACAAGGGCTTCTTCGGCGGCGACGACGTCTACAAGATCGCCGGCGCGCAGGTCGACACCATCGTCCCGGGCTGGGTCTGGGGCCCGGTGCAGACCGCGACCAACACCGCCATCCAGGACGCCGGGAACAAGGGCACCCTGACCGACGGACTCGCCGCCGGTCAGACGGCCGCCGAGGAGGCCATCAAGGGCCGGGGGCTCAACCTCGCGAAGTAGGCGCCGCGCGGGGCCCGAAGCCCTCCCGGCACCCGGGCACCCGCTCCCCGGCACCCGGGCCCCGCTCCCCGTCCCCCCTCGCCCGGCCCCTTCCTCCTCGCCTCCCTCGCCCCTCAGCCCCCCGTCCTTCCTCCGTAGCGCACCACCAAGGAGATCCGGTGGCAGCACCACTCACTCGTCCAGCGCGCGGCGCCGCGCCCGTACGCCGGCCAGGCCAGGGCAGGGCGGTGCTCGTCTTCCTCGGCCCGTTCTTCCTGCTCTTCGCCGCGGTCCTGATCCTGCCCGTCGTCTACGCGCTCTGGATGAGCTTCTTCACCGAGCGCTCCTCCGGTCTCGGATTCGGCGGCACCGAACGGGTCTTCAGCGGCTTCGGGAACTACGCCAAGGCGCTCGGCGACCACGGCTTCACCTCCTCCTTCCTGCACGTGGCCGCGTACTGCGCCATCTACATCCCCGTGATGATCGGCGCGGCGCTCGCCCTGGCGCTGCTCGTCGATTCGGCCGCGGCCAAGGCCAAGCGCCTCGTCCAGTTCGCCGTTTTCATGCCGCACGCGGTGCCCGGACTGATCGCGGCGATCATCTGGATCTACCTGTACACCCCCGGCCTGAGCCCGGTCCTGGAGTGGATCGAAGCGGCGGGCGGGCAGTGGGACTTCTTCGCTCCCGGCAGCGTCCTGCCCTCGATGGTGAACATCGCCGCCTGGCAGTGGATCGGCTACAACATGATCATCTTCTTCGCCGCACTGCAGGCCGTGCCCCGCGAGGTCATCGAAGCGGGCGTCATGGACGGTGCCGGTGAACTGCGCATCGCCCTGCAGATCAAGCTGCCGATGATCCGCTCGGCCGTCTTCCTCACCCTCCTCTTCACCTGTGTCGGCGTCGTCCAGATCTTCAGCGAGCCGATGCTCCTCTCGCAGCGGTCCGGCTCGATGGGCTCCGACTGGTCTCCGATGATGTTCATCTACAAGGCGGCCTTCGAGCGGCACGACTACGGTCTCGCCTCCTCCGCCTCGCTCCTGATGGCCCTCGTGGCCGGCACCCTCTCCTACGTCGTCACCCGGATCGCAAAGCGAGGTGGCTCGTCATGAGCATCCGTACGGTCCCCTCGGCCCCGTCCGGGGCCGCCCCCGGCAGCGAGCCGGCGGCCGCGCACGGAACGGCCCCCGGATCCGCAACCCGATCCGAAACCGGATCCGCACCCGTCCGGAAGGACGCCGGAAAGCAGGCCAAGCGGCCGCGCCGGGGTGCCGCGACGGCCTCCAAGGTGGCCGTCAACGGCGTGCTCCTGGTGGCGGTCCTCTACACCTTGATGCCGCTGACCTGGCTGCTGATCGCCGCGACGAAGAACCACGCCGACCTCTTCGGGACGGCCGGCTTCGGCTTCGGCGAGTTCCACCTCCTCGACAATCTCCGGGCCGTCTTCACGTACGACGACGGCATCTTCGGCCGCTGGCTGTTCAACAGCCTCCTCTACTCCGTCATCGGATCGCTGGCCTCCTCGCTGATCAGCGTCGCGGCCGGATACTGCTTCGACAAGTACGAGTTCCGGGGCAAGGGCCCGCTCTTCGGCCTCATCCTGATCGGCACCCTGGTCCCGGGCGTCGTCATCACGCTCCCGCAGTACCTGCTCGCCTCCGAGACGGGAATCGTCAACACGTACTGGGCGATCCTCATCCCCGCGCTCGTGAACCCCTTCGGCGTGTACCTGGCCCGGGTCTTCTCCGAGGGCTACGTACCCGGTGAGGTCATCGAGGCCGCCCGCATCGACGGGGCGAGCGAGATGCGCGTGTTCCGGTCGGTCTCCCTGCCGATGCTCATGCCCGGCTTCATGACCCTCTTCCTCTTCTCCTTCACCGCGAGCTGGAACAACTTCTTCGGCCCGCTGGTCATGCTCAACGACCACCACCTGTACCCCGCGGTGCTCGGCATCTACAACTGGAACCAACTCGTCGTGCAGAACCCGGAGTTGTATTCACTTGCGATCACCGGATCCCTGGTGGCCGTCGTCCCGCTCGCCCTCGCCTTCCTCGGTCTCCAGCGGTTCTGGCGCTCCGGCCTCTCGGCGGGAGCGGTCAAGTGACGGATCCCGACCCGACGCGCCAGCCCGCCGGGCCCCGCAAGCCCCGGACCCTCCTCGCCATGGACCGGGAGACGATGGCGGCCCTGCTGGACGGGCCCGCCCTGGCCCGGCTCGGCGCCACCGCGCTCCTGGACCCCGGCCTCCTGGTGACCGACTTCGCCGCGGCCGACCCCGCGCGGCTGCGCGAAGCCGAGGTCCTGCTCACCGGCTGGGGCTGCCCGCCCCTCACCGAGCAGGCCCTCGACCTCCTCCCGTCCCTGCGCGCGGTGGTGCACACCGCCGGCACCGTGAAGGGGCTGATGACGGAAGCGGCCTGGCGGCGCGGGCTGTCCGTCACCAGCGCGGCCGAGGCCAACGCCCAGCCCGTCGCCGAGTTCACCGTCGCCGCGATCGTCTTCGCCAACAAGCGCGTCCTCACCACCGCCCGGGCCTACCGGGAGGCCCGCACGCAGCTCAACCCGCTCACGCTGTACCCCGGAATCGGCAACTACGGCAGGACCGTCGGCATCGTCGGCGCCTCGCGCATCGGCCGCCGGGTCATCGAACTGCTGCGCTCCTACGATGCCCACGTGCTGGTCCACGACCCGTACCTGGACGGGGACGAAGCGAGGACCCTGGGGGTCGAGCCCGTCCACCTGGACGAACTGATGGGCCGCAGCGACGTGGTGACCGTGCACGCGCCGCAGACCCCCGAGACCCGTCACCTGCTCGACGCCCGCCGCCTCGCCCTCATGCGCGACGGGGCGACGCTCGTGAACACGGCGCGCGGGACACTGGTCGACACCGAGGCGCTCACCGCGGAGCTGGTCTCCGGCCGCCTGCACGCCGTACTCGACGTCACCCACCCCGACGTACTGCCGGCCGGATCGCCGCTCTACGACCTCCCGAACGTGCTGCTCACCCCGCACATCGCCGGATCCCTGGGCAACGAACTCGGACGTCTCGCGGCCTGCGCCGCCGAGGAGTTGGAGCGGTACGCCCGAGGACTCCCCTTCGCCTACGCCGTCCACCCGGCGAGCCTGGCCCACTCGGCCTGAGCGCCCGCCGCCCGATCCCGAAAGCCCGCCCATGACACCCGGTCCCTCAAGTCCCCTCGCCGGTCCCGCCCGGCCCGCCGGCCCGGCCACGACCCCGCTCGTGCCCACGCCGGGGCAACTCGCCTGGCAGGAAGCCGGATTCGGGATCTTCCTGCACTTCGGCATCAACACCTTCAACGGCGTCGAGTGGAGCGACGGGACCCTGGACCCGGCCACCTTCCGGCCCGCGCGGCTCGACGCGCGCCAGTGGGTCCGTACCGCCGTCGAGGCCGGAGCGAAGTACGTCGTGCTGACCGCCAAGCACCACGACGGCTTCTGCCTCTGGCCGACCGAAACCACCGCCTACTCCGTGGCGTCTTCGCCCTGGAAGGACGGAGCGGGCGATGTGGTCGCCGAACTGGCCGGGGCCTGCGGGGAGGCGGGCCTCGGCCTCGGGCTCTATCTCTCGCCCTGGGACCGCAACGCGGACTGCTACGGGGAGCCCGCCGAGTACGACTCCTTCTACCTCCGCCAGCTCACCGAACTCTGCACCCTGTACGGTCCGTTGTGCGAGCTGTGGTTCGACGGGGCGGGCTCCGAGGGGCGCACGTACGACTGGGACGCGGTCATGGCCGTCATCGACCGGCACCAGCCGGACGCCATGGTCTTCAACATGGGCCGCCCGACGATCCGCTGGGTCGGAAACGAGGAGGGGCTCGCCGCCGATCCCTGCCGCTACGTCACGCACTCCACGGGCATCAGCCTGTACGACGACGGGCAGGCCGAGCTCGACTCGGCCGCCTACCTGCCGCCCGAATGCGATGTCCCCCTCCGCGCCGACTGGTTCTGGCAGCCCGGGAACCTCGGGACCCTCAAGAGCCGCGAGGACCTGCTGGAGATCTGGTACTCCTCGGTGGGGCTGGGCGCTGGCCTGCTCCTGGGCGTCCCGCCCGACCGGCGCGGTCTGATCGACGACGCTGACCGAGACCGACTCCTCGCGTTCACCGCGGAGTTGGAGCGGCGACTCGGCGATCCGCACCCGGCCGTCCTCGCGGCCGACGGGCACGATCTCCTCGCGGACTTCGGCGGGCCGGTCCGCGTGGACCACGTGCAACTGCGCGAGGACCTCACCCGGGGCCAGCGCGTGGAGGGCCACGAGGTCTGGGCGGACGGACGGTTGATCGCCTCCGGCCACTCGGTGGGGGTCCGGCGCGTCCACCGTGTGGAGCCCCTCACCGTGCGGGAACTGCGGATCCGGCTGACCGGGGCGGGTGCCCGGCTGGCCTCGGTGACGGCGGCCGGACCGCGGCCGGATGTCAGCTGATCGGCCGGCTCCGGCTGTCGGCCGCGCCCGCCGCCGACGCCGGACCGTCCGCCACCGCCACCGGTGACGACCCGCCCGCGACGGACAACCGGGGTGCTCCGGTGCCGTCCGCGGGGACGGTCCAGACGTCGCTCGCGCGTCCGTCCGCGCCCGGCAGGGCGTAGGCGATCGTCCCGTCGTCCGTCCAGGCCGCCTGGTCGTCCACGCCGCGGGTCTCGGCGAGCGGGGTCTCGGCCATCGTCCGCAGGTCGAGGACGTACAGCCGCCAGGGTGCGGCGGGGTCGTCGGACACCTTCTTCTTGAAGGCGATCCGGGTGTTGTCGGGAGACAGGGAGGGGCATTCGACGTTCTCCCGCAGCGTCCGCGCCGACCAATCGGTCATGTTCCCCTCGACGAGGTGCGTACGCCCCTTGGTGGAGACGGTCGCGTAGAAGCGGCTGTCGTCCCGGGCGAAGCTCACGCCCCAGTAGTTGACGTCGGGGGAGTGGTAGCGGACTCCGCCCATGGTGAGGGGGATCTCCTCCAGGGACTTCACCAGGTACCCCGTGCGCAGGTCGAGGACGGCCGTCCGGGTGGAGAAGCCGGTGGTGGAGTACGAGTCCCCGGCGGCGAACACCGTCCAGGCGAGCATCTGTCCGGACGCGGACACCCGGGCCCGGGTCGGAACCCCCGGCACCGTCGTCCGGCTCACTTCGCGCAGTTGCCGGTCCAGGACGACGGCGTACGTCTTCGCCGGCACCCCCGGCTCGGCGCGCAGGCAGAGGGCGGTTCCCCCGGCGGTGTGGAACCGGTCGCAGACGGGACCGCCCGCGGTGCGGGCGACGCCGCCCGCCGTGGCGGCCAGGGGCTGGTGCGCCACCCGTCCCGTGGCCGTGTCCCGGAAGTACAGGGCGGGACCGCCGAGGGTGAAGGAGGCCTCGGCGCCGCCCCGCTGGCCGGCCGGCCGCTGTCCCGCGTGCAGGGCGTACCCGGCGGCGGAGCCCGCCAGGAGGATGACCGCGGCGGCCGTGACGGCGGTACGGGCCCGGGTGCCGAGCCGGCGTGCGGGCGCCGGCCCGGTGGGCTGCGTGGTCATGAGGGGCTCCTCTCACTGGTGGGGGATTGCGCCGGCTCCGCGGGGGGCGGCCGGGGCGGGCGGATCGCTCGGCGCGCCCGGTGCGCCCGGCGCATCCGGATCACGCGGCAGCAGCGCCCAGCCGCCCGCCAGCGCGGCGAGCAGCACCGCGGTGGCCCCCCACAGCGCGGGCTGCGCCCCCCACACCGTCCACGCGGCGCCGAAGCCCGCCGTGGCGAGCATCCGGGCCAGGGCCTGGCCGGTCTGGAGCACGGCCAGGCCGCCCGCTCGGCCTCCGGCGGGCAGCACCGGCCCGGCGAGGGCCATCAACACCCCGTCGGTCGCCGCGTAGAACACCCCGAGCAGGGCGAGGACGGCCGCGACGAGGAGCGGGGCCGGCCCGCCGGCCGGGACGAGCAGGACGAGGTAGGCGCCGAGCAGGGCGAGGTGTCCGTACAGGAACGGCAGCCGGCGCCCCACCCGGTCGGCGATCCGGCCCACCGGGACGGCCAGGAGCAGGTAGCCCGCGGCCGCGCCGAGCGGCAGCAGCGGGAACCAGCCCGGGTCCAGACCCAGTCGGCGCTGGAGCAGGAGGTAGACGAAGGCGTCGCCGATGGTGGCGCCGCCGAGCAGGGCGGCGGCCCAGAGGATCCGCCGGAAGGCGGGGTCGCGCAGCGCCCCGAAGGCCTTCCCCCGGGGCGGAGCCGGCCCGGGCGTCGTTGCCGGGCGGTGCCGGCCGGGAACGTAGAGGACCAGGATCAGCACGCCGAGCAGACCGGTGCAGAAGCTGGCGACGAACACCGCGTCGTACGCGCCGGCGGTCGCCCAGAGCAGGGCGAAGGCGGCGAGCGGGCCGAGCAGGGCGCCGGTGGTGTCCATGGCCCGGTGGACGCCGAAGGACCGGCCGAGCTCTTCGGGACGGCTGTTGAGGGTGATCAGGGCGTCGCGGGGGGCCGTACGGATGCCCTTGCCGACCCGGTCGGCGGCCAGGGCCGCCGCGATCCCGCCGGTGGCTCCGCCCGCGAGCAGCAGGCCGAGCCGGGAGCAGGCCGAGATGGCGTAGCCGATCCCCGCGACGTGCTTGTACCGGTGGCCGCGGTCGGCGACGTGCCCGCCGAGCAGCCGTACGACGGCGCCGGCCGCCCCCATCAGCCCGTCCAGGAAGCCGAACTGGAGAGGCGAGAGGCCGAGTCCGAGAACCAGGTAGAGCGGCAGGACCGCGCTGACCATCTCGGAGGAGACATCGGTGACGAGGCTGACCGTACCGAGCGCCAGGACGGCGGCGGGGACGCGCCGGCCCGCCCCCGTGGTGGGGGGCGGGGCCGGAGCGGCCCGGCGGCCTGTGGTGGCCAGGTACATCAGTGGCAGGTGTACTTCGGGCTGGTGTCCTTGGTCGTCCCGTCGGTGCCGACGTAGCTCCAGCTGTAGCCGGAATCGTTGAAGTCCAGCTTCAGGACCCCGTATTCACCGCTGATCCGCTTCTGGCTGTTGGGCTGGACGTCCTCGATGGCGTAGGGCTCGGCACCGCCCGTGCCGCCCACGATCTCGGTGATCCCGTCGGCGGTGGCCCTCCCGCTCGGGTCCTGCGGGGCGAACCGCTCGTAGTGGTGGTCGTGTCCGCCCAGTACGAGGTCGGCCTTGGCGCCGTACAGGATGTTCCAGACCGGCTTGCTCACAGGGTCGTTGCCGTGCCCGCCGGAGGAGTAGAGCGGGTGGTGCCAGTAGGCGGCGATGCAGCCCTTGGTGTTCGCTGCGAGGTCGGCCTTGAGCCAGTCGATCTGGGCCTGCTGGTCGAAGGAGTTGGAGTCGAGGGCGATGAAGTGCCAATTGCCCTCGTTGAAGCTGTAGTAGCTCTTGCCCTGGGGGTAGGCGACGGCCCCGAAGTACGCCTTGTAGCCGGCGAGGGGGCCGGCCGGGTCGTAGGTCTCGTGGTTGCCGGGCACCGGGCGGGTCTTGTCCTTGAACGCGCCCCAGGAAGTGTCGTAGTAGGACCGGTAGTCGGAGAGCCGGGCGTCGTCGTACTGGTTGTCGCCCATCGTCAGATAGAACTTCGGGTTGATCTTCTGGGCCTGAGCGGCGGTCTTGGGGTGGACGCAGTCGCTGTCCGAGGCGGTGCACTGGGCGGCGATGTCACCCGCGGCGACCACGGTGAAGGCGCCGGTCGGCGGGGGCGTCCCGTCGAGGGTGCCGTACACCTCGACCTCGTACAGGGAGTACCCGTAGGAGGTGCCGCGGGCGGTTCCGTAGACGCGCAGGTAGCGCCCCTTGCCGGAGAGGCCGGTCCATTCGTCGCTACCGCCGTTGCCGGCCGTCTCGTTGGCGAGCCGGGTCCAGGTGGTGCCGTCGGGGGAGATCTCGACCCGGTACGCCTTGGCGTACGCGACCTCCCACCTCAGCAGCACCCGCGTGACGTTGGCGTTCGCGCCGAGGTCGACGCGGATCCACTGCGGGTCCTTCCCCTCGACGCTGGCCCACCGGGTGGCGGAGTTGCCGTCGAAGGCGTTCTGCGGACCGAGCCCCGACGTCTCGTTGGAGGAAGACGTGGCGGGCTTGCCGCGCGAGATGAGCGGGTCGGCGGCGGCGCCGGCCCGCTCGGGATAGGCGAGCAACAGGCCGCCTACGAGGAGGAGTACGGCGGCGATGACCACGCCGACCGTCCGGCGTGATGCGGAAGCATGAGGCGTGCTTGGGGTGTTCAGGCGCATTCCTGACTCCCTGGCCTGGTGGGTGGCGAGAGCTGGCACCGGTACGAGACGACCCCCTGCCCCCACCCGGGTGCGGGCAGGGGCGGGCGTGGTCACAGCGGCCGGGTCAGAGCTCTCGCTGAGCGCGTCATGCCCGAAAGGGGAACGGGAACGGGCACCGCGCCGAGCCGCCGAAGCGGGATGCTAGCAAACAGGAAACTTTCCTACCAGTCATTCGCCGGCACGGGCGCTCACGAAATCGCGTACCACTGGCTGGCCCAGCCGGTGTTGATCGTGCTGGTGGACTGCTCGGCGAGGTTCACGGTGGCCGGGAGCGAGGTCTGACCGGTCAGGATGGTGCTGTAGCGGAGGCTCGGCGGGTTCAGACCCGCGTTCACCGAGATCCCGGCGCCCGTGGCCTTGAGGGTGAGGGCGTTCGTGGCCCAGCTGCCGTTGAGGAGGAGGGCGACGAAGTAGGTGCCGGGGGCGGCGGTGAAGGGCTTGGCGAGGGGGAACGGCTTGGCTATCGCCTCGGTCATCAGCTGCGGGGAGACGTCCGTGGTGGACGCGACCAGGGTGCCCTTGGCGTCGTACACGCCGAGGTAGCAGTTGGACAGTTGGGCGTTCGGGTCGATACCGGCCAGCCCCAGCCAGATGTTGGACCAGGTGAGCTGCTCGCGCAGCACCATCCGGACCAGGGTGACCCGCCCGCCGACCCCGGCCGCGGACTGGGCGGTGACGTGCCCGGCGTCGTTCGGATCCCCGGTCCAGGCCAGCAGGTTCTGGTCCTGCGGCCGGGGCTCGTCGTGCCCGGCGCCGCCCGGCACCGGCGCGGCGGATGCCGGTGCCGACAGGGAGGCGCCGGCCCCTGCCCCCTTGCCGGACGCGCCCCCACCGGACGCCGAGCAGCCGGACAGGACGAGGGCCGCCGCGAGCATGGCGGCGAGGCCGGCCGAGGCGGTGGTGGTACGGGTGCGCATGGTCCCCCCATGAGGTGCTGATGTGCGAAGGAAGCCATGGTCACACGGGCTGCGCCCGCTCCGGTAAGGGGCCCCTTCCGCTTCCCTCCGCTCCCCGGCGCCCTGTCACTGCCCCACCCTCACTGCCCCACCCTCCCGTCGACGCATTCGCGCAACAGGTCGGCGTGCCCGCAGTGACGCGCGTACTCCTCGATCCGGTGCACCATCAGCTCGCGCACCGCGATCCGGTCCTTCCCCAGCCGCTCGCCCAGATCCGGATGCAGGGCCAGCGCGGCGTCGGTCGCACCCTGCTCGCGCTCCAGATCGGCGTACGCGTCGTCGACGACGGCCTGCTCGGCGACGGCTCCGTCGAAGTCCCCGTCGCGCTTGCCGTACAGCTTCGGCAGCGGATCACCGTCGGTGATCCAGTTGTGCCAGTCCCGTTCCACCTCGGCGAGGTGCCGCACCAGACCGAGCAACGACATCGTCGAGGGAGGGACCGAACGGCGGGCGAGCTGCTCAGGATCCAGGCCCTCGCACTTCATCCGCAGGGTCAGGCGGTAGTCCGCGAGGAATTCCCGCAGCGTCGCGAGCTCGCCCTCGGCGGTGCTCTCTCCGCTGTTACGGGGGTCGTCGTCCGGGTCCGCCCACATGTCCGGGTACACCGTCGACTGGGTCCAGCGCTCGCCCTGATCACTCATGCGTTCCATGATCGGCCGTGGAGGGCCGGGCTCGCCAGCAGGTTTCTTCCGGAATGCACAAAGGCAAGGAGGTGTCGTCCGCACTCCTTGCCACTCTCAACTTATAGCGCACCGGGGGGCTTGCGGCAAGACCCCGGTGGTGACGCAGAATCACTGGCCGAAGGCAGAACCTGCGGAGATGGTGATTGCGTGACGACTGAAGTGCCCAAAGCGACCGAGGTGGTTGAAGTGACCGGCCCGACTGACGCGACCGACCTCGCGGCCGTGACGGCCGTGACGGACCTGAGGGATGGGGCAGCCGTGACGGAGATGACCGACGTGACCGACGTGACCGACGTGACCGACGTGGTCGACGTGGTCGTCGTCGGCGGCGGACCGACCGGTTTGATGCTGGCCGCCGAGTTGCGCCTGCACGGCGTCCGCGTGGTCGTGGTGGAGAAGCTGACCGAGCCGACCGGAGAGTCCCGCGGTCAGGGCCTGCACACGCGCAGCGTCGAGCTGATGGATCAGCGCGGCCTGCTCGACCGATTCCTCGCCGCCAGCGAGAAGTTCCAGGTCGGCGGCCTGTTCGGCGGCATCATGAAGCCGTGGCCGGAGCGGCTCGACACGGCGCACCCGTACGGCCTCGCCATCCCGCAGCCGCTCACCGAGCGACTGCTGGGCGAGCACGCCCTTGAAGTCGGCACCGAGATCCGGCGCGGCTGCGAAGCGGTCGGCCTGAGCCAGGACGCGGACGGGGTGACCGTCGAGCTGGCGGACGGAACGCGCCTGCGTTCGCGCTACCTCGTCGGATGCGACGGCGGCCGCAGCGCCGTGCGCAAACTGATCGGCGTCGGCTTCCCCGGCGAGCCCGCCACGGTCGAGACCTTGCTGGGCGACATGGAGGTGACCGAGGATCCGGCGACGATCGCCGCCGTCGTCGCGGAGGTGCGCAGGACCCAGCTCCGCTTCGGCGTCAGCGCGGGCGAGAACGGGTCGTGCCGCATCGTCGTACCCGCCGACGGCGTGTCCGAGGACCGTACGGCCGCGCCGACCCTGGAGGAGTTCAAGCAGCAGCTGCGGACCTTCGCCGGTACCGACTTCGGCGTGCACTCGCCGCGCTGGCTGTCCCGCTTCGGCGACGCCACCCGGCAGGCCGAGCGCTACCGGGTCGGCCGGGTGCTGCTGGCCGGCGACGCGGCGCACATCCACCCGCCGACCGGCGGACAGGGGCTCAACCTCGGTGTGCAGGACGCCTTCAACCTCGGCTGGAAGCTAGCCGCCGCTGTCAACGGCTGGGCGCCCGAAGACCTCCTCGACACCTACCACGCCGAACGCCACCCGGTGGGCGCCGCCGTACTGGACAACACCCGGGCACAGATCACGCTGTTGGGGACCGACGCCGGTCCCACCGCGCTGCGGGAACTGTTCGCGAAGCTGATGGACTTCGAGGAGGTGAACCGGTACGTGACCGGGATGATCACCGCGGTCGACGTCGGCTACGACTTCGGAGAAGGCCACGAACTGCTCGGCCGCAGGCTGCGGGACGTGGAGCTGAAGCAGGGGCGCCTCTACACGCTGATGCACACCGGCCGCGGACTCCTGATCGACCAGACCGGCCGGCTGTCCGTCTCCGGGTGGGCCGACCGGATCGACCACGTCGTCGACGTCAGCGAGGAGCTGGAAGCGCCCGCCGTGCTGCTGCGCCCGGACGGCCACGTGGCCTGGGCGGGCGAGGACCAGCACGACCTCGACGCCCACCTGCCGAGGTGGTTCGGCGCCGCCACGGCCTGAGCGCGACCCGGGCGAGGGCGGGTGACGGCGCCGGTCGGGTGAGGACGGCCTCGCTGCGCGCGAGGCCGCTCCCGCCCGGCGGCCGGCTACGCGATCGGGCCGAGGTCTCCCTCGAGGACGGTCCGGAGGATCGGAGGCCGGGCGAGACCGGACACATCGACGCCCAGGCTCTGGAATGCCCAGCCGCATAAGGGAGTTGACCACGGCATGACCCAGAATGCAGGCCCCCGCTCCCTGTCCGACGAAGCCCTCTCCGAACTGCTGAGCACTCAGCAGTTCGGCACTCTCGCCACCAACAAGAGCAGTGGCCATCCCCATCTCACCACCATGCTGTACAGCTGGGACGCTGAAGCGCGGATCGTGCGGTTCTCCACCACCGCCGACCGCGTCAAGGTCCGGCAACTCCGGCAGGACCCACGCGCGGCCGTACACGTTCCGGGCGGCGACGTGTGGTCGTTCGCCGTGGTGGAGGGGGAGGCCGAGGTCTCAGAGGTCACGACCACGCCGGGGGACGCGACCGGGCGAGAACTGCTCGCGATGGTGCCGGGGGCCGCGAAGCCGCAGGCCGCCGGCCGCCCGGCAGCCTGATCGCGTGGACCCCCTGGTCGGCCGGTACGGCCACCTACGCGCTCACCGAGCGCCGCTGCGCGGATTCGGAGTGGTGCGCCTCGGCCAAGCCGCGCCCGCCGCACGACCGCAGCCACGCGCCCTGTCGACCCGGAGGCGGGCCGACCGTGCGGTCGCCGCTCAACACCGGCGACTTCGCCGGCTCGGCCCCGGCGTACCACGAGGCCGCCACCATCCGGGTCCTCCGCGTGCACGGGCGGGCTCGGCCTTGTACCGAGCCCGCCCGTCCGACTCCACCTCTTCCTGACCGCTCGCTGTGACGCGCACCCGGTTCGGCGTACGTCGATGCCCGCGAACCTCAGGAACACCGGGGCCTGCGTCGCGCCACCGGCTAGCGCTGCAGTGTCAGTACCCCCGGCCGGTACGGCAGGAGGCCGTAGTCCATGCCGTCGGTGCTGGGGTCGCGCCCCTGGTAGAGGAACTGCAGATTGCAAGGGTCAATGGTCTTGGTCTGGTCGGGGTTGGTGCGAACCACGTCGCCGTGGCTGATGTCCCTGGTCCAGGTGGTGGCGCCACTGTTGGCCATGCCGGCGAAGGGGTTGCTCACGGTGTCGGCCTGCGGTGTCCACGTGCCGTCCAGGCTGGTGGCGGTGAACGAACGGAAGAAGCGGCCGTTGCTGCCCCCCTGTGCCTCGACGATCATGAGGTAGCGGTTCTGGCCCTGGACCTTGTAGACCTCCGGCGCCTCGAACAGGTTGGCCGCCGTGTCGCTCATGATCTTCGTGGATGACGAACCGAAGCTGCTCGGGAAGTTGCCGATGGGCATGCCGGCGCGGTAGATGCCGCCGTGGTCGTCGGCGAAGAACATGTACATGTTCGTGTCGTCGCCGACGAGGGTCACGTCGAGGGGGCCTCCGTCCGGGAGCGGGAGGGTGCCCGTGAACAGCTCCTGCTGCGCGGACCAGCCGTTGGGGTTGGTGGGGTCGCTCGAGGTGCGGTAGGAGAAGGTGTACGGCCAGCCCCCGTTGTAGGCGAGCACCCAGAGGTTCTTCGGGGCGAAGTAGAACAGCGTCGGCGCGATGCCGTCGAAGGGCAGCGTGTTCTGGGTGGCGGTGGCCATGTCGGACCAGTTCGTGAAGGGGCTGAAGCTCGTCAATCCCCAACGCCCCTCCTTACCGGCGAGGGTGTTGTGCGTCGTGGCGTAGACGAGGTGCTGGCCGTTGTGCTTCACGGCGGTGAAGTCCTTGAGCGCGACCCACCCCGGCTTCGGGTTCGCCAGCGGGCCGGTCGATGTCCAGCGGTACGTCGACGGAAGAGCGCACGTGCCGCCGCCGACGTCGGCGACGGGAACGAGTTGCCACTGCTGGTTGCTGCCGCCCCAGTCGGCGTACTGGACGATCTTGCCGCCGTCGGCGGTGGAGGCGCCCTGGACCTCAAGGGCCTTGCCGCTGTGGCGGTTCAGGAGGCGGACGTAGCCGTCGGCGGAGTCGGCGAGACGGAACTGCTGGTTGGTCGCGTTGAGGTCGCTCCACTGGACGACGTCGGCGCCGTCGGCCGAGGACCAGCCGTAGTCGTCCAGGACCTTGCCGGAGTTGCGGTTCTGCAGCCGGTAGTAGCCGCTGCCGGAGTCCAGGAAGCGCCACTGCTGGGCTTCGTTGCCGGACCGGGCCCACTGGACGACGGGCGAGCCGTCGGCCGTGGCGAAGTTGTAGTCGTCCAGCGCCTTGCCGCTGTTGCGGTTCACCAGCACGTACCACTTGCCGGTGTCGACCGAGGCGGCCGAGGCCACCGACGGGTTCACCATCGTCAGGAAGCCGGCCACGAAGACCATCGAGAGCAGGGCGGCCACCCGTGACCGCCATCCCCGCCGTGTCGAGGTTCGTGGAGCTGTACCGAGAACGTTCATCTGCACCCTCCTGGGGGCGACTTGGGTGGGGGCCGGTCCTTCTCGGTGCGTGCGGACCGGGCACGGCACGGCACGTCCGAGGCGGCGGCAAGACGCGACCCCTGCGGTGTGGGGGTACCGGGCTTCCGACATGTTGTTAGCGCTAACAACTTGAAAGTCGAACATCCGATGTGTCGCAGGGAGAAGACCACGGGACACGAGAGGTCGTCAAGTGTCGTGCCGTAACCCGTCTGTTACTGAGACATCATCAGAATCCCGTCCTGTCCGAGTTGTTGACAAGATTCTGATGTGAGCGCTCACATCGCTTTGGAGCGGGCGGCGGTGGTGGACGAGCCGGCCGAGACCCGGATCGACTTGTCGATGAAGGCGAGCTGCCAAAGCCTGAGGCTTGGTCAGCGTGGGCTCAGGCCTTCAGGTGTCCGAGGGATCAGCGGCACGGTTGCCGCCTCTCGTGGGGAGGGGTCGGTACGGCGGGGCGCGTTGGTGTGGACGGCTGCGGAGCGCGGGACCAACGGACGGGGTCGCCGTCGGGGCCGCCGGTGAGCCAGGAACCGTCGCCCAGGAGCACCAGCTCGTACGGGTTGCCCACCTCGACGGCGAGTTCGCCGCTGAGCGTGCCCGTGCGAACGTCGACCAAGTGGTGGCGGAACCACTCCTCCTCGTCCTGGCTCTCACCGCCCAGGGTGACGATGGCCGTGTCCTCGGTCAGGTAGCCGCCGCTCCATTCCACGAAGGACTCCTCGGGGTCGTACCCGAAGGCTTCGACGGGGAGGGTGAAGAGCACGTCCCCGTGGGGGTGGTCGTGGAAGGCGACGTCCGCCTGTCCGTGGTCTACGGTCATGAACTGCTGCCCGGACGGAGCGAGGTCGATCAGGCAGCGGTCCGGCCACGGGTACGTCACGAACTCCGGCTCGCTGTCCGCCCCGGCGATACCCCGGAGAATGACGGAGCCGTCCTGGCCCTCACCGATGTTGAGGTAGATGCTGCCGTCCACGGGATGCACGTGGTGGAAGGCGCCGTGCCCGACCGTCTCCAGCTCCCGGCGGGCGAGAACCACACCGCTGTCGGCGTCGTGCACGACCCACTGGTCCCCGCCCCCGCGTCCCGCCATCGCATCCGGCCGGTAGACCCAGACCGTGCGGCCGTCCAGAGACAGCGCACAGTCAGGTCGGTGGCCATGGCGTACGTCGGAATGCGGCTCGAAGGCCGAGGTCCAGATGAGGTCACCGGCACGCGTGAGGCAGACGACGCTGTTCAGCGTCGTGTACACGACCCGCTCCAGATCATGCCGGACCACCGACACTACGACCTCGTCGTCATCCCGCGGCTGGAACACCGCTGCGGGCTCCAGCGTCCCGTAGACGCCGACGTCCACGACGTAGGCGTGGATCCGCCCGTCGCGGAGACGCGTGATGACCTTCGGTGGCGGCTCAGGAATCATCCGCCGAGGCTAACGCCCAGGTGAGGCCGCTCAAGATCCGGGGCGGTGTGCGCCAGAGCAGGGTGCGCGCGGGCCGGCTAGCTGCAACGCTCAGGTGCCACCTACGACGCTGAAGGGCCAAGCAGAAGGTCCCGACGGCTCTTCCGTGATGGCTACACCAGGAGCAACATCGACCGTGCGCGCTAATCCCCCAGTCGCGCACCAGTAGTAGGTGCTGGGACGTGTCTGAAGTTTCCCGCGAGCGAATCCCGGACGCCTTGTCAAAGGCCCTTTGCATCCTTGCGGGGGTCGCTGGCCGAGATCTGCTCGACGAAGCGCCCCACTTGGTCCTCGACGGGTTCCTGCGCGGATACCTGCATATTGTGCCAGCGGAACGCCGTGCCCTTCCCAGACCGGTCGGTCATGAAGTGCATGACCACTTGCGCAAACGGATCCCGCTGTCGAACTCCGATGCCGTGTGGAAGCGGCTGGCAGTCCCACCGCTCGTACCAGTCGGCGTCGGCGATCCGCTGGGCCAGCAGGCGGGCGGCGGTGTCCACGGGCTCCTCCCAGCTGTGGTCCGCCACGAGCCGGGCCAGTTCGGCGTCGTACTGCGCGGTGTCGAAGTGGATCTCGGGTGGGACCGGGACCCGGTTGTCGTTGGTGTTCTCCCAGTTCGTCCACTCGACAAGGCCACCGCGGCGTTGGATGGTGACGAATACTCCACCGCAGCAACCGGTGTCGCAGTCGTTGTTCGACAACTCGACCCGGTGAGGGTCGTCGGCGGCCCACAGTGGCCACGTTGCTGGTGCGCCGAGCCACTTCTCCTGGTAGCAGCTCGAATCGCCGTCCGGGTGGATCTCCTCCAGCACGTCGCGGCCGTCGATGAACGGGCGTATGCCCGCCCCCTTCTTGATCGCCTTCGGATGCGGAAGGGCAGGACGAAGGGCGAGCACACTCACCGGCGAAAACTGTTCCATAGCCCCCATGATCCTCGATGCTCGGAGGCGACCGAGGAAGATGAGGGCTCTGAGCAGAGCGAATGAGGGGTGTAGCCGAGGCGAGCACCTCGCGGTAGAGCTGCATCGAGCTGGTGCAGCCCGTATGGAAGCCGCGCTGCACGTGCTCCATGAATGGGTCCAGGACACCGTGGCCTCGATCCTGCGCCGAGGCGAGAAGTCCTGCCAGTTCCTTGTTGCGGTAGCGCCGGACCGTCTGGCGGTCCAGCCGCAGTCGGCGGACGATGGCGTTGAGCGGCAGGCTGGTGGTGGCAAGCTCATTGACCTCCGCGTGGCGCTGTCGGATCCGGTCAAGGAGCGGAGTCTCCGGTGTGGCCAACGGTGGGCTCGCATCAGTTTCAACTGGCCGTCGGAGGCAGACGCGGTGCCGGTGGCAGGTCTTCTCCACCGCCGTGGAGAGGTTCTGGAGGAGGTGCCGGCGATCTGCCACCTCCAGCGCCTCCGGGGCGGCCTATCTGATGGCCTGGGCAAATGCCTGGTACGGGCGGAGCGGTCAACTCTCCCAGGATGGATGTCCGCCGGCCGGAGAGCCGCAACTTTGCGCAGAGGCGTGCGCCCTGGCGGCCGCCGGTGCGACGCTCAGTTGCAGGCGGTGTGACCGATGCTCGGCCGCGGCGGTGCAGGATCCTCAGTACTTGATCTCTTTGGCTTCGTACCCTTCAAGCCCCGTCGTGACGAGGGCGGGTACGAGGGCGTGCAGGTACCAGGCGAGGTCGGTGAACTCCGGTGCCGCCGGGATGCGTCGACGGTCGATCGTGGGCACGAAGGAGACCTCAACGCGACCGGGCATGAGCATGAGCATCCCGCCCGTCCCGGCCTCCGGATGGTAGACGTCGACTGCCACGGTGTACGGCAGGTTGCCGGGCGCGTCCAGACGCGCCAGCACCTCGTCGATGTCTTCGGGGGAGCTGGCGGACCACTCGTACACGTCATCCGCGTCGTTGATCATGTAGGTGACGCTTCCGACGGGAACCTCCACGGACCAGCCCACCCCGGTCAAAGCATCCAGAACCGCGCGGACGGTGGTCGGACGAGAGAACGTGAAGTCGATGTCGGCGTCTCTGGATCCCACGGAACCTCCGGCAGTGTGACGTAGCCCCACATGCTCGCCCGTGGAACGCAAGGACGTCGATCCATTTTCCGCCACACCCAGGCCTCGACCAGGCCCGTCCTGGCGTTGGCCCCAACAGCTGCCTCCGGCCCCTCCGGCCAACTACGGTGCACAGCGGGAAGACCCCGTTCGGGGCTGACAGCGGTCCCCTGGTCGGATGGCCGGCGGCCGAGGTACGTCCTTGCGACGAGTCGCTTGCCCTCGCCGACTACGCCAACGGTCCGAGATCTCCGTCGAGGACCGTCTGGATGATCTGAGGCCGGTCCCAAAGGGCCAGGATCTCGTTCGCGATGGCCACGATCGGCAGGGGGTCCTGATTGCCATGCACCTCGATTGCTGCGGCCGACAGGCTGCGCGGTACAGCGCCGGCGTCCAGGAGGACCCTCCACTCTTCTGGGCCAAGCTCCAGAAACTCCAACCCGGTGAGCTTGGTGATCTCCAACGGGTCGGCCAGGGTGCCGGGGTAAGCGGCGAGGGTGCGCAGGCGGGGCAGCCCGGTGACGGGGGCGAGGCTGAGTGGCGCATCGTCCCACACGCCGATGGACAGGGCCTCCAGGCCAGGGTGCGCGGCGGCCTGGATGCTGGGCAGGCTTGCGATGTTGACCCTGGCCACGGCAGGTGGCCGCTGCTCTCGGGGTTCGCTGGGCTCCGCGCCGAGCCGGCCAAGCACCAGGTCGGTGAGGGAGTCGGCAACGAGCGCGGCGCCGACACTCTCCTCGTGGGAAAGCATGATGACTTGGCCCGTGTGTCCGCGGGGGCCGGGTGTCAGATCGACGGCCAACCGGTCTCCGCCGCCGTTGTCGCCGAAGGCGATCCAGCCGGGCGAGCCGACGAGGCCCTGCACCATGGAGTCGGGCCGGGTGACTACCGCCTCCATCGCCGCGAACTCCCAGCGACAGTGACGCGATGCCGCGTCGGCGACGTACAAGCTTTCGAGATCGAACAGCTCGCACCCGACCGCTGCGCACTCGCTTATCGCTGCCTCGTAGTCGTCACCCAGGTCCTCCCACCGTGCCCGTGTTACCCGGTAGAGGACCTTGAGCTCGTCGGGCAGCACGACACCCAGGCGCGATTCGGCGGCGGAGATCTCTTCCTCCGTCGCACCGATGGCGTGCGGCAAACGTTCACGCAGCGTCCGCTCCAGCAACTCCAGGTCCGCCGAAGGGGCCGGCGCTGCCCTGGGAGCCGGTTCAGGGAGACGGCGCCAGGGCTCGGGGAGAGAGCCCTCGACCAGGATGAGCGCCCCAGGGTGCGGGGTACCTATGCCGGGTTCGACGGCGGGGCTGGGACCCAGCAGGCGGAGCACGGTCTTCCCGGTCGGATGTATCTCCGCCGTGAACGAGACGTCGTCGACCCCAGCGGCCGCAAGCGCGCTCTGCACCCGCTCCACCGCGTCGAGCTCCTCCCGCATGTCCTCCACTTGAGCGGCCCGGCCGGGCGGCGGCATCCGTCGCGTGAGAGCCGGACTCCAGCCCCCTCGCCCTATACGCCCTGCCACTCGAACGGACCTGGCAACGTGCCCCCGCGCCTGTTCGGCCAGAAGGAGCCGCAGCACCGGCTCCCAGGTCGCAAAGTCGCCTATCGATGCCGTGGAGAGCCTCTGATCAACCATGCGCAGACCGTATGCGGGACCGCTGACATCAGAAGGCACCGGCCCCACATGCCGGGACAGGCAGGCCACTGAACGTCACCGAGCAGTCCGTGCCAACCAGCGTGCACACGTCGGGCCAACTATGGCTCTCAAAGGCCAACCAGAGCGCTCGGTCACAGGAGCCTCGTCACGGCCGGGGTGTTCGGGGGAGTCGCGTTGTTCGAATTACGTTCGATACGCTGGCTGTATCTGGTCAGGGTGGCTGGAAAGGGGTGGTCGGTCGATCGGAGGTGGCCCATGGGCGTCGGTGCGCACCTCCATGCCGCGAGTGGCTACTCGGCCCGGTACGGCGCCTCGGACCCCTCTGACCTGGTGAAACGGGCTGCGGAGCGGGGTGTCGGGACGCTCGCGCTCACTGACCGCGACACTGTCGCGGGAGTGGTCCGCTTCGCGAAGGCGGCTGCCGGGGCGGGGGTCCGTCCGGTCTTCGGGGTCGACGTCGCCGTCGCCCCCGCCCCCGGACCCGGCGGCGGCCGCGTCGCCCCCGCCGGGGTCCGGCCGCGGACGCCCGTGCGGGGTGGTGCGTACGTCTCCGAGCCGGCCCTGCGGGTCACCCTCCTCGCGCGGGACGCGGACGGATGGGCCCGGCTGTGCCGCCTGGTCTCCGCCGCGCATGCGGGTGGCGCCGAGGGGGGTGCGGCGGCCGCAGCCGAAGCGGCCGCAGCCCACGCCGCACCCGCACCCGCCCCGCCCGTAGTGTCCTGGCCCGTCCTGGAGCGCTACGCGGACCAGGGACTGGTGGTCATGCTCGGCCCGGTGTCCGAGCCCGTGCGGGCCCTCGCGGCCGGCCGGCCCGATCTGGCCGAGCGGCTCCTCGCCCCGTGGCGGGAGATCGTAGGCCCGGGCCTGCGGCTGGAAGTGCTCTGGTACGGGCTCCCCGGCACCGGGCCGGGCTCGCTGCGCCTGGCCGCCCGCACCCTGGGGCTGGCCGACCGGCTCGGCATCCCCGCGGTCCTCACCAACGCCGTCCGCTACGCCGACCCCGCCCAGCACCGCATCGCCGACGTACTGGACTCCGCCCGGCTGCTGCGCCCCATCGACCGCCGCCGCCTGGACTGCGGCGAGCGCTGGCTGAAGGGGCCGGAGGAGATGGCGTACGCCGCCGGGCGGATCGCCGCGGCCACCGGCCCGGGCGCCGGCTCGGGCGTCGCCTCGGACCCCGCCCGGGCGGCGGAGCTGCTCGCGGAGACCATGCGTACGGCGGAGCTGTGCGCCGTCGACCCGGTGGCCGACCTCGGCATCGGCATCGGCTCCACCCCCGCGCGGCCCAGTTTCCCCGAGCCGGAATCGGTGGGCGCCGGACCCGGACCGGACGAGGCCACGGCCCTGCTGCGCCGGCGCTGCGCGGAGGGGATGTTCGCGCGCGGCCTGGACCGTGACCCGCAGGCGGTCCGGCGGCTGGAGTACGAGCTCGGCGTGATCGGGAAGATGGGGTTCGAGTCCTACTTCCTGGCGGTCGCCCAGGTCGTCACGGACATCCGGGCCATGGGCATCCGGGTCGCCGCCCGCGGCTCCGGCGCGGGCAGCATGGTCAACCACGCCCTCTTCATCGCCACCGCCAACCCCCTCGAACACCACCTGCTCTTCGAGCGCTTCCTCAGCGTCCGCCGCCGCTCGCTCCCCGACATCGACCTCGACGTGGAGTCGGCCCGCCGTCTGGAGGTCTACGACCGGATCATCGACCGGTTCGGCACGGAGCGCGTGGCCGTCGCCGCGATGCCGGAGACCTACCGGGCCCGCCATGCCCTGCGCGACACGGGCCTCGCCCTCGGCCTGCCCCCGCAGACCGTGGACCGGATCGCGAAGTCCTTCCCGCACATCCGGGCCTGCGACATCCGCGACGCCCTCGCCGAGCTCCCCGAGCTCAAGGAACTCGCCGCCGAGGCCGCCTCGTACGGCCCGCTGTGGGAACTCGCCGAGGGGCTGGACGCCCTGCCGCGCGGGTACGCCATGCACCCGTGCGGAGTGATCCTCTCCGACGCCGCCCTCCTGGACCGGCTGCCGGTGCAGCCCACCCCGGGCGGGCGGTACCCGATGGTCCAGGCCGACAAGGAAGACGTGGAAGACCTCGGGCTCGTGAAGCTCGACGTGCTGGGGGTGCGGATGCAGTCGGCGATGGCGCACGCCGTCGCGGAGATCCGCCGCACCACCGGCCGGCAGCTCGACCTCGACAACCCCGACCACGTTCCCCTCGGCGACCCGGACGCGTTCGAGCTGATCCGGAACTCTGCCACCGTGGGGATGTTCCAGCTGGAGTCGCCGGGCCAGCAGGACCTCGTCGGCCGCCTCCAGCCGCGCGGGGTCCAGGACGTCATCGCCGACATCAGCCTGTTCCGCCCGGGCCCGGTCAAGGGCGGCATGCCCGCCCTCTACATCGCCGCCCGCCACGGGGCCGCCCCCCACTACCCCCACCCCGACCTCGAACCCGTCCTCGCCGACACCTACGGCGTGACGATCTGGCACGAGCAGATCATCGACATCTTCGCCGTGATGACCGGCTGCGACCGGGCGCTGGGCGAGATCGCGCGCCGCGCCCTCGCCGACCGCGACCGGCTGCCCCGGGTGGAGGCGTGGTTCAGGCAGCGGGCGGGCGCCCGCGGCTACGGCCGGGAGGTGCTCGACGAGGTGTGGGAGATCGTCGCCGCGTTCGGGGCGTACGGATTCTGCCGCGCGCACGCCGTCGCCTTCGCCGTGCCCGCCCTCCAGTCGGCCTGGCTCAAGGCCCATCACCCCGCTGCCCTCTACGCCGGGCTGCTGGAGCACGATCCCGGGATGTGGCCCGCCCGGGTGATCGTCTCCGACGCCCGCCGCCACGGCGTGCCCGTGCTTCCCGTGGACATCAACCGCTCCGCGCCCGACCACCGCGTCGAGCGGACGGCGGACGGGGCCTGGGCGGTACGGCTCTCGCTGTCGACGGTGAAGGGAATCGGCGCCGAGGAAGTGGCCCGCATCGACGCCGGCCGGCCCTACGCCTCGCTGCAGGAGTTCTGGGAGCGGGCCCGCCCCGCGCTCCCGACCGCCGAGCGCCTGATCCGGATCGGCGCCCTCGACTCCCTGCGCGGCCGCCTCACCCGCCGCGACCTCCTCCTCCAGGTCTCCGAGCTCCACCGCCACACCCGGGGGCGCGCGGTCGACGGGCAGCTCGCCCTCGGCGGCGCACTCGTCACCGCCGCAGCGTCGGGGCTGCCGGAGATGACCAGCCGCGAAGCGCTCGACGCGGAGATCCAGATCCTGTCCATCGACGTCTCCCAGCACCTGATGGAGCACCACCACCGGCTGCTCCGCGAGATCGGCGCCGTCGACTCCGCGCACCTGGGCGCGATGCGCCCCGGGCAGCGGGTCCTGGTCGCCGGAGTCCGCGCCTCGACGCAGACACCGCCGATCCCGTCGGGCAAGAGGGTCATCTTCGTGACCCTGGAAGACGGCCGGGGATTCGTGGACATCGCGTTCTTCGAGGACAGCCACGACGCCTGCGCCCACACGGTCTTCCACTCCGGGCTGCTCCTAGTCCGCGGCACCGTCGAGGCCCGCGGGCCGCGCCGCACCGTGGTCGGCCAGATGGTCTGGAACCTCGAGGAGATCGCGGCCGCCCGCCGCGACCAAGGCCCCGAAGCCGCCCTCGCCCTGCTCGGCCGCGCCGATCCGGCCCCCACGCCGGCCCAGGGCGCCACCCCGGCGCGAACCCTCGCCAACGGCACCAGCGGAGCGCGCCTCCACCCGTACGCGGACCTCCAGCCCGCGGGCACCCGCGCCGCCGACCTCAAGTCCCTCGGCTACATCAGCCCCGGCTCGGCGGGGTGATCACCACGCAGCAGATCCTCCACGCCCAGTTCCACTTCCCCCACGGGGACGGCCCCGGCACGGTACCGGGTACGGACACCAGCGCGGGCCCCGGTACGGGTCCCGGCGCCGGCCCGGACTCCGCGACCGCCACCGCCACCAGCCTCTACGCCCAACTCCTCGACATGGCCGCCGACATCACCCCCCGGGTCCAGCCGGTCCCGCCCGACGCCGCCCACCTCGACATCACCGGAGCCCTGCGCTACTGGCAGCGCGACGCCGAGGCCGTGGCGGCCGTCCTGCGGATGCGGACCGTCGGACTCCACGGTGTGCGGACGACCTGCGCCATCGCGCCCAACCGCATGCTCGCCACCATGACGGCCGCCCTCACCCCCCTCGGCGCCACCACCGTGCTCACCGAGGGGGAGGTCACCGCCTGGCTGCGCCCCCGGCCCGTCGCCGCGCTCTACGGAGTCGGCCCCGCCACCGCCGCCACCCTGGCCGCGTACGGGCTGCACACGATCGGGGACCTCGCCGACGCGCCCCTGCCCACCCTGACCAGGATCTTCGGCTCGGCCATGGGCCGGGCGCTGCACGCCCACGCCCAGGGCGAGGACCTCCGTCCGGTCGAGGCCCGTCCCGTCCCCAAGTCCCTGGCCACCCACCACTCCTTCGAGGCCGACTGCCTGGACACGGACCGGCACCGCGGGGCCCTCCTCGGCCTGGCCCACCGGCTCGGTGCCCGGCTCCGCGACGAGGAACAGGTGGCCGCCGGCCTCACCCTCACCGTCCGCTACGCCGACCGCACCACGACCACCCGCACCCGCACCCTGGCCGAACCCACCCACCACACCGGCCCCCTCACCGGCGCCGCCTACGAGCTCTACGGTCTCCTCGGCCTCCAACGGGCCCGCGTACGCTCCCTCGACCTCCGTGCCGAAGCCCTGCGCCCCGCCTCCGAGGCCCTGCGCCAGCTCAGCCTCGATCCGGCCGACGACCGCGCCCTGGCCGTCGAGGCGGCCGCCGACCGCGCCCGAGCCCGCTACGGACCCGATGCGGTCAAACCGGCGACCCTCGCCGCCCGCGAGCCGTAGCCCCGCGCCCGTCGGCTTGGAGCAAGCGCCGCTCGGCACGGCGGCCGGCCGGCGTTCCCTACAACTCCGTCGCCCCGATCGAGCCGGGCTCCGGGAGGAACCCGCCATTTCCGTCCGGGGGCGGCCCCGGCCGGCCGGTGCGCGGTTAACGTCCCCGAATGTCCTCGAACACACAGGCGCCTTCCGCCAGTTCACCCAGCCGTCGCGTCCTCCTGCGCACCGCCCTGGCCGGCACCGCGGCGGCCGGGTCCGTCCTCGGCCTCGGTTCCGTCTTCCCGGCCTCCGCCTCCGATGCCTCCGCCGAAGCCGTGGAGGGGGCCCGTCCCCGTACCCCGGAGGAGGCGCTGCGCCGCCTGGCGGCCGGCAACCGGCGCTGGGCGGCGTACCGCCGGCAACACCCGCACGAGTCGCGGTCCGTACGCCTCCAGGTGGCGCGGGAGCAGCACCCCTTCGCGATCGTGCTGGGCTGCGTCGACTCCCGGGTGCCGCCGGAGCTCGTCTTCGACCAGGGGCTCGGCGATCTGCTGACCGTCCGCGCGGCGGGGGAGGTGCTGGACGAGGCGGTGCTCGGCAGCATCGCGTACGGGGTCCTCGAGCTGGACGTCCCCCTGGTCCTGGTCCTCGCCCACCAGTCGTGCGGCCACCATCGACGCCCACGCGCGCCGGACCCGGGACCTGCTGGCGGCGGAACCGGACCTGGCCCGCAGGATAGCCACCGGCCGGCTGGCCGTGGCGGTCGCACGCTACGACCTGACCGACCAGAAGGTCCGCATGCTGCGCTCCGAGTGAATACCGTTCGCCTATCATCGCCGCCACGCAAAAACACCCCGGACCGATTGACGGCCGGGGTGTTTGTCTGCGTATATTTGATGTTTCACATCGAGGTAGAGCTAAGACGTGAAAAAGCTTATGGGGACACCGTACCGCGTCAGGAGTGGAATTGTCAACCGAAGAATTCCGGAATGAGCAGCAATTCATCACGGATCTCTATGCGCGCCTCGACGACCTGCGGGAGCAGGCCGAACGCGCCGTCCAGGGCGCGCTCGGCGAGGCCGGCAGCGGGTTCCAGGCCCGGCTGGAGCGGGATGTCGTGGTCGCTGAACAGTCCGGTCTGCTTTCCGCTCTGAACTCGGGCGAAAGCGGCCTGTGTTTCGGCCGGCTGGAGTTCTCCGACGGCTCGGACCACCACATCGGCCGCATTGGAATCAGGCAGGACGACGGGGAGCGCACCCCTCTCGTACTCGATTGGCGGGCCGATGTCGCACGGCCGTTCTACCTCGCGACCGGATATTCCCCCATGGGGCTGCGCCGACGCCGTCACATCACCACCCGCGGCCGCGAGGTCACGGCCCTGCACGACGAGATCCTCGACCTCGCCGACACCGAGCGCACCGGTCACGAGGGGGCCGACGCGGACGCGGTGCTGCTCTCCGCGCTCGACGCCGCCCGGACCGGCCGGATGCACGACATCGTGCAGACCATCCAGGCCGAGCAGGACCGCATCATCCGCTCCACCCACCGGGGGATCTTGGTCGTGGAGGGCGGCCCGGGCACCGGCAAGACCGCGGTGGCCCTGCACCGGGCGGCCTACCTGCTCTACGCGCACCGCGAACTGCTCGCCAAGCGCGGCGTACTGATCGTCGGGCCGAACCCGGCCTTCCTCGGCTACATCGGCGAGGTCCTCCCGGCCCTCGGCGAGACCGGGGTGCTGCTCGCCACCCCGGGCGAGCTGTTCCCCGGCGTGCGCGCGAGCGCCGCCGACCGCCCCGGCGCCGCCGCCGTCAAGGGACGCGCTGAGATGGCCGGGATCCTCGCCCGCGTCGTGAGCGACCGGCAGGCCCTGCCGGAGACCGTGCCCGCGGGCAGCGGCGAGGACGCCGACGTGGTCCCCGAACCGGCCCTGGAGATCGACCACGACGACTACGGGACGCTGCTGCTCGACCGGACCATGGCCCACGAGGCCCGGGACCGGGCCCGCGCCACCGGACTGCCGCACAACCTGGCGCGCCCCTACTTCGCCTTCCGGATCATCGACGCGCTCACCGAGCAGCTCACGGACCGGCTCGGCGCCGATCCCTACGGCGGCCCCAACTTGCTCGGGCCCGACGACATCGCCCAGTTGGGCAAGGAGATCGCGACCAGTGCCGAAGTGCACGCCGCCATCGACGCGCTGTGGCCCCCGCTCACCCCGCGGCAGCTGATCTCCGACTACCTCGCGGAGCCCACGTACCTCCCCGAGCGGGAGGCCGGGCTGATCCGGCGTGCGACGACGGGCGACGCGGACTGGACCCCGGCCGACGTCCCGCTGCTCGACGAGGCCGCCGAACTGCTCGGAGTCGACGACACCGCGCGGCGCGCCGCCGAGGAGCGTGAGCGCCTCGAACGCGTCGCGTACGCGCAGGGCGTCCTGGACCTGTCCGCCGGGTCGGAGTCGTACGAGTTCGAGGACACGGAGAACGAGTTCCTCGCGGCCCACGACATCATCGACGCCGAGCGGATGGCGGAGCGCCAGGAGGAGGCCGACCACCGCAGCGCGGCCGAACGGGCCGCCGCCGACCGGACCTGGGCCTTCGGGCACGTCATCGTGGACGAGGCGCAGGAGCTGTCCGCCATGGCCTGGCGCCTGCTCATGAGGCGCTGCCCGACCCGTTCCATGACACTGGTGGGCGATCCCGCCCAGACCGGCGACGAGGCCGGCTGCGGTTCCTGGCGGCAGATCCTGGCCCCCTACGTGGAAGACCGCTGGGAGCTCGTGCGCCTCGTCGTCAACTACCGGACGCCCGCCGAGATCATGGACCTGGCGGCAGCCGTGCTCCGGGCCCGCCACCCGGGCTTCGAACCGCCGAGCTCGGTCCGCTCCACGGGGCGGCGGCCCTGGGTGGCGCGGACCGACGACCTGGCCGCGGCGGTGGCCGACGCGGTACGGGAGGGCGCGCCGGCCGGGGGCCGCCTCGCGGTGATCGCCCCGCGCCCGCTGCACGAGGCGCTGGCCGCCGCGCTGCCCGGCGTACGGGCGGGGGAGGAGCCCGACCTCACCCGGCCGGTGGTCCTGCTCGCGCCGCGGCAGGCCAAGGGTCTGGAGTTCGACACGGTGATCGTCGTGGAACCGGCGGACCACGAACCCAGCGACCTCTACGTAGCCCTGACCCGCGCGACCCAGACCCTGGGGGTGCTCCACACCGGCCGCCTGCCGGAGGGCCTGGACGAACAGGGGTAGGGCCGGTCGTCTCTGCCGGATCAGGCCGGGCCCGCGGCGACCGGAGCGGCCCGGGCCGCGACCGGCGGCCGGCCCCGTACCGGAGGAACCCTCCGGGCCACCCGGGTGAGTTCCGGGGCGGAGCGCTGCCGCCCCCGGCCGGCGCCCGCTACAACCGGGGGCGTGACCAAGAAGATGACGGCGCGCCGTCCGTCCGCCCTCGCCACGACCGTGCCGGCGCTGCTCGCCGCCCCCCTGCTCGCCGCCTTCCTGTCCTGCGTATCCCTGGCCGCCGCTCCGGCGCGCGCGGCCGACGGGGTCCCCCGTACCGGCTTCGAGGCCGCGTACGGAGCGCACTGGACCAGTGAGTCCCAGGAGCGGGACCTCCTCCACGAGGTCGGCCGCGAGCGCGCCACCGTCCAGACGATCGGCACGACCGTGCGGGGCCGCCCGCTGCGCCTGGTGAGCCTGGGCCGGGGCCCCGCCACCGTGCTGCTGGTGTGCGGCCAGCACGGCGACGAACCGGCGGGGCGCGAGGCGTGCCTGAGCACCGTGCGGGACCTCGCCCACGCCCGGGACCCGGCGGCCCTGCACCTCCTGGAGTCCGTCACCCTGCTCGTGCTCCCGACCGCCAACCCGGACGGGCGGGCGGCCGGGACCCGCTCCAACGCCGAGGGCACCGACATCAACCGCGACCACATGGCCCTGACCTCGGCCGAGGCGCGGGCCGTGGCCGCCGTGCTGCGCGACCGTCGGCCGCACCTCGTGTACGACCTGCACGAGTACCGGGCGACGCCGGGGACGTACGACAAGGACCTCTTCGACCTCTGGCCGCGCAACCTCAACACCGACCCGGCGGTGTACGCCCAGTCCCGCGTCCTGTCCGCCGCGTACGTACGCGGGGCGGCGCACGCGGCCGGCCACTCCACCGGGACCTACGGCATCCGCACCGACCCGGTGACCGGTGCGCCCGTCGGCCAGTCCGCGGGTGACGGCCAGGAGCGGATCCTGCGCAACACGGCGGGCGTCAAGCACGCGGTCGCGCTCCTGATCGAAAGCCGTATCGAAGCACCGGCGGGCGCGGCCGGGGAGGCTGAGCGGGCCGACCCCTCCCTCAACCACCGCCGCCGAGTTGCCTCTCAACTAGCGGCCCTGCGTGGTCTGTTCGCCTACGTCTCCACGCGTACGAGCCCCCTGGCGGCCGCCTCGGAGACGGCTCGCCGGGCGGCGGGGAGCGCGGTGGGCCCCATCCCGCTGGGCGGCGCGGACAACGCCCCCGCGCCCGGGGACGCGATCCTCACCGACCCGCCCTGCGGCTACCGGCTGACCCCGGCCCAGTATGCCGCGACCGGCAGCCGTCTCGCCCTGCACGGCGTACGGGCGGTACCCGTCGGCGGCGGCGCGTTCGTTCCGCTGAGCCAGCCCTTGCGGGCCCTCGCGGCGCTCCTCCTCGACGGCCGGGCCCCGCACCGGATCGCAACGGGGGAGCCCGTACAGCACTGCTGACGTACCGTCACCTGGCGTGGGTGGGACGGAACAGGCGCGCACCCATGCCCGTCGAGCCCCTCGCTGCGGCCGGCTGCAGGGGGAAGCGCGCTGGTCAGCCGGATGCCGTGAGCTATGTTGGGATCACGGAGTGGCACGAGAGGGAGGACCGCCGGTGTCATCGGGGCAGCAGGCGCGCGCACAGGCGGCAGCGATCACGCCGAGCGGGCAGGCGGTCGACCACGAGCGGGCTCCGGCCGACCGGGTCCGGGCGCTGTTCGACGGGCACCCGCTCTCGCCGGGCCAGCGCCGGATCGCCCAGTACCTCGTCGACCACCTCACCGAGGCGGCGTTCCTCTCGATCACCGAGCTCGCGGAACGGGCGGGCGTGAGCCAGCCCTCCGTGACCCGCTTCGCCTCCGCCCTCGGCTTCAGCGGCTACCCGGCCCTGCGCGACGTGCTCCAGCCGATCGCGCTCAGCGCGGTGGCCGGCGCCCCGGAAAGTCCCGAACAGACCCGGCGCAACGAACTGCAGGCGGCCGTCGACGCCGAGATCGAGAACCTGCGCACCGTCCGGCAGCTCCTCGCCGACACCGACCAGGTGCTCGACATCGGACGGGAGCTGGCCCGGTCGGTGCCCCTGACGGTCCTGGGGCTGCGGATCTCCGTCTCGCTGGCGGAGTACTTCGCGTACGCGGCCCGCCGGATCCACCCCGACGTGCGCCTGGTGACCGGCGGCGGCAGTGTCGCCTCCGACGCGCTGCTGCAGGCACGGGCCGCGGGCGGCAGCTGGGTCCTGGCCTTCGCGATGCCCCGGCACGCCAAGGAGACGCTGGCGGCGCTGCGGGTGGCCCGCGGTGCGGGGCTGCGGATCGCACTGATCACGGACCGAACGCTGGGGCCGCTGGTGGACGAGGCCGATGTGGCTCTCACGGCCGGCACCGGTTCGCGGCTGGTTTTCGACTCCTACGCGGCGCCGGGCGTCCTGTCGGCGGCGGTGCTCCAGGCGATGGCCGACGCGGACCCCGAGCGGACGCAGGCACGGCTCGAAAGCTACGAGCAGGCCGCGGACCAGCACGGCTTCTTCCTCTAGGGCTCGGCCAGGGGTTCGCGACGCGTCCCGCGAGGGGTCGACCGGAGGGGTGACGAAGTGGCGTGAGGCGTCATATTCACGCCACCCCGAAACATGAATATTTTCATACCCTTGCTTACTCAACGGTATATATGTTTACTGATGGCGGCGCGGTCATCCGTCAAGATGCCAAGGAAGGTGTCCCCACACCGTCCTAGAACAGACACCGGCGTGACGTTTCTCCTCCTCACGTGACGCCAGGTGTCCCGTCCGGCTTTCGGATCCCGCAGCGCCTCTGCGGCCTCGGCCAACCCCTGGGCCGAGGCCGCCCAGCACCTTCCCCGTCCACGTTCGGCCGGTTCGGCCGATCGGCTGGCTCTCGGCCCTGCCCGGCGGTGTGACGGGACAGGAGGACGGCTCCTCCTTAGGTTCGAGGGCGCCCACAGCCCCTTCGAAAGGTGGATCCATGCGTTCCGTCCGCTCCGTGGTCGCCGCCGGTGTCATCGTCCTCGGCTGCGCCTCCGCCGCCGCCGCCGATGTGACCGTCAACGCCCCGGCCGAGAAGTCGTACACCATCGTCTTCGGCGACTGGCTCCAGTTCGCCGCCGACGACGTGTTCAACGCGGGCCTCAACAACACGGTGGGTTCCAACAACTGAGCACGTGCTCCGCGGTACCCGCCCGCCCGGCCCCGCCGGACGGGCGGGGGACCCGGAGCGTCAGCCGGTGGCGACGCCGACGAGCTGCTCCGCGATGATGTCCGCGGAGGGGAACCTCAGGCCCAGGGCCCCGACGTGCTTCCAGTGCAGGGTGCCGTCCGGCGCGATGACGAAGACGGACCGCCGCAGGCCGATCACGGGAGCGGCGATGCCGAAGGCGCGGGCCACGGCGCGGTCGGTGTCGGCGAGCAACGGCATCCGCAGGCCGCGGGCCCGGGCGAAGGCCTCGTGGCTGTCGACGCCCTGCGGACTGATGCCCCACACCTGGGCGCCGCACGCGGAGAGTGCCTCCAGCCCGTCGGAGTAGGAGCACAACTGCGTCGTGCAGACCGGGGTGTTGTCGCCGGGGTAGAAGGCGAGAACGACCGGGTTCCCGCGCTGCTCGCCGAGCGCGTACTCCCCGTGTACGAACACGTCCTCGCTGAGCAGGCCGCCGGGGAGCGAGAAATCGCCCACCACATCGCCCACGTCCGGGATTCGGGTCACGATGGCCGCACCTCTCTGTCGTCGAGGGGCGTACGGTACCCGGTCGCGCCCGCCGTGTCGCCGCCCGGCCGCCGGGCCGGGGCGGGGGCCGGGCGGTGGGACGGGCGCGACCGCGCAGCCTCAGCGGCGGTGCATCGTGTGCAGGGCTTCGAGCAGCACCCTGGGGTCGTGGCCGCCCTTGTAGACCGGCGGCGGCTGCCGGTCCAGACGCAGCAGCCGGGCCACGGCGGTCCACGCGGTGCGCACCGAGTACTCGACGGTGAACACCACGTCGTCGGGGACCTCGGCGTACTGGCCGATGAAGGCCAGGTTGGTGGAGCCCTCCGGGACGACCTCGGGCCGGTCGCCGACCTTGCGCACCAGGAACTGGCTGGTGATGTAGGGCATCAGGGCCGGAACGACGACCGAGGACTCGAGGATCTGCTCGCTCTGCGCGAGGCGCAGGTGTCCGAGCACCTCGGTGAGGATCTCGCGGCCCGTGCACTCGGCCATGGTCTTGCCCACGTGGTCGCCGGCCTTGTCCGGGAACAGGGCGTACCCCCACCAGACGTAGGTGCCCTCGGGCTGCTCGTGGAAGTGCGGCTGGTGGTTGAGGACGATGGTCAGCAGCCAGCCCGAGTCCTTGAAGGTGATCAGGCCGCCCTTGCCGGCCTCGCTGCCGGAGAACTCCTCCATGGCCTTGAAGAAGGTGGGGTCCTGAGTGGTGACGGTGAAGGAGCCCCAGGTGGAGTCCGAGACGGAGGAGTCGAACACCGAAGGGTCGCCCAGATGGGGGCGCTTGGCCGCCAGGGTCTGCCACAGCCGCCACGAGGCGTCCGGCGCGGAGGTGTCCAGGACGGCGGGGGTGTCGGTGGATCCCAGGGTCGAGTTCGCGGTCATCGATCCGTTGGTGACGAACACCAGGTCCTCGGCGGCGACCGGGATCCGCAGGGCCGAGCCCTCCCGCGTACCGGCGAGGGCGGTGACGGTGGTGCCCTCGCCGTCGGCCAGCTCGACGTCGGTCACGGTGGTGTTCATCGAGAACGCGACGCCGTTGCTCCGCAGCCAGCTCTGGAGCGGGCGCACGATCGAGTCGTACTGGTTGAAGCGGGTGCGGTAGATGCCCGACATGGTGTCGAAGGTCTTGAAGAGGTGCACGAACCGGTTGAGGTAGCGCCGGAACTCGATCGCCGAGTGCCAGGGCTCGAAGGCGAAGGTCGTGCACCACATGTACCAGAAGTTGGTGGTGAAGAACTCCGGGGTGAAGCAGTCGGAGATGCGCTTGCCGTCGAGCCGGGACTCGGGCGAGGCTACGCACGCGACGAGGTCCAGGCGGTCGCGCTCGGAGAACCCCATCGAGCGGGTGTCGACCCGCAGGCCGGAGGAGTCGACCAGGCGGGCCTTGTCGTTCCAGGCGAAGTCCTCGTGGAAGGCGAAGGTGTCCTCGGTGGCCGAGGTGCCCGGCGCGTCCAGGGAGGGGATGGAGCGCAGCAGGTCGTAGGTGCACTCGAAGTGCAGCTCGAACATCCGGCCGCCGCGCATGGTGTACCCGTTCTCGGGGTCACCGGCCGCGTCCAGGCTTCCGCCGGTGCGGCTCTGGGCCTCCAGGATCGTGATGTCCGAGCCCGTGAACCCGCCCTCCCTGATCAGCAGCGCCGCCGCCGACAGGGAAGCGATGCCGGCACCCACCAGATAGGCCTTGGCCACGATGTCTCTCCTCGCCCGGGCCCGCACGGCCCCGGTCGGCCGTACGGTCACCCACCCAGGCCACCACCCCCCACGGCGGGTCGCGACCCGGGTGCGCCATTGGGCGGGTGGCGGGCCGGGGGGATGGTGAAGGCGGGTCGCGGCGGGGGCATCCGCATCGTGAGATGTGATGTCACATGTCGGCGGCGGCATGCCAGACTCTGCCGCATGCGCCAGCAGAAGATTAGCGCCGGCGTGCCGGCCCGGAGCTGAACTGAGACCACCCCAGCAGCCCACCGCCCGCACGCAGACCTCTCGCATCCGCGAGAGGTCTTCTTGTTTTCCGGGACCACGCACTCCGCCCCAGGACAGGAGCCCACCCCTCATGACCCGCAGCGATGTTCTCCCCGCCGTCGACGACGCCGTGCGCACCGGCGACACCGCATGCCACACCCTGACCGTCACCGTCCGGGACGGCGGCCACGCCCTCACCCGCATTTCCGCGGTCCTCAACAACCTGTCCGTCAGGACGCTGTCCTTCAGGGCCGCCACCGACGGCGGGCTCGCGGTGTGCGCGATCGTGGTCTCCGTCACCGACTCGCCCCGCGCCCAGGCCAAGCTCCGGCGCTGCGTCGAGGTGGTCGAGCTGAGCGCCCACCCTGCGGGGGAGACCCGCGCGATCTGAACGCCCCGTCCGGCTTACTTGACTGACCGTTCCAATATCTCGTAGAGTGCGGGATGTGGCCAGGACCAAGGAATTCGATCCGGACGCCGCGCTGCAGTCGGCTCTGGAGCTGTTCTGGCGGCGCGGCTACGAGGCGACCTCGATGGCGGACCTCGTCGAGCACCTCGGCATCGGGCGGGCCAGCCTGTACGCCACCTTCGGGAACAAGCGCGAGCTCTACCTGAAGGCGCTGGACCGCTACGGCGAGTACCGCGACCCGGGCCTCCTGTGCGAGCTGTCCCAGCCGGGGCCCGCACTGCCGGCCGTGCGGACGGTGGTACGCCGCTTCGCCGCCGAGTCGGGCGACGGTGACCTGCGGCTGAACGGCTGCTTCGTGACCAACACGGCCGCGGAACTCGGTGCGCACGACCCGGCAGCGGCCCACAAGGTCGAGGTGAGCTGGAGCCGCATCGAGACCCTGCTCTACTCGGCGCTGACCAGGGCCCAGGCCCAGGGCGAACTGCCCGCGGACCGCGATCCGCGCACGCTCGCCAGGATGCTGCTGGTCCTGATGCAGGGCATGCGCGTCGTGGGCAAGGCCTCGCAGGACCCGGCCCGGGTGCGGGACGCGGCGGAGCAGGCCCTGACCCTGCTCGACTGAGCGGTCCGGGGGCGGCATGACTGAGGACCGCACGACTGCATGGTGAACGGCGCCTCCCTTCGGGGAGGTTCTTTTCAGGGTTCATTCTGGAATGTACGATCCAGTTCAAGGGGGAGAAATGACCGTCACGCAGACCGCACACACCACGAAGGCGCGCACCGCGTCCGGAACCAGGGCGGCCCGTCCGGCGCCCGGACCGGCCTTCGCACTGCTCGGCACCGTGCAGATGACGCTGATCTTCGCGCTCATCTCGCTCGTCGTGCCGCTGCCCGCGATCGGCCGCGAATTCACCCTGGGCCGCGATGACTTGATGCTCCTCAGCGCCGCCTACGGGCTGAGCTTCGCCGGTCTGCTGCTCTTCGGGGGCCGACTCACCGACCGGTTCGGTGGGCGCCGGGTGCTCACCGCCGGACTCCTCCTCCTCGCCGCGGCCTCCCTCGCGGCACCGTTCGCCCAGGGATCCGGGACCCTGCTCGCCGCCCGCTTCGCCCAAGGGGTGGGGGCCGCGCTCACCGCACCCGCCGCCATGGGAGTCCTGCGGGAGGTCTTCCCCGAACCCGCCGCGTTCGGACGGGCGATGGCCACCTGGGGCGGACTGTCGGTGCTCGGCGCGACCGCCGGGAACCTGCTCTCGGGGGTCATCTCGGCCCTGGCCACCTGGCGGCTGACCTTCGCCGTCCCGGTCGCGGTGGCCGGCGCCGCACTGCTCCTGGCCCCCCGGCTGCTGCCCGCCACCCCGGCGGGCGAGGGCCGCTCCCTGGACCTGCCGGGCGCCCTGCTGGCCACCGTCGGAATCAGCCTCGCCAGCTACGGCTTCGTCCTCACCGACGTCCAGTCCTGGGGATCGACGAGCGTCCTGGTCCCCCTGCTCACCGCGGCCGCGCTCCTGGTGGCCTTCCCGCTCGTCGAACGCCGGGTCCGCGACCCCCTGCTCCCGCTCGGGTTCCTCCGGGACCGGCGCCGCGCCCTGGCCCTCGCGGCCATCGGCCTCACCGCCGCCGGCACGGCCCTGACCTTCATCCTCCTCTCCCTCCACCTCCAGCAGGGACTCGGCTGGTCGGCGCTGCGGACCTCCGCCGCGTTCCTTCCCTTCGCGGTGGCGCTGCTCGTCGCCGGCCGGGTGGCGGGCCCCCTCGTGGCCCGGTACGGGGCGCCCCGCGTCACCAGTGCCGGCCTCGTGGTCGCGGCGGCCGGACTCGCGCTCCTCGCCCTCACCGGCCTGGCCGCGCAGATCCCGTACGCCTACGGCCTCCTGCCCGGCCTGCTCCTGCTGCCGGCGGGTGCGGCGGCCGCCTTCGCCGGGGCCGCGGTCCTCGCCACCGACGGGGTGGCGCCGCACCAGGCGGGACTCGCCGGCGGGGTCATGAACACCGCGATGGAGCTCGGCCCGACGGTCGTCTTCGCCGCAGTGCTCTCCCTGGGCTCCGACACGGTCTCACTCGCCGCCACGGCGGTGGCCTTCGCCGCGGCGGCCTTCCTCAACACCCGCGTCAAGTAGCCGCCCGACCGGCTACCGGCCGACCGGCAACCGCCCAACTTACGACCACCCAATCGGCGACCACCCGACCGACGACCGGGCAGCCCACAGCCCGGCACCAGACGACCGAGCAGAGGAATCACCATCATGTCCGCACGTTTCACCGGCAAGAACGTCCTCGTCACAGGTGCCGGTTCCGGCATCGGCCGGGCCATCGCCCTCGCCTTCGCCGCCGAAGGGGCCGCGGTGGCCGTGGCCGGCCGCACCGCGGCGCCGCTCGACGCGACGGTCGAGCTGATCGAGAAGGAGGGCGGCAGGGCCGTCGCGGTGACGGCGGACGTGAGCCGCTCCGAGGACGTACGGGCCATGGTGCGCAGCACCGTCGACCACTTCGGCAGGCTCGACGTCGCGGTCAACAACGCGGGCGTCCTCCGGGGCGTCGGTCCCGTCTCGGACCTCCCGGAGGAGGACTGGCGCGGCATGCTGGACATCAATGTCACCGGGGTCCTGCTCAGCCTCCAGGCCGAGGTCGCCGCCATGCGCGACCAGCCCGCCGGCGGGACGATCGTCAACATCTCCTCGAACCTCGGCGCGCACGCCCGCTTCCCGGGGCTCGCCGGCTACCTCACCACCAAGGCGGCCGTCTCCGCCCTGACCCGGGCCGCCGCCCTGGACCACATCGCCGACGGGGTCCGCATCAACGCGGTCAGCCCCGGCCCGACCGCCACCGCGATGTCGCTGTGGCCGGGGGAGGGGGACGCCGAGCGAGCGGCCAGGATGAAGGGCGAATCTCCGCTGGGCCGGGTGTCCTCCACCGCCGAGGTCGCTGCGGCCGTGCTCTACCTGGCCTCGCCGGACGCCGGTTCCGTGGTCGGCACCGACCTGGTGATCGACGGCGGCGTCTCCGCCTGACCCGCCGCCGGAACCTGCTCCGGCACGGGCCGGAAACGACTTCGGCCCCCTTGACGCCTGGGCGTCAAGGGGGCCGAACCTGTGGTAGCGGGGACAGGATTTGAACCTGCGACCTCTGGGTTATGAGCCCAGCGAGCTACCGAGCTGCTCCACCCCGCGTCGTTGTGAACATGACTGTACGGGATCCCGGGCCCGCCTCCGACCACCGTCGAAAATCCATGCCCACCGGGACAGATAATGCCGCACGGGCGAACGAGGATTTCCGGACCGGCCGAAGGAGCGGATTCTATTTCCACGCCGATCCGACCCCGGCGTGCTACTGTGGTTTGAGTTGCAGTTGTGGTTCCCAAAATTTCGAGCACCTCTGCCCACTCCTCTCGTAGGAGCAGGGTGAGTGTTACTTGTTTTTCCGGCGTTTTCCGGGCTGGGCAATCATCGGCGACTTGAGGTTCGCACAGTGCGGATCTCTGGGGGCTGTGCCCCGAAGGAGATATAAACATGGCTAATGGCACCGTGAAGTGGTTCAACGCGGAAAAGGGCTTCGGCTTCATCGAGCAGGAGGGTGGCGGTCCTGACGTGTTCGCGCACTACTCGAACATTGCCTCGCAGGGCTTCCGCGAGCTTCAGGAAGGCCAGAAGGTCAGCTTTGACATCGCGCAGGGCCAGAAGGGCCCGACCGCCGAGAACATCGTCACCGCCTGACGTTCACGCGTAACCGCGTAGCTGGGGCCCGCACCTTGGGGTGCGGGCCCCAGTTCGTTGCGTTTTTGTATCCGCGGGCCGTCTCGGCCCGCGTGAGCGGCGCGACGGGGAAACCCGTCCCAGCGCCCCACCGTTCGGCCGATGGACACACTCCTCGGCTCCCCACCCGCAGTCGGCGCATATTTCGCCGACACATAGGGTGATAATCCTTATGTGACCGGTCGATCGACGTTCCGTTCGATTCGACTTCGTCATATCTTTTTATGCTCCGGCTCATTCTTGCGAATCCTCGTGCGGCCAGTTTTCCGCTGCCGAGAACTCCTCGATGTGCGCCGTATCGAGGAAGGTTCTGCATGAACCGCACGACCCGCATGAATGACCGGTCTTCGTCCTCCCGTACGGGTGGATCCAACAGCTCTTACGGCTCCTACGGCGGTTCCTCCGCCGGCAGCCGTTCGGGCAGCCGCTTCGGCTCCTCGGCCCCCAGCCGCTCCGGTGGCCCCAAGCGCTCGGGTGGCGGCGGCTACGGGCGCCGTCCCGCCGCACCGCAGGGCGAGTTCGCCCTGCCGGTCACCGTGGTCCCCGCGCTGCCCGCGGTCGAGGCCTTCGCCGACCTGGCCATGCCCCCCCAGCTCCTCACCACGCTCACCCGTGAGGGCATGACCACCCCGTTCCCGATCCAGGCGGCCACGCTGCCCAACGGCCTCGCGGGCCGGGACGTACTGGGACGCGGCCGTACCGGCTCCGGCAAGACCCTGGCCTTCGGCCTCGCGCTGCTGGCCCGTACCGCCGGCCAGCAGGCCGAGCCGGGCCAGCCGCTCGCGCTGGTCCTCGTTCCCACGCGTGAGCTCGCCCAGCAGGTCACGGCCGCCCTCACGCCCTATGCCCGCGCGGTGAAGCTGAGGATCGCCACCGTCGTCGGCGGCATGCCCATCCACCGGCAGGCCGGTGCGCTGCGCGCCGGAGCCGAAGTGGTCGTCGCCACCCCGGGCCGGCTGAAGGACCTCATCCAGCGGGGTGACTGCCGGCTGAACCAGGTCGGGATCACGGTCCTGGACGAGGCGGACCAGATGGCCGACATGGGGTTCATGCCCCAGGTCACCGCCCTGCTGGACCAGGTGCGGCCGGAGGGCCAGCGGATGCTGTTCTCCGCCACCCTGGACCGCAACGTCGACCTGCTGGTCCGCCGCTACCTGACGGACCCGGTCGTGCACTCCGTCGACCCCTCCCAGGGCGCGGTGACCACGATGGAACACCACGTCCTGCACGTCCAGAACTTCGACAAGCAGGCCGCCACGACCGAGATCGCCGCCCGTGAGGGCCGCGTGATCATGTTCCTGGACACCAAGCACGGCGTGGACAGGCTGACCGAGCACCTGCTGAGCAGCGGCGTCCGCGCCGCGGCGCTGCACGGCGGAAAGTCGCAGCCCCAGCGCACCCGTACCCTCACGCAGTTCAAGAGCGGGCACGTCAGCGTGCTCGTGGCCACGAACGTGGCGGCCCGTGGCATCCACGTCGACAACCTGGACCTCGTCGTCAACGTGGACCCGCCGACCGACCCCAAGGACTACCTGCACCGCGGCGGCCGTACCGCCCGTGCGGGTGAGTCCGGCAGCGTCGTCACCCTGGTCCTGCCCAACCAGCGCCGGGACATGGTCCGCCTCATGCAGGCCGCGGGCATCACCCCGCAGACCGCTCAGGTCCGCTCCGGCGAGGCCGAGCTGAGCCGGATCACCGGAGCCCAGGCGCCGTCCGGCGTCCCGGTCGTCATCACGGCCCCCGTCACCGAGCGGCCCAGGGGCGGCACCGGCGGTGCCTCCCGTGGCCGTCGCAGCCGGCCCGCACAGGACCGGCGCAGCAGGACCGCCGCGACCGCCCGGGGGCCGCAGCGCCAGTCCCCGGCCACCACGGCGGCTTAGGTAGCCCCGCCCGGACCCTGTCGGTCCGGGCACGGACGGTTCTCTTCTACCTGTGAGGCAGCATGCGCTTCGTCATCGCCCGCTTTCCGTTCGACCTGACCAAGGCCGGGGTCCTGGAATCGATGAAGGGCGTCAAGCCCGAACCGATCACCGCTGACTCGGTGGTCATAGGACGTCGCTCCTACCCCGTGAAGCAGGTGGGCGCCGTCATCACCCGCCAGGACCGACGCGACTTCACGGCCGCCGAGGTGATCAGGGCCCTGACGGCACTGGGCTTCACCTGTCGCCCGCTCGAAACGGTCCCGGCGCCCGCCGCCGGCCTGACCCCGCTCCAGAAGGCGTCCGCCATGCTGGGCGCCCCCTCGGGCGTGTAGCGGGACCGCAGGAACAACGCTTACGGAGCCCAGGGCCCCGGTCGGCAGCAACCGACCCGGGCCCTGGGCTTTTCCGTACCGTCCCGGCTCAGGCCCGGGTCCAGCGCGGGCTGGCCGGGGCGGGGGCCGGCGGGGGTTCGGCTCCGTCTAGGCGCAGGCTGCGCAGGGTGGCGTCCGTCTCGCGCTGGAAGTGCGCGTAGGTGATCAGCCGCTCCCACAGCGGGTCGGGACGGCCCGGGACGGTGGCCCCGCGGGCCTCCCACTCCCGGGCGAGCTGCTCGAAGACGACCGCCCCGCCCGACGGGGCCGCGCTGCCCGACTGCTGCCGGGGGATGCCCCGTGCCATCGTGGCGGGGGCGCGCTCGGGTGCCCGGTGCCGGGCCGGGGACGGGGAGACGGCGTGTGGAGTGCCCATGCCCGCCCCAACGATTCTGCGGGCCCCGGGGGTACGCCTACCGGGCCGGCGGGATGAAGCGCGCGGCGCGGGCGGGAGGCGTCAGCCCGCCCGGTCAGCCCGGTCAGCGCAGCCCGGCCGGTCAGCCCAACCGGGTGGGCGAAGAGGCGGCCGGCGCCAGGACGCGGGGGGCTCCGGTGCCGTCCGCCGGGACCGTCCAGAGGTCGGTGGTGTCCACGGAGCCCTCGGCGGGCAGTGCGTAGGTGAGGGTGCGGTCGTCGAGCCAGAGCGCCTGATCGTCCACGCTGCGCTTCTCCGCCAGCGGCTGCTCCCGCAACGTCCGTAGATCCAGCACGTGTTCGCGCCACAGGGACGCACCGCGCTGCACCCGCTTCTTGTACGCGACCCGGGTCTCGTCGGGGGACAGGGACGGGCACTCGACGTTGGAGGCGAGGGTGGTGACGCTGCGCCGCGCGATCGACCCCCTCACCAGGTAGGTCTGGTTGTCCGTGCCGAGCGTGGCGTAGAAGGTGTCGTCGTCCTTGGAGAAGGTGACGCCCCAGAAGTTGGCGTCGCTCGCACTGTAGGGGCGGCCGTCCAGCTCGATGGCGAACTTCTCCAGGTCCGGCTCGAGCGCCCCCGTACGGGTGTCCACGATCGAGGTGCGGGTGGAGAAGAACGCGGAGCCGTAGGACTCCCCGGCCACGAAGACGGTCCAGGCGGCGAAGCGGCCGGTGGGCGAGACCCGGGCCCGCGAGGGGGTGCCCGCGAGCGGGAACTCGCGCAGCGTGCGCAACTCGGAGTCGACGACCACCGCCCGGTTGTCCTGGGCGAGCGCGCCCGGTGAGGAGCTCAGGCACACGCCGGTGCCTGCCGAGGCGTGGAACCGCAGGCAGGTGAGGCCCGAGGCCGTCCGCTCGTCCCGCGGTGAGCGGTCCGGTACGGAGACGACGGCTCCGCGGTGCGGGCCCCGCACGCCGTTGAGGAAGGCCAGACCGCCGCGCCGGTCGAGCGTGACCTTGCCCGCGGCGGCCGTCGGGTCGCCCGCGCGGGTCTGCTCGGAGCGGGCGGCGGCGCGCACCACCAGCACGCCGGCCACGCCTCCGAGGAGCAGCACGGCCAGGGCGAGTACGAGCAGCCGGCGTGAGCGCGTCATCGGGTTCCTCGGGGGCGTCGGGGGCGGCGGGGGTGCGGGGCCCGGGCGGTGGCGCCGTCCGGGGCCGTGGGGCGGAGTACGAAACCGGCGACGACGGCGCAGCAGCACAGTCCGGCCGCGGCGGCGGCGAGCGCCGGGCCCGAGCCCAGGACCGTCCACGCGGCGCCGAAGGCCAGCGAGCAGCCGAAGCGGGACAGGGCCTGGCCGGTGCCGACGAGCGCGATGCCGGTGGCCCGCAGCTTCGCGGGTACGGTCGCGGCGACGGCGGCGGGAAGCACTCCGTCGGTGGCGGCGTAGAACATGCCGTGCAGGGCGAGGACCAGGTAGGGGATTGCGGGCAGGCCGGGGGCCCACAGGAGCAGCCCGTAGCCGGCCAGCAGGAGGGCGTGACCGGTGAGGAACACGGTGCGGCGTCCGATGCGGTCCGCGAGGGCTCCGGCCGGCACGGCCAGCAGCAGGAACACGGCCGCGGTGCCCAGGGGGAGGAGCGGGAACCACCGCTCGCCGATGCCGGTGCGGTCCTGGAGCAGCAGGTAGAGGAAGGCGTCGCTGACGGTGGTGAGTCCGAGCAGGGCGGCGCAGCCCGCGAGGGCGCGCAGCCGGGGCAGCCGCAGCAGGCCCAGCGCGTCGCGCAGGTTCACCGAGTCGGGTTTCCGGGAGGCGGACTCGGGGGGAGCGGCCTCGGCGGAGGCAGGCTTCCGCGGGGCCGGTACCGGGGCCGGTACCGGGGCCGGGGGAGCGCCGGGCTTCGGTCGTACGGGTCCCGGCTCCGCGCCGGACGGGACGAACAGCAGGAGCACCACGACGCCCAGTGCGGCGACGCAGGCGCTGACCCCGAAGACGGCGTCGTACCCGTCGACCGTCACGCTCAGGATGAAGAACGCGGCGAGGGGCCCGAGCAGGGCTCCGGTGGTGTCCATGGCGCGGTGCACGCCGAAGGCCCGACCCTGTAACTCGGGCGGTGTGGACAGGGAGATGAGCGCGTCGCGCGGGGCGGTGCGCAGTCCCTTGCCGGTGCGTTCCAGGGCGAGGATCAGCGCCACCGGGCCGAGGCTGTGGGCGAGCAGCAGTAGGGGCTTGCACGCCGCGGACAGTCCGTAGCCGATGCCGGCGATCAGCTTGTGGTTGCGGATCCGGTCGGCGAGGTGGCCGCCGGTCAGCTGCACCAGGGCGCTGACCCCGTTGTACAGGCCGTCGAGGGCGCCGAAGCCGAGCGGGCTCAGGCCCAGTCCGGCGACGAGGTAGAGCGGCAGGACGGCGGTGACCATCTCGGAGGAGACGTCGGTGATCAGGCTGACCGAGCCCAGCGCGAGGACGGCCGGGGCGACCGCGGGGCCACGGACGGGGGATCCGTCGGCGGCGGTCTTCGCGTCCGAGGGCGCGGAGCGGTCCGCGAGGTACATGCTGTCGAACTCCCGGTCCGGCGTCTATGCGGTGAGCCAGTCGTACGTGCGAATGGCACCCTAATGGTTGTACGGGCCAACTGGGTTGCGTACGGCGGGATTCAACGGCTCCGACGTCGGCCGCTCAGCCCTGTCGGCTGCTCTCGTCGCGCAGCCAGGTGGAGAAGTCCCCGGCACGGACGGCCTTGCGGGCTCCCCGGCGGGCCGCGAGGGCCGCCACGACGAACACCACCACCCCGGGGAGCAGCCGCGGCTGGGCCCGGAGCAGGGCGCGCAGGTCTCCCGTACCGGTGCGCGCGGACGGTTGGGGCTCCGCGGGTCCGGAAGCCCGCGCGGCCTGGAACCGCTCCAGCTCGGCGGAGGAAGTCGCCGCCCGCACCCGGCGTTTGATCAGGTCGCCCCAGGTGCGCGGCGGGAGGACCACGACCCTGGCCGACTCCACCACCCGGCGTTCTCCCGGCGCGAAGGCCAGGGAGGCGGCCAGGTCGTCGGCCATCAGGGGCGGCAGGGCGGCGAGCCGGGTGTGCCCCGGTTCGGACACCGCGATGACCCCTCGCCCGAACAGCCCCTCGCGGACGGCCGGCAGCAGTTGCCAGACCCGGTAGTAGGCCCGGACCGGCCAGGCGCAGCCGGTCAGCGGAATGTCCCGGCCGGGGGCCGCGGCCAGGAGGGCCGGGCTGGTGGTGAGGGCGTCGGCAAGGGCGCGTACATCGGCGGCGCCGACCACGACGTCGGCGTCCACGTAGAGGCGCGGGAAGCCGCGGGCGTGCTCGTCGCCCACCCGAAGTGCCCGGTGTTTGGACGGAGTCGGGATCTCCACCACCCGGACGCGGGGCCCTCGGGCGGCGGCCACCGCGGCGGTGTCGTCCGTACAGCCGTTGCACACGACGACGATGTCGGGTCCCGCTGCCGGGGCCTCGGACAGGAGCGCGTCGAGGAGCCGGCCGATGACCCGGCCCTCGTTGTGGGCCGGGATCACGATGCTGGTCACCCCGGAAGTATGCATGCTCGAACGCCCGTACCGACCGATTCCTCCAACTCTCCCCGGGGGTAAGCCCGGTGGTCTAGATTGAACGCAGCCGACCGGATTCGGCGTGCTTCGGCAACGCCGTGAGCCACGCTGCAGTCCAGTCGGCGCAGGGTAGTTGGGGCGGGTTTCGGGTTCGGCGGCTTGGGGGAACAGGCCGCCTGTCCGTGGCCGGCCGGCGCGAGGGGTGCCGGACGGCCGGGGGGCGGAAGTACGTGGAACACGTACGGCATCGGTCGTGGGGGCCATCACCGTCGGGCGGGTCACGCACGGGTCGCGCAGGCGCCCGGCATGCCCTCGACGGCACCCCCTTCCTTCGCACGCGTACCGGCCATGGGTCGTCGACACGCCCGCGGGCGTGCGCGGAAGGAAAGGGAACGCTGTGAAGGACACCGCGAAGGACGTCGGGCGGGACGCCGCAGACGCAGGTGCGGGTGCGGGACGGACCGAGCCGTTAGGGGTCGCCGTCGTCGGGGCGGGCTACTGGGGCCCCAACCTCGTCCGCAACTTCCAGTCCAGTGCGGAGTTCCGGCTCCGCTGGCTCTGCGATCTGAACGTGGACCGGGCCCGGCAGGTGCTCGGCGGGTACTCGACCGTCCAGGCGACCGCGGACTACGCGGCGGTCCTGGCCGACCCGGCCGTCGAGGCCGTCGCCGTGGCCACGCCGGCCGGCACCCACCTCGACGTCGCACTGGCCGCCCTGCGCGCCGGCAAGCACGTCCTCGTGGAGAAGCCGCTCGCCGCCACCTACGAGGACGGACTGCGGCTGGTGAACGAGGCCGAGGAACGCGGCCTCACCCTGATGTGCGACCACACCTACTGCTACACCCCGGCGGTGGCCCGCATCCGGGACATGGTCCGCTCCGGCGAACTCGGCGACATCCAGTTCGTGGACTCGGTGCGGATCAACCTCGGACTGGTCCAGAAGGACATCGACGTCCTCTGGGACCTGGCCCCCCACGACCTCTCGGTCCTCGACTTCATCCTCCCGGACAACGTCCACCCGGTGGCCGTGGCCGCGCACGGTGCCGACCCGATCGGGACCGGGCAGTCCTGCGTGGCCTATCTGACGCTCCAGCTCAACACCGGCGCCATCGCGCACGTGCACGTCAACTGGCTCTCCCCGGTGAAGGTCCGCACCACGATGGTCGGCGGCTCCAAGCGCACCCTGGTCTGGGACGACCTCAACCCCACGCAGCGCGTCGCGGTGTTCGACCGCGGTGTCGACCTCACGGCCCCGCAGGAGATCGGCGCGGACGAGCGCCGCGACATGCTCGTCTCCTACCGGACCGGCGACATGGTAGCCCCCGCGCTCGGCGAGAAGGAGGCCCTGCGCAGCATGGTCGAGGAGTTCGCCGCGTCGATCAGGACGGGACGGCCGCCGCTGACCGACGGCCGGGCGGGACTCCAGGTCCTCGACATCCTCGAAGCGGCCTCCCGGAGCCTGGAGTTCAAGGGTGCCGTCGTCGGACTGCGCACCGGCCGTTGAGCGTTGAGGACGCCGCCCGGGCCGCGTGCGCCGCGCCGGGCACAGCAGGTAACACGATGACCGACTCAGTAGGGGCAGGGCGTTGAGCAGCGTACGAGGCAAGAGGATTCTGGTCACCGGCGGAGCGGGCACGATCGGCTCGCACCTGGTGGACCTGCTGGTGGACAACGGGGCACGCGAGATCGTCGTGCTCGACAACTTCGTACGGGGACGCACCGCCAACCTGGCACGCGCCCTGCCGAGCGGCGTGGTGGACCTGGTGGAGGGCGATATCAGGGACATGTCCGCCGTGCGCAAGGCGACCGAGGGGGCCGACCTGGTCTTCCACCTGGCGGCGATCCGGATCACCCAGTGCGCCGAGGAGCCGCGGCTCGCCAACGAGGTGATGGTCGACGGGACGTTCAACGTGCTGGAGGCCGCCGCGGCGGCCGGCGTGGGCAAGGTCATCGCCTCGTCCTCGGCCTCGGTCTACGGCATGGCGGAGTCCTTCCCGACCACCGAGCGCCACCACGCGTACAACAACGACACCTTCTACGGTGCCGCCAAGGCCTTCAACGAGGGCGTGCTGCGCAGCTTCCACGCCATGTACGGGCTGGACTACGTCGCGCTGCGCTACTTCAACGTGTACGGCCCCCGGATGGACATCCACGGGCTGTACACGGAGGTGCTGATCCGGTGGATGGAGCGGATCGCCTCGGGCGAACCGCCGCTGATCCTCGGCGACGGCACCCAGACCATGGACTTCGTCGACGTCCGGGACATCGCCAGGGCCAACCTGCTGGCCGCCGAATCGGACCTGACCGACGAGGTGTTCAACGTCGCGAGCGGCTCCGAGACCAGTCTGCTCGACCTGGCGAACGGCCTTCTGGAGGCCATGGGAGCCGAGGGCCTGGCACCGGAGCACGGACCGGCCCGCGCCGTGAACGGGGTGACCCGCCGGCTCGCGGACACCTCGCGGGCCGCCGCCCGCCTCGGCTTCACGGCCGAGATCGACCTGCGCAGCGGGCTGCGGGACCTGGTGGACTGGTGGCGGGCCGAGCGCGCGGAGGCCGCGGAGACCGCAGCAGCAGGGGAGGCGGGCCGATGAGCGCCCCGGACGTTCCCGCCGTCGCTCCCGCCCGCATCCCCGTCATGATCCCGTGGCTCGGTGAGGAGGAGGCGAAGGCCGCGGCCGACGCGGTCCTGTCCGGCTGGGTGGCCCAGGGCCCCCGCGTCGCGGAGTTCGAACGGGCCTTCGCCGAGCGGGTGGGCGCGGAACACGGCATCGCCGTCAGCTCGTGCACCACCGCCCTGCACCTCTCGCTGATCGCGCTGGACCTCGGACCGGGCGACGAGGTCGTCGTCCCCTCGCTGTCCTTCATCGCCACGGCCAACGCGGTGCGCTACGTGGGCGCGCACCCGGTGTTCGCGGACGTCGAGGAGGCCACCGGGAACCTGACGCCGGCCACCGTGTCCGCCGTCCTCACCCCGCGCACCAAGGCGGTGATCGCCGTCCACCAGGGCGGGGTCCCGGCCGACGTGCACGCCCTGCGCGCCTTCTGCGCCGACCGGGGCCTCGCGCTGGTGGAGGACGCCGCCTGCGGCATCGGCGCCACCGTCGGCGGCAAACCGGTCGGCCAGGGGGCACTGCTGGCGGCCTGGTCCTTCCACCCCCGCAAGGTGATCACCACCGGCGAAGGCGGCATGGTGACCACGGACGACGCCGCCTGGGCGGAGCGGCTGCGCCGGCTGCGCGAGCACGGCATGAACGTGTCCGCGGCGCAGCGGCACGCGAGCGGCAAGCCGATCGCCGAGAGCTACCTGGAAGTCGGCTACAACTACCGGATGACCGACATCCAGGCCGCGGTCGGCCTGGTGCAACTGGGCAAACTGGACGAGATCGTGGCCCGCAGGCGCTTCCTCGCCGCCCGGTACGCGCGGCTCCTCGCCGGTGTCCGGGGCCTGACCCCGGTCCGGGACCCCGGTCACGGCGAGGGCAACTTCCAGTCGTACTGGGTGCTCCTGGCCGAGGGCTTCCCCGTGGGCCGCGACGCGCTGCTCGCGGTGCTGGCCGAGGCCGGGATCTCGGCGCGGCGCGGGATCATGGCGTCCCACCTGGAGCCGGCGTACGCCGGGCACGGCGCGGCGGCGCTGCCGGTGACCGAGCGGATCACCCGCGACTCGCTGATCCTGCCGCTGTTCCACACCATGACCGAGGAGCAGCAGGACCGGGTGGTGGCGGTGCTGCGCGAACAGGCCGACGTCGGATGAGCGGGCCGCACGGTCCCGCCCACGCGAACGCGGCGACCGAGAGCCTGCTGATCGTCGGCGCGGGCGGGTTCGCCCGGGAGACCGCCCAGGCCGTACGGGACGCGGCCGCCGCCGACCTGGCGGCGGGCAGGGTCCCGCGCCGGCTCCTCGCCGGGCACCTGGACGACGATCCGGCCCTGCACGGCCTGGACGTCGACGGCGTCCCCGTCCTGGGCGGCACCGCCCTGGTGCACGAACACCCGGCCGCCCGCGTGGTGGTCTGCGTCGGCAGCCCCCGCGACTACGCGGTACGGGCCCGCCTGGTGCGGCGCCTGGCGCTGCCCGAGAGCCGGTACGCCACCGTGGTGCACCCCACGGCGGCGCTCTCCGGGTCCTCGGTCCTCGGCCCCGGCACGGTCCTGCTCGCGCACAGCGTGCTGACCGCTGCGGTACGCGTGGGGGCACACGTGGCGGTCATGCCCCACGTGGTGCTCACCCACGACGACGAGGTCGGGGACTTCGCCACCCTCGCCTCCGGGGTCCGCCTCGGCGGCGGGGTCCGGCTGGGGCGCGGGGCGTACGTGGGCGCCGGCGCGCTGGTGAGGGAGTACACGAAGGTCGGCGCCTGGTCGCTGACCGGGATGGGAAGCACGGTCCTGGCCGACGTGCCGGCCGGCGAGGTGTGGGCCGGAAGCCCCGCCCGCCGGCTGCGCGAGGCGGGGGGCCCGGCGCTCGAAGAGCTGCGGGCCGACGAGTCGGAGACCGGCCTTCGGCCGGAGACACGGATGGGGAGCACCGCCGGATGAACCAGATACCACTCGTGGACCTGAAGGCCGCGCACGCCGAGGTCGCGGAGGAATTACGCGCCGGGTTCGACCGCGTGCTGGCCGACACCGCCTTCATCGGCGGCGAGGAGGTCCGGGCCTTCGAGCGCGAGTACGCGGCCTTCGCCGGGGTCCGGCACTGCGTCGGCGTGGCCAACGGCACCGACGCGCTGGAGCTCGCCCTGCGGGCGAGCGGGGTGGGCGTCGGCGACGAGGTCGTGCTGCCCGCGAACACGTTCATCGCCACCGCCGGCGCCGTCGCCCGGATCGGGGCCCGCCCGGTGCTGGCCGACTGCCTCCCCGACAGCCTGCTGCTGGACCCGCAGGCCGCGCTCGACGCGGTCACCCCGGCCACCCGCGCGGTGGTCCCGGTCCACCTGTACGGCCAGTGCGCCGACACCGCCGCTCTGGCCGCGGGCCTGCCCTCGTACGCCAGGCTGGTCGAGGACGCCGCACAGAGCCAGGGAGCCTCCCGCGAGGGCCGCACCCCCGGGAGCGGCGGGATCGCCGCGACCAGCTTCTACCCGGGCAAGAACCTGGGCGCCTACGGGGACGCCGGCGCGGTGGTGACCGACGACGAGGAGGCCGCCGACCTGGTCCGGGCGCTGGCCAATCACGGCGGCGCAGCCAAGTACCGGCACGAGGTGGCCGGTTTCAACAGCAGGCTCGACGGTCTGCAGGCCGTGGTGCTGCGGGCCAAGCTGGCCCGGCTCGCCGAGGGGAACGAGGCCCGCCGGGCCGCCGCCGCCCGCTACGACGGGCTCTTGGCAGACCTGGCGGCCACCGGACGCCTCACCCTGCCGGTCACGGTGCCGGGGAACGTCCACGTATGGCACCTCTACGTCGTCAGGGTCAGCGGCGCGGACCGCGACGCGGTCGTCGGCAAGCTCAACGCGGAGGGCATCGGCGCAGGCGTGCACTATCCGGCCCCGGTCCACCTCACCCCGGCCTTCGCCCACCTCGGCCACGGCCGCGGGGCCTTCCCGCACGCAGAGCTGGCCGCCGACCGGATGCTGTCCCTCCCGCTCTTCCCGCAGATCACCGCCGCCCAACAGCAGCGGGTCGTGGACGCGCTCTCAGCGGCTCTGCGCTGACGCCCGGCGTCGACTCACACAGCCCACCCCAAAAGAGGTACGGATGAACAGACGGACAAGGCTGCTGCGGTACGGGCTCTTCACCGTGGTGGCGGCCCTGATGGCGGCGGCGCTGCCGCCATCGGTGGCGGTCGCGGCGGACCCGTGCGGTCCCGGCTCCAACGCGATCGTGTGCGAGAACTCCAAGGCGGGCACCCCGATGTCCGACTGGTTCGCGCCCAGCGCCTACGGCGACATCAAGGGATTCCCGGCCAAGGAGAGCGTGCAGGCGGGCGAGACCCTGCAGTTCAAGGTCCAGTCGCCGACGGCGTACAAGGTGTCGGTCTACCGGCTCGGCCACTACGGGGGTGACGGGGCCCGCCTGATGTCGACCGCGGCCCAGGCGGCCCAGACGCACCCGGCGAACTTCCCGCAGGGGGGCAACCCGCAGAGCTGCACCACCAAGGCCTCCACCGGCCTGGTCGACTGCGGCAACTGGCCGGTCACCTCGACCTGGACGGTGCCCTCCGACGCCGTCTCCGGCCTCTACATAGCCAACTTCGACCAGGCGGACGGCAACGGCGTCATGCCCTACCCGTTCGTGGTCCGCAACGACTCCAGCCACTCCGACATCGTCGTGCAGACCAGCGACCAGACCTGGCAGGCGTACAACAACTACGGCGGCCAGGACCTGTACGACGGCGCCGGGCCCGCGCCCGACGGCCGTGCCTACGAGGTCAGTTACAACCGGCCGATGGACATCGGCGGGGAGAACGGGATCTACGGATCCGAGTACCAGATGGTCGCCTGGCTGGAGCGCAACGGGTACGACGTCAGCTACATCTCGGGCATCGACATGTCGACCAAGGGCGCGACCCAGCTGCAGAACCACAAGGTGTTCATGTCCTCGGGCCACGACGAGTACTGGACCCAGGACCAGTTCACCAACGCCCTGAACGCCCGTCACGCGGGCGTCAACCAGACCTACTTCGCCGGCAACGAGGTCTTCTGGAAGACCCGCCTGGCCCCCAGCATCGACGGTGCCAACACGGCCAACCGGACCCTCGTCTGCTACAAGGAGACCAAGCTCTCCTTCCCGCAGCCCAACGGCATCCCCGACCCGAGCGGGATCTGGACGGGCACCTTCATGGACCCGGCCAGCGCCACGAACGGCCGTCCCTACCAGCCGCAGAACCAGCTCACCGGCTCGCTGTTCAGCGTGAACGGCTACCGCAGCGACGCCATCACCGTCCCCGGCGCGTACGCCAAGATGCGGCTCTGGCGCGGTACCACCGTCGCGAACCTGACACCGTCCCAGACCGCCACCTTCCCCGTCGGTACGCTCGGCTACGAGTGGGACAGCGACGTGGAGGACGCGGCGCGCCCGCCCGGGCAGATCGCGATGTCGTCCACGACGGTGGACATCAACGACGGCAAGTACCGCCTGGACTACGGGAACACGTACGGCAACGGGACCGCGACGCACAGCCTGGTCGCCTTCCGGGACCAGATCTCGAACGCCCTGGTCTTCGGCTCAGGCACCGTGCAGTGGTCCTGGGGCCTGACCAACATGCCGACCGGAAACCCGGACGACGCAGTGGTCACCGAGGACAAGCGGATGCAGCAGGCGACGGTGAACATCTTCGCCGACATGGGGGTCCAGCCCAAGTCCCTGCAGAGCAACCTGCTGGTGGCCACCGCCTCCACGGACACCACCGGCCCGGTCATCACCGTGACCAGCCCCGCGGCGAACGCCACGGTGCCCGCCCTGCGGCCGGTGACCGTCACGGGCACCGCCACCGACGGCGGCGGCGGGGTCGTGGCCCGCGTGGAGGTCTCCACCGACGGCGGAACCACCTGGAAGGCCGCCACCGGCGTCGGGTCCTGGAGCTACACGTGGACTCCGAACACCCCCGGCTCCGCGCAGATCAAGGTCCGCGCGGTGGACGACAGCGTCAACATCGGCGCCACCACCACCGTGCCCCTGACCGTGGGACCCCAGCAGTGCCCCTGCACCGTCTGGCCCGCCGCGGCCGTACCCGGCACCGTCAACGCCGGTGACGGCAGCTCCGTGGAACTCGGCGTGAAGATCCGCTCCTCGGTGCCCGGTTCGATCACGGGCGTCCGCTTCTACAAGTCCCCGGCCAACACCGGCACCCACACGGGCAGCCTGTGGAGCAGCTCCGGCCAGCGCCTGGCCACGGGCACCTTCACCAACGAGACGGCGTCGGGCTGGCAGCAGCTCAACTTCTCCTCGCCGATCCCCGTCAAGGCCAACACCACGTACATCGCCTCCTACTTCGCCCCCAACGGCGGATACTCCTTCGACACCACCTTCGCGTCGTCGGCCGCGGGGCTGGCCCCGCTCACCGCGCTGAAGAGCGGGACCGACGGGGGCAACGGCGTCTACCGCTACAGCGGCACCGGCGGGTTCCCGTCCACCGCCTCGTCCGGCAGCAACTACTGGGTCGACGCGGTCCTGGACACCGCCACCGCGAGCACCACGCCCCCGACCGTCACCACGACCACCCCGCAGTCGGCGGCGACCGGCACGGCGATCACCACGACGGTGAAGGCCACCTTCAGCACGGCCGTGGACATGGACACCCTGGTGTTCACCCTCAAGGGCCCCGGCGGCGCCACCGTCCCGGGCAGCAAGATCCTCGACGTGTCCAACAGCGCCACCTTCACCCCGTCCTCCGAACTGGCGCTGAACACCACCTACACGGCATCGGTGCAGACTGCCGACCTGTGGGGCAACGCCATGGCCGCGCCGGTCACCTGGACCTTCACCACCAGCGCGACCCCGCCGACGGTGACCTGCCCCTGCACCCTGTGGGGTCCGAACGCCACCCCGACCACCGCCAACGTCGGCGACGACACCAACTCCGTGGAACTGGGCACCCGTTTCCAGTCCACGGTCGCCGGCTACGTCACCGGCGTCACCTTCTACAAGGGGCCCGGGAACACCGGCACGCACACCGGCAGCCTCTGGACCGCCACCGGCGCGCTCCTGGCCACCGGAACCTTCGGCAGCGAGACCCTGTCCGGCTGGCAGCAACTGCACTTCACCACCCCGGTGGCCATCACCGCGAACACCGAGTACGTGGCCTCGTACCACGCGCCCAACGGCAAGTACTCCGTGGACGGCGGCTACTTCAGCGCCGCGCACCGCTCCTATCCGCTGGTGGCCCCGGCCGACGGCACCGGCGGTCCCGTCACCGGCAACGGGCTCTACAAGTACGGGGCGGCCACGGCCTTCCCGAGCAACACCTTCGGCTCGGTGAACTACTGGGTCGGCCCGGTCTTCACGACCACGGCCCCCGTCGCGCCCAACCAGGGGTCCACGGAGGTGTCCGGCCAGTGAGCACCGTCAGCGTGGTGATCCCCTGCTACAAGTACGGCCATTTCCTGGCCGACTGCGTCGAGAGCGTGCTGGACGAGCAGGAGGGCGTGGACGTACGGGTACTGATCATCGACGACGCGTCCCCCGACGACTCCGCGGAGGTCGCCCGCGCCCTCGCGGCGGCCGACCCCCGGATCGAGGTCCGGGTCCACGAGAAGAACCAGGGGCACATCGCCACCTACAACGAGGGCCTGCTGGAGTGGGCGGACGGGGACTACGTCGCCCTGCTCTCCGCCGACGACCGGCTGGTCCCCGGCGCCCTGGTGCGCGCCGCGGCCCTGCTCGACGCCCACCCCGAAGCCGGATTCGCCTACGGCAGGCCGCTGCGGTTCCAGCACGGCGGGCCGCTGCCCGAGGCCCGTACCCGGAGCACCGGCTCGGTGGTGTATCCGGGACGGTGGTGGCTGGAGCGGCGCTTCCGGGAGGGCACCGGGTGCATCACCTCACCCGAGGTGGTCGTGCGCACCAGCCTCCAGCGCCAGGTCGGGGGCTACGACCCGGATCTTCCGCACGCCGGGGACATCGAAATGTGGATGCGGCTCGCGGCCCACGCCGACGTGGGCTATGTCCGGGGCGCCGACCAGGCCTTCTACCGGGTCCACGGCAACAACATGTCCACCACGGACTTCGGCGGGCAGCTCGACGACCTGCGCCAGCGCCTCGTCGCCTTCGACTCGGTGCTGGAGAAGTGCGGCGGCCTGCTCCCGGAGGCGGGCCGGCTGTCCACCGCGGCCCGCACCCGGCTCGCCCGGTACGCCTTGCGGCGTGCCTACCGGGCCTACGACCGCGGGCGCACCGGGGTGGTCCCGGTCGAGGAGCTGGAGGCCTTCGCCGCCGAGTGCCTGCCGCGGTACACCTCGCTCCCCGAGTACGGGGCGCTGCGCCGGCGGCGGCGGATCGGGGCCCGCGCGATGCCGTACCTCCAGCCGCTGGTGCTCTCGGCCGTCGCGGACCGGGGACGCGAATGGCTCTGGTGGCAGTCCTGGAAGCGCCGAGGGATCTGATGACCGCGCACCACCGCCCGGTACCGGGGGCGTTGGCGGCCGGGCGGCCCGCTGTCTCAGCGGGCCGCCGCGGCCGCGGGCTCGGGGCGCTCGCCCCGCTGCGGCCCGCCGCTTCCGGAGCCGCCGCTTCCGGAGCCGCCGCTTCCGGAGTCGGCGCGTTCGCGCCGGCGCCGGGCGCGGCCCGCCAGGAAGCGATCGGTCCACAGGGCGCAGGCCACCCCGCCGACCAGGGCCAGGACCGCCGTTCCGGCCAGTCCGCGGCTCTTCGTTCCGGTCAGCGCCACCGCGGAGGGCGGCACGAGAACGGTGACGCTCATCCGTCCCGCCGCCGGGATCCGCTGCTCGGCCTGCATGTCCGCGAGGTGCTTTCCGTAGACCTCGACGACTGCTCGCACCGAACGGTCGGCCGTGGCCGGGTCCGTGTGCTCCGCCTGGATCTGGAGGGAGGGGATCAGATAGCGAGGGGTGACGCTCGTACCGCTGTTGCGCGGGATCAGCCGGTAGGTGCCCGCCACCCCGGCGGCGCGCAGTTCGGCCTCCCCGTCGGAGGAGTCCAACTGCTGTACGGCGGCGAGGGAGACGGCGGCCAGCGGCGGCTGCAGGTTGGCGAGCTGGTTCGGCTGGTTGCTGGTCACCGGCGGCTTGAGCACGACGATCGCGGTGCTCACGTAGGTCGTGGTCGGACGGAGTACCTGGAGCGCCCCGGCGGCCGCGAGCACTGCCGCCAGGACCAGCACGTACCAGCGGCGGCGCAGCGTGCGGAACAGCTCACCAGGCGACACAGGATTCCTTCCGTCGTGTTCGATCTTCCCAGGACGCCGGGCAACACGCCAACGGTTCCACGGCAGTTGCGAGGGGAGCGTGCGTGAACATCGGTGAGATAGGAGCGGTACTGCGGCGCCGCTGGTACGTCATGGCGCCCCTGACGCTGTGCGGAGTCCTCGCGGGCGCGCAGCTGTACCAGTCGGTCCCGGTGTCGTACCAGTCCCAGAGCTCGGTGGCCCTGCTCGACTCCACGGCCGTCGCCGAACTGGCCCCCGCCTTCGGCAACCCCATCGCGAACGCGGGCGGTTCGCTCGTGGTGACCGCCGACGTCCTCATCAGGACCCTGTCGGGCGCCGACGCGGCGCGGGACCTGCACGGCCTCGGGGTGACCGACCCCTACACGGTCGGCTTCGCCGCGAACGCCTCCGGCCCGATGCTCACGCTGACCGTCACGGGCACCAACCGGGAGAACGTGCTCAAGGAGACCAGCACGCTCACCGACTTCGCCGGGGAGCAGCTCAACGCGCTCCAGGCGGCGGCCAAGGTGCAGCCCGCGTACTTCGTCCAGACGGCCCCCGTGGTACTGCCGCAGACCCCGAAACCACAGCTCAAGACCCGGTACCAGCAGGTACTGGCCGTGATCATCGCCGGTCTGGTCGCCGGATTCACCGCCTCCTTCGTCCTGGAGAGCATGCTGGCCGGCCGCCGGCGCCGGCGCGAGGCCGCCGAGGCCGCGGCCGGCACGGCCCCGAAGCGCACGCGCAGGCGGACACGCCACCGCGAGCTGGACGCCACCGCGCTCCTGACCGGCTATCTGGGGCTGGCCTTCTTCATCCCCTCGAACCTGACCCTGCCCGGCCTGGGCGGCGTGGGCACCCCGGCCAACGTCTTCGCGCTCCTGGCCCTGTTCTGGTACCTGGCGACCTGGCTGACCGGCCGGATCAGACCGGCACCGGGCACCCGGCTGCCCCGGGTCGCGATGTGGCTGCTGGCCGTCTCGGTCCTGGCCTCGTACCTGGCGAACGCCTCCCGGGGAAGCTCCCACAAGGAGGTGCTGGGCGCCGACCGGGGGCTGATCGGACTCCTGGTCTGGGTCTCGCTGGTGGTGCTGATCTCCGCCGGGATCCAGGACCGGACACGCCTGGACGTGCTGCTGCGGCGGGCCGTCGTGATGGGGGCCGTGGTCGCCGCCATCGGCTACTACGACTTCTTCACCGCGACGAACATCGCCGAGAAGATCAGCATCCCGGGGCTGCAGTCGAGCGTCGCCCAGATCACCGCCCTGGACCGCGGGGCGTTCACGAGGCCGCGCTCCACCACGGCGCAGCCGCTGGAGTTCGGCGGCATGCTCGCCCTGCTGCTGCCCTTCGCGATCCAGCAGGCCTTCGATCCGGTCCGGGCCCACGTCAGCCGCTGGCGCCGCTGGGCGCCGGTGGCGCTGATGGGCGGCGCCCTGCCGCTGACGGTGTCACGGACCTCCATCATCGGGGCCCTCATCGTCGTGCTGGTGATGGTGCCGAGGTGGAAGCCGCAGCGCCGCTGGACCGCCTTCGGCCTGCTGCTCGGCTCGGTGGCCGTCTTCAAGGTGCTCGTCCCCGGACTGATCGGCACCATCACCACGCTCTTCGCGTCCTTCGTGTCGAACTCCGACAGCAGCACCCAGGCCCGCACGGTGAAGTACGGCGCGATCGTGCCCTACCTGGAGGAACGCCCGCTGTTCGGCAGGGGCCTGGGCACCTTCACCCCGGACCTGTACTTCTTCACCGACAACCAGTACATGCTGACCCTGGCGGAGATGGGCCTGCTGGGTCTGCTCGCGCTCCTGGCGCTGTTCCTCACCGGAATCCACCAGGGCGGCGCGATCCGCCGTCTCGCCGCCGACGAGTCCGACCGGGAGCTCGGCCAGGCGTTCTTCGCCTCGGCCCTCGTAGCCCTGGTCAGCGCGGCCACCTTCGACGCCCTCAGCTTCCCGATGTTCGCCGGGATGTTCTTCCTGACGATCGCCGCCGGAGGCAGTTACCTCGGCTTCATCCGGCGCGCCGCGCCCGAGCCCCGAACCGTGGAGTCCCCATCACTTCCGACAGCACCGCTTCCGACAGCACAGCTTCCAACACCTCAGCCGCTCAAGGCCCGGACCGGCCGGATGCAGGCGGCCCCGTAGCCGTCGTCGTCGTCACCTGGAACAGCGCCCGGGTGATACCCGAGTTCCTTGCCTCCCTGCCGCAGGGCATGGCCGGCGTCGACTGGCGGCTGGTCGTCGCCGACAACGACTCCGCCGACGACACCGTGGACCTGATCCGGTCGCTGGCCCCCGGGGCCACGGTCGTCCAGACCGGCCGCAACGCCGGCTACGCGGCCGGGGTGAACGCCGCCCTGGAGGCAGCCGCCGGATGGGACGGAGGCTTCCGCGCCGCCCTGGTGTGCAATCCGGACATCCGGATGCGGCGGGGCTGCGCGCAGCTCCTCGTCGGCGCGCTCGGCGACCCCGTGGCCGGCGGGGGCCGGGTGGGGATCAGCGTCCCGCTGCTGTACGAGGAGGACGGGACGCTCCACTACTCGCTGCGCCGGGAGTCCCGGGTGACCCGCGCCCTGGGCGAGGCCGTGATCGGCAACCGCCGCGCCGGACGCTTCCCGAGGTGGAGCGAGCTGGTCACCGACCCCTCGGCGTACGGGCGCAAGACGGTCGCCGACTGGGCGACGGGCGCGCTGATGGCGCTCTCGCAGGAGTGCCTGGAGGCCTGCGGAGCCTGGGACGAATCGTTCTTCCTGTACTCGGAGGAGACCGAGTACTGCCTGCGGGCCGGAGACCACGGCTTCGCCACCCGCCTCGAGCCCGCCGCCTCGGCCGTGCACCTCGGCGGGGACTCGCAGGTCTCCCCGCAGCTGTGGACCCTGCTGACCCTCAACCGCGTACGCCTCTACGGCCGCCGCCACTCGGCGCCGGCCACCGCGGCCTTCCGCGCGGCGGTTCTGCTACGGGAGACCTCCCGGGCGGCGCTCGGCCGCCCGGCGAACCGGGCCGCGGCCCGGGCCCTGGCCAGCCGCACCGCCCTGCGCGCCACGCCGGGGCCCTGACGGGGCGGTCTCAGCTGGTCGAGATCGGTGAGCGTGCGTCCGTTGAGAGGAGTTCGGCGAGGCCGAAGCCGAGCAGCCCTGCGGCAAAGGACCCGAGCGTGGTCCAGAACGCGGCCCGGCCGAACGGGAGGGCGCGGACCGAGACGTTTCCATCGCCCGGGGGTACGGGTGGCGCCCACTGATGAGCCTCAGGCCTCGCGGGCGGGGAGCGCAAGAGATGTCCGCCACGACAGGCAGTCCAGGCCCCCCAACCGGGGCCCTGAAACCGCCTGCGCACAGGATGAGGAACCCCAGCCGTTGCGCGGCTGGGGTTCCTCGGGGCGGTGAGTACCGGTCAGCAGGTGGAGTTGCCCACGCCGGAGACAGCTCGTCTACGCGCCGGCGGACCGCACCCCATCGCGATCACCGTGGATCAGGCGGGTCGGCGCTGCAGGGGGAGCAGGTCCGGCCGTACGGCAGCTCACGTCCGTCCCGTCAGTAACTGCGACAGGACAAGATGCTGATGTCACCTCAGTAACGGGCAGGTTGCGACCTGGTACTTGACGGCCTCTCATGTGCCGTGGTTTTCTCCCTGCAACACACCGGATGTTCGACTCCCAAGTTGTTAGCGCTAACAACACACCGGAGGCACGGCATCCCCACCCCGCAGGGGTCACGCCTTGCCGCCGCCCCGGACGAACTGTCCGTTCGCGCAGTCGGCGCACCAATCCAGATGACCACCCGCCGCGATGCGGGGCGCGGTCACCGGCCCGGACGACCGAAAGGCAGCACATGGCCGACACCACCAACTCCCCTGCGGACAGCGGCCGCCCGCCCGGCATCCGAGTAGGCGAAGACGGCCTGACGGAGCGCCGGCTCTCGGCGGCTCCGTCCGCATCGCAGGATTCGCACTGACCACACCCCGAGCGCAGCAACGTCCCTCCTCCGCATCTGACCAGCTGCTCAGTCCCCGACGCGCAGCACCAGGAAGGACCACACCATGGCCAGTACCGCCGTCCACAGGCCAACGGCTCACCCGACCGCAGTGAGGTCACCCGCCGCCGGAAAGAGCCTCGCCCGGGCAGCCTGGGTGCTGATGATCCTCGTATTGGCGTTCGCCGTCCTTCCCGCCGCGGTGCATCCCACCGCGGCCAGGGCCGACAATCCGATCGTGCAGAACGTCTACACCGCCGACCCTGCCCCGCTGGTGCACAACGGGCGGGTCTACCTCTACACCGGGCACGACGAGGACGGCTCGGCCTCCTACGTGATGAAGGACTGGCGGGTGTGGTCCTCCGCCGACATGGTGAACTGGACCGACCACGGCTCACCGCTCAGCCTGAACACCTTCAGCTGGGCGGGTGCCAACGCGTGGGCGGGCCAGGCCGTCGAACGGAACGGCAAGTTCTACTGGTACGTGCCGGTGTCGGTCCGGGAGACCGGCCAATTCGCCATCGGCGTGGCGGTGTCGGACAGCCCCACCGGCCCGTTCCGGGACGCCCTCGGCCACCCGCTGGTGGAGAACAGTGAGATCGACCCGACCGTCTTCATCGACGACGACGGCCAGGCCTACCTGTACTGGGGCAACCCGAACCTTTGGTACGTCAAGCTGAACGCGGACATGACGTCCTACGCAGGCAGCCCCGCCAAGATTCCGCTCACCACGGAGGGCTTCGGATCCCGCACCGACCACCCCGACCGTTCCACGCTGTACGAAGAAGCACCCTGGGTCTACAAGCGGAACGGCCTGTACTACATGGTGTACGCGGCCAAGTGCTGCTCGGAGTTCATCGCCTACTCCACGGCACCCGGCCCGACCGGACCGTGGACCTACCGTGGAACCGTCATGCCCGCCCAGGGCAACAGCTTCACCAACCACGCGGGCATCGTGGACTTCAAGGGCAACTCGTATTTCTTCTATCACAACGGCGCTCTGCCGGGCGGTGGTGGCTTCACCCGGTCGGTCGCGGTGGAGAAGTTCAGCTACAACGCCGACGGCACCATTCCCACGATGAACATGACGACGGCCGGGGCGCCGCAGGCCGGCACTCTCGATCCTTATGTCCGCCAGGAAGCCGAGACCATCGCGTGGGGCAGCGGCATCGAAACCGAACCCTCCAGCGAGGGCGGGATGAACACCAGCTGGATTGAGAACGGCGACTACATCAAGGTCAAGGGCGTAGCGTTCGGCACCGGTGCGGGCTCGTTCACCGCCAGGGTGGCCTCAAACACCAGCGGCGGCCGAGTTGAGCTGCACCTGGACAGTGCTACTGGGCCGACGGTCGGGACATGCACGGTGTCGGGCACCGGAGGCTGGCAGACCTGGAGCACGGTCTCGTGCCCTGTTACCGGTGCGACCGGGACCCACGATCTGTACCTGCGCTTCGACGGTGGCAGCGGGTACCTGTTCAATGTGGACTGGTGGCAGTTCACCACCGGCCAGTCCGCCTTCTCGTCAACCGCCGTCGCCCAGCACAGCGGGCACTGCCTGGACGACCCCAACCAGAGCACCGCCGACGGCACTCAGTACCGGCAGTACACCTGCGGTGCCGGTGAAGAACAGCGCTTCGACTTCCGTCCGGTGCAAGGGGTGGCGGACACCTACTCCCTGGTGAACCACCACAGCGGCAAGTGCCTCGACATCCGCGGTGTCTCCACCGCCGACGGTGAGGCGGTCCACCAGTGGACCTGCCACGGCGGCACGAACCAGCAGTTCACGCTGCGGCATGTCGCCGCCGGCGACTACCAGCTCGTCGCGGTGCACAGCGGCAAGTGCGTGGACGTCAGCGGGATCTCCACCGCCGTCGGAGCATTGGTCCACCAGTGGACCTGTGACTCCGCCAGTGCCCTGGCCGCCAAGAAGAACCAGGTCTGGCGGCTGACTGGCAAGCGCTGAACCAACACAGGGTCGGGCCCGGGCCCCGACAACCCGGTGCCCGACCCTGTCCAGGGCCCTGGCGCGACGGCTTCATCTCGCCGCCCGGCCTGGGTCAGCCCTCGGGTCACGTCGCAGATGTGCAGGGTGCGGCGCGCTCAGATCACCCCCTGCACGGCTCGTCCTCGGGAATGTTAGCGCTAACACTTCGACTCTCGGTCCCCCACGCGTGAGGAAGCTGATCTCGTATGTCCTGGCTACAACACCCCCACAGCCGCCGGACAGTCATGGCGGCCACCGCCGGCCTGGTCGCGGGCGCCACGCTGCCGGCGATGGGCGCGAGCGCGGCGGCGGCCACGACGGCCCAGCAGGAGCAGTTCACCAACCCGGTGATCTGGCAGGACTTCGCCGACCTCGAGGTCATTCGCGTCGGCGACGCGTACTACTACTCCGGCTCGACCATGCACTTCTCGCCGGGCGCGCCCGTCCTGCGCTCCTACGACCTGGTCAACTGGGAGTTCATCGGCCACTCGGTGCCGGTCCTCGACTTCGGCGACGCGTACGACCTCAAGGGCGGACGGGCGTACGTCCAGGGCATCTATGCGTCCTCGATGCGCCACCGCCCCAGCGACGGGACCTTCTACTGGGTGGGCCAGATCGGCGGGCAGCGGTCGTACGTATACAAAGCCACCGACGCGGCGGGCCCCTGGACCCGGCACGCCGAGATCGGCAGCAATTACTACGACGCGGGGCTGCTCTTCGACGACGACGGCACCCCGTACGTGGCGTACGGCGCCAACGAGATCCGCGTCGCGCAGCTCTCCCCGGACGTGCGCACCGAAGTCAGGTCCGAGCACGTGCTCACCAAGCCCGACTCGTTGCACTACATGGAGGGCTCCCGCTTCTACAAGATCAACGGGAACTACTACATCTTCGTCACCCGTCCGCCCAACGGCCAGTACATCTGGAAGTCCACATCAGGCCCCTTCGGCCCGTACACGATGCGGGAGGTGCTGTTGGACCTGCCCGGCCCGATCCCCGGCGGCGGCATACCGCACCAGGGCTCGCTGGTCGACACCCCGAACGGCGACTGGTACTACATGGGCTTCATCGACGCCTATCCCGGCGGCCGCGTCCCCGCCCTGGCCCCGGTCACCTGGAACGCCGAGGGCTGGCCCGAGCTCCAGACCGTCAACGGCACGTGGGGCGAGACGTACCCCTACCCGGTCACCCCGCACCCGCTCCCGCCGATGACCGGCGCCGACACCTTCGAGGGAAGGGCGCTGGCGCCGTACTGGGAGTGGAACCACAACCCCGACACCGCGGCGTTCACCGTCAACAACGGGCTCACCCTCAGGACCGCCACCGTCACCGACGACCTCTACAGCGCCCGTAACACCCTCACCCGCCGCATCCAGGGCCCCGCCTCCACCGCGACCGTCGTGCTCAACTGCTCCGGGATGGCGGACGGCGACCGGGCCGGCCTGGCGATGCTGCGGGACTTCTCCGCCTGGATCGGCGTCACGCGGCAGGGCGGCGTCAGCAGGCTGGTGATGTTCGACGGCCTGGCCATGGACGCCAACTGGAACACCAGCAGCACCGGCACCGAGCAGGCCCGCGCCGACCTCCCCGCGTCCGGCAGCCGCGTCTGGCTGCGCGCCACCGCCGACATCAGCCCGGGGCCCGGCCGCCAGGCGACGTTCTCCTACAGCACCGACGGCACCACCTTCACCCGGCTCGGCCCGGCCTTCACCATGAGCGACAGGCCTCATTTCTTCATGGGCCACCGCTTCGCCGTCTTCAACCACGCCACCCGGGCCCTCGGCGGCGAAGTGCTGGTGGAACGCTTCGAGTTGCGCGCGCACGCGCCGGCGGCCCCTGTGGACACCAGCGCCTGGTACGTCATCGTCAACCGCAACAGCGGCAGGGCACTGGACGTGGAGGGTGTGAGCTCCGCGGACGGCGCCGCGCTCACGCAGTGGGCCCGCTACGACGGGCCCAACCAGCAGTTCCAGTTCGTGGACTCCGGCGGCGGCTACTACCGGCTGAAGGCGAGGCACTCCGGGAAGCTGCTGGACGTCTCCGGCTGGTCGACGGCCGACAACGCCGCCATCCACCAGTGGAGCGACCACGGTGGCGTGAACCAGCAGTTCCGGTTGGTGGACTCACCGGACGGATTCGTCCGGTTGATCAACCGCAACAGCGGGAAGGCCGTCGAGGTACCGGGCTTCTCCTCCGCCGACGGGACCGGCATCGTCCAGCATGCGGACTGGGGCGGCGTGAACCAGCAGTGGAAGCTCGTCCGCGTCGGCTCCACGGGCTAGTCCTCCTGCCTTTCCGGTCACGGCACTAGGTGGGCGCCCGGCCCTCCCAAGCGGTGTAGAAGCTCTCCGGGTTGACCAGGTAGCGGACGGTCGGCCGGGGCAGGTGGCGGACCTCGTGGCGGCGGCTGTAGCGGCGTACGAGCTCCCAGTCCTCGCGGGGCAGGACGTCGGGGGTCCGCCGCAGCCGGCTGAAGTACAGGGCCGGGGTGCGGCGCGCGACGAAGGCGTTCGTGTCGAGGAAGGCCTCGCGCGCGGAGCGGCGGCGGTCGAAGGGCACCGAGAGCACGTCCCGCTGGGATCCGTCGGGGAGCACCCTGCGCAGCGCCGTGTACACCGCGTCCGGTCCGCCGGGGGACTCCAGGACCGTCAGGGCCTGTTCCAGATGGTCCGGCTCCCACAGGTTGTCGTCGTCCAGGAAGGCCACGTACCGCGAGCGGCTCAGCCGTATCCCCACGTTGCGCACCACTCCGGCCGTGGCCGTGTTCCGGGCCAGTGACACCGCGAAGAGCCTGGGATCCGTGGGGAGTTCGGGCAGCCCGGCGCCGTCGTCCACGACGAGGACCACCTGGTCCGCGACGGTCTGCGCCAGCGCCGAGCGCACCGCCGCGCACAGCGCCTCGGGGCGCCGGTGGGTGGCGATCACGGTGGCGACCAGCGCGGACGGCGGCCGGCCGAGGAGCGCCCCGAGCCGGCCGGTCTCCGCGTTCTCGAAACGGCGCAGCCGCACGGCGGAAGGGGCCAGCAGGAGCTTGTTCCTGGCCTCGAAGAGCACCAGCCAGCCGAACGCCCGCTTGAGCAGCTCCCAGGGGGCCCGGGCGATGCGGCGCATGTCATGTCCTCTCGGTCGTCAGGGGGAGGGCTCGGGTACGACGGGCCGCCCGTCCGACATGCGGTTGCCGCGCCACACGTTCCCCGCGCCGCCGGCGTTCCACGCGGCGACCGCCCCGTAGAGCCCGCTGTGGGGGTGGTACTGCGTGGAGAACACGTTGTCCGTGACCTGGATGCCGGTGGCTCCCGGGCCGCCGCCGTAGAGCGCGTACGCCCCTCCGGCCAGCCAGTTGTCGTCGACCACCACGTTGGAGACCACGCCGGTGTCGGCGAAGAGCCCGAGCGCCGCGCTGGCGCCCTTGTCGACCGGGACGGAGTTCAGCAGCGTGTTGTGCCGGACCGTCAGCCGCCCCTTGTTGCCGCCGCCGCTGATCACGGCATCGGTGTGCTGCCACTCCCCGCCCAGATTGCGGAAGGCGACGATGTCGTGCACGTAGTTGTCGTGCAGATTGCCCTGGCCCATGGACAGGGCGTTGCCGAACACCGAGATGTCGCACCAGCCGACCTCGACGGAGCTCTCGCCCATGTTGGAGACCGCGTAGTTGACGCCGCCGTTGTCCGGGCCCTTGCCCGGCAGGGCGGTGATCGTGGTGTGCAGGACCCGCAGGCCCTTGAAGCCCGGACGGAGGTTGATGCCCCACCAGTTGGTCGAGGTGATCCTGCTGTCGATGACGGTGACGTTGTCGGCGTAGACGTCCAGCGAACCGCGGATGTCCCAGCCCTTGATGACCATGCCGTCGGTCTTGACCGACATGTTCCCGATGTCGTGCCGCTCCAGCGCGATCCGGGGGCCGGTGGAGCGGGCGTCGGGGAACCCGCAGGCGCCGGGCGAGGTGGCGTTGCAGACGGGACCCTGCGCGGGCGGCGCACTGCTGCCCGGCGGGGGAGTGGGCGAGGGGGTGGCGGAGGTCGCGGAAGGGCTCGGGCCGACCGGTGCGGACGGCGAGACGGTGGGCTCGACGGGCACGGGCAGGGGAAGGGGCTTCTCCTCGCCGGGGCATTCGAGGGCGCTCTCCGGACAGGAACCGGCCGCCGGCTCGCTGCCGCCCGTCCGCTCGGCCTGGTAGAGGGTCAGGGCGGCGACGAGTAAGACCCCGGCCAGCAGCCAGCCCCACAACCGTTTGCGCACGCGTGCCATGGTGTCAGCCCTTCATCGTCGTGGCCGCGGCGGCCGGCGCGGTGCCGCGCAGGAAGCCGAAGCTGGGCAGGACGCACACGGCGTAGCACAGGGTGCCGGCGGCCGCGGTCGTGAGGAGCGCGAGGACGCCGTCGCCGAGGAGCCGTTCCAGACCGAGGACCACGGCCGTCATCGCGGCGCCGCCCAGGAAGGGCCAGGCGCAGGCGCGCGCCACGGTGCCCAGCCCGACGCCGCCCCGGTGCAGGGCGAAGAGGAACACCGGCACCACGACGGCCCCGGCGACCAGGACGTGGCCCTGGGCCACGCCCTCGATCCCGCCCGCTCCGGCGCCGGCCACCAGCACCGGGACCAGGACGGCGAGCCACAGCCCCTGGACCCCGATGAGGGAGCGGCGGCGGCCGATGGCCACCAGGCAGTCGTAGGCCAGCTCGCAGCCGATCCGGACCAGTCCGAGCCCCATCAGCCACGGCAGCGCGGCGGCGGCGGGCAGCCAGCGCGCCCCGTAGACGAGCTCGACGATGGGCCCGGCGAGGGCGGCCAGCAGCACGCAGAGCGGGACCGTGGCCGTCATCACGACGCCGAGGGCCCGGCCGAAACCGCCGGCCAGTGCTCCCGGCCCCCCTCCGGCCTCGCTGTCGGCCAGCCGGGAGAACCCGGCGAAGGAGACCCGGCGGGCCGCCTCGGAGATGATGCGCACGGGCCAGCCGGAGATGTTGAAGGCGAGCACGTAGAAGCCGAGGGCCAACTGGTCGAGGGAGGAACCCACCACCATGGTGTCCACGTTGACGACCCCGAGCGCGAGCATGCTGGCCCCGGCGAGCGGGAGCCCGAAGCGCAGCAGCGCCCGGGCCTGCTCCCGGTCCCAGCCGAACCTCAGGGTGCCGGGCGCGGCCAGGCAGCAGCCGATGAGCGCGGCCACGTTGCCCGCGACGGAGCCCCACGCGAAGCTCATCGCGCCCCAGCCCTGGACGGCCAGCAGCAGGGTCACCGCGGTGCTGAGGACGAAGTTGACGGCGTCGATGGCCATCCGCCGGCCCTGCTGGAACTCCCGGGTGAGGAAGCCGGCGGGCACCTGCGAGAGCCCGTCGAGGACCACGCACACGCACATCACGCGCAGCACGCCCGAGGCCTCGGGCGAGCCGAGCACCCCGGCCACCGCGGGGGCCGCCGCGAACAGGCCCGCGTACAGCAGCAGGCTGGAGACGGCGCTCAGCGTGAGGACCGTCGGGGCGAAGCGGCGGGGGTCGCCCTCCCAGCGCACGATGGCCAGGGAGACCCCGAGCTCGTTCGCGGAGAGCAGGACCAGCAGGACCGTCTGGGCGATCCCGTAGACCCCCCAGGCCTCGGGGCCGAGGAAGAAGCGGGCGAGGATGATGCCGGTGACGAAGTTGCCCAGCCGCATCACCATGGTGTTGACCAGGCTCCAGCGGGCGGCGGAACCCACCTTGCGCCCCAGCGACGGCGGATCGGACGGGGTCGTGGAGGGGGTCGTGGACGGGATCTCGGGCGGGTCCTCGGGCGGGTCCTGGGTGCCGGTGTCCGTGGCGGGGGCCGTCACGGCGATGCCTTGGAGCGGAAGGCCGACGGGGGCAGGACCTTGAGCGCCATCGTCGCCGTCGGGTCGGCGGCGCCGGTGTGGTGATCGCCGGTGCCGGGACCGGGGTGCTCGGGCGGACCGGGGTCGGCTGTCCCGGGCTTGCGCCGGCCTGGCTTGTCGGCCTTGCGGCGCCTGGCCTCGACGAAGAAGGTGGCCACCAGGCTGAGTACGAAGCCCAGGGCCGCGGCCATGACCAGGTACTGGAGCCGGGTCTTCGTCTGCGCCTCCGGCTTCTGCGGAGGCACGATCGTCGCCATGCGGATCATGGCCTCCGGGGTCACCGACTGCTGGGCCTGGAACTCCAGGAGCCGCTTCTCGGCGTACGCGGTGAAGAGCTGGTCCGACTTCAGGACGGCGGCCGGGTCGGTGCCGGTGACGCTCAGCCACATGAAGGGTCCCTGGGCGTTGTCGGCGATCTTCGCCTCGTACACGCCGGTCAGTCCCTGGGCCTTGAGGTCGGCCTTGGAATCGTCGGAGTTCAGGTTGCGTGCCAGCCCGTCGGCCATGCCGGTGAGCGATGCCTGGGTGCTCAGGAACGGGTTGCCGTCGAAGGCGACCGTGGCCTTCTTCGAGTTCAGGAGGGTCACCGTGCTCTGCGACCGGTACTCCACCGGCACCAGCAGGTACACGCCGGTGATGAGCGCGGCCGTGAGCAGCAGCCCGGGCAGCAGCACGTACCAGCGCCTGCGCATGACCCGCCAGATCTCCGCGAGGTCCATCAGCCTTCTTTCGATCCAGGTGGAACGGGGGTGGAAACGGTGCTGTGGCCGGAAAGGGGCGCCGCGCTCCGGCGCACCCCTCCGGCCACGGCGCTAGACGACGGGCGCGGTGCCCGGGACGAGGTCGGTGGGCCGCGGCCGGGTCGCCGCGCTCCCACCCTCCAGGAGCACCTGTGCGATGCGCTCGCTGGCGCGGCCGTCCCACAGCTCGGGGCAGCGGGGCGCGGGCGGATCGTCGAGCACCCGGTGCACGGTGGCGGTGATGCGGTCCGGGTCGGTGCCGGCCAGGACGTTGGTGCCCTGCTCGACGGTGATCGGGCGCTCCGTGTTCTCCCGGAGGGTCACACAGGGCACCCCGAGGGCGGTGGTCTCCTCCTGGATGCCTCCGGAGTCGGTGAGCACCACGCGGGCGGAGTCCTGCAGGGCGATGAAATCGAGGTATCCGGCGGCGGGCACCAGCCGGATGCCGCCCGGTACGCCGATCTCGGCCAGCCGTTCGGCCGCCCGGGGGTGCACCGGGAGCAGCAGCGGACAGCGTCCCGCGATCTCGCCCAGCGCCTTCAACAGGCCGCGCAGGGCGTCCGGATCGTCCACGTTGGCCGGCCGGTGCAAGGTGACCAGGCCGTACCCGCCGCGGGTGAGACCGTAGCGGTCGAGGACGTCGGAGCTCCGGGCCCGCTCCAGGTTGGCCAGCAGGGTGTCGATCATGACGTTGCCGACGACGTGGATCTGGTCCTCCCGGTACCCCTCGGACCGCAGGTTCGCGGCGGCGTCGGGGGAGGGGGCCAGCAGGTAGTCGCTGATCCGGTCGGTGGCGACCCGGTTGACCTCCTCGGGCATGGTCCAGTCCCGGCTGCGCAGACCCGCCTCGACGTGGGCCAGCAGCGGGCCGGCCTTCGCGGTGACCAGGGCGCAGGCGAGCGTGGAGTTGATGTCCCCGACCACCACGACCGCGTCCGGGGCCATTTCGTCGAGCAGCGGCTCGAAGGCCTCCATCACCCGGCCGGTCTGCCGGGCGTGACTGCCGGACCCGGCTCCCAGATAGCGGTCGGGCGAGCGGATGCCGAGGTCGCGGAAGAAGACGTCGTTCATCGACTCGTCGTAGTGCTGGCCGGTGTGGACGAGGACGACCTCCGCGCCGCGGGCCTCCAGGGCGTCCATCACCGGTTTGATCTTCATGTAGTTGGGCCGGGCCCCGGCCACGCAGATGATCCTGGGCATGGAGTCAGAGCACCTCCACCGTGGGTCCCGACAGCCGGTTGCGGCAGTCGAGGATCAGCGAGGCGTGCTCGGTGATCATCGGGTAGTCGAAGGAGTCGTGGTCCGTGAGCAGCACGACCACGTCGGCGGCGGCCAGCTCCTTGCGGGTCGGCTCCACCCGGGAGAGGCGGGTGTCGACCTTGATGCTCTCCACCACGTGGGGGTCGGCCGCGCGCACCTTGGCGCCCATGTCCAGGAGCAGCTGGGACACGCGTACCGCCGGAGACTCCCGGGCGTCGCCGGTGTTCTTCTTGTAGGCCAGTCCCAGGAGCAGGATCCGGGAGCCGTTGACCGAGCGGCGCTTGGCGTTGAGCGCGTCCATGACGCGGCGCGCCACGTATTCGGGCATGTGGCTGTTGATGTCGTTGGCCAGCTCCACGAAGCGGAAGTTCTGACCCAGCTCGCGCTGCACCCGCCAGGACAGGTACGAGGGGTCGATGGGCAGGCAGTGCCCGCCGACGCCGGGGCCCGGGGTGAACTTCATGAAGCCGAACGGCTTGCTGGCGGCGGCCTCGATGGTCTGCCACACGTCGATGTCGAGGTGGCGGGCGAACATGGCTATCTCGTTGACCAGGGCGATGTTCACGTGCCGGAAGGTGTTCTCCAGCAGCTTCGCCAGCTCGGCCTCCTTGGGGGAGCGGACCGGCACCGTGGTGTCGACGAGGCCCGCGTAGAAGGTCTCCACGGCCTTCAGCGAGAGGGCGTTGACGCCGGAGACCACCTTCGGCGTCTGCTGGAAGCCCCACACCTTGTTGCCGGGGTCGATGCGCTCGGGGCTGTAGCCGAGGTGGAAGTCCACGCCGGCCGTGAGACCCGAACCGTCCTCCAGGATCGGGCCGAACAGCTCCTCGGTGGTGCCCGGGTAGGTCGTCGACTCCAGGACGACGGTGGCTCCCGGCCGCAGGAAGCGGGCCAGGGTGTGCGCGGACTCCTCGATGTAGCGCAGGTCGGGGGCGCCGTCCTGCAACGGGGTCGGAACGGTGACGACCGCGACGTCGAAGCCGCCGCAGTCCCGGGCCTGGTCACTCGCCTGGTACGTGCCCAGCTCCAGCGCCCGGCTCAGCCGTGCGGAGGAGACGTCCTCCACGTACGACTCGCCGGCGGCGAGGCTCTTGACCCGCCGCGTGTCCACGTCGTAGCCGACCACCTGGTGTCCCACTTCGGCGGCCCTGACGGCCAGCGGAAGGCCGACGTATCCCTGTCCCACGACGACGACGCGCATCAGTGACTCCTGTTCGCGGAACCGGCAGACGGTGTGGACGGTGTGCGGCGGATGAGTTCCCGGACCGTCATGAGGAGGAAGGCGGCGTTGGTGGTGAGGTAGCGCTTGCCCAGGCGGCGCGGTTCCTGGAGGGTCCGGTAGAACCATTCGAGCCCCATCCGCTGCCAGACCAGGGGGGCGCGCTTGGTGATGCCGGCCAGGATGTCGAAGGAGCCGCCGACGCCGTGCACCACGTGGGCGCCGGTGCGCTCGCCGTAGCCGGCGGTGAAGATCTCCTTCTTGGGCGAGGTCATGCCGAGGAACAGCATCCGGGCCCCGCTCCCGGCCACCGCGTCGGCGATCTCGCCCTGTGCGGCGTCCTCGAAGTAGCCGTTGCGGCTGCCGGCCACGCGCAGCGCGGGGAACCGCCCGGCGATCCGGCCGAGCATGAGGTCCAGGACGTCCTGGCGTGCGCCGAGCAGGTAGACGGGGACCTCGGCGGTCTCCGCCGCGGCGAGCAGCCGCATGAACAGGTCGATTCCCGCGACCCGTTCGGGCAGCCGGACGCCGAGGATGCGGCCGGCCCACACCACGGCCTGGCCGTCGGCCAGGACGAGGTCGCAGCCGGCGACCGCCGCGGCGAGGCGGGGATCGCGGCGCATGTTGACCAGCTTGGCGGCGTTGACCATGCCGATCTCGATCTGTTCACCGCGCCGCACGGCGTCGAGGCAGCGCTGGACCGTCTCGTCCATGGTCAGGGGGTCGAGCGCCACTCCGAAGAGCGACTGTCTGTGGTTCATCTCCCGAGCCCCCCGAGCCAGGCGTGGAGCAGCCAGCCGAACTCGTAGGGCCTGCACTCGCGGTCCACCGCCAGGGGGCGGAAGATCCGGTCGAGCGGGGCCAGCCGGGCGCGCGGGGCGACCCGGGTGGTGAGTCCGCGGGCGGCGCGGACGGCCTTGGCGGGATCGCCGCGGTAGACCTTGCGCCAGGTGACCCCGTACTCCTCGCGGATCATGGGCTCGCGCGGGGTGCCGTCGGGCCCGCTGATCTCGGGCACCTCCGTCATCCAGCGCAGACCCCGGCGGATCTCCGCGCCGAAGTCCGTGCCGCCCGCTTCGGCCAGGTCGAAGAGGGCCGTCGGGGCCATGGCGTGCTGGTGCACGCTGTAGACGGGGTAGCCCTCCACCACGCCTCCCGTGCGGGCGTCGTAGTGCCACCACCACTGTCCGCCGTCCCCCTGCAGGGCGCAGATCCGGGCGGCGCACGCGTCGGCGGCCGCCAGGGCCCGCGGGTCCGGGGCGCCGGCGTGCAGCCGGGCCAGCGCCTGGAGCGGATAGGTCTGGTCGGCGAAGCAGGCCACGTGGGAGCGGTAGCCGGAGACCAGCCCCGGCCCGGTGGCGTGCGGGAAGAGCGGGCTGTCGCCGATCCTGGCCGCCAGCAGCCGGTCGCGCGCGGCCGCCAGCCGGTACTCGACGTCCACCGACGTGCGGGCCGCGGCGAGCGCGGAGAGCACCCAGGCGGCTTCCACGGTGTACTGCGGACGTCCGGGGACGTCCAGTTCGGCCACCCGCGCCACGGCGTCCGCGAGCTTGGGGTGGCCGGTCTCGGCCGCCGCCCAGGCGATGAGCGCGGCGTCGCCGAGGTTGGTCACCGCGGGCAGCCGTTCCACCAGGAGCGCCGTGAACTCCCCGGCGCTGCGGCCGTCGAAGAGGGCGCGCTGCCGCTCCTCGGGGAGGAACCGTGCGCCCAGCGCGGTGATCGCCGCGTACCGGGTGCTGGTACCGCGCCGTTCCACGCGCCTCACGCCGTAGGGGGAGACGGTCCCCACCCGGGTGAAGACGAAGGTCTCCGCGCCCGGCAGGTACATCTCGGGCAGCCCCGCCTCGGCCAGTGCGAGCAGCCGCTCGGCGAGGGCGTGCAGCGGCGGGTCCTCGTGGACCAGTGCTTCTAATCGTGTCGCGGTCACCGGTTCCCCACCCCGGTTCCCCGCGTGTCCTGCTCGCCCTGTATGTCCGAGCTGTAGCCGTACGGCTCCAACACACCCACCCCCTCTGAATCGTTCCTAGGACAGACCCGGCGGTCGTCGTTCGGCGGAGGGGACTGCGCATGACGGTGCGCGTGCTTACGGTGTGATCCCCCCGATGGCACGTGCGGTCCGGGCCCGCCGGATCCCCCTCCAGCGAAGTTCCGGATCGGAGCGCGCGCGAGACGGCGGCGACGAACGGGCGCATGGTGCTGCGCCGGCCGCCACCTCGTCCGCGATTGCCCTCGTCGTGTACAACCCCCCACTGAACACAGCCTGTTGCCTGCTCAGATCCCGTGTACAGGGACAAGGTATGCCCAAGGTTGTTCATTGATTGTGGTTTTGAGGAAATGCCATTGACCCAAATTGCCGACGTTGCGTCAGGTGCGCTCGGCCAGGGTTCCGTCGGTCTCGTCGTGCAGGGCGCCGGTGCGCGGGCACTCCCAGGTGCCCGGCTCGCCGTCGCGTTCCACCAGTCGGACGCCGGCCCGGCCCACCCAGCCGATGCGCCGGGCGGGCACCCCGGCGACGAGCGCGAAGTCCGGTACGTCCCGGGACACGACCGCGCCGGCCGCGACCAGGGCCCACCGTCCGATCCGCACCCCCGCGACGCACACCGACCGGGCGCCCAGGGACGCCCCCTCGGCCACCACGACCCCGGCCGCCTCCCAGTCGCCACCGCGCTTCTGCCGGCCGTCGGGCTCGACGGCCCGCGGGTAGAAGTCGTTGGTGAGCACCGCGGCCGGGCCGATGAACACTCCGTCGCCGAGTTCGGCGGGCTCGTAGACCAGTGCGTAGTTCTGCAGTTTGACGTTGTCCCCGATTCGTACGCCGGGACCGACGTACGCCCCGCGTCCCACGATGCAGTCGCGGCCGAGCCTGGCGTCCTCCCGCACCTGCGCCAGGTCCCAGATCGTGGTCCCCTCCCCGAGCTCGGCCGTCTCGTCGACCTGGGAGGAGGGTTGTATGCGGACACTCACGGGGTGGTCCCCTTACGGCTCGCGACGCGTTCGGATGTACCTCGCATTGAGGTACGGAGGGAGCATATGCGGCATCGGACCGGAGCGCCCCGGAGACCAACCGACTTTTCACGCACTGGACTTGACGGGACGGCGGAGGACGGCCTCGGCCGGCCGTCTTAAGGTCGCCCGATCGTTTCCTTAAGCGGAACCTAAGGTTCGCGACCGCCGCCCCGAATCGATCAAATGTCCGTTTCTGGGCGGCTAGCGTGCTGCCGCACCCCCGAAATCCCCGGCAATTCAGAGGCAGGCACGCGATGGGCAGTACGACCGGTCACCGGCGCAGGACGGGAAAGAAGGCGAAGGCCGCGGGCGGGACGGCGGTGGCCGTGCTGATCGGCGCGGCCGCCTTCGCCTTCACGGGTACGGCCCAGGCGGCCTCCGTGGGCGCGGTCTACACGAAGTCGAGTTCCTGGAGCGGCGGTTACACCGGCACGTACGTGATCACCAACAACAAGAGCCGGACGCAGACCGGTTGGACCCTGGAATTCGACCTGCCCGCGGGCACGACGCTCGACTCCCTCTGGAACGGCTCGCACACGGTCAGCGGCCGCCACGTCACCGTGAAACCGGCGGCATGGAACAAGGAGCTCGCCGCCGGGGCCTCCGTCACCATCGGCTTCGTCACGAGCGCGAGCGCACGCCCCGGCAACCCGACCGGGTGCCGGATCAACGGAGCGAAGTGCTCGCCGGACCAGGGCCCGACGCCCCCGCCGGGCGGCCGCCCCACCGGCGCTCCGACCACCGCGCCGACGCAGGCACCGGCACCGACGGCCGGTACGAGCGCTCCCGCGACGACCGCGCCCTCGGGGCGGCCGATCGGGCCCACCCCGACGGCCACCACCCCGCCCGCCGCCACGACCCCGCCCGCGACCGGGAACCCGGTCGGCGGCGCGCGCTTCGCGCCGTACGTGGACACCTCCCTCCACCCGGCCTACGACCTGGTCGACACGGCCGCCAGGACCGGCGTCAAGGAGTTCCACCTCGCCTTCATCACCTCCGGCGGCGGCTGCGCCCCGCTGTGGGGCGGGGTCACCGAGCTCGCGAACGACAAGGTCGCCGCGCAGATCGGCGCCCTGCGGGCCAAGGGCGGCGACGTACGCGTCTCCTTCGGCGGCGCCGCCGGCCACGAACTGGCCCTGAACTGCGGCTCCGCCGAGGAGCTGGCCGCGGCTTACGGCAAGGTCGTCGACCAGTACCGGCTGACCAAGGTCGACTTCGACATCGAGGGTGCGGCCCTGCCCGACACCGCCGCCAACACCCGCCGCGCACAGGCCATCGCCCTCCTGCAGACCTCCCGCCCCGGATTGGACGTGGCCTTCACCCTGCCGGTGATGCCCGAGGGCCTCACCCAGCCGGGCGTGGCCCTGTTGGCGGACGCGAAGAAGAACGGCGTGCGGATCCACGGCGTCAACATCATGGCGATGGACTACGGACCCGCCTACAGCGGTGACATGGGCCGGTACGCGATCCAGGCCGCCACGGCCACGCAGGCGCAGCTCAAGGGAGTGCTGGGCCTCTCCGACGCGGCGGCCTGGAAGACCGTCGCGGTCACCCCGATGATCGGCGTCAACGACGTCACGACCGAGATCTTCACCCTCGCCGACGCCGCCCAGCTCGTGGACTTCGCGAGCGAGAAGGGAATCGGCAGGCTGGCGATGTGGTCCGCGACCCGCGACCGGCAGTGTGCGGCCGGGGTCGTGAACCACGCGGACGCGACGTGCAGCTCGATCCTCCAGCAGCCCCTGGCCTTCACGAAGGCCTTCGGGGCCCTCGGGTAGGCCGGATCTTGCCGTCAGGCACGGCACCGGACGACGCGGGCCAGGCAAGATCCGAAAGAGCCGGCCCAGGCCCCGGGGCGCGCACGCGACCGGGTCGGTTCACGAGCTCGTGAGGATGACGAGGCGCTGGGTCGCGCGGGTCATCGCGACGTAGCGGTCCACGGCGCCTTCGATGCCCGCGCCGAACGTCTCCGGGTCGATGAGGACGACCAGGTCGAATTCGAGTCCCTTCGACAGGGTCGGCGTCAGCGTCCGGACGCGGGACGCCGACGGGAACGAGGCGTCCTCGGCGCCATCGGCGGTGATGACGCAGGCGACCCCGTCGGCATGGGTGTCGAGCCAGTCGTCGAGGACCGCGGCCAGGTCCGCGACCCGGCCGTGCGTGACGGGAATGCCGCTGCTGCGGACGGAGGTCGGTACGTTCGCGTCGGGGAGTGCGGCGCGGATGACCGGCTCGGCCTCAACCATGATCTCTTCGGGGGTGCGGTAGTTGACGCTCAGGGAGGCCATGGTGATCCGGTCGAGCCCGGCCCGTTCGAGCCGCTCCCGCCACGACTCCGTGAACCCGTGCCGGGCCTGCGCCCGGTCCCCGACGATCGTGAAGCTCCGCGACGGGCAGCGGGCCAGCAGCATCTGCCACTCGGCGTCGGTCAGTTCCTGCGCCTCGTCCACGACGATGTGGGCGAACGGTCCGGCGAGCAGGTCGGTTTCGGCGCCGGGCACGGCGTCCCCGTCGATCAGGGCGTCCTGCAGGTCCCGTCCGCGCAGCATCCCCACCGCGCCCTCGCTCTCGTCGATCTCGGTGTCCTGGAGCAGCCGGTCGATGACGTCGGACCTGCGCGCACGCTCGGCGGCGACGGCGGCCTGGTGCCGGCGCTCGCGCACGGAGGCCTCGGCGTCACCGAGCCGCCGGCGGGCGGCGTCCAGGATCGGCAGGTCCGACACCGTCCAGGCCCGGGCGTCCGCGCGCTGGAGGAGGGACACGTCATCGGGGCCGAGCCACGGAGCGCACTTGCGCAGGTAGGCGGGCACCGACCACAGGTCTCCGACGAGTTCGCCCGCCTCGAGCATCGGCCAGGCACGGTTGAGTGCGGTGACCAGGTCCCGGTCCTGGAGGAGCGAGCGGCGCAGCAGCTGGGGCGGGACGTCGCTGTCGTCCTTGTGCATCAGGATGGTGAGCAGCTCCTCCCTGATCTGGTCGCGTGCCTCGTTGTGCGGGGTGCCCGGTTCCACCGCCTCGAACGCGGCCGCCCAGTCCTCGGCGCTCAGCCAGATGTCCGACCAGTGGCTCGAGACCGTCATCCCCTCGGTGGGCGGCTCCTCGTAGATGCGCACCGCGGCCTCGACCGCCTTCACCAGGTCCGCGGACGATTTGAGGAGGGCCGCGCGCGGGTCGGCCTCGGCCACCGCGCCGGCCCCCTCGGGGACGAGGTCGCGCAGGACGCAGGTCTGTACGCCTTCCTCACCGAGGCTGGGCAGCACGTCCGAGACGTAGGCCAGGTAGGGCCGGCTCGGACCGACGAACAGCACCCCGCCGCGGCGGTGACCGAGCCGGGGGTCGGAGTAGAGCAGGTGGGCGGTGCGGTGCAGGGCGACGACGGTCTTGCCCGTACCCGGACCGCCGTCGACGACGAGGGCGCCCCGGGATCCGGCCCGGATGATGGCGTCCTGGTCGGTCTGGATGGTGGCGAGCACGTCGCGCATCCGGGCCGACCGGTTGCCGCCCAGGCCGGCGATGAACGCGGACTGGTCGTCGAGCGCGGCGCGCCCTTCGAGCCCGTCGGCTGAGAACACCTCGTCCCAGTAGTCGCTGATCCGGCCGCGGGTCCAGCGGTACCTGCGACGGCTCGCCAGCCCCATCGGGACGGCGTGCGTCGCGGCGAAGAAGGGCTCGGCCGCCGGGGAGCGCCAGTCCAGCAGCAGCCGGTTCCCCGCACTGTCGGTCAGGCCGAGGCGCCCGACGTACACGGTCTCGGAGCCGTCGGCGGGGACCATGTGCCCCAGGCATAGGTCCAGCCCGAAGCGGCGCAGGGTCCGCAGCCGGCTGGTCAGGCGGTGGATCTCCGCGTCGCGGTCCATCGCCTCCCGGCCGATGCCGCCGGGCGCCCTGCGCGTGGCCTCCAGGCGGTCGGACAGTTCGGCGATCGTCTGCTCCAGGCAGTGGGAGACGGCCGCGAAGTGCCGTTCGTCGCCGTTGATCAGAGCCGGGTCGGCCTTGGGGGAGAGGTGGTCGGGAAGTTCGAACGCGCTGGTGGCGGTCGCCGTCGACTCGACGGAGCCGTGTGATCCATAAGCTGACATATCGGCACGCACTGAGTGAATCTCCCCATTTCGGCAGGTTCTGGCCTCGGTCCGCGATTCTGCCCCAGGGCGGGGGCCTTGCCGCAAGCCCCCCAGTGCGCTATATGTTGTAAGTGGCAAGGAGTGCGTACTCCTCTTCGCCCCTCTGAGCCCCCTCGTTCACCGGCCCGTTGAGGCCCGGCGGCGACGCCTGGCTACAGTACGGCCATGACCTCCGTGGCCGTGCCCCTTCACCTCACGAAGCCCGCTCCGGCCCATGTGGTCGCCGTACTCGCCTTCGACGGAATGGCACCCTTCGAACTGGGCGTGGTGGTCGAGGTGTTCGGCTTGGCCCGGCCCGAGCTGGGGGACCTGCCCTGGTACGAGCTGCGGGTCTGCTCGGCGGAACCGGGCCGGGACCTGCGCGTGGTGGGCGGGTTCACGCTCCGCGCCGAGCACGGGCTCGACGCCCTCGCGGCCGCGGACACCGTGATCATCCCGGGAGTCTCCCCGGCGGGCGGCACCATCGCGCCCTCGCTGGTCGACGCCCTGCTCACGGCGCACGCCCGGGGCGCACGCCTGGTCTCCATCTGCTCGGGCGCCTTCGCGCTCGCCGCGACCGGCCTCCTCGACGGCCGCCGGGCCACCACCCACTGGCGCTACGCCCGCACCCTCGCCGAGCGCCATCCCGCGATCGAGGTCGACGCGGACGTCCTCTACGTCGACAACGGCGACGTGCTCAGCAGCGCGGGCAGCGCCGCCGGCATCGACCTCTGCCTCTACCTGGTCCGTGCCGACCACGGCGCCGCCGTCGCCAACACCGTGGCGCGCCGCTTCGTCGTACCGCCCCATCGCGAGGGCGGGCAGGCCCAGTTCATCGAGGCCGCGGTCGGCGAGATAGGACCCGACGGCGCCGACGACGGCATCTCCCGGAGCATGGCCTGGGCGCTTCAGCGGCTGTACGGCCCGCTCTCGGTCCCGGCCCTGGCCCGCGCGGCGAACATGTCGGAGCGCTCCTTCCTCCGCCACTTCACCCGTCGCAACGGTGTGAGCCCGATCCGCTGGGTGGTCTCCCAGCGGATCGCGGCGAGCCTGCCGTTGCTGGAATCGGGCGAGGGCACGGTGGACGAAGTGGCCGCGGCGGTCGGCTTCGATTCCACCGCTACGTACCGGCACCACTTCACCCGGCAGATGCGGACCACGCCGACGGCCTACCGGAAGGCGTTCGTCAGGGTCACCGCACCGCTGGCGGGATCTTGACGAGTGCGGGCGTTTACGCCACTCGTCGCGGGGGTGGCGGGGGCAGAGGATGGAGTCATCGCCGCAAGGGAGTCCACAACGGAGTCCGCAAGGGAGTCCAACCGGCCGGCGAGCCCCCGCCCTTCACCCGCACGAGGAGTTCCCCGATGTCCGCGACCGTCTCGTCCACCGTCTCCGCCGTCTCCACCGAGATCACCAGCGCCGTCCTCTCCGTCCCGGCCGCCGCTCCGGGCGTCGCGGCGGCCCACTACGCCGCCCGCCTCGCCTTCGAGGCGGACGTCTCGGACGTACGGGCCGACCTGCTCTCCGGTGTCCCCGGCCTGGTGGTGGTCGACTCCCGCAGCGAGGCCGCCTGGGACCAGGGCCACATCCCGGGGGCGCTGCACCTGCCGACCGCGCGGATCGCGGAGCTGGCGCCTTCGCTGATCGACCCGGCGCTCACGGTGGTCACGTACTGCTGGGGTCCCGGCTGCAACGGCGCCACGCGTGCGGCGCTGGCCTTCGCCCGCCTGGGCTACCAGGTGAAGGAGATGCTCGGCGGGTTCGAGTACTGGGTCCGCGAGGGCTTCGCCTTCGAAACCGCCCGGGGCACCGACCAGCGCGCGATCGACGATCTGACCGCCCCGCGCTCGGGCATCTCCTGCGCCTGCTGATCGCCGCGCCCGCCCTCGGAAGACCGCGTGCCCCCGGAAGGCCGTGTGCCCTCAGACCGCCAGCGCCGTGGTGATCACCAGGGGAGGCTTCGCCCGCTCCGCCGACCAGCCGCGGCCGGCGGCGAGGCCGGCGTCGACGAGGCCGGGGAGGCCGAGGGCCTCGTCCACCGTCGGGCGGTGCTGCACGAGGTCCGTGAAACCGGCCCGCTCCAGCAGGGCCGGGTAGAAGTCCACGGGCCACGCGTGGTTGGGCATGACCTGCCAGCTCCCGTCCGTGCGCCGGAGCCGAACGGGCAGCTCGTCACCCGGGCCGTACTCTCCGCCCGGGTCGCCGATGCTCAGCGAGGCGTACTCCGTCCCGCTGCACGCGGGATCGGTGGCGAGCAGGACGAGGGGGCCGCCGGGCCGCAGGAGCCGGTGGATCTCCCGGAACACGCCGAGCAGCGCCTCCGCGGTGGGCAGCGAGGCCAGGACGTGGCTGCACATCACGGCGTCGGCGCTGCCGTCCGCCAGACAGGCCGCCCGCCCGTCCCTGACCAGGTGGTACTCGGCGACCGCCGTCCCCGAGCCGCGGGCCAGCGCGAGCATCTCGGGGGAGGTGTCCACGCCCAGCACCTTCGCACCGAGCAGCCGGGCCGCGTGGTCGGCGACCTTGCCCGGCCCGCAGCCGTAGTCCACCAGGACGGATCCGCTGCCGACCCATCGGGCGAGGGCCCGGAAGACGAACGGGTACCCGAGCAGCCAGTCCGTGGCCGCCTCCACGGCGGCGAAGGCCTGCGCGCCTTCCGGCCCGGACCAGGCGACGGGCTCCTGCTCGCCGCCGTGTTCCGCACCGCTCGCCGCGCCCCGCGCGGCTCGTCCGGTTTCCTCTGGCCCGTCGCTCACAGTTCCCACTATCGTGCCGTGGGGGCCTGGCCCGCATCCCGCTGCTCCGGATCCCGCTGCTCCGCATCCCGCTGGCCCGCATCCCGCTGCGCCGCCTCGGCGATCCGTTTGACGGCCGCCAGCCGTCGGTCCCAGTCGGCGGCGAGGGTGGCCATCCACCGGGCCGTCGCGTCCAGGGCGGCGGGCCGCACGGTGTAACGGACCTCGCGCCCGACCCGGCTGCCGGAGACCAGCCCGGCGGCGTCCAGGACGGCGAGGTGCTTGACCACGGCTTGCCGGGAGACGGGCAGCCCCTCGGCGAGCGTGGTCGCGGACACCTCGCCTTGGGCGGCGAGCAGGCCGAGCAGCTTGCGCCGGGTCGGGTCCGCCAGCGCCACGAGGACGTGGTCGACCGCCTCGTCGGCGCCGGGGTGCTCCCCGCTCACGCGGCCGGTTGTTCGGCGCGCTTCTTGAAGGCGTCGAGCACCTGCGGCCAGCCGCCGGTGTTGTCCTCCAGCGCCTTGCCGCGCAGCTCCTCGGACCCGGCCAGGGCCGCGAACCCGCTCTCCACGACGCGGAGCCGCGTCTTGTCGCCCTCACGGCTCAGCGTGAACTCCACCAGGGTGCTGTTGTCCTCGCGCAGCTCCTGCCCGGGGAAGGCGCTGGCCCACCGGTACGCCAGGTAGGTCGGCGGCTCGACCTTCTCCACCCGTACCGGGAACTCGCCGTACTCGCTGTTCCGCGCCACGACCGACTGCCCCTCCTCGGCCACCGTGCCGGCCAGGCTCCCCTCGTCGGCCACCCAGAAGCCCGGCTCGGCCACCAGGGACCACACCCGCTCCAAGGACGCCTCGATCAGGGTGTCGCGTTCGATCCGGTCCGTGTTCATCAGGGACTCCTTCGTCGCAAGCCGTTGCATGGTTGAGTGCAACTCCAGAGTTGCACGTCACTCACCATCGCGCAACCGTAAGGTTGCACAGGACGACTGGTGCGCGTTCGCCTACGCTCGGGTCCATGGTGCAGAGCAAGGCGGAAGACGTGGACGAGTACCTCGCCGAGGTCCCCGAGGAGCGCAGGGAGGCACTGATCCGGCTGCGCGAGCTGTGCCGTACCGAACTGCGCGGATTCAGCGAAGTGATGGCGTACGGGATGCCCGTGTACGAACGGGAAGGCGTCGGGGAGGTCGCCTTCGCGAGCCAGAAGCAGTACATCTCCGTCTACCTGATGCGCGCCGATGTCCGCGAAGCCTTCGAGGAGCGGCTCGCGGGCCATGACATGGGCAAGGGCTGCCTGCGCTTCCGCAGACCCGAGAAGATCGACTTCGCGCTCCTGGAAGAGCTGCTGCGGGCCACGGCGGCCGGTCCCGGGAAGGTCTGCTGACCACCGCGGCCCGAGACCTCGGAACCACGAAAAAAGAAATCTGCACGCAGGCTGTCACAACCGCCGGCCGGCCGGTGTCTTGTGTCCGAACCCTCGAAACGAAGGACGGACACCATGGCTGAGAACACCACCAACGTGATCGTGATCGGCGGCGGCTACGCCGGAGTGATGGCGGCCAACCGCCTGAAGCAGCGCGAGGACGTCGCGGTGACGCTCGTCAATCCGCGTGCGGTCTTCGTGGAGCGGATCCGCCTGCACCAGCTCGCGGGCGGCACCCACGACGCCGTCGTCGAGTACGAGAAGGTCCTGGCCGAGGGGGTGGCCCTGCTCGTCGACTCCGTCGAACGGATCGACGCCGCCGAGCGCACCGTGACCCTGGCGTCGGGAGACCGGGTCGCCTACGACTACCTCGTCTACGCGGTGGGCAGCGGCAGCGCGGACCCGACCGTGCCGGGAGCCGCCGAGTTCGCCCACCCGATCGCCACCCTGGAGGACGCGCAGCGGCTGCGGCCGGTCCTGGACGCCGCGCCCCGGGCGGCTGCGGTGACCGTGGTCGGCGCCGGTCCGACCGGCATCGAGACCGCCGCCGAACTGGCCGAGCAGGGCCGCGCGGTGACCCTGGTCTGCGGCGGGGTCCTCGGCCCGTACCTCCACGCCCGCGGCCGGCGCTCGGTGGCCGGCCGGCTGGCGGCGCTCGGCGTGACCGTGCTCGAAGGCGCGGACACCAAGGTGACGGCCGTGACGCGCGACGCCGTCCGGCTCGCGGGCGGCCGCGAGCTGGTGAGCGCGGTGACCATCTGGACGGCCGGTTTCGGCGTCCCGGACCTGGCCGCGCGCAGCGGGCTGAGCACCGACGCGCTGGGCCGCCTGCTCACGGACGAGACGTTGACCAGCGTGGACGACGGGCGCGTGTTCGCGGCCGGGGACTCCGCGGCGCCTTCGGGCCTGGCGCCGCGGATGAGCTGCCAGGCCGCGACGCCGATGGGCGCGCGGGTCGCCGACACGGTGCTGAGCCGGATCGCGGGCGAACAGCCGGAGACCCTCAACTCGGTGTTCGCCGGCCAGTGCATCAGCCTCGGCCGAGGGGCCGGCATCTTCCAGTTCGCCCACAAGAACGACACCGCGCTGTGGTTCCACGTCGGCGGGCGGCCCGGCGCGAAGCTCAAGGAATTCGTGTGCAAGGGCACGGTCAAGCACCTCGCCGAGGAGGCCGGCAAGCCGGGTTCGTACGGCTTGCACCGCGTGTCGGGAGGCGACGCCCGCGGCCGGCGTCTGGCGGCCGAACAGGGCGGGATCAAGGCCGCCGTCGAACAGACCGCTTGAGCCGACCGGCCGATCCGGTGATCATGAACGGAATCGAACCGCCGGAAGAGCGACGGCAACTGACGGAAACTGACGGAAGAGAACCAACCGTGGACACACCCCTGCAGGGCACCGATCCTGCGACCGAGACCTTCGTCGCCCACCGCAACCTGCTCTTCACCGTCGCTTACGAAATGCTCGGCTCGGCGGCCGACGCCGAGGACGTCCTCCAGGAGACCTGGCTGCGCTGGACGGGCGTCGATCTCGGCACGGTCGGCGACCAGCGCGCCTATCTGGTGCGGATCACCACCCGCCAGGCGCTGAACCGGCTGCGCACCATGAACCGCCGCAAGGAGTCGTACGTCGGCCAGTGGCTGCCGGAGCCGCTGCTCACCGCGCCGGACGTGGCCGAGGACGTGGAACTGGCCGAGAGCATGTCGATGGCGATGATGCTCGTCCTGGAGACGCTCGCGCCGACCGAGCGGGCCGTCTTCGTGCTCCGCGAGGTGTTCGGCCTCGACTACGAGGAGATCGCGGCCGGCGTCGACAAGACCCCGGCGGCCGTCCGGCAGATCGCGCACCGGGCCCGCAAGCACGTCGACGCGCGCCGCCCCCGCCAGGCGGTCTCCCCGAGCGAGACCCGGGCGGCCGTGGAGTCGTTCCAGCGGGCCTTCGAAACCGGGGACCTCCAGGGCCTCCTCGACGTGCTCGCCCCCGAGGTCGTGTACATGGGCGACGGCGGCGGCATCAAGCACGCCGCACTGCGGCCGATCGTCGGCGCCCTCAACGTGGCCCGCGTCTTCGCCGGTTTTCCCCGCAAGGCCGGGAGGGTCGGCAGCACGCTCTCCTTCGCGCCCACCACGGTCAACGGCACCCCGGCCCTGGCCGTCCACGTGGACGGGGAGTTCGACGGCGTCATCGCCCTGCACGTCGAGAACGCCCGCATCGCGGGCCTCTACTTCGTCCGCAACCCGGAGAAGCTGTCCCGCGTCGCCGCCGAGACCACGCTCACGAGGCGGTGAGCGCCGGGTGGCGCAGGCCCGGCGGGGGAGGGCTGACAGCATGTCGTCCATGCCCTCGCCTCCCCGCATCACCTCCGAGCCCGAGCCCGTGCCCGGGGCCGCCGGACCGGTCCGGCACCAGGACCACGGCATGTGGCTCGCCCGGTTCACCGCGCGGATGCTCGTCGTCTGTCCGCGGTGCGGCGGCCGCGCGCTCGTCGTGCCGAGGCCCGGCCTCGCGGAGCGCAAGCACTCCGCCGAACTGCTCTTCCAGCCCCGCCGTCTCGCCTGCGCCGGCTGCGGGGCGGTCGCCGACTGGTCGGCCCGGGAGCGGGACAACGCCCTGGTCGGGGTCTCGGTCGGCGGCACCGAGGACCCCTTCTTCCGGCGTCCGCTCTGGCTGCAGACCCGCTGTGCGGGACGGGTCCTGTGGGCCTACGACGAGGAGCACGTCGAAGCCCTCGCCGCCTACGTGGGCGCCCGGCTGCGCGAGCGGCACGCCTCCCCGACGCTGTCGATGTTCGCCCGGCTCCCGGCCTGGATGAAGTCCGCGGCACGCCGTGAGGAGGTACTGGCCGGCCTGGAGACCCTGCGGACCCTCGCCGGGCTCTCGGCCCCCGCCGACCGCTCCGACGCGGCCCACGAACGGGGCGCCCGCCCACGTCACCAGGGCAGCGTGCTGTTCCGCGGCGGCCCCTACTAGATGATCGATTCCAAGGGGTCAGTGATCGTAGGCGGTCAGCTCATCGGCCAGCAGGTCCATCAGGAGCCCGTTGTGCCAGCTGCCGTCCGGTCCGCGTTCGTAGCTGCGCATGATGCCGACCGGGCGGAAGCCGACCTTGGTGTAGCAGCGGATGGCGGCGGCGTTGTCGGCCGCCGGATCGATCACCAGGCGGTGGAAGCGGTGATCGGTGACGAGGTGCCGGGCCAGGGTGCGGACGGCGTCGGTGCCCAGGCCCCGCCCGTGCATCGCCGGGTCCAGATAGAGGTCGATGTTCGCGTGCCGGTAGTCAGGATCGCTCTCCTCGCCCCACTGGATGCCACCGACCGTGCGGCCGTCCAGCTCGATGACCAGCAAGTTGACGCCTGGATCGCCGAGGTCGCCGGCGACCTCCGCGGCAAGGTCCGCGTCGCCGCGCCAGCGCGCGTACACCTCTGGCTTCGCCCGGATGGCGGCCAGCGCCGGAACGTCGGAGGGGACAGCAGGCCGGAGGGTCACCTCGGCGCCGTACAGAATCGTCTCCATGGACGGGAGGCTAACCGATCGCTTCCAAGGCATCGGCCGCGCGCATAGGGCGAGGGCGCCCAACGTCAGTGTGTGAAGACGGAGTTGGACACCCTCGTCACCGCGCTCCACGTGAAGCTGTCGAGCAGGGCATCCGGTCGCTGCGGCCGGCCCGCGAGGGCGAGCCGGCGCGGTGCGGGGCCGGACGGGTGGGCCGCGGGGGCCCGCACCCGCCGAATGCGGTGCGCCGGGGGGACCCGTACGTGTGGCGCTGGGAGGAGCTGCCGGGGTGCGGGGCCGTCAGGCGGGTACCTCGCATCCGAACCCCATCGCAGGAGGAACACATGCTCGGTACCGACTACCGCACCGGCTCGCCCAACTGGATCGACCTGGGGAGCCCCGACATCCCCCGGGCGGCGGCCTTCTACCGGGCCGTCTTCGGCTGGGAGTTCCACCTGCTGGGAGCCGAGGCCGGCGGGTACGGGTTCTTCCAGGTGGACGGGAGGACCGTCGCCGCGGTCGGGCAGCTCGACCCGGGGGCGACCTCCGGGTGGACCGTGTACTTCCGGACCGACGACGTGGAGGCCACCACCCGGGGCGTACGCGACGGCGGGGGCGCCGTCCGCGTCGAGCCGATGGACGTCATGGGGGAGGGGTGGCTCGCGCAGTACACCGACCAGCAGGGCGCCGAGTTCGCCGTCTGGAAGCCGGGCCGGACACCCGGCCTCGAGCTGACCTCCGCCGACAACGCGCTGTGCTGGGTCGAACTGCACGTGCCGGACCCGATGGCGGCGCTCGCCTTCTACGGAGCCCTCTTCGGGACGCGCTCCCGGGAGATGGAGGCGCCCGGCATGACCTACCGGGTGCTCAGCCCCGCCGACGGGCACCAGGAGGACGGCTCGTTCGGCGGGGTGGCACCGCTCCGCGAGGGGGAGACGGACGCGCGCTGGGTGCCGTACTTCGCGGTGGCGGACGTGGACGCCGTGGTGAGCACCGCGCGGATCAGCGGCGGCACGGTGCTGATGCCGGGCGCGGACGTGCCCGACGTCGGTCGGATCGCCTGGCTGGCGGACCCGAGCGGGGCGGTCTTCGCCCTGCTCAAGGCCGCGCCGCGGGCGGAGTGACCCGGGCGGGCGGGCCCGGCGGGGTCGACTGGATCGGCGGGGTCGGCCGGCCCGGCGGGATCAGCCGGTGAAGGCTTCGACGAGTGTCCAGACGGCCAGTGCGGCCATGCACAGGGCGCCGAAGCGCTGGACGGTCTTCAGGGGGACCCGCTTGGCGATGAGACGGCCCACGACCAGGGCCAGGGCGGAGACCGACATGAGGGCTGCGGCGGAGCCGATGGCGGTGGGCAGCCAGCCGTTGGTGGCGGCGAGGTTGGCGGTGGTGATCTGGGTCAGGTCACCCCATTCGCCGATGAAGACGGCCATGAACGCCGTGGTGTAGACGGGCCAGAAACCGGTGACGGCCGTGGCCGCCGAGTCCGCTTCGTCGCCGTCCGCGCCCGCGCGCATCATGACGATGGCGCCGAAGGCGAACAGGGCGGCGGAGACGAGCTTGACGGCCATGTTCGGCAGCAGGCCGATCAGGCTTCCGGCGCCGACCGCGATGGCCACGTGCACGATGAACGCCGTGGAGGTGCCGAACCACACGTACAGCGGCCGCATCCGCGTGCCCATGGCCAGCGAGGCGAACATGGTCTTGTCGGGGAGCTCGGCGAGGAAGATCAGACCGAAGGCGGTGAAGATCGCCACGGGGTCGAGAGACATTCCGGGTGCTGCTTTCTGCTGGAGCCGGGCCCTGATGGCTCGGATCGGCACCCAGCGGGCGACGGGAAGAACCACTCGGCCCGGCACGACGAAGCGGCCCACACGGTGATGTGGGACGGGTCATGCCTTGGCCGAAGGTCTCGTCCGCCCCGCACGTGAAGCGCGGTGGCCCGGTGGCCGGGACCCGTCGGGGCGTCCAGTGTGTCGACCAGCGGTTTTCGGGACTACTCCCCTTCGCTGCCGACAACTGTAACAGCGGCGGCGAGTGCCCCGGGAGGGCCGGAAGTCCCGGCCCGGCTATCCGAAACGGACCGGGAGGAACGTGACCCCGTTGATGAAGTCCGAGCGCAGGCGGCGCACCTCCCCCGCGAGGGACACCTCCGGATGGCGGCGCAGGAGCTCCCGGACCAGCGCCTTGATCTGCGTGCGGGCGAGGCCGGCCCCCAGGCAGAAGTGCGGGCCGCCGCCCCCGAAGGCGAGGTGGTCGTTCGGGGTGCGGCGGATGTCGAAGGCGAAGGGGTCGGCGAAGACCTCCTCGTCGCGGTTGGCGGAGGTGTAGTACGTGACCACCTTCTGCCCCTCGGCGACGGGCTGGCCGCGCAGGACGGTGTCACGGGTGGCGGTGCGCCGGAAGTTGTGGATCGAGCCGCCCCAGCGCAGGAACTCCTCCGTCGCCGTGGTCCACAGGGCCTGGTCCTCGGGGGCCGCGGCCAGTTCGGCGCGCGCCGCGGGGTGGTCGATCAGGGCGATCAGGGCTCCGGAGAGCAGATTGCGGGTGGTCTCGTTGCCCGCGACGCACAGCAGCACGAAGAACATGTTGATCTCGTCCGGCGACAGCCGGTCCCCGTCGACCTCGGCGTGGACCAGCGTCGACAGGATGTCCTCCCGGGGGCGGGCCCGCCGCTCGGCGGCCAGCGCGTCGCAGTAGGCGTAGATCTCGGCGGCCGCGAGATCGCTGTCGTGCTTGCCGGCGGAGAGCCCGGGGTCCTGGGAGCCGGCCATCCGGTTGCTCCACTCGAAGATCAGCCGTTCGTCCTCCTCGGGCACGCCGACCATCTCGCAGATCGTCTGGATCGGCAGCCGGGCGGCGACCTCGTCGACGAAGTCCATGTCCCGGCCCGGCGTGACCGCGCGCTCCACCAGGGCGACCGCCCGCTCCTGGATCCGGGCCGCGAGCCTCCGTACGACCCGGGGCGTGAAACCCGCGCTGACCAGCGAGCGGTACCGGGAGTGGCGCGGGGCGTCCATGCCCAGCAGGACCAGGCGCAGGGTCTCCAGGGACTCCGGGTTCTGGTCGCGGATCATGAACGAGCCGAGCTCGGTGGACCACAGCTCCGGGTCGCGGCTGACGGCCTTGACGTCGGCGTGGCGGGTGACGGCGTAGAAGCCGGCGTGCCGGCCCGGCACCTCGTGCCAGTGGACCGGGTCCTCGCGGCGCAGCCGGGTGAACTGGGCGTGCGGGACCTCACGGGCCCAGGTGTCCTCAAGGAGGTCTATCTCGCCGGTGGGCAGCACGGGGCGGTTCCCTTCGTCGGACGGAACGGGAGTGGCGCGGATCGGGAGTGGCGCGGATCGGGAGTGGCGCGGATCGGGAGTGGCGCGGATCGGGAGGGCGGAGCGGGAGGGAGCGGAGGGGGGAAACGGGAGGGAGCGGACCGGGAGGGGCGTCGAGCGGAGGAAGGCCGTACGGGTCAGCGGGCCCCGCCGAGGCCCAGGACGGCGCCCAGGGCTTCGACGACGAGGCCGTCGGGGACCGCGCACGGTTCGAGGCGGTGCTGCATGGCGAGCCCCAGGAGGATGCCGAGCACGAGGGTTCCGGTCTCCTCCGGCGTACGGGTCAGGGGGGTGCCGGTCGCCTCCGCCCAGTCGGCCAGGCCCTCGCCGAGCTGGGCGCGGACCTCGGTGTAGCGCTGGGCGAGCCGGTCTCCGATCAGGGGGCCGCGGGCTGCGTGCAGCCACAGCTCCGTCTCCAGCAGGAGCCAGGAGCCGCCGTGCTCGGGGTGCGGGCGGGTGAGGCTGCCCCACATCGCGGAGAAGTGCACGGCGGGGTCGGCCGGGTCCCCGGCCGCGATCTCCGCGGTCAGCTCCTCGCTCGTGCGCTCCTTCCAGACCTCCAGGAGTGCCAGCAGCAGGCCCTCCTTGCCGCCGAAGTGGCTGTAGAGCGCGCCCGTGGTGCGCCCGGCGGCCTCGGCGACGGCTTCGGCGGAGACGGCGTGGAACCCCTTGCGGGCGAAGAGGTCCGCTGCCGCGTCGATGAGACGGGTACGGCTCTCCGACTTGCGCTGCGCCTGCGGGGTGCGGCGCCGGGGCTGTTCTCGTGTGCGGGACGGCTCCACCGGGCCTCCGGGATGCAGGTCGTATCGGGACGCCGAGTCGTAGCGGGTGCCGACTTATATCGGGTTGCCGATATAAGTTGCGCCCGCTCTGATGAAGTGTCAAGTGGTACGGCAGGACCACACGGGAGCCCGGTGGGACGCTGAGAGGGTGCGTGCCGCCCTCATGCAGCTCCGTACGGGCACCGGCCCCCTGCCGGCGGCCGCACGGCGGGCCGTCCGGGTCACCCTCGCCGCCTGCATCGGCTTCTACGGGTTCCTGTACGGGCTGGACCGGCCCGTCGCGGCCACCTACGCGCTCTTCGCGGCCGTCGCGCTGGCCGGGCTCTCCCGGATACCGGGCAGCGGACGCCCGCGGGCCCGGGTCGTCGCCCGCGTGCTCCCCGCCGCCTGCGCGCTGGTGGTCCTGGGCACCTGGCTGTCCGTACGGACCTGGGCCGCCGTGGCGGGGATGCTGGTCATCGGCTTCTGCGTGGCCTTCTCCTCGGCGGCCGGACCCCGCCTGGCGGGCGCGGCGCCCGGGCTCCAACTGCTGTACATCCTGCCCAGCTTCCCGCCCTACGCCCCCGACGCCCTCGGCCAGCGGCTGACCGGCACCGTCGCCGGAGTGCTGCTGCTGATCCTCGCCGAGGCCACCGTGCTGCCCGACCCCGTCGTCCCCGGCTACCGCGACCTGGCCGCCGCGGCCGCGGCCGAGGCGGCCCGGTGCGCCGCCGCGCTGGAGCGGCCGCCCCACACCCTTCCCGCGGCGGAGTCCGCCCGGGCGGCGGAGCGGGCGCAGGCCCTGCGGCCCTCCCGGGTCGGGGAGGCGCAGCGGCCCGCGGGACCCGGCGTACGGGAGCGCGCGCTGGCCCACACCGGGCTGGCGGCCCGGACCCTGCTGGCCCGCCTCCGGTCCCTGCCCCCGCCGGAGCCGGGCCCGCGCGACGGGCCGGCCGAGCTGGACCTCATACGGGCCGTGCGGGAGTCGGCGGCCGGGACGGCCGGGCTGCTCGGGGCCGGGCCCCCGCCCGCCGAGGACTCCACCCGGCTGCGGAACCTGCAGGTCGCCCTGGCCCGGACGCCCGTGACGGGGCCCGGCCCCGGCTTCCGCAACGCGGCGCTGGTGGAGCTGGCGGATGCCGCGCTCGTGTTGCGGGGCGCCGCCGGGATAGCCGTACGGGGGCGTGCGGGGGCCGCCGACGCGGCGGGGCCGGGAGCGGGCCCGGCATCCGGGCCCGCCGACCGGTTCTGGTACGCCGAGGAGGGGCCGGTTCGGCTCTGGTGGTACCGGCTGGCCGCGAACGGCGGTCCCCGGTCCGTGCACTTCCAGAACGCCGTCCGGATCGGCGTGGCCCTCGCCGTCGCCCGGGCCGTCGCGGGACTGGACTCCTTGCCGCACGGCTTCTGGGCGATGCTCGCCGTCCTCAGCCTGACCGGCACCAACGCCGTGCAGACCCGCGCCACCGTCCGGGCGGCCCTGATCGGCACCCTGGTGGGCGCGGTCGCCGCCGGCGGGGTCCTCGCACTGGCCGGGGAGGTGAGCGCGGTGTACGCGATCGTGCTGCCGCCCCTGATGCTGTTCGCGTTCTGCGTCGGGCCCGTGCGCGGCGTGGGCTGGGCGCAGGCCATGTTCACGCTGGTGGTGGCCATGGCGTTCGCCCAGCTCGCCCCCGTCACCTGGCAGCTGGCCGAGGTCAGGTTCCTGGACGTACTGGTCGGCAGCGCGATCGGCATGGTGTGCGGGCTGCTGGCCTGGCCCCGCGGCGCCCACGACGAACTGGGGCGCGCCGTGGCCGAGCTGCTGCACGCCGCGGCCGACGACGTCCAGGCGGCCACGGCCGCCTTCGGGCGGGCCCGCGCGGTGGAGCCCGACCAGCGGGTGCGGCACGCGCTGGCCATGGCGGAGAGCGCGTACGCCCAGTACCAGACGGAGCGCGGGCGTCCGGGCGCCGCCCCGGGCGAGGACTGGCAGGCGGCGATGATGGCCGGCCATCACGTCCTCTGGGGCGGCCGCAGACCCCCCGGCGCCCCGCCCGGCCCGCGCGAGGAGGCCGTGGTGCGGGAGTACGGGGCCTGGGTGGCGGCCGGCCTGCGCCGCGCGGCGGCGGCCGCCGATCCCGTCCACGCCACCGGGTCCACGGACCCCGGTCCCGCCGGCCCCGCCCCCCGCCGGCCGGGACCCGGGGGCGCACCGGCGGTGTTCTACACCGCGATGGCCTGGCTGGACTCGCTGAGCGCGGACCTGGCCCTGCTGCGCGGTCGCGTGTCTTCGACACCCTGACCGGACGGCCGCCTCCTGGTCGGCCTGGCCCCGGGCGCGGTCCGCAAGGACGCCCCTGCCCCCGACTTCGGCCGCCGGATCGAGGCGGCGGCGGCGGAGGCGTCCCCCCGACCGGAGTGGGGCCGGGCAGGGTCAGAACCGTCCGGGCCCGGACGGAATCGGCAGCGGCTTGGCCGGTGCCCCCTGCCGCCGCGCGTCCGGCGGCGTCGCCCGGCAGGTGACGTCCTCGGCCGGCAGCCGGCCGGTGACCAGGTACGCGGTGACCGGGGCGTTGGCGCAGGAGGAGGGGTCGACCAGGTACACCCCGTGGCCCTCACCGCCCTGTGCCAGCACCATCCGCGAGCCCTTCAGTGCCCGGTGCAGGCCCTGGCCGCTGACCAGCGGGGTCTGCGAGTCCCATTCGTTCTGCACGGTCAGCACGGCGGCCCGCGCCTTCATCGGCGTCTGCGCTTCGAGCGGCCGCGGCCAGAAGGCGCACGGCTTGATGTTCGAGGCGAAGTCCCCGTAGAGCGGGTACGCGGCCTTGTCGCGGACCGCGTCGCGCCGGTAGCGCTCGGGATCGCGCGGCCAGGAGTCCGTGTCCCCGCACACCACGCTCCAGAAGACGGCGACGCCGTTGTCGGAGGCGGGCTCCGCCCGGGGCCCGGACTCGCCGGCGAGCGCCCGCTTCATGTCGAAGTCGGGCCCGGAGGCGCCGGGAGTCGTGGCCGGCTTCCCCTCCGCCGCCTCCTTCAGGGCCACGATCAGGGGGGTGACCTGCGCGGGGTAGAAGAACAGTCCGCGCGCGCCCCGGATGTCGTCACCGTTGATCTTCTGACCCTGGAAGACGATCGGATCCCGGTCGGCGCGCGCCACCAGGTCCCAGAAGGTCTTCGACACCGCCGCCGGGCTCTCGCCGAGGTGGTGCTCGCCCGCGCGTTCCGCCGCCCACCGCGTCCACCGGGCGAAGGCCGGCTCGGCCTCCGTCGCCCAGACCTGGAACATGCCCCGCCAGATCCGGTCCGGGTCGACTCCGCTGTCGAGCACGAAGCGGTCGGTCCGGCCGGGGAACAGCTGCGCGTACACCGCGCCGAGGTACGTCCCGTAGGAGTAGCCCAGGTACGAGAGCTTCCGCTCGCCCAGGACGGCACGGATCGTGTCCATGTCGCGGGCGGTGTTGCGGGTCGTGATGTACGGGAGCACGGAACCGGCCTTCTCCCGGCACTTCTCGGCGATGGTCCGCGCCCAGGCCACGTCGGAGGGGAAGGACCCGGGCCGGTACGGCCGGTCGATGCCCTGCTCGGCGTCGGCCAGCCCGCAGCTGATGGGGCTGCTGGCGCCGACCCCGCGCGGATCGAAGCCGATGAGGTCGTACCGCTCGCTCACCTCCGCGGGGACCGCCTCGCCGAGGATCAGCGGCAGATCGAGTCCGCTCCCGCCGGGCCCGCCCGGATTCGTCAGGAGGACCCCGTGGCGCTTTTCGGGGTTCGTGCTCCGCACCCGGGATATCGCCAGGTCGAGGGTCCGTCCCGAGGGCCGCTTGTAGTCGAGCGGCACCTTGATGGTGGCGCACTCGTACGTGGCCGCCTGGTCGGCGGAGCAGCGGTGCCAGGCGGGCTTCTGCCGCAGGTAGTCGGCGCCTGCCTGGGCGGTGTCGGCCTGGGCGGTGTCGGCCTGGACCGTGCCTGTGGGCAGGGCGGAGGCCTGGGCGGCCGCGAGCAGCGGCACGGAACTCGCGAGGAGCCCGGCGGCGGCCAGGAGGGGTGCCAGTCGTTTCTTGCGCACGAGGGCCTTCCTTTCGGGTGGGCGGTGGTCCGCCCCACCCTGGGTCACGCCGCGGTCCGGGCGAATCCACCTGAGGGGCGGTCCCTCTACTCCTCGCGAACGATCTGAAATCCGGACAACTGGCCGACACCTGCGGTGTTTTGTCTTTGCGTCAGGTGTCGGTGGACGCGGGCCGCACGGCGTCCGGGCGGGCGGCACGGTAGCAGCCTTTCGGGGGGTCGCCCGGATGTTTGTCCAGTCCGGATGGGCCTCGGGCGGGGGAGTCGCGGCCGGCACTAGCGTCCCTTGGCACCCGGGGCCCGGCGGAGCGGCGCGCTCCGTGCGGCGCCTCCCGGGCCGTCTCGGAAGCCAAGGAGGCACAGTGCTGTCAATCCGTCGGACGAACGTCGGCGGCATGTCGGTCGCTTCGCGACACGTGATGGGCACGGGCATCGTCATCGGCGCCCTCGCCCTCACTCTCATCGCGCTGCTGATACCGGTCCGGAGCTTCGGCGGCAGAACCGCCACGGCCGCCCCGGCGCGGGTGCCCGCCCCCGCCGCCTCGCCCGCCTCCGCCGATGACGACGGCGCCGGGGTGGTGAACACGGCCTTCGGGCCGCTGACCCCGCAGGACCGCGAATTCGTCCGCAAGGTCCGCCTCGCCGGCCTGTGGGAACTGCCCGCCGGCCGGCAGGCCCAGGAGCGCGGGACCCGCAAGTCGGTGCGGACGGCCGGCGAGCACCTCGTGGAAGGGCACGCCGAACTGGACCGGAAGGTTCTGGAGGTGGGCCAGGCGCTCGGCGTCGAACTGCCGGACCGGCCGACCGGCCAGCAGCAGGCCTGGCTCGACCAGTTGGACCGGGCCCAAGCGGCCACCTACGAGCGGCTGTTCATCCAGTTGCTGCGCCGGGCGCACGGAAAGGTCTTCACGCTCGTCGCCCAAGTGCGGGCGCAGACCCGCAACTCCGTGGTCCGCGAACTCGCCACGGACGCCAACGCCACGGTCCTGGACCACATCACGGTCCTCGAGGCCAGCGGACTCGTCGACTTCGAAGGCCTCGCGGACACCCCTGCGACGCCCGCGCCGCCCGGGGCCACCGCACCCACGGACCCCCCTCCCACCGACACCCGACCGAGGAAGTGAAGTGATCACATGCGCGACAACGACTCCACGGAAGGCCCGGCGCGCCGGGACAGGGCAGGCCACAAACGCCGGTCGCGGCCCCTGTACAAGGCGCTCGCCGCCGCCTCCGCACTGGTCCTGGGCGGCGGCGGGGTGGTGATCGCGGGCCAAGTGGCCTCCGCGGGTCAGGACCCGGCGCGCCCGGCGCCGGTGACGGCCACCATCGACTGCCCCGACGTGGGCGACCGGCTGCGCGAGGTCCCCGATCTGGCACGCGGCGAGGTGGACCGGGAACTCGCCGGTCTGGACACCCAGATCGCCGAGGCCTACCAGCGGCTCGCCACCGGCCGGGCGCCGGCGGACGCGCTGCTCGGGGAGCTGAAGGAGAGGCGCGGCGCCTCGATCGGCCGTGTCTCCGAGGCGATCGGGCGGACCGCCGCCCGCCCCGACGGGCTGGCGGAGCTGAGCGCCTGCGCGATGCGCGAGGCACCGGCCGCCGAAGAGGAGACCGCCCGGGGCGGCGCGGGAGGCGGCGCCGCGAAGGGAGGCCCGGCCCGTGCCGACTTCGTCCCCATCGGCTCGGTGAAGCCGAACGTACGGCGCCCGGCACCCAAGTCCGGCGCCTCCAAAGGCTCCTTCTCCGTGGAATGCGGCCGCAACGAAGAGCGCCACCTCAACCCCGACAACGTGATCGTCGCCCCCGGGGTGAGCAACGGCGCCCACCACATGCACGATTACGTGGGCAACAGGACCACGGACGCCTTCTCCACCAACAACAGCCTCGCCGCGTCCGCGACCACGTGCGCGAACGGTGACCTGTCCACCTACTACTGGCCGGTGCTGCGGCTGCGCGACGGCAAGGCCGAGCAGGACGCGGACGCCCCGGGCGGCGGCCAGGACGCCAACGTGGGCACGATCCTGCGACCGAAGCAGGTGACCATCCAGTTCCGGGGAAGTCCCGTCTCGCGGGTCACCGCCATGCCCCGCTTCCTGAGGATCATCACGGGCGACGCGAAGGCCTTCACCAACGGCCCGGCCAACGCCAACGCCTCATGGAGCTGCACCGGGTTCGAGGACCGGCAGCTGAAGGACAAGTACCCGGTCTGCCCCAAGGGCACGGACGTGGTGCGGACGTTCTCCTTCCAGAACTGCTGGGACGGAAAGAACACCGACAGCGCCAACCACCGCACCCACGTGGCCTTCGCCGGCCGCGACGGCTCCTGCCCGGCGGGCTTCAAGGCCGTGCCCCAACTGGTGCAGCGGATCGTTTACGCGACGCCCCCGGGAGGTGCCCGCTTCGCGGTGGACAGCTTCCCCGAGCAGCTGCACAAGCCGGTGACCGACCACGGTGACTTCATCAACGTGATGCCGGACGAGCTGATGGCCCGCGCGGTGCGCTGCATCAACGGCGGACGCACCTGCCGCTGACCGGACGGACGAGGCGGTGCCGGCCCCGGAGCACGCTCCGGGGCCGGCACCGCCTCGTCCGTCCGCCCGTCCGTTGGGTCCGTTCCGCAGGGGCCGTTCCTCCCGCTCCGCGGAGGATTTAGAGGCCGTTGACGCGGGCGATGCGGCCGTCGCCCGGAGACGGCCGGAAGTCGGCGGCCACCAAGCGGGCCCGGCGGATGCCGCGGACCGGACGCAGCCGGACCTGGGCCATCAACCGGCGGCTGCGCAGCGCCAGTTCCAGTTCGAAGCGGGTACGGGGGTCCCGTAGGCCCGGGCCGAAGAGCTTCTCCAACTGGCGCATCCGGTAGCGGACCGTCTGCGGGTGCACGCTCAGCGCCTTGGCCGCCTCGGGCGCTCCACCGCCCTCCAGCCAGGCGAGCAGGGTCACTTCGAGCCGCTCGCTCTGGCGCGGGGTGAGGTCCGCCAGCGGCCGCAGCCAGCGGGCGGCGAGTGCGTGGGCCAGCGGCTCGTCCTGGAGCAGCAGCAGCGTCGAGAGGTGGTCGTCCACGAAGACGGTCCGGGCGTCCGGGCCCGACCGGGCCTGCGCCGGGACCAGCGCGAGCAGGCGTACCGCCCAGCGCAGGGAGGAGGCGGTGTCGCCGGGGGCCACCGGATGGCCGACCACGGCGAGGCGGCCGCGCAGCGCTCCGTCCAGGGCGGTACGGGCTTCCGGGTCGGCGGTGGGAACGAGCAGGCAGGGCTGGCCCGCGACGATTCCGCCGAGGCAGTCGTCGAGGAGGGCCGCGAGCTGCTGGGTCTCGCCGGGCGAGGCGAGGGCGACCGCCCGTACGGCGACAGGGAGGGGCCATCCGGCCGGGCCGGCCAGTTCGGCGAGTTCCGCGAGGGCCGTTTCGCGGTGCGCGACGTCACCCGTGAGCAGGGCGAAGAGCTCGCGCCGGGCGCGCTCGCGGGCCGAGCCGAACCTCTGTAAGGGCACGGCCTGGAGCGGTGGCGACTCCCCGCCCAGGAAGGCCGCGTGCGGGTGGGCCTGCGGGTGGGGCCGGGCGTGCTCGGCCTCGAAGTCCGCGGCCGTGGTGACGGGGGCTCCGGGGCCGGGCCGGGCCGGTGTGCGGTGGTCCGACGGCTCCCGCGCGTGGGCCGGGCCGGCCCCGTCGGCTCCCTCCGCCCCGCTGCTCCCGGTACACCCGGCGCCGCCGGCGCCCTCGCGGTAGCCGAGGGCGGTGAGGAGGGCCCCCTCCATCCTCCGTCTGACCACCTCGTCGCCGACGTCCTCGACGAGCGCCGAGAATCCGGGGACGGTCTCCCGTAGTTCCTCGACCAACCCCGCCGCCACCGTGGGCAGTTCCTTGCGCAGGACCCGGGTCCACTCGCCGCGGGGGCGGGACCAGATGCGGTTCAGAAGTTCGCACATTGTTACCTCGTTCAAGCCGGGGTATGGCCTGCCCCGTGGGACGGTGGCAAGCCCGCAGTCCCGAGGCATCGGCTCGATCGCCGTCGGGGAGGTGCGGCGGCGGATCGGGTGTCAACCCCGTCGCAACCGCACCACTGGAAGGGAATCTTCCGGGGATGTTCGATGCGATGGCTGTGCGAGGGCCAGAAATTATCACGTTTCGATAAATCCCGTGGAGGGCTTGCGCACCTCCACGATGCTTCTGCACTCCGGCCCCCGCTCCCGGTCGGCCCGGTGGGCCAGGCGCCCATCTCCCGCCCGCCGAGGAGCGGTTGCGACGTCGACCCCCGGGCGCCGAGCGCGAGGTGGAAGTGCTCGGGTCCGGACGTATGGGAGACCACATGCCCCTGCTCCAGCCCCGTCCGCCCGGTCGTTCGCACCGGGCCCGCCGCACGAGAGGCCGTACCCGGCGCCACGCCGGAGGGCCGTCCGGGCCGACATCGGGTCCGGTGTCGGGCCCGGTCCTCGGACCGGTCCGCGGACCGGCATCCCCGGCGGCATCCCCGACGGCGTCGACGCCGGCGACGCCGAGCGCCTCCGGCCGGCGGGCGGTGCGGCGCCCGCCGCTGCTGTCCGCCGCCGGGGGGCCGGCCCCCGCTGCCCTGGGCGCGGCGGCCCTCGCGGCCGCGGCCGCCCTGCTCGTGGCGGCCCGCGCCGGCGCACTGACCCGCCTGTGGGACTTCCTCGACCACGCGGCCGGCGTGCTCTCGCTGGTCTCCCTCACGGGCGCCGTCCTGTGGGGCCTGGCGGCCACCGACCGCAGACTGCTCGCCTCCGGGCACCGGCTCGTCGCCCAAGCCGCGCACCGCGGCCTGGCCGTCGCCGGACTCGGCTTCCTCCTCCTGCACGTGTGGATCAAGGTCGGGCGGTCCCGGACCGACGCCGCCGCCGTGCTCCTGCCCTTCACGGACGGACGGCAGCCGCTGCTCATCGGCCTCGGCAGCCTGGCCGGCTACGGGTTCGTCGCCGTTGCCGTCTCCGGCGCCGTACGCGGCACCTTCGCCACCCGGGGGCGGTCGCTGTGGTGGCGGGCCCTGCACATGGCCGCGTACCCGGCCTGGGGAGCCTCCCTGGTGCACGGGCTCAAGTCCGGTCGCCCCGCGAGCGGTTGGGTGACGGCCGGATACGCCCTGTGCCTGCTCGCCGTCGCCGGCCTGCTGGCGCTACGGCTGCGCGCGAAGCTCCGTACGCTCGCCGCCGCGCAACCGCGCACGAGGCCCGGTACGCCGCTGCGCGCAGGCCCCGCGCGACCGTTCGGCGCACCGGCCGCACCGGCCGCACCTGCCGCGCCGCCGGCCCCGCCGCCCGCCCCGTCCGTACCCTCCCGGGTGCCCGGGCAGGCGCCGCCGCACCGGCCGGCGCCCTTCGTGCGCAGGCCGGCGGAGTGGGCGGCGGAGCTGCTGACCGCGCGGCTGACCCGGCAGCGGGGGACCACGGTGTTCCCCGTCCGCCCGGAACGGGCGGCGGATCCGTCCGCCGGGCGGGCCACCGGTCCGTCCGCCGGTCCGTCCGCACGGCCGTCCGGCTCGTCGCCGCACGAGCCGCGCGACGGCGCACGGAGCGGACGGTGAGCGGCTCCGGGACGCGACCCGCCCTCGGCTGCGTGGGAGGACCCCGACTGCTGGCCGGACTCGACACCGCGGAGCGGCTGGACCGGGCCGGCCACCTGAGCGTCCACGGCGCCCTGCCCCGCTACCCCTCCGAAGGGCTCGTCGAACTAGCCGAGGGCACCGCCCTGGGCGGCCGCGGGGGAGCGGGCTTCCCCTTCGCCCGCAAGCTCCGGGCCGTCATCCGGTCCGCCAGGGGGCAGGACGGGCGCAGCGCCGTGGTCGTCAACGGGACCGAGGGCGAACCGAGTTGCCTGAAGGACGCCGCCCTGCTGCTCTACGTGCCGCACCTCGTGCTCGACGGCGCGCTGGTGGCCGCCGCCGCCCTCGGCGCCGAGGACGTGGTCGTCGGCGTCACCCGGCCCGACGTGGAGCACTCGCTCACCGAGGCCGTCGCCGAACGGGGCCAGGCCGGGCGGCGCGTGCGCGTCGTCCGGCTCCCCGAACGCTTCGTCACGGGCGAGGGAACCGCCCTCGTGAACGGCCTGGACGGCGGGCCCGCCCTGCCCTCCGGGCATCGTACGCGGACCAGTGAACGGGGCCTCGGCGGCCTGCCCACGCTGCTGTCCAACGCGGAGACGTACGCACAGCTCGCCGTCGCCGCCCGCCTCGGCGCGCCCGCGTACGGCACGGCCGGTCTGCCCGACGAACCCGGTACGACCCTGCTGACGGTGGCCGGGGCGACCGTCGTCGAGGTACCCCTGGGCACGTCCCTGGAGTACGTACTGGACCTGTGCGGCACGGTGCCCGGACAGGGCGTGCTGATCGGCGGCTTCCACGGCCGCTGGCTGGACCCGGCGGCGGCGCGCGAGGCGCTGATCTCCCGGACGTCGCTGGCGGCCTACGACGCCGTACTGGGCGCGGGCGCGGTGCTGCCGTTGCCCGAGGACACGTGCGCGGCGGGCGAGGTCGCCCGGGTCACGCGCTGGCTGGCACGGGAGTCGGCGGGCCAGTGCGGCCCGTGCGTACGGGGGCTTCCCTCGCTCGCCGACGCCGTGGAACGGCTCGTGGCCGGCGGGGGAGGCGCGGCCCTCGACGCGGTGCAGGCCCGGATGCGGGGGGTGCGCGGCCGGGGAGCCTGCTCCCACCCGGACGGCACGTCCTCGTTCGTGGCCTCCGCGCTCGCCGTCTTCCCCGACGAGTTCCGTGACCACGCGCTGGGCAGCGGCTGCGGACGCCGTGTGCTGGGTGCCCTGCCGCTGCCCGCGGACGAGAGCCCCGAACGCCTCGTCGTGGACTGGACGTTGTGCAGAGGGCACGGCCTGTGCGTGGACCTGCTGCCCGATGTGGTCCGGCTCGACGAGGACGGATATCCGGCCCGCGGCGTCATGCCGGTCCCCGGACCCCTGCGGCCGAAAGCACTGCGCGCGGTGCGCCGTTGCCCGGCGCTCGCGCTCCGCATCCAGGAATGAGTTCACGCTTTGGCGTGATCTGACAAATTCCCGCGCCATCGAATGCGGCGGCCCCCGCGGCCCTTATGAATATCCCGACGGACGCACGACGAATGGAAAACCGAAGGAGACGACCATGGGCAACAGGAGCCGGGCGACCACGGCCGCCGGATCGGTGCTGACGGTACTTCTGCTCGCGTCGGGATGCGGCAGCGGTGAGGGCGGCGCCCGTACGGTGACCGTCCGGGCGGCCGGAGCGGAACGGGCGGTGGGCCACGGCGCGGGGTATGGCGAGGGCCTCGGTGAGGGGGCGGAGGCGGATACGGAAGCGGAGGCGGGCGCGGACGGCGGGGCGGGCGCGGGCCCGGACTCGACCGGCGCGGACGCGGACCCGACCCCGGCCGGCAAGCTGTCGGTCCGGGAGATCCCCGAGGTCGGCAGCGTGGTCACCGACGCGGCGGGAGCCACGCTCTACCGGTTCGACAAGGACACCGCCCAGCCGCCCCGGTCGACCTGCGTGGACGGCTGCGCCACCCTCTGGCCCGCAGTACCGGCCGACGGGGCGCAGGCCCCGGCCGGCATCGACGCGGGATTGCTCGGCTCGGTCGGGCGGCCCGACGGCACCCGCCAGCTCACGCTCGCGGGGTGGCCCGTGTACCGGTACGCGAAGGACACCAGGCCGGGCGAGGCGAAGGGCGAGGGCGTCGGCGGCACGTGGCACGCGCTGGCGGCGGACGGCAAGAAGGCGTCAGACGGCAAGAAGGCTGCGGACGGCAAAAGGGCTGCGGACGGCGGGGAAGCGGCGGACGGCGGCCCGGCGGGCGCCGGAAAGGAATCCGCGCCGCTCGCCACCGTGGACGACGCGAAACTCGGAAAGATCATGGTGGACGCCCAGGGACGCACCCTCTACCGGTTCGGAAAGGACAGCGCCTGGCCGATGAAATTCGGCTGCCTCGGTTCCTGCTTGAATACCTGGAAACCGGCCGCACCCGTGGAAAGGGAAAAGGCGGTCGGAATCGCCGCCGGCCTGGTCGGCTCCGCGGAACGCTCCGACGGAACCCGCCAATTGACGATCGACTGCTGGCCGGTCTACCTCTTCACCGGAGACACCGCACCCGGCCAGACCAACGGGCACGGTCTACAGGACCTCTGGTTCGCGGTGAACGCCGCGGGCGAGAAGATCCCGGCGGCGGGCTGACCGGCCGTGCCCGACACGGCACCCCGGGCACCCCGGGCGCACCGCGCGATCGCCGTGCTCGCCACCCTGCTCTGCGTCGGCTGCACGGCGGGCGCGGGCGGCGGGGGCGGAGTGGGCGGAGTGGGCGACCCGGGCAGCGCGGGAACAGCCGGCGGGGGGCGAACGGCGCCCGCGCCCCCCGCCCCCGAGCCGCTCGACCGGATCGCGGCGGCCCTGGGCTGCACCCCCGAGGTGACGGTCGACGCCCAGGAGGTGCGCGAGGGCGCCTGCGCCGTGGGCCCACACGCCTTCCGGCTGGTCACCTTCAGCACGGCGGAGGGCCGTGCCGCCTGGCTGTCGGAGTCCCGGCAGTACGGCGGCACGTACCTCGTCGGCGAACGCTGGATCATCACGGCGCCCTCGGCTGACGCCCTCACCCGGGCCCGGGCCGGCCTCGGCGGAACCCTGGACTCGGCCCCCGCGCACCACGCCGCTCACCGGTGACGGAGACGGCGTGGATCCCGCCGCCGAGGAGGCGCTGCGCCGGGGGCCGGGCGCCCTGATTACAGTGAGATCACCGTCGTGCCGCGCGGAACGCCATGGGGGCGGACCGCCGCGGCCCGGCAAGAGCCTGGAATGGAGCCGCAGATGGAGAGTCCCAGCCGTACCGCGCTGATCGAGGACCTGATGGGGCGCTTCCCGCACGTGCCCCGGGAAGCCGTGATCAAGGAAGACCTCCTGCGGGGCGGCATGGCCTTCGACGAGTCCGCGCTCAGCGGAGGCGCCGACGGGGCTTCGGGCGACGTCAAGCCGAAGTCGTACTTCATCTTCTCCTTCGACCACCGCACCCTGCCGGAGCTCGGCGCCGCCGCGCTGAACCGGCCCCCCGAGGAGATCGTGCTCACCGGCGGCCCGTACGAACTGCGCCGCACCGTGGTCTCCGTACGGGTCAACCCGGACTCCCCGTACGTGGTGCGCGGCGGTGAGGACGGTGCGCTCGGCCTGTACCTGGACGGCGTACGGATCGCGGACGTCGGCCTGCCGCCGATGCCGGAGTACTACCGGCACAAGCTGTCGAACGGCAAGTCGGTGATGGAGGTCGCGCCGACCATCCAGTGGGGCTACCTCATCTACCTGACGGTCTTCCGGGTGTGCCAGTACTTCGGCGCCAAGGAGGAGTGCCAGTTCTGCGACATCAACCACAACTGGCGCCAGCACAAGGCGGCCGGCCGCCCCTACACCGGCGTGAAGCCGGTCGACGAGGTGCTGGAGGCCCTGGAGATCATCGACCGCTACGACACGACGGGCATCTCCCGGGCCTACACCCTCACGGGCGGCTCGATCACCTCCCAGGTCGGCGGCCGTGACGAGGCTGACTTCTACGGCCAGTACGCCAAGGCCATCGAGGAGCGCTTCCCCGGCCGCTGGACCGGCAAGGTCGTGGCGCAGGCCCTGCCCCGCGACGCCGTGCAGCGCTTCCACGACTACGGCATCAAGATCTACCACCCCAACTTCGAGGTGTGGGACGAGCGGCTGTTCCAGCTCCACTGCCCGGGCAAGGAGCGCTACGTGGGCCGCGCCGAGTGGCACCGCAGGATCCTGGAGTCCACCGAGGTGTTCGGCCCGCGCAACGTGATCCCGAACTTCGTCGCGGGCATCGAGATGGCCGAGCCCTTCGGGTTCACCAAGGTGAGCGAGGCGATCGCGTCGACCCAGGAGGGCCTGCGGTTCTTCATGTCGCACGGTGTCGTCCCGCGCTTCACCACCTGGTGCCCGGAGCCGACGACGCCGCTGGGCAAGGCCAATCCGCTGGGCGCGCCCCTCGAGTACCACGTCCGCCTGCTGGAGACCTACCGGGCGACGCTGGAGGAGTTCGGCCTGAGCTCCCCGCCCGGCTACGGCCCGGCCGGTCCCGGGCGCGCGGTGTTCTCCGTCTCCTCCTTCATGGACAGCCTGGAGGGGCTGGAGGAGAAGGAGGAGAAGGAGGAGACGGCGAGCGGCACCCTCTGACAGGTTCGGCTCAGAGGTCGAGCACCAGGTCCGAGGTCGGCAGGGACTGACAGGTGAGGACGTCGGTGTCGGGCAGGTCCTCCGAGGGCGTCACCAGGTGGGCCGCCGTGCCCCCCAGCACGGTGCAGGCACAGCTCTCGCACTGCCCGACCCGGCATCCGCTCGGCATCGCGACTCCGGCGGCCTCGCCGAGGGCGAGGAGCGGGCCGTCGTTCTTGCGCCAGGTGGCGCTGCGTCCGGACCGGGCGAAGGTGACGGTGTACTCGGCGTCGTCGGGGACGGTCACCTCCCGCCGTGCCGGGCGGAACTTCTCGCTGAACACCTCGAAGCGGGGGACACCGCGCGCGATCAGGGCGCCGGTGAGGGCGTCGAGCATGGGCTGTGGTCCGCAGAGGTAGAAGCGGGCGCGCCGCTCGACGAGGCCGGGGTCGATGTCGTCGACGGAGATGAGCCCGGCACGGTCGTAGTCGCGGCCGGGGACCTCGTCCGTTCCGGGGGCGGCGTAGTGGTCGATGACCCTCAGCGCCGGTATGCGGGCGGCCAGCTCGCGTATCCGGTCCCGGAAGGGATGGTCGGCCGCGTTGTCGTTGCCGTAGTGCAGGACGACCTCGGGGACCGTGCCGCCGGTGGACGCGAGGGTTTCGAGGTAGCTGAGGAACGGGGTGACGCCGATGCCGCCGGCGAGCAGCACGACCGGGTGGTCGGTGTGCGTGGGGACGGCGAAGACGCCTCCCGGGCTCGCCAGGTGGAGCCGGTCGCCGACCCGGAGCCCTTCGTGGACCCGGGTGGAGAAGGAGCCGCCGGGGATGTGGCGTACGGCGATCCGGTAGTCGGTGCGGCCGGCCGAGAGGCCGGGGCCGGTCAGGGAGTAGCTGCGGCCGTCCGACGGGTCCTGCACGGTGCCGTCCGGGTTCTCGGCGCGGACGGTCAGGTGCTGGCCCGGCCGGTAGTCGGGCAGGGCTCCGCCGTCCTGCGGGGCGAGTCGCAGGCCGCGTATGCCGGGGCTCACCTCGGTGAGGGCCGTGACGGTGAAGGGGCGGGTGCCGAGCCAGGTGCCGTCACCGGCTACCGGGCTGATCCGGCAGACGGCGGAGCGCAGCGGCGCGGACCCGCTGAGGGGGTCGGTGTCGGTGTGGTCGACGAGCCGGTTGAAGTTGCTTCCCGAGGGGCCGGTCGGGTCGGCGCCCGGGAGGGCGAGGTCGGTGGCCTCCTGCCACCAGCCGTACTCGCCGACGACGACGGAGGGGTGGAGGGAGTCGTCGAAACGGGCGCGCAGCCGGATCGAGCCGAGGCGCGTGGTGAGTTCCACCCACTGGCCCTCGCCGATGCCGTGGGCGGCGGCGGTCCGGGGGTGCAGGTCCACCGAGGGGTCGGTGGCCCGGCGGCGCAGCGAGGTCAGCGACCGCTGCTGGCTGTGGACGAAGTACCCGTGCTTGGCGCAGGTCAGCACGAGGGGGTACGCGGCGTCCGTGGGCGCGGGGTCGCGGTGCTCGGGCACCGCCGGGTATCCGTGCTCCAGCAGCCGTTCGGAGTACAGCTCGACGCGCCGGGTGGGCGTGGCGAAGCCCGTCACGGTGTCCGCGTCGCCCGCTACCGGGGCGGCGTACGTGCGGTAGGCCTCCTTGCGGGGCACCCGGACGCCGCCCGGCTGTCGGCGCAGCTCCTCGACGGTCAGGCCGAGGGGTTCGAGCTGCCAGTTCCAGGCGGCCTCGATGTGCCCGTCGAAGAACTCCGCTCCCATGCCGAGGCGGCAGGCGAGGTCGAAGACGAACTCGGTGTCGCTGCGGGACTCGCCCTGCGGCTCCACCATCCGGGGCCGGAGCTGTACCTGCTCCTGGGCGCGGTGGCTGACCTCGAAGCCGAAGCGCAGGGCCTCGTGCTCGTAGGAGCTGTTGACCGGCAGGAGGATGTCGGCACTGTCGCTGGTCGGGTTGGGGAAGAGGTCGAGGTGGACCTGGAAGTCGAGCGCGCCCAGCGCCCGCGCGGTGCGGTCGGAGTCGGGCTGGGCGACGACCAGGTTGGACCCGAAGCCGACGAGGGCGCGGACGGGGTAGGGGCGGCCTGTCTCGATGGCGGTGCACAGGTCGCCGGAGTTGATGTAGCCGAAGGCGGGCGGGCCCAGCGGGTGCTTGTCGAGACCGAGGGCCTTGGCGCGCTGTCCGGGGGCGAACTGGGCGAACGACGCGGCCGGGTTGTAGGGCGGGGCGGGGACGATGTGGTTGCCGCCCGGGGCGTCGTAGGCGCCGGTCAGCGCGTAGAGGGTGGCCAGGGCCCGCTCGGTCTGCGCGGCGTTCGCGCTCTGCCCCACTCCGGTCCACCCGTAGTAGGTGACCGACGGGGCGGCGGCGATCTCCGCCGCGAGGGCGCGGACCTCCCGCTCGGGGATCCAGGTGGTGGCCGCGACCCGGGCCGGCGGCCACGCCGCGCAGGCGGCGGCGTACCGCTCGAAGGCGGGCGCGCAGTCGACGACCGAGCCGTCGCGGAGGGTGACCGCCCGCGTGCCGCGCAGCGCGAAGCGCTCCGGGCGGTCGGCGGCGCGTGCGGTGTCGTACGCCTCGGCTCGGCCGGTCTCCTCGTCGAAGACGGCGAAGCCCGTGCGCTCCTCGAATGCGCCGGGAAGCTCGTTCGCGCGCAGGAACCGTCCGGTGTCGGCGCGGACGAGGAGGGGGCCGTTGGTCCAGGCGCGTACGAAGTCCGCGTCGTAGCCCTCGTCGGCGATGAGCAGGTGGGCGAGGCCCAGGGCGAGCGCGGCGTCGGTGCCGGGACGGACCCGAAGCCAGTGGTCGGCCCGCAGCGCGCTGGTGGAGCGGCGCGGGTCCACGACGGCGAGCTTCGTGCCGGCCGCCTGGGCGGCGGAGAGGGCGGAGGACTGGGCGAGCCAGGTCTTGGCCGGGTTGAAGCCCCACAGCAGGGCGAGGTCGGCGTTCGCGTAGTCGGGGGGCGGGATCGGCGAGCCGAAGGTGAAGGCGTGTGCGAAGTCCTTGTGCCAGTTGCAGATCTCCGCGCTGTACACCGTGTTGGGACTGCCGAAGCGGCGTACGAAGCGCTCGATCCATTCGGTGGCGTCCGACACCATGGTCCCCGAAGGCGTGGCCACGGCGAAGGCCACCGATTCGGGGCCGCTCTCCGCGGCGATCGCCCCGATCTTCTCGGCGATCTCCGCCATCGCCTCGTCCCAGGAGACGGGCACCCAGCCCGGGTCCGGGTCGGACTTGGGATTGGTCCGGCGCAGCGGGGTGGTCAGCCGACCCGTGCTGTGCGCGATCTCGGGGGCGGAGCGGCCCTTGGGGCACATCGCCGTGCCGGTGGGATGGTCGGGGTCCGGTCGCACGCCGGTGAGCCGGCCGTCCTCGATGGTGAAGATCGCGCCGCAGCGCGACTTGCAGAGGGTGCAGAAACCCCTCTTCTCTTCGGACACGACAACCTCCTGAGCTCGCCGACCTCCCTCCATTGGACAGTCCGGTGTACTGCACTGACCAGCGACGATGGTCGCGAGCGGAGCACCGGAGGACCCGCCCGGCCGGGACCTTGGCCCCGGGCCGAACGGGTCGTCGCGCCGCTCACGGGAGGTTCAGGGGTGTCGTGCGTGCACGAGGCGGAAGGCGGCGTAGAGGACGGCGGCGGCCAGGGCGAGCACGATGGAGGTTTCGATGAGCTGGGTCGGCCAGTGGTGCGAGGTCGGGTGGAAGTCCACGTACCGGGCTGTGACGTTCAGGTCGGCGGGGCAGCCGTACACCTTCTGCGTCCGCTCGAAACAGGCGCTATCGGAAAGACGCTCGCCGGCGGCGGTGAGCAACCCGGTGTCCATCATCAGGGCAGAGGGCGGTATGAGGAGGTGCGAGGTGCCCGGGAAGGGCACCGTCTTCGTCACCACGGGCAGGAAGGACCAGCGCAGCGCGCCGAGGACCAGCAGCACGAGGCCCGTGAGGAGACCGGTGAGCGCCATGGCGACCAGGGTCCGCCGGACCAGCTGCCCCACCAGGGCGCCGAGGGCCACGCCGAGCAGGCAGTACCCGATGAGCACCGGACCGGCGGCCTCGTAGGGCCCGCGGTCGGCCCAGTGGAGCTGCCAGGTCCCGCTCACCCATGGCCAGCCCAGGCGGTAGATCCCGATCAGGGCGACTGAGCCGAGCACCGAGACCGCGGCCGCCACGAGGACCTTCGAGCCGAGCCATGCCTTCGCCGTGGTCGACTGGGTGAGAGCGAGCCGCCAGGTCCCGCTTTCCAGCTCGCGGGCGACCATCGGGCCGGCGACGAAGGCTCCCACCAACAGCGGTAGGAACATGATGCTGTTGCCCGCGTACTGCATGGCGAGCCGGAGCAGTTCCCGACTGTAGTGGTGGGCGATCACGTCCGTCCGGTCCGCGTCCGGACCTTTGCTCCACTCGAGCACGGCGATCACCGCGATGAGGCTCGCGGCCAGGAGAGCGAGCACCGCCCACAGCACGCGCCGGTGCAGGCGGACCGTGACCCAGTAGGTGCCCTTCAGCATCGAGGTGCTCATGCCTGCACCTCCCCGGTGGCGTCGACGGCGAACGCCGCGGCCTCGGGCGCACGCAGGTGGGCGAGCAGGAGTTCCTCCAGGGACGGGTGGGTCGTCTGCCAGACGGCGCTGTCGACGGGACCTCGTGGCCGTACGAGCGCCGTGAGATGGCGGCCCGTCTCACGGGCCTCGACGACGGTGTGCGCCGAGAGTTCGTCGCGAGCGGCGGCGGGGCCGGTGAGCAGAAGGTGCGCCGCGCCGACCTCTTCGATGGGGCCGGAGAGGCGGATCCGGCCTCCGTCGACGAGGAGCAGGTGGTCGCAGGCGCCCTCCAGCTCGGTGAGGATGTGCGAGGACATCACGACGGAAGTGCCGTGCTCGGCGGCGTCGGCCATCAGCGTGCCCATGAGCCGGTGCCGGGCGAGCGGATCGAGGTCGGCCACGGGCTCGTCGAGCAGGAGCAGGCTCGGACGTTTGCCGAGGGCCAGGGCCAGGGCGACCCGGGTGCGCTGCCCGCCGGAGAGCGTACGGACCTTCGCGCCGTGGTCGAGGTCCCCCGCCTCCACGATCCGCTCCGCCGTACGCGCGTCCCAGCGGCCCGGGTTGAGCTCGCGGCCCATGCGCAGGGTCTCGCCGACGGTGAGCTGCGGGTAGAGCGGCTTCTCCTGCGCCACATAGGCCAGTTCCTCGCGCCGCACCGAGCGGAGGTAACCCTCCGTCGGCGACAAGAGCCCGGCCGCGATGGCCAACAGGGTGGATTTTCCGGCCCCGTTGGGCCCAACGAGTGCGCAGATACGGCCTTCGGGCAGTCGGAAGGAGCAGTCGCGCAGCGCCCACCTTCCCCGGCGTCCGTAGCGCCGGCCGAGGCCGTCGGCCTCGATCACCGTGTGCGTCATGCGTGTTCGTCCCCCTCGAAGTGCTCATCCAGTACGGCCGAGAAGAGCGCGGCCGCGTCGTCCCGCTCCATCCCGGCATCCCGTGCCCGCAGCGCCCAGTCGGCGAGTTCGGCGCGCAGCGGGGACTGCGCCGGAGCGCCGCCCAGGGACTTGCGGATGAAGGTGCCCTGGCCCCGCTTCGCCTCGACGAGCCCCTCGCGTTCCAGCTCGCGGTAGGCCTTCAAGACGGTGTTCGGGTTGATGGCGGTGGCCTCGACGACCTCGCGCGCGGTCGGCAGCTTGTCGCCCGGTTCCAACAGGCCCAGTCGCAGTGCCTGTTTGGTCTGCTGGACGATCTGCAGGTACGTGGCGATGCCGCTGCGCCGGTCGATGCGGTACTCGAGCACGACAACACCACCCTTTCACTAGGCAAGTAGTGGAAGGGTGGTGCAGAGGGGAACCTCTGTCAAGCCGTTCTCCGGTACCTCACGCGAAGACGGGGTCCGGAATCGAGCGGCGACGAGCGGGATCACGTACCGGCCGGTCGAGAAGGTGCACCGCCGGTCTCCTGGCCGTTACGCGGTCCCGTCCTGGAGCCACTGCGGTGTGCGGAAGGCGGCGCCGCCGTACATCGGGAGGGCGATCGATTCCCCGTACCGGGCGAGCTGGTCCCAGGGCCGGTTGATCCCGGTGGAGCCGTAGCGGCGGACCCGGGTGACGGTGTCGAGGTCCAGTACGTCGACGAGCACCTCCTCGCCGGGGCCGGCCTGCTGGCGGACGGTGCCCTCGGGGTCGACGATCGCGCTGCCGCCGACGCCGGCCGGGTCGGCGGCGTTGACGTTGACCACGTACACCTGGTTGGTCCAGGCGTTGGCGCGGGCGCAGACGAGTTCCATCTCCCGGTCCCGGGTGGGCGTCAGGGTGGGCTGTATGACGATCTCCGCTCCCAGCCAGGCGAGTTGGCGGACCGTCTCCGGGAAGGAGCCGTCGTAGCAGATGGCCAGGCCCGCCCGCCCGATGCCGGGGATGTCGAAGACCGTGAACTCGTGGCCGGGCCGGGCCTTTTCGTACGGCTGCCAGGGGAAGACCTTGCGGTAGCGGGCGACGATCTCCCCCTCGGGAGACACCGCGATGGCCGTGTTGTAGACGTGTCCGTCCTCCGCGCGCTCGTAGAGGCTCCCCGGGACCAGCCACAGCTCGGTCTCCCGGGCGAGGGAGCAGATCCGGTCGGTGAGCGGTCCGGGGATCGTGACGGCTGCCCGCTCCATCCAGTCGTCGGGCGCGGGGCGCAGCAGCGGGCCCTCGGCGGCGAGCAGCAGTTCAGGGGCGATGACGAGCTGGACGTGCGGGAAGAGCGCGCGCGTGGCGCGGACCTGGTCGCTGAAGCGCTGGAGGCTCGCTTCCAGGTCGTGGGCCACGGGCGTGGTCTGCAGGGCGGCGATGGCGAGAGTGCGCATGGGCGTGGTCAGTCCTCGGTGATGGTGAGCGCGGCGACCGACGTGCGGCCTTCGCGGAAGAAGCGGCGGAAGCGGGCGCGGGCGATCAGCAGGGCCAGGGCGCCCGCGGCGATGGACCCGGCGCCGAGGAGGAAGACCCCGCCGACTCCGTGGAAGGAGGTGCTGCCGTATGCGGGGTCGTACATGTCGTAGGCGCTGCGGACGAAGGCCGCCAGCATCAGGGCGCCGCCCAGCAGGGGCAGGACGCCGCGCAGCAGGAGGTCGCGCGGGGAGTCCCGGAGCCGCTTGCGGAAGTACCAGACGCAGGCCAGGGCGGTGGTGCCGTAGTAGCAGGCGATGAGCAGACCGACGCAGAGGATGGCGTCGCCGAGGAAGTCGCCGGAGACGAGCGTGAAGAAGACGAGCAGGCAGGCCGCCGCCGTACCGATGAGGAGGGTTCCGGAGGAGGGGGTGCGGTGGCGCGGATGGACGCGGGCCAGGGCGGGCGGCAGGGCTCCGTGGGAGGACATGGACAGGGTGGAGCGGGAGCTGCCGACGACGCAGGTGAGCAGCGCTGAGACGGCCGAGACGCAGACGGCCAGCTGCATGGCCTTGGCCAGGGCCGTGCCCAGTACGGGCGGGGCGAGGGTGCTCAGCACGTCCGCGGCGTTGTCGGGGTTGCCCAGGCCGACGCCGTCGGGGCCGGTGCCGGCGAAGCCGATCGCCGCGAAGGCGGTGAACAGGTAGGTGCCCAGCAGGATGACCGTCGAAAGGACGGCGGCCTGGCCGGAGACGCGCTCGCCGTCGCGGGTCTCCTCGTTCGCCGTGATCAGGGCGTCCCAGCCCCAGTAGATGAACAGGCACAGCAGGACCGCCTCGGTGAGGGACCCGAGGTCGGCGAAGGCGAAGGGGTCCAGCCAGGAGAGGGAGGGGGTCGCGGCGCCCGTGCGGCCGAAGGCGGCCACGCCGAAGCCGAGCAGGGCGAGGAGCTGCAGACCCAGCAGTACGTACTGGACGGAGGCCGCGAGCTGCAGGCCCCGGTAGGCGATCGCGGTGACGGCGGCCAGCAGCAGGACGGCGGTGACCGTCACGCCGGCGGAACTGTCGGCGAGGGTGTGCAGGCCGAGGAAGTGCAGCAGGTAGCCGGCACCGACCTGGGAGAGCGCCGTCATCGCGATGAGCGTGGCGCACAGGGGCACCCAGCCCCCGGTCAGCCAGCCGGTCCGCGGCCCGAAGGCGCGAGTGGTCCACACGAAGGTGGTCCCGCAGTCGGGCATCTCCCGGTTGAGCTCGCGGAAGGCGAAGGCGGTGAGCAGGACGGGCAGGAAGCCGAGCAGCAGGGCGGCCGGGGCCAGGTCGCCGACGGCCAGCGTCACGAAGCCGAGGGTGACGGCGATGCTGTAGGCGGGCGCCACGGACGACAGCCCGAGGGTGACGGAGGCGAGCAGGCCCACGGAGCCGCCGCGCAGCCCTTTGCCGACGGGGACGGGCGCCGGCCCGGTTCTGGCCCCGGTGTCGGTCGGGTTGGTCATGATGCCTCCTGGGGGCCGCAGGTGTGGTGCGCAGAGGGTGAGACACTGCGTTAAACGCAGATTTAAGACCGGGCTTCCTGGACCGTCAATAGTGTGCGCGATATTGTTAAACCTAGATTTAGATAATCAACCCCTGGAGGAGATGGCGTGGCAGCCAGGAAGGGGACCGGCAAGGAGAACCGCCGGTCCGAGCTGGGCAAGGCGGTGGAGCGCGCCGTGCTGGTGCGCGGACTGGAGGGCCTGCGGCTGCGCGATGTCGCGGAGCAGGCCGGGGTCACGCCCGCCGCGGTGCTCTACTACGGCGATCTGGACGCCCTCGTCCACGCCACGTACCAGCAGGCCATCGAGCGCTACAGCCAGGAGCGCGAGGAGGCCGCGGACCGGTTCGACGACGCCCGCGACAAACTGCGGGCCTGCATCGACCACGGCGTCGCCGGCGGCCCCGACGACGCGCTGACCCGGCTGCTCTTCGAGTACTGGCCGCGCTGCCTGCGCGACGCCCGGGCGGCGGCCCTCGACAGTGCGTTGACGGAGCGCCAGATCGCCGTGTATTCCGGAATCTTGGTGCTCGGCCAGGCCCAAGGGCACTTCCTGCTCCAGGACCCGCCCCGGCTGCTCGCCGCGAACTTCGTCGCCATGGAGGACGGCTACCAGATGGAGGTCCTCGCCGGGCGGCGCACGCGCGCCGAGGTGATCACCGCCCTGCGCTCCTACGCCCGGGCCGTCACGGGGCACGAGCTGACCGGCGGGGAGTCCGCCGACCCCTCCTGAGCCCGGCCGGACGCGCCGCCGGCCCGCCTCGTCACGAGGCGGGCCGGCGGCGATCGGGTGGGCGCACGCCGTCCCGTCGGGGCCCGGTGTCGAAAGGCCGCGACGGGTCAGGGGCAGGTGGCCAGGAGGACCGAGACGACCGTGCAGCCCGCGGTCGCGCTGTCGTTGAGCGGGTTGGGGTCCGCCGGCGCGGACACCGTACGGGTGGCGGAGACCGTGACGCGCCCCAGCGAGAGCAGGCCCAGCGGCACCCGGAACGTCTTGCCGGCGGTGGCGCCGTTGGCGATGGCCCCGTAGGCGCAGGCCACGGTGGACCCGACGGCCGTGCAACCCGGGGACAGGGCGGTGGCGGACGCCCCCGGCGGCAGGGTGGCGGTGAGCGTGGCCGAAGTGACCGTACCCGGACCGGTGTTGCGGGCCGTCAGGGTGTAGGTGAGGTAGGGGACGAGCAGGCTGAAGCCGGGCTGTGCGGTCAGGTCCACGTCGATGTCGGCGGGCGGGAGCTGGTACGTGTACCGGCCCGTGCCGGTCACGGCGCTGGTGCCGCCGGGCGTGGTGACCCGGACGTCCACGGGCCCCGCGGCGTGGGCGGGCGCGGTGGCGGTGCAGGCCGTGGGGGTGCAGGAGAGGCCGGTGGCCGCGTTGCCGGCGCCGAAGGCGATCGCCGTGGCGCCGTCCAGGCCGGTGCCGTTGACGGTGACGACCGTACCGCCCTCCGTCGTGCCGGCGGCGGGGCTGAGCGAGGTCACCACGGGGACGGGGACGTAGGCGTACCGGCCGCCGGGGGACGGGGCGCTGGTGCCGCCGGGGGTCGTGGCCTGTACGTCCACGGTGCCGGTCCCGGCCGGAGCGGTGGCGGTGCAGGAGGTCGCCGTGCAGGTGGCGCCGGTGGCGGGGTTGCCCGCACCGAAGGTGAGGACGGCGCCCGTCAGGTTGGTGCCGGTGACCGTCACTGCCGTACCGCCACCCGCGGGTCCGGCGGCCGGGCCGACGGCCGTGATCGCGGGCGGGAGGGTGAAGGCGAACACGATCCGGCCGTCACCGGCGTTGGCCCCCTCGGTCAGGGCGACGGTCGAGCCGGGAACCGTTCCGGAGACCAGGCTCGACCCTCCGCCGCCTCCTCCTCCGCCACCACCGGTGGCTCCGTATCTGCCGCCGCCCCCGCCCCGGCCTCCGCCGCCGTACCCGGCTCCCCCTCGCCCTCCGGCGCCCGTCGGGCTGAACACGCCCTGGGCGGCGGAGCCGCCGGAGCCGTTCGGGTAGGCGCCCGGGGAGCCGTTCGGGCCCTCGTTGTCCGCGCCGGGCCCGCCGGTCCCCGCGACTCCGCCGGCCGTGTCGGTGCCCGGGCCGCCGCCCGTGCCGCCCTGCGCGTCGGGAACCAGGCCGTTGCCGTCGGCGCCCGCCCGGCCGCTGTCACCGCCCGCCGCTCCCGGGTAGGCGGGGGAGCCGATGCCCGCTCCGCCCGCCCCGCCGCCCGAACCGGCCGTCAGAAGAGGTGCGTTGGCGGCGGTGGTCACCGCGACCAGGGCGCCGCCGGATCCGGGCACACCGAACTGCGGGCTCGCCGTGCCGTTGGCACCGCGCCGGCCGACGGTCACGTGGAAGGTCTGCCCGGGCGTGGCGGGGACGGTCGCGGCGAGGTGCGCGCCCTTGCCGCCGACCGTGCCATCGGCGGCGTTGCCGCCCCCGGCGCCGTCCAGGGTCACCACACCCGTGGAGACTCCGTCGGGCACCGTGACGCTTCCGGAACCCCCCGCCGAGCAGGTGATCGTGGTGGTGGAACCCACCAGGACCGGGGCCGCGCACACCCCCTCCGCCGACGCCGGGGGCGCCAGCACCGTCAGGCCGCCCGCGGCCAGCGCCGAGGACGCGGCCACCGCCAGCAGCCGGCGCCGCCACCGGGTGCGCGGTCCTTGTAACACAGCAGTCGAAGACATCGAAGTCTCCCCCCTCTCGTCTCCGCCCGGCGGCGGTCGGAGGCGAATGCTCCCGGGAAGCCGCGGCCGGACGCTCCCGTACGACGCACCGGAGCGCAGCTTCGTCCGGCGCTGCCGCCCGTTCGCCGGTATTCCAGGGCCCGTTGGAGGACGGCGGCCCAGTGATACCGGCGGAAGCATCGCAGCGGCCGGGGCACGGCGGGCACCGAATGCCGGATCGTCCCGCCAAACCGCAGGAAACCCTGAAATCGACGCCCTCGCTCGTACGGATGTCCCGGAGGATGTGAGGTTGCCCGCGTGCCGGGTTCCCGGGTTGACCGCGTGCCGGGTTGCCGCGGTACGCCGTCGTCAGTCGGTGGGGTCGATGAGGTGGGGGCCGTTGTTGCGGACGCTGTTGACGGCGGTGGAGACCGGGGCCACCGCGAGCCGTCCGTCGGCGGGGGTGTGGAGCAGGGCGCGGAGATCCGTCGTGTCCTCGTGGGACGGGTCGAGCCAGGCCTCGTAGTCGCCGGGGTCGAGGGCGAGCGGCATCCGGGGATGGATGCGGCCCGCCGCGTCGGTGGCCTCGGTGGTGATGATCGTGGCCGTGGTGAGCCAGGCGTCCGGGTCGTCCCCGTCGGCGACGGCGGGGTCGCGCCAGAACTCGTACAGTCCGGCCATGGCCATGACGGACCCGGTCTCGGGCCGGATGAAGTAGGGCTGTTTGTAGGCCTTGGCCGTCCCGGTCGCGGGTACGGCGACCCACTCGTAGAAGCCGTCCGCGGGCAGCAGGCACCGGCGCTTGGCCAGGGCCCGCCGGTAGGCCGGCTTCTCGTGGACGGTCTCCACCCGCGCGTTGATCATCCGAGACCCCACGGCCGGGTCCTTGGCCCAGGACGGCACGAGGCCCCACCGCACGGGACGCAGTTGCCGACCGAGCTCCCCGGTGTCCCGGTCGGCGCGCTCCAGGACCGCCCACACCTCGTCGGTGGGCGCGACGTTCCACGAGGGCCCCGGCGCCGGACCGGGACCGAGCCGGGCGTCGAAGAGGCCCGCGAGATCTTCCGGGGCCCGGGAGGAGGCATATCGACCACACATGCCTCCACTGTCCCACGCCCCCCGGGCGGGTAGGGAGATTGCTCCCGTCAGCCCGTCAGCCCGTCAGCCCGTCAGCCCGTCAGCCCGTCAGCCCGTCAGCCCGTCAGCCCGTGACCCCGTGACCCCGTGACCCCGTCACCCCGGCGGCCTGGCTGGAGACGGCCACGTGGTCGACCCGCATGGGGTGGCCCGGTTCGGTGTCCGGGCTCGGGACCGCGCCGTCGGCGAGCGGGAGGCTTCCGCCGATGGCCACGTTGAGGATCAGGAACAGGCCGTGGTCCACCGCCCGCTTCCAGGTGTCCGGGTCCATCCCGGAGGCGGCCACCCGGTGGTGCACGCGGCCGTCCAGGTACCACCGCACTTCCTCGGCGCCGGGGGAGAGGTCGACCTCGGCGGCGTACGTGTGGAACCCCGTACGGCAGTCCGCGCACGGCTGCGGGCCCGAGCTCAGGCCCGCCGGTTCCCGGCAGGGGCCGCCTTCGAGAGTCCCGCAGTGCATGGTCGCGAACACGCTGTCCCGCCCGTTCACGGACTCCATGATGTCGAGCTCCCCGATGCCCGGCCAGCCCGTGTACCCGTCCCGCAGCGGAGCCCCGAGGGTCCAGAAGGCCGGCCAGTAGCCCGCCGCCCCGGCGCCGGTCACCCCGGGCAGGGCGATCGCGGCCTCGATCCGCAGGGTCCCGCCGGGCGGCGGCGCGAAGTCGGAGCGCCGGGTCTCGATGCGGCCCGAGCTCCATACGCCGTCCGTGCGGGTGGGGACGATCTCCAGTGCGCCCTTGCCGTCGAGGCGGACGTTGTCGGTCGAGTCGGTCATCGTCTCGATCTCACCCGTGCCCCACTGGGCCGCGGGGCATCCCGGGTAGCAAGTGCCGGTGTCGTGGAGCCAGTTGACGGACGACGGCGGGCTGCCCGCCGGACCGTCGAATTCGTCCCGGAACACCTCGGTCCACCCCCCTGGCCGTGCCTTCCCGGATGCGGACCCCGAAGCGGCCACGACGGGCAGCGCCCCGGAATCCGTGAGCAGCCGTTCGAGCCGGGCGGTCAGGACGACGACCGCCACGTTGGTCAGGTGGGCGTCGTCCCGGTAGAGCAGGATGCGGTCGAGGACGGCCGGGCAGGTCGGCCCGTCGCCCGGGCACAGGATCGGGTTCACGCTCACGGCGCTCACGCCGGGCAGGGCGCCGGCGGCGATCAGCCGGGCCAGCGGATCGGGCTGCCGGGCGTTCGTACGGCTGAACGCGCAGGCGGCGGGCTCCTCCGGGCTGCCGGAGACGCACGCGGGGACGTCCGAACCCGGTACGGGGGTGTCCTCGATGTAGACGACGGGCGCACCGATCGCCCGCAGGGCGTCGAGGGTCTTCTGCCAGCCCTCGGTGAGGAGTCCGGAGTCGGCGGTGTAGCGGTTGAGCGAGGAGATCACGATGAGCCGGGGCTTCGGCTGCTGCCGCAGCCGTTCCAGGGTGTCGGCGCGCCAGGCGTCGCACTCCCGGTAGGCGCGGCCGAGCTGGGGACTGTCCACCGACAGCTGCGGCAGGGGGCAGCCCTGCTTCACCAACTCCTGGAGGGCCCAGCCCCGTTGCGAGGCCATGGCCAGCATCGCGGAGAACCACTGGCCGGCGTGCGAATCGCCGAGCAGCACGATCCGGTCCGGGCTGTCCACCGCCCCGAACAGGCAGTCCGGGCTGCGCGTCACGGCCGGTGCCACTTCGCAATCCCCGTCCGGCGGGAAGTCCTTGCGCGCCTGCGCGGGACCCGGCACGATCGGGCCGGCCGCCGGCGGCGCCGATCCCGTACGGGCGAGCAGGTGCGGCCCGGAGGCGGCGCCCGGGGGCAGCCCGCCCAGGTGGACCGGCGTTGCCGGACCCAGCAGGTTCAGCGTCGTGGTGCCCACCACGAGCGCGAGGACCACCGGCAGCACCACGGCCGTGATGCCCACCGACAGCCCGCGGCGCGGGAGTTCGGAGACCGTGCGGCTGCGGCGCAGCGGCTGCTCTACCCAGCGCATGGTGGCGTAGGCGGGCAGTGCGGCGGCCAGCGTGAGCGCGGCCTTCACCGGCCAGTCCTGGGCTCCGAAGCGGGCCTCGGCGAGGACGAGCACCGGCCAGTGCCACAGGTAGAGGTTGTAGGAGAGCCGTCCCACCGCCCGGGGACCCCGCCCCGCGAGCAGTCGGCCGATCCCGTAGCCGCCCGGCGCGTCGCGCTCGCCGCGGCCGGGGATCGCGGCGAGGATCACGGCGGCCGCCCCCAGGGTCGGCACGAGGGCCGCGTGGCCGGGGTAGGGCGTTGCCGCGTCGTACGCGAAGACGCTCCAGACGATCGCCGCGCCCCCGGCCCAGCCGCACAGCAGCCGCAGCGGGCGCGGGCCGCGCAGGAGGTGCCAGGGCAACAGCGCCACCAGCGCGCCGACGCCGAACTGCCAGACCCGCGAAGGCGTGGCGAGGTACGCGAGCGAGGGGGAGGCGTCAGTCCAGCGCAGCGACAGCGCGAACGACCCGAGGACCAGCGGTACGGCGGCCAGGGCCACGGCGGCGCGGACGGCGCGGCCACGGCGTACGGCCCGGACCGTGCCGAGCACGATCAGGGCGAGCAGCGGGGCCCAGACGAGGTAGAACTGCTCCTCGACGGCGAGGGACCAGAAGTGCAGCAGCGGGCTCTGCTCGTGCCCGGCGGCGAGGTAGTCGGTCCGCTGCGCGACGAACCGCCAGTTGGCGGCGGAGAGCGCCGCCGCGACCACGTCGTGCTCCAGGTCGGCGCGGCGCAGCGGTACGGTCAGCCAGGCCCCGGCCAGGGCCACCGCGCCGAGGACGACCGCGGCGGAGGGCAGGAGCCGGCGGGCCCGCCGGGAGAAGAAGTCCAGGAGCCCGATCCGGCCGGTCGTGATGGCCTCCCGGACGAGCAGGCCGGTGATGAGGTAGCCGGAGACGACGAAGAAGACGTCCACGCCGACGAATCCGCCCGCGACCCCCGGAATCCCGGCGTGGAAGGCGAGGACCGCGACGACGGCGAGGGCGCGCAGCCCCTCGATGTCGGGCCGGAACGCCGAACGGTGCGGGCTGGGCCCGGACTCGCCGCCGGAGCGCGCCGGGGAAGCCGGAGGGCCGGGCGGTGGGGTCGCGGCGCGCGGGCGGTCGCGCCGCGCGTCGGGCGTCAGCGAGGACGGATCGGGGGTGGGCACGGGGGAGTGCATGGTGGTGGAGCCTTTCAACTCAGCCAGGGCAGCATGGGGTTGACCCACCCGGATGCCAGCAGGCCGGTGAGCAGGAGCACCGCCGAGGCGGCGAGGGTTTCGGGCCAGCGGCGCGGCAGCACGCCGGTGCGGGAGCGTCCGGCGAAGGCCCGTACGAGACGGCGAGGGCGGCCGGCGACCGCAGCCGGTCCGGTCTCGGCGGAGGCGTCCCCGGAGGTTTCGCCGCGCGCGGCGGGCAGGGCGGGACGCAGCTCGGCGATCAGGTCGCGGACCAGCGGGCCGTTGATCTGGCACTGCACCAGGAAGTAGAGGAGCAGACCCCAGTTGGGCTCCCAGCCGTTGCGCGCGACGGTCAGCGCCAGACCCGCCGCGGCCGCGCCGTTGGAGAGGACGAGCCAGAGCAGTGAGACGCCCACCACCCGGCGGGCCATCCCGCCGGAGCGGGCCGAGCCCCGGGTGCCGGTGGGCACCCAGTCGGCGCTGCGGCCGCGCAGCGTGTGCAGGAAGGCGGTGGCCGCGGCGACGCTCGTCAGGACGTTCGCCCGGATCACCTCCACCCGCCAGCGGGTCCTGCTGATCCGCGGGAGCAGCACGTGCCAGAGCCACAGCGGGGCGAGCAGCGGCAGGACGTGCCAGGGCCGGATGTCGTCCGGGTACCAGAACATCATCACCAGGGGCGGCAGCGGCGCCGCGAACGTGTTCACGGCGGCGGCCAGGTACCCGACCACGCCCTCGTAGAAGCACAGCCGCATCCGCCAGGGCGCGCCCATCTCCCGCAGGACGGGCGAGGTGAGCAGGTGGAGGTTGCCCATCGCCCACCGGTACTGCTGGTTGACGAAGGAGGTGACCTCCTCGGGGGAGGTGCCCTTGGCGACCAGCACCGGCACGTACAGCGTGCGGAACCCCCGCGCGTGCAGGGCGAGCCCGGTGTACAGGTCCTCGCTGTGGTCGAGGCGGGCGAACCCGCCGGCCAGGTCGATGGCGGCGCGCCGGTAGACGGCGTTGCTGCCGCAGCAGATGGCGGCGTCGCTCGCGTCCCGGGACGGCTGGATCCAGCGGAAGAACCACTCCTGTGCGGAGCCCGCGGCGCGCTGGATCCAGCCCATCGTCCCGTCGGTGTCGAAGCACTGCGGGCTCTGCACGATCCCGACGGCCGGGTCGGCCAGATAGGGCACGAGATGGCGCAGGAAGTCGGGCCGCGGCGCGAAGTCGGCGTCGAGGATGGCGATGAACTCGGCGTTGCTCAGGGTCAGGGCGTGATTGAGGTTCCCGGCCTTCTTCAGGTGCCCCCGGTCCGGCCGTACGACGTACTCGTACCCGTACGAGGCCGCCAGCGCGGCGACTTCGGGCCGGTCGGCGTCGTCCAGCACCCACGTGGTCAGCGCACCGGGCCAGTCGACGGCCGCGACGGCGCGGTAGGCGTTGTCCAGGACGGGGAGCGGCTCGCCGCAGGTCGGCAAGTACAGGTCCACGCCGGGGAGTCGGGCGGGCTGCCACGCCCGTACGAGCACCTCGTGCGAGGGGCGGGTCAGCCTGCGCTGGCGCAGGCTGTTCACCGAAGAGAGGACGAGGGCGACGAGGTTGAGCCCCAGGACGGCGAGGAAGGCCCACAGGGCCGGCGTGCGCAGCGCGAAGGTGAACATGGTCGCCGCGGTGAAGACGAAGGCGAGGCTCGTGCTGATGAGGACCCAGCGTCGTTGCGGGCCGAAGTACCAGTAGAGCTCGTCGTCGGAAGGTGGTTGCGGAAGATGATGAAAGGTCATAAAGCCCCCCACGGCTGTTTATGCGCCTGTTTCAGGTGGCCACCATAGCGTCAGAGGTATAGACCATTTGTTTCCGCGCGGCCAACACGTCTAATCGGCCACGGGATTGGCGCATCTTCATGTGGTCCAGACCTCTGCTGCCACCATTCGACCGGCCGCACCGCCTCCCGCCGGGAAGATGCAGGTCACGGGGGAGTGAACAGACCTGGAAGACTTCCGCGGCGGGGGCGGGCTCCGCGGTCACCTTCCGATTCGGCCGCACCGGCGCAGGCCCGACCGGCTACGCTCCGGGTGTGCTTGAGGATCTGGGCAAGGGAAGTGCCGGCGAGCCGCCCGAGTGGCAGGCGCCGCCGCGGATGATCGGTGGACACGTCGCGGGACCCGTGGTGCTCGGCCGGACGGGCGGGCTCGTGGTGGTCGCCCGGCAGGTCCTGGCCTACCCGACCGGGCTCGAGATCGACGTGGAAGCCCACGCGCGCGGTTCGTCCTCGCCGCCCGGCGGGCAGCCGCTGCCCGAACCCCTCGGCTTCACCGGGCCCGCCCGGCCGAGCTTCCGTCTCCGGTTCGGCGATGGCAGGGACGTGGCGCAGGACGAGGCGACCGGGCTGCGGGACGGGTGCGGGCCGGTCATGGTCGCCAGCGGGTACGAGGGCGCCTGGGGCGGCCCGGAGGGCGGCGAGGACGTACGCCTGACCTTGTGGATCTGGCCGCTGCCGCCGCCGGGCCCGCTCACCGTGTCGTGCGCGTGGCCGGAACGCGGGCTGCTGGACGGCGTCCTGGTACTGGAGGGAGCCGCGGTGCGCGCTGCGGCCCAGCGGGCCCGCCCCTTCTGGACCGGAGGGGTGTGAGGCGCCGCCGACGGTCGGTGCGGGAAGCCGGGGCCTGCTCCTGACGGGCGGCGCCGCCTTCCGGCGGGACGGCGCGGGCCCCCACCCCTTCGACGAGGGGCGGGGGCCGGTGTGCCGGGTGGGGCTCAGAAGCGGCTGGAGACGGTGGCTCCGGCGAAGTCCTGGGCCGCGTGCAGGCTGACGTAGAGGTAGCCGGCCGGGGGGTTGTTGATGGTGAGGGTTTCGGTGTTGCCGCTCTGGGCCGAGCGCGCGGTGTAGTTGCCGGTGGTGGCCCAGGTCGTGGGGCTGTAGTAGAGGTCGGCGTTGCCGGTGCCACCGGCGACGGAGATCTTGAGGGAGGCCGTTCCGGCCGGGACCTTCACGTAGAAGTAGCGGTAGTTCCCGGCGGTGGCGGAGACGTTGGAGCGGCTGCAGTCCGCACCCAGCACCCGGAGGTCGGCGTCCGGGCACTCCACCTGGGCCGACCCGAACTGGGTCGAGACGGTGACGTTGGCGAAGCCCTGGACGGCGTGCAGGCTGAGGTAGACGCGACCGGCCGCCGGGTTGTTGACGGTCAGGGACTCGCTGTTGCCGCTCTGCGCCGAGCGGGCCGTGTAGTTGCTGGTGGTGGCCCAGGTCGTGGGGCTGTAGTAGAGGTCGGCGTTGCCCGTGCCGCCGGAGACGGAGATCTTGAGGGAGCCGGTGCCGGCCGGGACGTCCAGGTAGAAGTAGGCGTAGTTGCCCGTCGTGGCGGAGACGTTGGAGCGGCGGCAGTTGTCACCCAGCACCCGGACGTCGGGGCTGGTGCACTCGCCGGGCCCGGCGGTACCGACCGTGACCGGCTTGCTGGTCTTGGCGGTGGCGCCCTTGTTGTCGGTGACGGTGAGCGTCACGGTGTAGGTGCCGGCCGCGGCGTAGGTCTTGGCCGGGTTGGCGGAGGTGGAGCTGGTGCCGTCACCGAAGTTCCAGGCGCGGGAGGCGATGGTGCCGTCCGCGTCCGTGGAGGTGTCGGCGAAGCTGACCGCCAGGGCGTTCACGGCCGCGGTGAACCCGGCCACCGGGGCCTGGTTGACCGGCGGGGTGGTGGTGCCGCCGCAGTCTCCGGCTGCGCACTTGACCAGCCAGGCCGCGAAGTCCGCGTCGTAGCGGGTGCCGATGGTGGAGGTGAGCAGCGTGCGGGCGGCCGCCCAGTTGCCGGTGCGGTAGTGGCCGAGCAGCGTGGCCACGTCCTGCGGGTGCGACTGGATCAGGTAGCGGACCGCGAGGTAGCCCCACTGGTAGACGCGGGTCGAGTCGGAGTTGTCGTAGGTGGTGTCGAACAGCGTGCTGAGCTTGTAGGTGTTCTTGCCCGCCTCGGTGACGGCGCGATCATAGGTGACGTTGCGGTACGCGTACGAGACGTACTCGGCCAGGCCCTCGACCCACATCACGGTCGGGGTGGTCATCCCGGCGGCGAAGTCGCCGTACATGTCGAAGCGGCCGTCGAGGTAGTGGGTGTACTCGTGGTTGAGGTTCCAGATCTGGAACTCCGGCCGGGCCCACTCCGCCTCGTAGGCGATGAAGCGCGGCTGGTTCCCGGTGACCGAGGGGTCGCCCTCCAGGTACATGCCGCCGTTGTTGGTGTTGATCCCGAAGATGGCACCGGCGTAGGTCTGGTAGTCGGCGCTGGAGTCGAACGTCACCACCTCGAGGGCGGTGTTCTTGTCGTTGGCGACCGGGCCGCCGTCCTTGACCACGTTGTGGAAGAAGGCGTCCTGGTTGCTCAGGCTGGTGCAGCTCGCGCCGAGCTCGGCGGCGGTCATCTGCTGCGCGACGATCCGCAGGCTCGGGCTGCAGGTGTGGTTGACCGTCAGGACGGCGGCACGCACCCGCGCCGGCAGGTCACAGGTCCCGTACACGGAGCAGTTGGCCGCGTCGTACGAGGAGGTCATCTCGGCGAGCGGCACCCAGAGCGACGCGGTCCGGCCGGTGATCGCGGTGCGGTCCAGCAACTGCTTGACGAGCGGCCGTACGGTCGCCTGGAGCGCCGAGTGCTGGAGGAAGCGGCCCAGTTCCCGTCCGGCGTTGGCCGTGAGGTAGCTCTTGTCGGTGCCCAGGAGGGCGTCGTGGGTGACGGCGAAGTCGCGCAGCACCGTGAAGATGCTCGGGTCGGCCTGGACGGCCGGCAGGAACTCGGCGGTCTGGTGGCCGCGGAACAGGACGGTGTAGGCGTTGTTCACCGCCGCGACCATCGAAGACGAGCTGTTGTACGAGGCGTTGTAGCCGGTCAGCAGCCGCTTGACCACGCCGAGGTAGCGCGCGTTCTCCTGGGCGCTGTCGATCAGGATGACCGTCTCGGACAGGGTCGAGCCGTTGGCCTGGGTCACGTCGGCCGCGCGCGGAGCGGCGAAGAAGCCGTCCAGGGCGCCACGGATGGAGCTCTTCAGGGCCGGGCCGTAGGCGCCGACGGTGGACTCGTTGTACCACTGCACGTAGTACCCGGCGCGCAGGAAGAGTACGAGCTGCCCGGTCGAGGTGCTGTTGTCACCGGGGTACGTGGCGGTGGCGGTGCGCAGGGCATCGGCGACCGAGACCATCTGCGCCTCGCGGAACGCCGCGTGCGCGTCGTTGCCCTTGAGCAGGAACAGCGAGTTCACGCAGCCCATCTCGGAGGCCTTGATCTGCTGGACCAGCGCCGCCCCGGTCTTCGACGTGAAGTCCGCGACGTTGCAGGCCGCGGCGACGGCCTCGGCGGCCGCGGCGGAGCCGGCCGCCAACGTCGCCTTGGCGGAGGGCTGTTCGGCGTGCGCAGGCTCCGCGGAGGCCCGGAGCGGGACGCGCTCGGACAGGTCCGCGTCCGGGCGCGCGGCGTGCTCGGCCCTGAGCGCGGCGGCCGCGGCGTCCGGGGTCGAGGGCTGCGGGGCGGCGCCGGACTTCCAGGCCGGAGCGGGTGTGGCGGGCTTCGGTTCGCGCGCGAAGGCCTGGCCGGCGGGGGCGAGCATCGTCAGGCCCAGACAGCAGGCCAGGGCGGCTATGAGGGGCCGGGCGCGGCCCTTCGTGGTGGGGGAACTTCGCATGAGGGGTGGGCCTCCGAGCCGGTCTGCGGCCGCGCTGGCAACGCGGCGAACGAGGAATGCGCACCGTGACGCCGACGGGAGTTGGTGGGGATTTCAACTCTGTCGTGTACACGGCTATGCAGTGTGCGATGTAACATGGCACACATCACATGGCTCTGGAAGTCCCCGCGTAGCAGTTCTCGGCAACTGAATGACCGCCAGATAGGGATTCGGCGGGTAAACCGTCCGGTTCGCCCCGGATCGCCCTGGTTCCGTGTCCGCGTGCGCCGTCCGCGGGCCCCGCCCATACTGGGAGCGTGAGGCGTACTCGTACGGTCTTGCTGTGCATCGCCGGTCTGATGGCCGCGGCCCTACCGGCGGGAACGGCCGCGGCCGCGGAGTCGGCCGCCGCGGCTCCGGGGGCATGCGTGAACTCGCCCGGCTCCGCCCAGGGCGACGCGCTCAAGGTCCTCACCATCGCGCAGCAGGCCCAGCGGGAGTTCGGACTGAACTCGGTGGTCCTGCGGGTGTCCTCCGACGGCCGCGAGGTGCTCACCAAGGCCCTCGGGGAGTCGATGACGGGAGTCCCGGCCGAGCCCGCGATGCAGTTCCGCACGGGGTCCGTGGCCATCGTCTACATGGGCGCCGTCCTGCTCCAACTCGTCGACGAGGGCAAGGCGTCACTCGACGACCCCGTGTCCCGCTGGCTCCCGGACGTGCCGCACGGATCGGAGATCACCCTGCGCATGCTGGGCAGTTCCACCTCCGGCCTGCACGACTACGTCACCGACCCCGCGTTCCTGGCCGAGCTGGAGGCCAAACCGTTCCGCAAGTGGACGGCCGCCGAGGTCATCGGCATCGCGACGGACAAGCCGCTCCTCTATGAGCCGGGCACCAACTGGAGCTACTCGCACGCCAACTTCGCACTGCTCGGCGAGGCGTTGGAGAAGATCAGCGGCCTCCCGCTGGACCGGCTGCTGAGGGAGCGCGTCTACCAACCGCTCGGCCTGAACGGGACCAGCAACCAGTACACCCCGCAGATCCCGGAACCGGTCCTGCACGCCTTCACCTCAGAGCGCGGCACCTACGAGGAGTCCACGTTCTGGAACCCCTCGTGGACCACCGCTCCCGGTGCGGTCCTCGTCCAGAACATCTGTGACCTGGACCGGTCCGCGCGGGCCGTCGGGACCGGGGAGCTGCTGTCCGCGAAGTCGTTCAAGACCCAGCTCGACCCGGGCACCATCGGCCTCGGCCACCCGACGGCCGCCTGCCCGGACAGCGTCTGCCTCCTGACCAACACGGAGGCCCACCACTTCGGCCTGGGCGTGATCGTCGTCAACGGCTGGATCCTGACGAACCCGTCCTTCTCCGGCTACGCGGCCATCCAGGCCTACTTGCCGGCGGAGAAGCTCGCCATCTCCGTCACCGTGACCCAGGGCCCCAAGAGCCCCGCGGGCAATTCGGCCCAGACCGTAGCCGAACGCATCTCCGCCGCCCTGGCCCCCGGACACGAGCTCAAGATGCGCTGAGCCGCCGTGACTTGGCGTCCGACCGGGCGCCTCCTCCCAACGGTGCGTGCTCTGTACGATGCCGCCATGATCCACTCCGCCCCAGAGCCGCTCGTCCGTGTCCTGTACGACGAGTCCCGCCCGGACCTGCGCGATCCGGCACGTCCGCGGCCGGTCCGCCTGTACGTGTGGGAGCCGAGCCGTGCGCAGCGGGACGCACCGGCCCCGCTCGTCGTCGTCTCGCACGGCACCGGGGGCTCGGGCAGCGACATGGAGTGGCTGGTACGCCCGCTGCACGCAGCGGGATTCCGGGTCGTGGCCCTGGACCACCACGGCAACAACTTCGTCGACGGCTACCAGCCGGAGGGGTTCCTCCACGTCTGGGAACGGCCCCGGGACGTCTCCTTCGCCCTCGACGCGCTCACCCGGGAACAGCCCCTCGGCCCGGTCGGCGTGGCGGGGTTCTCCCTGGGCGGCTACACGGCCGCGGCGCTGGCCGGGGCCCGCGTCGATCCGAAGATCCTGTGGGCGGTGTTCTCGGGCGCGGCCCCGCTGCCGGAGATCCCCGAGTTCCCCGGCGTGCTGGAGGCCCTGCGCGCGAAGTACCCGCAGGACGAGGCGGCGCGGGCAACGCTGGACGGAGCCGGCGGCGACCTCTCCGATCCCCGGGTGGCGGCGGTCTTCCAGGTGGCCCCGGGAGTCGGCGCGATGGTGACCCGGCAGAGCCTGGAGGCCGTACGCGTACCGGTCGCCATCCGCTGGGCGGGAGCGGACACGGTCGCCCCGTACGAGACCGACACGAGGCCGTACCTGGACCACATTCCCACCGCGAGCGGCCGCTCGGCCGGGCCCGCGGTCCAGCACGAGGACTTCTTCGCCCCGGAGCCCGCCGACCCCACCGCCCGGGTCCGGGTCGGCGACGAGGCGGCCGCCTTCTTCCTGCACCACCTGAGCTGACCCCGCCCGGGCGGCGGCGGGTCACAGGCTCGCGAACAGGTCCTCGAGGGGCGCCGGTACGCGCTCGGGGTCGAGCGCCTCGACGAGGACCCGGCCGTAGCGGATCTTGCGCCCCTTCTTCGTGCCGAGGAAGCGCCGCACCTGCTGCTGCGCGCTGCGGCCCTGCTGCGCGGGCTGGCGCAGGAAGGTCCGCAGGGCGCGGTGGTCCCCCTCCTCCCGGACGAGCTCCTCCACCCTGGGCACGCCCAGCGCGCGGATGAGCTCGTCCTCCAGGTCCGCCGCGCAGACGAAGAACCCGCGCGGCTCCGCACCGGCCCGCTCCCAGCCGCGCGCGTAGAAGCCGCGTTCCCGCTCGTCGCACAGGCCCGTGAGGCGCAGGCCCAGACCCCGGGGTCCGAGGAACCGGGCGAAGCGACCGACGCTCATCGCGCCGCCCATCGGCAGGACGCAGACCCCTTCGGCCGCCAGGTTCCGCCCCCGTCGCACGGCCAGCGCGTCGACCGCTTCGGCGTCGCTCGCCCCTTCCAGCAGCAAGACGGTCCGTACGGGCAGCCGCGCGGCCAGGTCGCGCGCCGCGTCCGCCGCCTCCCCCGCGGCCCCCACGTCACCGAGCCCACCGGCGTCACCGGCCGCCCACGCGGTCACCGCATTCCCGAACACCACCATGTCAGCCATGGGGAGAGTCTCCGCCCCCGCCGGCCGGGGCGGTACGGAATTTCCGCCGATGAGGCCGCCCTCCGCCCGCCCGCTCCTCCCACCTGCCGCCCACCCGCTCCGGCCGTCCGCGCGAACCCGGACGATCGAACCTAGGATGGACGGGAACCGGGTGCGGGCGGCTCGACGCGACGCCGCCAGTCCAGGCCCGCCCGGGGCGGGAGAGCCATGACAGAGGCCGCCGACACGGCACGGACCGTGATCCTGACCGTGGACGACGATCCGGGAGTCTCCCGGGCCATCGCGCGCGACCTGCGGCGCCGCTACGGCGCCGGCTACCGGATCGTGCGCGCCGAATCCGGCGGATCCGCACTGGCGGCGCTGCGCGAGCTGAAGCTCCGGGGCGACCTGGTGGCGGTGATCCTGGCCGACTACCGCATGCCGCAGATGAACGGCATCGCGTTCCTCGAAGAGGCCCTCACCGTGTACCCGGGTGCGCGCCGCGTCCTGCTGACCGCCTACGCCGACACCAACGCGGCCATCGACGCGATCAACGTCGTCGACCTCGACCACTACCTCCTCAAACCGTGGGATCCGCCCGAGGAGAAGCTCTACCCCGTCCTGGACGACCTCCTCACCGCCTGGCGCACCGGGGACCACCGGCCCGTGCCCGCCACGAAGGTCGTCGGACACCGCTGGTCGGCCCCCTCGTCGAGCGTCCGGGAGTTCCTGGCCCGCAACCAGGTGCCGTACCGCTGGTACTCCTGCGAGGAGCCGGAGGGGCAGCGACTGCTGCGGGCGGCCGGCGCCGACGGCCGGCGGCTGCCCGTGGTGATCACCCCGGGGGGCACCGTGCTGATCCAGCCGGACGCACCCGGCCTGGCCGCGCACGTGGGCCTCGCGACCACACCCACCGCCGACTTCTACGACCTCGTCGTGATCGGCGGAGGCCCGGCAGGGCTCGGCTCCGCGCTGTACGGAGCCTCCGAGGGGCTGCGCACCGTACTGGTGGAGCGGTCCGCGACCGGCGGACAGGCCGGGCAGAGCTCCCGCATCGAGAACTACCTCGGCTTCCCGGACGGAGTGTCCGGCGCCCAGCTCACCGACCGCGCCCGCCGCCAGGCCGGCCGGTTCGGCGCCGAGATCCTCACCGCACGCGAGGTCACCGGACTGGAGGTCAACGGCGCGGCCCGCGTCGTCCGCTTCTCCGACGGCTCGGCGATCGGCGCGCAGAGCATCATCCTGGCGACCGGGGTCACCTACCGGCAGCTCGGGGCGCCGGGCTGCGACGGCTTCACCGGGCGCGGGGTGTACTACGGCTCCTCGCTGACCGAGGCCTCCTCCTGCCTGGAACAGGACGTGTACGTCGTCGGCGGCGCCAACTCCGCCGGCCAGGCGGCCATGTACCTGGCCCGCGGTGCGAAATCGGTGACGCTGCTGGTGCGCGGGATCTCTCTGGCCGCGTCCATGTCGTACTACCTGATCCAGCAGATCGAGGAGATGCCGAACATCACGGTGCGCACCCGCACCACCGTCGAATCGGCGCACGGCGACGGCCACCTCGAGCAGCTCACGCTGCGCGACGTGGACACCGGTGCGACCGAACTCGTCGACACCCAGTGGATGTTCGTCTTCATCGGCGCGGCCCCGCTCACCGACTGGCTGGACGGTACGGTGCTGCGCGACGACCACGGCTTCATCCTGGCCGGGCCCGACCTCACCCCGGACGGGCGTCCGCCCGCCGCATGGGAGCTGGACCGGCCGCCCTACCACCTGGAGACCAGCGTGCCCGGCGTGTTCGTGGCGGGCGACGCGCGCGCCCGGTCGGCGAAGCGGGTCGCGTCCGCCGTCGGCGAGGGAGCCATGGCCGTGATGCTCGTCCACCGGTACCTGGAGGAATCGTGAGCGGGCAGCCGATGCCGTGCTCCCCGCAGGAGATCGGCTCGCTCTTCCTCTTCGAGAAGCTCACTCCGGAGCAGCTCGGGCGGCTGTGCGCCGAGGGGCGCGTGGAACGGTTCGACACCGGCCCCGTGTACACCGAGGGCGACCCCGCCACCTGCTTCTACGTGATGATCGAGGGCACCGTGGTCCTGTCCCGCCGGGTCGGCGGCGACGACGTGGAGGTCGCCCGGACCTCCCAGCGCGGGGTGTACGCCGGGGCCATGCAGGCCTACCTCGGCGACCGCGTGCCGCAGGCGTACAACAACTCGATGCGGGTGACCGAGCCGACACGGTTCTTCGTCCTGCCCGCGCAATCCTTCGCGGACGTCATGCGGGAATGGTTCCCGATGGCCGCGCACCTGCTGGAAGGGCTCTTCTTCGGCGCACGGAGCACCCAGCAGGCCATCGGCCAGCGCGAACGGCTCCTGGCCCTCGGCTCCTTGTCCGCCGGTCTCACCCACGAGCTCAACAACCCGGCCGCGGCCGCCGTACGGGCCACCGCCACCCTGCGCGAACGGGTGGGCAAGATGCGGCACAAGCTGGCCCACATCTCGCAGGGGAACTATCCCCGCGAGGCGATCGCCGGACTCATCGAGATCCAGGAACGCACCGTCGAGCGCGTGGCCAAGGCGCCGGTGCTGAGCCCCCTGGAGGCCTCCGACCGGGAGGACGGACTCGCCGACTGGCTGGAGGAGCACGGCGTCCCCGAGGGCTGGCGGATCGCACCGGTCTTCGTCCAGGCCGGTCTGGACACGGACTGGCTGGAGCAGGTGGCGGCGAGCGTGGCCGAGGACCTCCTGCCGGCGGCCGTCGGCTGGCTCAACTACACCGTCGAGACCGAGCTGTTGATGGACGAGATCGACGACTCCACCACCCGCATCTCCCACCTCGTGGACGCCGCCAAGCAGTACTCGCAGCTCGACCGCGCCCCGCACCGGGTCGTCGACGTCCACGAACTCCTCGACAGCACGCTGCTGATGCTCTCCGGCAAGATCGGCCCCCGGATCCGGGTGGTCAAGGAGTACGACCGCTCCGTGCCGGACGTGCCGGCCTACCCGGCGGAACTCAACCAGGTGTGGACCAACCTCATCGACAACGCCGTCTTCGCCATCGGGAGCACGGACGGCGACGGCACGGACGGCGAGGGCACCCTGACGGTCCGCACGGCTCGGGAGGGAGACCGGCTGCTCGTGGAGTTCCGCGATACGGGGCCCGGCATCCCGTCCGAGATCCGCAGCCGCATCTTCGACCCCTTCTTCACCACCAAGCCGGTCGGCGAGGGCACCGGTCTCGGCCTGGACATCTCCTGGCGGATCGTCGTCAACAAACACCACGGAAGCCTCCAGGTCGAATCCGCGCCGGGCGACACCCGATTCCAGGTGCTGCTCCCGCTGACCGCAGCGGAATCCGAGTCCGCGCACGAGCACGAGCACGAGCCCAAGCCCGAGCCCTCCGAGGAGCCCGTATGACCGCCATCGACGGAGTCGACCCGAGCGTTCCGCCCTCCGGCAACGGCTGCGCCGCATGCGATGCGGCGGGTGGCTGGTGGTTCCACCTGCGGCGCTGCGCCCAGTGCGGCAACATCGGCTGCTGCGACTCCTCGCCGGCCCAGCACGCCACCGCCCACTGGAACTCCACCGGCCATCCCCTGGTGCAGAGCTACGAACCGGGTGAGGACTGGTTCTGGGACTACGCCGCCGAGGAGCTGTACGAGTCCGGCCCCGAGCTGACCCCGCCCTCCGGCCACCCCGCCGACCAGCCGGCCCCGGGTCCGGCCGACCGGCTCCCCGAGGACTGGACCCGCCGCCTCCACCGCTGATCCGCGCGGCCGATAGCGGATTCGGAGCGGATCAGAACGGCTTGGTCGGCAGGTACTTGCCGTCCAGGGTGATGACCGCGCGCTCCCCGCCGTCGGGGTCGGCGACCTTCTTCACGTCGAGCTTGAAGTTGATCGCGGAGACGATGCCGTCGCCGAGCTGCTCGTGGACCAGGGCCTTCAGCGTGGTGCCGTAGACCTGGAGCATCTCGTAGAAGCGGTAGATCGTCGGGTCGGTGGGGACACCGCCGGGGACCGAGCCGCGGGTCGGGATGGTCTGCAGCAGCCGTGCGTCGTCGGCGTCCAGGCCCAGGAGTCCGGTCACGGCCTCGGCCGATGCCCGGGGCAGCGGGTGCTGGCCGAGGACGGCCGCGGTGACGAAGGCCACCGACAGGCCCGCGGCGTCCGCGATCCGCTGCCAGGTCAGGTCCTCGCGGATCTTGGCGTCCACGGCCTTGACGGCCAGGGCCTGACGGGCGGTGTTGTCGAACTGGGCGTGCACCATGAGGGGCTTCCTTTCGGTGAGCCGCTCACCGGATGTGGGGGAGAGCGGCGGATGGGGTGGGGGGAATGCGGGTCGGAGACCCGAGGGGGTGCCGCGGTCAGGCCGCGGAGGAGACGGGCCGGGAGGAACCGAGTTCCTCCACGCCCCCGGCCCGGATGTCGTAGACCCAGCCGCGCAGGGTCACCGACCCCGCGGCCAGGGCGCGGGCCACCGAAGGATGGGTGGCCAGGTTCGCCAACTGGGCGCGCACGTTCTCCCGTACCAGGGCATCGAGCCGGGGCGCGTCTCCCTCGGCGCCGGTACGGGCCAGTGAGGCGTCCGCGTGGCGCAGCCAGTCGGCGACCGCCGGGGCTCCGCTGAGGTCGTGCCGCTCGGCCAGGGCCGTCATCGCGCCGCAGGCGGAGTGCCCGCACACCACGATGTCGCTCACGCCCAGGACCGCGACGGCGTATTCGATGCTGGCCGCCACCCCGTCCGTGCCGGGGGCGTGGGCGGGTACGAGGTTGCCGGCGGTACGGATGACGAACAGTTCGCCCGGCTCGCTCTGGGTGATCAGCTCCGGCACCACTCGGGCATCGGAGCAGCTGATGAACAGGGTGCGCGGCCGGTGGACCGTCGCCAGCCGGGCGAAGAGCTCCGCCTTGGCCGGGTAGACCTCCCGCCGGAACCGCGCGACGCCCTCGATGAGGTCGTGCATGGTCACTCCCTTCGATGACTGCCGACCTGCGAGGCCGACGAGATCCACCATGCATGACCTGCACCTATAGTGTCCAAGACGTATGAGACATGTCTCTTATAGACGCCATCTATACTCGGCCCCATGGCTCTGGAACTCCGTCACCTGCGCTACCTGCTCGCCGTCGCCGAACACGCCAGTTTCACCCGCGCCGCCGAAGAACTGCGGATCTCCCAGCCGACCCTGTCGCAGCAGATCAAGCAGCTCGAAGGCACCCTCGGCGTCCAGCTCCTGGACCGCACCGGGCGTGGCGGGGTCCGCCTCACCGACGCCGGCGAAACCTACGTCCACCACGCCCGACGGGCCCTGCGCGACCTGGCCGCCGCCGAACGCGCCGTCCACGACGTGGCCGACCTGGCCCGGGGCCACCTCCGGATGGCCGTGACGCCGACCTTCACCGCCTACCTCGTCGGGCCGCTGGCGGCGGAACTCCACGCCCGCCACCCCGGCATCACCCTGGACGTGAAGGACATGGCCCAGGACCGCATCGAGGCCGGCCTGCTCGCCGACGAGCTCGACCTGGGGATCGCCTTCGACGGCCCGCACCTGCCCGGCATCACCGCGGCCCCGCTGTACGCCGAGACCCTCAGCCTCGTCACCGCCGCCGGCCATGCCGCGGACCGACAGCCGCCCCTGCCCGTGACCGCCCTGGCGGACCGCCAACTAGCGCTGCTCAGCGGCGATTTCGCCACCCGAGGACACATCGATGCCTACCTGGCCGACCACCGGGTACGGCCGCGCATCGCGGTGGAGGCCAATTCGGTTCAGAGCCTCACCGAAATCGTCCGGCGCACCGACCTCGCGACGGTCCTGCCCGACGCGGTCACGGAGGACCACCCGCACCTAGCGCCGGTCACCCTGGAACCGGCCCTCCCCACCCGCACCGTCGCCCTCCTCGCACGCGAGAACGCCTACCGCAGCGCCGCCGCACGGGCGTTCAGCCGCCTCACCCACCAGCATGTCCGGGCCCGCGGCTACACCCCGGCCTGAGCGTCATCGCCGCGGCCGGCGCGGCGCAGGGCGGCGGGGGTGGTGCCGTACCAGCGCTTGACGGCCCGGCGCAGGGCGCGGGCGTCGGCGTAACCGCTCCGGGCGGCGATCGAGTCGACGCTCAGGCCGGTTCCGTGGAGCAGCCGGGCGACGTGGGCCCGCCGCACGGTCTCGACCTCCTCGCTCCACGTCGTGCCGTGTTCTTCGAGGCGGCGCTGCAGGGTCCGCGTGCTGATGGTCAGGCGCCGCGCCACCGAGGACAACATCGGCGCGCCCTCGTCGTGGGCGGAGGCCAGGGCGGTACGGAACAGGTCCAGCCAGTCGTGCAGCGGGATCGCTCCGGCGAGGTTCTGCTCGGCGTGCCGCCGGAGCACGGTCGACAGCCCGGGCTGGGCGTGCGGCGTCGGGGTGTTCAGATCGGCGGTACGGAAGGTGATCGAGCTGGCCGGGGCCTCGAACTCGATGTTCCGGGTGCCGTAGAGCTCGATCAGGGCGTCGTGCCGCGGGGGAGCCTTGGCGGCGAGGGAGACGTGCAGGGGAACGAGGCTCCGTCCCGCGGCTTCGCCGAGACGGCGCCGGTACAGGCCGAGGGCGTAGCCGCGGATGCCGCAGGCCGCCTCGTGGGCGATGTCGGCCCGGTTGACGTGGCTGATGGTGACGCGTTCGCCGTCCTCGGCGATCCGCATGCCGTCGGTCAGAGGGTCGGCGACGGCGGCGAAGTAGGCCGCGGCGTCCCGGATCCCCTCGAGCGGAGTGGGCGCGGCGGTGATCAGGTAGTCCCAGACCCCCAGGGTGCCGATGCTCGACTCCCGCGCCAGCAGCACGGACATCTCGGCCCAGCGAGCCTGGACCGTCGTGAGTTCCGCGATCCGGATGGCCGTCGCCGAGGGCGTGCGGAACAGGTCGTCGTTGAGGTGCTCGGGAGCCATGCCCGGCAAGTGGGCGTATCCGTGCGGGCGTATGCCGACCAGCCGCGCGACGTTGACGCTCAGGCGGGCGAGGGCGGAGGAGGTTGTCCCCTGATGTGCGTGCGAGACCACAGCGCCAGAGCATAGTCCAGCATGAATGACCAGGTCATCGTGGGGGTTAGGCGCCTACGGTCCCCAACACGGCGCGCAGGGTCCCCCCGTGGCGCACCCGGTCCCCCTGGTGGCGCGTGCTGTCAGGGGCGAGGTGAACCGCTCGGCCGTAGTGTGGCGTTCGTTCCCGCACCGCAGGGACGGCAGGGACGGCAGGGACGGCACGGACGCGGCGGAGCCCCCCCACGGGGGTGGGGGGCTCGCGACCGGCCGGCCGGGCCGGCGCCCGGCCGGGCAGGCCGTGCCCGGGAGCGGCGGGGTCCTCGGTGACGGCCCCCCGGGCGGTGGCCACCGTCCGGTCGTAGCAGCCGCCCGGCACGCCGGTCCCGTGCAGCCGGTAGCGGGCGGAGGCGGCGGCGACCGCGTGCCGCCCCGTGTGGAACCCGAGCGATCGGGCAGGCGCATGCCATGAGGCCCTGCTCCCCTCGGCATCACACCGGGTCGCACTCAAGCCCTCTTCAGGGTCGGGTTGCGGTAGTCACCGGCGCCGCCCGGGGCATTGGCGCGAGCACGGCGTACGCCCTGTCCGGGCGCGGTGCCCGGGTGGCCCTGCTCGGACTGGAAGCGGATCGGCTGAACCGGTTGGCGACGGGTCTTCCCGGCCCCGCTGCCCCTTTCCCGGTCGATGTCACCGACCCGGACGCCGTTTCGGCTGCCGCCGAGGCCGTCCGGAGCAGGTTGGGCACTCCGTCCGTGGTCGTTGCGAACGCCGGGATCGCCATCGGCGGCCCGCTCCTGGAATGCGATCCGCAGGACTGGAGGCGGGTGATCGAGGTCAACCTTGTCGGGAGCGCCCTGACCGCCCGCTTCTTCCTCCCCGACCTGTTGCGCAGCCACGGCTACTACCTCCAGGTCGCCTCCCTGACGGCTCTCGCACCCACGCCCTTCCTCACCGCGTACTGCGCCTCCAAGTCCGGCGTCGAAGCCTTCGCGCACTCCCTGCGCGCCGAAATCACCCACCGGGGCGTCGACGTCGGCATCGCCTACCTGAACTGGGCCGACACCGCCCTGGTCCGCCACGCGGACCAGACGGCGGTCTTCCAGACACTGCGCACCCGTCTACCGTGGCCCGCTTCCGTCACAGAGGATTCCGCTGCCTACGCCGAGGCCATGGTCCGCGGTATCGAGCACCGCTCGGCGCACGTGTACGCGCCGCCGTGGCTGCGCGGCGCGCAAGCGGTGCGAGCCCTGACGCCTTCGCTCGTCGTGCACTACTTCCGACGGGTCCTCGCGGCCCACGGCGACACCCCGCTGCCGCCGACCGGTTTCCTCGGACCCGGCGGCGCCGCAGCCGATACCAAGGGGCTCGCCGGAGCAGACCGGCGCCCTCACCCCTGCCCAGGAGGAAAGTCATGGCCGTACGACACCACCTGATCCACGCCGCACCGCCTCAAGTATGGGAGGTGCTCTCCGACGGTTCGCGCTACGCGGACTGGGTCGTGGGCACCAGCGAATCGCGTGTCGCCCGCGGCTCGTGGCCCGAACTCGGGTCCGCGCTGCGGTACACCGTCCGGATAGGACCATGGACCGTGGCGGGCACCACGGTCGTACGGCGCGTCGAGGTGCCCGAGAAACTGGAACTGGAAGTGGACAGCGGCCCCCTGGGCACAGCCCGAGTGGCGATCGAAGTCCACCCCTGGGGAGACGAGACCCTGGTCAAAGTGGACGAACACCCCCTGCGAGGTGTTGGCGGCACGCTCCACAATGCCGTTGTTGACGCACTGATCCAGCTCCGGCACCGCAGCATGCTCGCCCGGCTCGCGAACGTGGTCGAGGAATCCGCGGGACTCGGCGCCGAACTCCGAACCTGACCGCATCGGAAGCCGCAGCACCCGCCCGGTGCCGGCCACTACAAGAACGCCGTCGGCCAGAACGTGTCCCATGTCCGCAAAGGGCCGTTCGGCCCCGCCCGGCTGACCCCCTGACCCCACATGCCGCGTCCTTGGCCGATATCTCGCGACGGGCGGGGTAGCAGCCCTCCATGGACGGGTTTGGTGAGCGGTCGCGTCGGCGCGGGCTGTAGGTGGGTGACGCACAGCAGCCGGAGGCGCGGCGCACGGAACGGTGAGGTGACGGACATGGTCAGTCCAGCAGGTTTCACGCCGGTGACGGCGGTGGTCACCGGTTCGGACTCCGGAATCGGCCGGGCGGTGGCCGTCCGGTTCGCCAGGGCGGGCATGGACGTGGGCATCACCTGGCACGCGGACGAACGGGGTGCGCACGACACCGCCGAGGAGGTCCGGGAATACGGGCGCCGCGCGGTGCTTTCCCGCCTCGACCTCACGGCGCTGCCGGATGCGGCCGATGTCATCGACGAGCTGGCGGACGAGCTCGGGGGCATCGACATCCTCGTCAACAACGCGGGCACCGGTACGGCGACACCCTTCGTCGACCTGGAGCTGGAGACCGTGCGGGAGGTGTTGGACGTCGATCTCGTCGGCCCCCTTCTCTGCGGGCAGCGCGCCGCACGGCGGATGATCCGTCAGGGCCGGGGCGGGCGGATCGTCAACATCACTTCCGTCCACGAGCACCAGCCGCGCGTGGGCGCCGGCCCGTACTGCGCGGCCAAGGCGGGACTGGGCCTCCTCACCCAGGTGATGGCCCTGGAACTCGCCGAGCACGGCATCACGGTGAACGCCGTCGCCCCCGGCGAGATCGCCACCCCCATGACGGGCCAGGAAGACACGGACGTCCGCACCGTGAGCAGGCCCGGCGTGCCACTCGGCCGCCCCGGGGACGCCCGCGAAGTGGCCGAGGTCGTCGCCTTCCTCGCAGGCCCCGACGCTTCCTACGTGACGGGCGCCTCCTGGGCTGTGGACGGCGGCATGCTCCGCATGGGACCCATGGCCGGCTCCCACATGGACCACGACCGCTGGCGCAAGCCTTGACCGCACCCGGAATGCGAAGCCCCCGCCGCCGACCCGGGCAAGCCGACAGGCAAGTGAGGGACGCCCGTAGGTGCCCTACGCGGGGCCGCGCAGCCCATGACAGCTGAGGCCGCCGCACTGATGTGGCCACCGCGGTGGTCGAGCGGCGCGCCACGCCCGGGGCCGTCCTCGGGAGCCCTCTGATCCCCGGCCCGAGGTTCAGGACGCGGGCTGGGGGCGGACGGTTCTGTCCGGCGCCTTGGCACGATCGATACCGAGGGCCAGCTGCCGTGCGGCGTGCGCGCTGAGGAGATCGCGGAGCGCCCGCGGGCCCGCGTCCTCGTCGCTGTGGGGCTGCAGGGCGTTCAGGTGACGCAGGAGTTGCAGGGGCTGGGCTTGCCAGTTGTACGCGAGGAGGGCCGTGCCACGCTCCTGGAGGTACTTTTGCAGGTCGAGGAAGCAGTGCAGGCCGCGGACGTCCATGAAACCCACCTGCTGAAGATCGCAGGCGACCACCGCTACGCCGTCGCAAAGGCACGGGCGGATGCGTGCCACGAGAGCTTCCGCTTCGGAGTCGAGTTCGCCGGCCAAGGCTACGTGCACCGTCGGTCCGTAGCGCCGAAGGATGATCCGCATCAGGTCGCCGTCCGTGCGCTCCATGGGGATTCTCACCTCGCCAGGAAGGGCGGTCGTGCTGCCGCCGCACCGGACCTGTCCGGTGTCCGCGGCGTTTTTAGTATTCGCCCCGTCCCCGGGTCTTTGCAACCACCCGCCGCAGTGATCACGCTCAGCGCGGGGCGCCGACGACCAGCCGGACCGCGCGGCGTCGGGAGGATCGGGAGGAACGTCGGATACGTCTGCGCCGCGGGATGATCATGAGGTGTCCGGGTAGGCGCTGTGGCGTGATCACCGTGGGCGTGGAAGAGGAATATCTGCTGGTGGACGCCGTTCTGCCGCCAGTACTTCTTCGACGGTGATGCGCATCAGCCGGGCGTCCGGTTCCGAGCCGTGCGGATCTCCTGGACGGTAGGGGTCCTCCCCGGGCCCGAGATGCCAGAGCGCGCGGTGCGCACCGTGTCGCGGCGGTCCCCACAGCTCGGGAGACACCGGCCCGAACAGCACGACCGAAGGCGTGCCCAGCGCGGACGCGAGGTGCGCCGAGCGGCCCTCGCCGCGGCCGGCCGCCACCAGGACACGGGCCCCGGCGCGGTTCAGCGTGCGGGCCACCTCGGCGAACCGGCGCCCGCCACGGGTGCAGGTGCCGGACACCGGGGAGGGTGCCGCGATCCGCAGGTCGTCCGGGTCGGCGGTCACGGCGTGCCAGCGCAGCAAGCGGGACCAGCTCGGTCGTCCCACTGGTCCGGGCAGGTCCAGAAGAGCAGGGTGGCCGTAGGCGGGGAGGCGGGCGGGCCGCAGGGCGCGCAGCAGCAGGTGACTGGGGGGACCGTTGCCGTTCAAGTCCACGGCGACCTCGGGGGCGGTCCCGGCCAGGCGAGCTCCGCCGGTACCGCGCGGCCCGGGGCGCTGGTGGGCACGAGCCGGTCGGCCAGCCCCGTGGACAGGGCGGCGGCCCTCAGGCGCGGGGGCGCCGCGAGCACGAGTTCGTGTGCGGGCCAGCCACGGCGCAGGGCACGGAGAGCCGGTACGGAGGCGAGCAGGTCGCCCAGCCCCAGCGCGCGCAGCACCAGTACGGCGGGCCGGCCGCTGCCGGGACCCGGGCGGTCCATGAGTCGACCGACGGCGAGGCCGCCGCGGAGGCCGCCGCGGCGCGCTGCGCGAGGCCGGTGGTGGACCGGCCGTCGAGGTAGGGGAGCACGACGGCCTGACCCGCAGGCCGCGAGGACATCCGCTTCCGGCAGGTCTTGGCAGGAGTAGTCTCCGCCCTTCACCCAGACGTCGGGGCGCAACGAGCGCAGCAGGTTTTCGGGGGTGTCCTCGTCGAACGCGATCACCACGTCGACGTTGCCCAGCGCGAGCAGGACCCGCAGTCGGTCCTCCAGCGGGGTCAGCGGACGCCCCGGTCCCTTCAGCCGGGCCAAGGAGGCACGGCGGACACTGTCGTGCCCGGCCAGGGGCCCCGTGGCGGTGGGCGCGGTGGCCTGACGGTTCACCTGCCCGGGGCGCCGGGCGCCGGTCCGTGACGGCCGTGAACGCGCGTCGCTTTCGCACGGCGGGCGTCGGGCAGACGCCGCCCGCCCGCCGCCGCCCGCCGCCGCCTCAGAGCTTTCCGTAGACGACCCCGCGCCAGGTCCATCCCGCGCCGAGGACCGCCTCGCGCAGGGGGTCCTTCAGGTCGGCGCTGTCGAAGCGGAACACCTCCGTGCCTTCGAGCCTGCCGTCGGCCCCCCGCTCGACCGTGCGGCGCCAGGACGCCGTGGTCACCTGCCCGCGCGCGGCCTCGGCCGACAGGGTCAGTCGGGGCGTGCCCGCCAGCCACGTGACCTCGTACTGCCGGTCGACGGAGCGGACCTCGCGGGCCGCCGGGTCCAGGCGCAGGTGGATCTGCAGCACGCGGCTCGCCTGGGTCCGGGCGAAGAAGGTGTGCCACGCGGGCTCCCGGATCCGCCACTCCGCCACCAGATCGGCGCCCTCGGAGGCGCCCTCGCGCACGGCGTACGGCGCGTCCGCCCCGAAGAGCCCGAGGAGCACCGCCCGCACCTCCTCGGCGGAACGCGGTGCGACCCCGCTGGCGGGGTGCTTGGTGCCGGTGAGCGTGTCGAAGAGACCCATCGCACCACCGTAGGGACATCCGGCCGTTCGATACAAGATCGAACGATCCGTCTGCCGCGATCCGGCTCCCGCGACCCGCCGGCCTCCGGCCTTCTGACCGAAGCGTGCCGTTCTTGTCCCTGCTTGGTAACAGGCGTCTGGGACGGCCGGGGTGAGGGAAGTCCGTTAGTGCAGGCCGGCCGGGGTGCCGGTACGCAGCAAGGAGCGGACCGGGGCGGCCCGCCGCCGAGCCGCACGTGGTCATCGCGGTCTGCGCCGATCATCATTCGTCATCGGAAGTCGACAGCGGCCGCACAGGGCCGACAACGGGGGAACACCATGAACACTGCTGCCCGTACGAACCGCAGGGGCTGGAAGTCCTACGTCATCGGGGTCGCGACCGCCACCGCGCTCCTCGCCTCCGCGGCGTGCTCGCCGAGCGGGGGCGGCGACGACAAGCCCACGGCCCTGCCGAGCACACCGAGCTCCCCGGGCACGCCGAGCGGGACCGGGTCCCCGGCCACGCCGAAGCCGGGCGACACGCCCTCGGCGACGCCGACCCCGGCAGCGACGAACACGGGCGGCAGCGGCGACGGCGCCATCGCCCTCTGCGCCCCGGGCGACGTCTCGATCACCACCAGCACTGAGGACGAGAAGAGCGAGGGCATCCGGCACATCCTCCTCACCGTCACCAACACCGGCAAGAAGGCGTGCAAGGTCTACCACTACCCCCATGTCCAGCTCGGTGGCGCCCAGCGACTGGTCCCCGAGATCAAGGAGAGCGCCCCCACGCCCGGCACGCCGTTCGCGACCCTCGAGCCGGGCAAGGAGGCGCACGCCGCGCTGCTCCTGAGCGGCCCCATGGACGAGGCCCCGGCGAAGACCATGACCGTCCAACTGCAGGGCGCGAAGCCCGGAAGCAAGACGGGCGAGCCGATCAAGGTCGCCTTCCCCGGCGTCGACACGGTGTACTACAACGACTTCGCCAAGGTCACCCACTGGATGACCGCCTCGGGTCTCGCCCTGCGGTTCATCATGTCGTCCTGACGATCCGGCCCCCGGACCGTCCTCCAAGGTGATTCCACCGGCCGGTCCGTGCGCCCCGGGCGTACGGTCACTGCGGCCCGGCGACCCGCCGGAGATCGGCGGGTACCGCCTGCCGGCACGGCTCGGCGAGGGAGGTACGGGCGAGGTCTTCCTGGGCCGGACGGCGTCCGGCCGGCCGCCGGCCCTGAAGACCCTCCACCGGGAACTGAGCCGGGATCCCGAATTCGCCGACCGCTTCGCGTCGGGAGATCCGCGCCAACGACCGCGTACGTTCCGCGTGTACGGTCCCGGCGGTGGACTTCGGCGTTCCGGGGGCGCCGCCGCAGTGGCTCGCCACGGAGTACGTCGCCGCGCCCTCCCTGGGCGAGTGGGTCCACCGGCACGGACCGCTGGGCGCACCCGGCCCTGCGCAGCCCGGCCCGGGAACTGGCGGCCGCGCTCGTGGCCGTACGGCGGCGGGCGTGGTCCACCGCGACATCAGGCCGGGGAACGTGCTGCTCGGCCGGGAGCGGCCCTTCCTCATCGACTTCGGCATCGCGCGTGCCGTGCACGAACCGCGCCACACCCGGACGGGCGCGGTCATCGGCACGCTGCGGCCGGTGGCCGCGTAGACGAGTACCGCGGCGAGCGAGAACAACCGGAGCAGGCGACGGGAGCCGTGGCCGGGGGCCGGGCCCCGGCGGACGAGGAGCTGGAACTCCCGGGCCTCCTCTACCGGTTCGTGCACGCCGATCCCGCCCTCGACGGCGTTCCGCAGGAGCTCCGCCCCCTGCTGGGGGAGTGCCTGGCCAAGGAGCCGCAGCGGCGCCCGACCGCCGAGGAGCTGCTGGCCCGGGTCGGTCCGGCAGAGCAGGAGCGGAGCCGGGCGGTACCACCTTCGCCGGCCGCGGAGGCGAGTCACCGGGAGGCCGAACTGCGCCGCGTCCTGGCCGCGTCAGAGCCGCCGTCCGTGCCCGCGCCCACGACACCGACGCCTCCCCCGACGCTGCCGGTGACGCCGCCGATGCCCTCTTCCCTTCCCGTCGGGAGACGCCGCGCGCCCTGGGCGGCCGCGGCGGACCTGGTTTGTACGGAAGCCCTGGAACTGCGGCAGACGAGCGGGGGCAGGGTGGTCCTCGCGGCGGTGACGAGCCGTCCGACCGACCCCGCGGCCACCTTCGCCTGCCCCGAGGGCAACCTCTACGCACTGACCCTGGCGGAGCCCGACCGGCTGAGGCTCGAGGCCGAAGGGGTCCAGTCGGCGGGCGCCCCCGAGGCACTGACCCGCAGCCGGTAGGCCGCCTCGTCCGGACCTTGCCCCCGGCCTGCCTAGAACCCGGGACCGGGCGGGGCCGACAGACGCCCCGCCGCGGTGTGGCCGAGCCAGCCGACCGCCGCGCCGACCGCGTACCAGAACAGGTCGGGCGGATTGAACGTGGACCCGAGGACGAGGCGGGCGACCGTGCTCTGCCGGGAGAGCTCCGCCGGCCCTCCGGTGAGCTGGAGGAGCTCCACCGCCCAACTGACCGCGAGAGCGGCCGCGGCGGCCCGCAGGGCCGTGACGCGCGGTACGGCCAGCACGACGAGCGCGAAGACCAGTACCGTGTACAGCGCGTCCCCGCCGTACTTGGCCGGGCTCCCCGTCGTCACGGCCCGTAGCCCCAACCCCGCGCCGACGGTCAGCACCACCACACCGGCTGCCGCGAGACGGGTGCGGGCAGCCCGGCGGGGTCCGACACGGTCACGACGTACGGGCATGGCAGGGGGCACGGGGACCACACTGCCAGGCGTGCTCCGCCCGCCCTCTTCCGCCTACACGAGGGAGAGGCGCGTGGGCCCCGTACCCAGGCGGGTTGAGTAGGGCGACTCATGCCGGACCGGCCGCCGGCCGACACGCTGGGGAGACGAAGACCGCACTCCCCGGAGGTTCGATTCCATGATCAGCCACGTCGCCGCCACCCTGGCCCCGGTGTTCGGGCGGATGACCGTGTCCGAGGACATGTCGGGCCCCATCGCCGGCGGGACCATCCTGGCCGCCAACCACACCAGCCTGGTCGACCCCCTCATCGTGGTCGCCGCCCTGCGCCGGCTCGGCGTCGACCCGGTGATCATGGCGACGGCCGGGCTGTGGCGGGTCCCGGTGCTCGGCGGGGCGCTCGCCCGTGAAGGGCACATCCCGGTCCACCGGGGAACGGCCCGCGCGGCGGCTTCGCTCGCCGACGCCGCCGAGGCGCTGGCGGCGGGGCGGTGCGTGCTCATGTACGGGGAAGGTGGAATCCCCGCCCGCCGCGACTCCGGAGAAGCCGCGCCCCTGTCCTTCCGCAGCGGCCTGGCCCGCCTCGCCGGGGACACCGGGGCACCCGTCCGGCCGGTCGGTCAGGCCGGCGCCCGCCGCGTGAGCTCCGGTACGACGGCCAAACAGCTCGCCGGGATCCTCACGGCCCCGGTCCGCCGGCCACGCGTACACGTCCACGTGGGCGCGCCCCTGTTCCTGCCGGCCGACCTCTGCGCGGCGACGGCCGCGGCCCACGGGGCGGTCACCTCGGCCTGGCACACCGCAGTGTCCGGGCTCGCCGGCGCCGGCAGGCCGTAATCCGTGCAGGAGCCCGGCTCCGACGGGCCGTCAGCGGACCGGGCGGGAACGGATCTTCCCGTGGCACCATGGCGTGTCATGGCAGAGGACAGCGGCACTACGTTCCGGGCGGGCCAGACGGGGCTCATCGTCAGGATTCCGGAGGCGGAGCCGGCCGTCCGCGGCTGGCGCGAACGGCTCGACCCTTCGGCCCGGGCCGGGGTTCCCGCACACGTCACCGTGCTCTTCCCGTTCCTTGAGGCGAGCCGAGTGGACGCGCTGGTCCACGCTGCCCTCGAGGACGTGCTGTGCCGCCACCAGGCGTTCGACCTGCGGTTCGAGAAATGCGGACGGCTCCCCGAGGTCCTGTACCTCGCTCCCGAACCCGCTACGCCACTGGTGCGGCTGACGGAGGCGATCGCCGGCCGATGGCCCGAGGCCCCGCCGTACGGCGGCCGGTTCGCCGATATCGTGCCGCACCTGACCATCGCCCAAGGCCAGGACGAGCCCGTCCTGGAGGAGATCGAGGCCGACCTCGGGGGACGGCTCCCGTTCACCTCCCGCGTCTCGTCGGTCGAACTCATGGTCCACGACGGCACGAGGTGGCGGACGGGGGCGTCGTTCGCACTCGGAGACCGACCCCGACCCCGACCCCGCCCCTGAGAGGTTTCAGGGTCGGTCCCGGGGTAGGCCCCGGGTCGGTCCCCGATGTCCGCCGCGGGTCCCGTCCGTAGCGTCGTTCGCATGTCGAGAAACGGGAAGAACGTGACCGGCGGCAAGCGCCGGATGCCGCCTTGGAAGAGGGCGCTGCTGATCCTCGGAGCGCTGGCCGCGAGCTTCGCCCTGGTCATCGGCGTGCTCTTCACCTGGCTCTACACCGGAGCCAAGGTGTCCACCGTGGGCGCGGTGGACTTCCGCGCCGCCCTCGCGGTGCCGCCCCTCGCCCCGTCCACCGTGGAAGCCGACGGAACCCGCGTCTTCGACCTGCGGATGCAGACGGGAGAGACCGAGTTCACCCCCGGGGCGAGAACCCCCACCTGGGGGTTCAACGGGAGCCACCTCGGCCCCACCCTGCGCGCGGCGAAGGGGGAGAAGGTCCGGGTCAAGGTGGCCAACGCCCTGCCGGAGGCCTCCAGCGTGCACTGGCACGGCATGCACCTGCCCGCCGCGATGGACGGCGGCCCGCACCAGATGGTGCCGGCGGGCGGCAACTGGGCCCCCGAGTGGACGGTCGAGCAGCCGGCCTCGACCCTCTGGTACCACCCGCACCCGCACGGCGCGACCGAGTCGCACGTCCAGCGCGGCCTCGCGGGCCTGTTCCTCCTGGACGACGCGCAGTCGGCGGCTCTTCCCCTGCCCCGGACGTACGGGGTCGACGACATCCCGGTCATCGTCCAGGACGTGTCCTTCGACGGCACGAAGCTCGACCACGGGCACAAACTGATGCGCAACGTCGGGTTCCTAGGCGACCGGACGATGGTCAACGGCACGCTCGACCCGTACGTCACCGTCCGGGACGAACTGGTCCGGCTGCGCCTGCTGAACGCCTCCACCGCACGCGTCTACACCTTCGGCTTCGACGACGGCCGCGCTTTCCGGCAGATCGCCTCGGACGGCGGCCTCCTCGAAGCCCCGCACACGACCGACCGCCTGCGCCTGTCGCCGGGGGAGCGCGCGGAGATCGTCGTACGCGTACGACCGGGCGAGCGGACGGTCCTGCGCTCCTACCCCCTGGACGCAGGCCTGGACTTCTGGAACCAGCGCTTCGGGGGAGGCGACGACTCCTTCGACGTGATGCAGCTGCGCGCGGCCCCCACCCTGAGGCCGTCGGCCGAGCTGCCGGCAGCGCTGGCCGCCCCGGCGCTTCCCACCGGCGAGGACTCGGTCCGCAGCCGCGTCTTCGAGCTCAAGTCGTCCGGCATCAACGGCCGGAAGATGGACATGTCCCGGGTGGACGAGACGGTCACCCGCGGCACTTCCGAGACCTGGACCCTCCGCAACAACGACGGGATGCCGCACAACTTCCACGTCCACGACGTCCAGTTCCGCGTACTCGACATCAACGGCGAAGCCCCGCCACCGCCGTTGCGCGGACCGAAGGACACCGTCTTCATCCCGTCGGGTTCGACGGTCCGCATAGCCCTGCGCTTCGACGGCCCCGCGGACCCGGACACCCCGTACATGTACCACTGCCACCTGCTCTACCACGAGGACAAGGGCATGATGGGCCAGTTCACGGTGGTGGACCCGGGCGGGCCGACGCCCGCCCCCGAGCCCCTGCCCTCCTCCGCCCCACACCGGCACTAGGGCGCGACGCGACTGTCGCTGCCCGGCGCAGGCGGGGGCGCGGGACGGGTCCCGGTGGGCTGCTCAGCGAGGGCGGCGGCTGAGGCTCGGCTCCTCTGCTCTAAGGGCGGGCGTCCCATCGGTGGAGCAGGGACCCGTCCCCGCCGAAGACGTCCACGAGGTAGCCCTGGGCCGTGGAGAGCTGTTCGAACCGCGTGAGGTACGAGACGACCGAATCCCGCTGCTTCTCGAAAAGCGAGTGCTCCGCGTCGGTGTGCGTGGTCCGGAGGATCACGAGCGGAGCCCCCTCGGGCCCCGCCTCCTGCTGGATGGCGTACACGCTCTCGTCCCCGCCCGCCCGGTGGTACCGCTCGGCCAGCGCGAGGGCGGTCGACGGTGCGGCCGTACTCGTCACGGTCGGCCCGGCGGACGAAACGGTACCCTCCCGGTCGGTACAGGCCGTCAGGAGGAGGGCGCAGCCGGCGACCACGCAGACGCCGATGTGCCTCCTGGAAACCGTTCGTATCCGCATGCGCGTTCGCATCCCTTTCCGAGTCCAAGTCCGATCCTGAGTCCGAGTCCGATCCCGCATCCGCAGGACGCTCCTCATCTCACGGGCCATGAAGCCACATCGGCCTCATCCTCACCCGCCTTTTGCGTCTTCTCGGGCCCTGCCCCCGCATACCCGTCGAATACGGCGGCGCGCAGGCCGGCGAAATCGGTGCGCACCGGGTCCAGAGTGAGGAGGGAGGAGAGGCTCAGGGTGCGCTGTCCGGGCCTGCGCTCGTCGAGCACGGAGGTGGGCAGGACGTAGAAGGTCCACTGGGTGAGGTCCAAGGGGTCCAGGGTCTTCTTGTCCTGGTGCTTGAGGATACAGAAGACGTACACGTCCGCGCGGCGCAGGCGGGCCGGGTCCACTTCCCCGGTGACCGCGTCCCAGCCCTCGGCGGGGGCGATGGAGAAGCTGATGGCGGACAGCCGGGTCTGGCCCCACTCCTGGAGATAGGCCGCCGACTTGACCTCGACCTGGGGCCCGCCGGGCACTCGGATGTCCACCGAGTCCCAGTCCACCCTCGTGCCGTCCGCCACTCCGAGCGCGAGGGCGACGATGTACTCGGCGAGTGCTCCGCGCAGCGTGTTGCCGACCACCCCCGAATACGCCCACGCCCAGAAGCCGAGCAGGCTGCCGTGGGCGGAGCCGTCCAGATGAATGGGTTCTTCCCCCGTGCGACGGCGAGGCAGCATGGCGCCGAGAGGTTCAGTTATGGACACATTCTCCGACCCCCGGCCGGGACCGGCGGACGCGGGTGGGATGCGTGAACTCGGAGGCGAAGCCCGGGGCGTTGGAAACTCGCCGGGACCTACACCTGGGTGTGACGGAAGGCCAAGCGGGCGGCTCCCGTCGTGCGGCCGGTCTACTGTGCGGACCAAGGCCGAGCAGTCCATCGTGGCGACCTGAGGAGGAATCCTGTGGCATCGCAGTACGACCCCGAGCACGCGCCCGCGGGCGATGTGGGCGCAGCGCTGTTGTTGATCGATTCCCGGCTGAAAGGCATTCACGACGGCAGGACCGGGACGGATCCCGAACAGCAGGCGCTGATCGACCAGTACGCCTCGTCGCTCGGCCCCGAGGAAGCCGACGACCTGCTGGACGGGGCGTGCACGCTCATCTACATGTTCATGATGTGGCTGCGCCGGGCCCACGAGGAGCACGGCAAGGACGTCCTCGAGTACGTGGTGCCGAACATCGTCGCCACGCTGCGCATGATGCCCAGGAGCGTCCGTCCCCAGGCCATCCCCACCATGGCCGGCCTGGTCATCGCCGCGGGCACCGGCCTCAGCCCCAATCTGTGGCGCAAGCAGTACGGAGACTGGACCGAGGCGGAGATGAATCCGCTGGAAGCCACGGCCTTCCTGCTCGCGGAGTACATCAACCGCATGACCGGCGACCCCGATTTCGCCACCCGCCTGATCACCGACGCCCTGGCCGACGCGGAAGGAGACTGAGGTGGCCCCTCCTCGGCGGGAGCCTCCCTGGGGGCGATCACCGGGATTCCGTGATGTGGTGCTGGGAGCGCCGATGAATTTTACGGCGACTGGCTGTCTACCCCTGTGCAAGACCGAAACCCCAGCAGCCGCCCCGGAAGGGTGAGGAACATGAAGTACATGATCCAGATGAACGTGCCTGCCGCCGAATGGGACGCCATCATGTCCTCGTACTCCGAGGACGACATGACGGCCATGTTCGCCCACATGAACGCCCTCAACGAGGACATCACCGCCGCTGGGGAGTGGGTGGACGGGCAGGGCCTCGGTGGTCCCTCGCTGGTCAAGACGGTACGGGCCGGCAGCGACGGGCAGCCGCAGGTGACCGCCGGGCCGGGCCAGGAGGGACACGTCCTGGCCGGGTACTGGCTGGTCGACGTCAAGAGCGAGGACCGGGCCCTGGAGATCGCGGCCCGGGCATCGGCCTGCCCCGGCCCGGGAGGGAAGCCCGGCAGCGACCCGGTCGAAGTGCACCCGATCCCCGCGGACCCGACCCAGGCCTGAGCCGGGCGGGCCGCGCTCCTCGTCGCGGCGCGGTCGTCGTCACGACGGCCCCGTCGCTACGGCGCCGAGGGCCAGGCGGTCCTCGACGGACTTGCGCATCCCGCCGGAGGGTTACCTACCTACCAGCCAGTACGGACCCGGCACGCGCGCGGCCGTGAGCACGCCGTCCAGGTCCTCGACCATGGCGGCACGGCCCCCGGGTGCCCCGTACGGGCGTGCTGCGGTCGGTGGCCTCGGGTGGCTGCGCGTAGCGGATGGTCCCCGGCCGGTCGTAGGTGCACACCCGGGTGACCGCTGCGACCCCCGGCAGCACCGTGGCCGCGGCGGCCACCAGGAGGACGGAGGCCATCGCGGTCACCACCGCACCCGTCGCACGCCCTCGCACGCCTCGAGCCGCCCGCGCTCCCCTTCGCCCCGCCATCCGGGGACGGCCCGAAGGCGTGGCGACTCGCAGCCGTCGGGGTTTCGAGGCGTCAGGCCATCAGCAGCAGACGGGTGTTCGACACGAGCTTCCGGTTGACGCTGGTGCTCTGCACGAAGATCGTGAACTCGTCGTTGTGGTCCGGCTTGATGCGCGCCTCCACGGAGGGCAGGCCCAGCAGGGCGCGGGCCTCCGGCCCCGTGTACACCCGGTCCGTCTTCTTCTCCAGCACCGCGATCTGCTTCTTCGCCTGGATCTTCTCCGGCTTGCTCAGCTGGTAGAACGCGCCACCGGTGCGGTAGGTGTGCCCGGATTCGACGACCCATTCCCGGATCGCCGCGTCCCGGTCCACCGGGATCAGCTGGTACGCGGAGGGGTCCGCCGGGGTGAGACCGGCCGCCTTGATGGTGTCCTTGTTGACCGTTTCCGCGCCCGTGGAGAACACCGCGCGCGATCCCCGGATGCCCTTGGCGCGGCCGACCATGAACTTCTCGGTGGCCTCCTTGATGACCTGCCCGGCCTCCTCCAGACCCTGCGTGCTCGTGGCGTCCCAGATGGCGATGTTCTCCTTCGGGAAGCCGCACTGCATGGCCTCCCGCTTGCCCATCTGGTCCGGCACGAGGACGGCCAGCGTCCAGTTGTCCTCCTGCGTCGCGATCATCTCGGCCACGGCCTTCACCAGTTCACGCGGGTCCCGGGCAGGGGCGTCCGGGGAGCGGTGACTCGCGTTCTCCTGCCCGTCGGTCAGCACGAACGTCAGGAAGCTGTGGTCGCCGTAGAGTTGGGCGGTCTGGGCCAGCTCGCGCTGCGACTTCAGCGAGGCCGCGAGCAGCGCCGTCATTCCGCCGGTCCGGTACAACTGCTTCAGGGACGGCATCCGCAGCACGTCCTTGTCGTAGACGACGCACTCCACCTTGTCCGCGAAGACGTACACCGTGACGCGGGTCTCCTGGTCCAGTTCACCCGACCGGCGGGCAAGGTACGCGATCTGCTGGTCGGCTACCTCGACGACCTTGCGGCTCAGGTGCGACATGGACGAGCTGGCATCCAACACAAGAGCAACGTGGTTGATGTAGTTCTGGTTTCCGGACATGGAAGCTCCCCCTCGTTCCGACTGGATGCTCCTACGGTCTCATCCACCACTGACAATCGATCTTGTCTCCGAGACCCGACGCAGGGTCGCGCCCAGGCGCGGACGGATGGCTCGGGAGGGTCCTGCGACGGCTCTGGCGACGGCTCTCGCGGTGGCTCTTGTGGGCTGCCGAAACGTTACTGCCGGAGCGTTCGAGTGAACGGTCGTTCCTGTCGGCTCCGCCGGGCGTTGAATCGGCTGACGCACCCACCCATGGGAGCGTCCCCAGATCCTTAAGTCTTAGGGGAACCAATGCGCATTCGCTCTGCCGTCACCGCCTCCGTCCTCGCCGCCGGCATCCTGCTGGGCGGCGCCGGCGCGGCCCTCGCCAACGACGGTGTCGACATCGACTACTTCTCGGGCGGCCACAAGGCGTTCTCGTCCAACTGCTCGTCCGCGGCGGCCGTCCCGGCGGCCTTCGGCCCCGCCTACACCTCCTCCTGCGCGAAGGAAGGCGAGGCGGAGTGGGTCAAGGGTGCCCACCTCGGCGCCAAGTAGGGGCTTCCGGCCCAGGCCGGTGCGCGGGGGCGGTCGGACGGCGACGTCCGCCGCCCCCGCGGTGTCAGCGGCTCGCGTCCCGCGCCGCGAGCCGGTGGCCTACGGCCAGGACGAGCAGGGCCGTGACGCCGACGGCCACACCACCCAGCCGCAGGATCGCGTCGTAGGCCGCCTCGGGCGACCGCTGCGGCGTCATCGCCGAGATCCCCGCGGCCGTTCCGGCCAGCGCGATCGCACCTCCGGTGACCAGGCACGTCAGCAGTACCCCCGATGCCTCCCCGGCCCTCGCCGGAGCGACGAGCTGCTGGGTCGCCACGCTGGCATAGGTCCACCCCAGCCCGAGGCCCAGCCCGCACCACGCGAACACCGGCAGGTACAGCCACCAGGCGGTGACCTGGGTCAGCGCGTACATCCCCGTCCCCGCGCCGATCCCGGCCAGCGCCATCACCGTGGTCGGCCGCATGAGCCGCCCCAGCCGCGCCCCCAGCGGCCCGCTGAGCGCCACCAGCAGCGCAGGGGCCAGGAAGACCGTGCCGGCCAGGAGCGGTGAGAGACCCCGTACGCCCTGGAGGTAGAGGGTGGCGAGGAAGACGGTCACTCCGTAGCCCATGTTGGAGAGCGTGCCCATCCAGGTGACCAGGACGTACGGGATGACGCGGAAGAGCCCCAGATCGACCAGAGGGTGCCGGGCCAGCCGCTCCCGCACCAGGAACAGCCCGCCGCCCACCACGGCCAGCGCGAAGCCGAGGAGGGCGCGAGCACTGCTCCAGCCCCATGCGTCCCCGCGCTCCACGGTCAGGGTGAGAGCGGCCAGCGCACCGACGATCAGGGCGCAGCCGAGCAGATCGAGCTCGCGCGACGCCGCCGCATCGCGCGAGTCCGGGACGTACGCGAGAGCGGTGAGCAGCGAGAACAGGCTCAGCGGTGCCATCAGCCAGAAGATCCAGCGCCAGCCGGGCCCCTCGGTGAACCCTCCGCCCACGAAGGGCCCGATCGCGGTGCCGATGTTGGCGACGCCGAACACGGCGCCCAAGGCCTTGGCGCGGGACTCCTCGGGAAAGGTGTTGGTGATCACCGACACGGCCACGGGGAACACGAACGCCGCGCCCACCCCCTGGGCGATCCGGGCCGCGACCAGCGGACCGAGCCCGGGAGCCAGGGCGCACCCCACGGTCCCGGCGGTGAACAGGGCCGTTCCGGCCAGGAGCGTGCCCCGCCGGCCGAAGACGTCCCCCACCCGGCCGCCGATGATGAAGAAGCAGCCGATGGCGAGCATGTACGCGGACAAGGTCCACTGCGCGGCCGACACCGTCACGCCGAGTTCCTCCGCGATCCCGGGGATGGCGAGATTGAGTGCGAAGAAGTCGAGCTGGATGCAGAACAGGGCGACGGAGACCGCGACGAAGGCACCCGTCCGCGCTGCCCTGGAGCTCTGTGCGCGCATGAGGGGCGTCCTCCCGCCGGTCAGCGGGGTGCCACGGCGCCGGAGTCCGGGGACTGCTGGAGCCCGGAGGCGTCGACGGCCTCGAAGTCCGAACCCTTGAAGCCCTTGAGCGCGTTGAGCTGGTCGTTGTCCCAGCCGGGGTTCTCCTCGCCGGTGAGGTACCAGGCCGACCCGTTGTCGGCGACGATGGCCCCGTACTTCTTGAGCGCCTCGGCGACGGCCAGGGCCTGAGGGGCCAGAGCCGAGGTGTCCACCGAGCTCTTGAGCCGCAGCCGCAGTCCCATGGGCGGCAGCGATTCGTCCGCCGCCGAGCCCGCCTGATGCCTCGCCGGCCAGACGTAGCTCTGATCCGTGCGGGGCACGGTCATCCGGATCGCGTGGTCGACCAGCCCGCCCGCCGCCTCGTCGTAGCGCACCAGCCCGGGCAGGATGGCGAGGCCGGCGGCATCGGCCGATGTCCACCCGTCGGGCCGCAGCTCGTGGGTCCGCAGGTCGAAGACCGCGCCCGAGCCGGCGTGCCAGGCGTGGTCGGCCTCCTGACGGGCGTTCCAGAGTTCGTAGGACTTGCACAGGGCGCGGTCCCAGACGACGACGTGGCGGTCCCCGGTGCTGGCGGGACCGTTCTCGATCCTGGCGTTCGGCGGGATCCGGTACCCGGACGCGTCGCTTTCCTCGGCGATGTCCAGGGTGACCTTCGATTCCGGCACCGTCGTGTCCGAGACGGTGATGGGAATGCCGAACGGCTCTCCGTCGATGAGCCCCGCCCCGAAGTCCGGGTGCAGGGGCTCCGCGGCACCGATCGAGGAGACGTAGCGGTCCGAGTGCGGGTGCACGGGGAGCGTGTCCACGGGAGCGTGCCAGAAGCTGTCCGGCGGAGCGGTCCGGCAGGAGCCGTCCTGCGAGCCGGCGGCAACCGTGGTGGCCGTCGTGGGGGTGGTTCCGTCGCCGGAATCCGCGTACCCGCCCACCAGGCACGTGACGGCGACGGCGGAGACGACGGCGACCACGGGGATCCGGCGCCTTGAGCGGGGTGCGGCTCCGTGTTCCGTTGTCATGGCCTCACCTCATCCGGAGGATCCGTGCCGGCGTCCGCTGCTTCCAGTGACCCCTTCCAGCGTAGGCACGTTCCGCCCCCGGCGCTCTGCCACTCGCGGGAAGCCCCGGGGTGGGTTTCGCGCTCCTGGCGCCCCGCGAGTGCTCCCGCATGCCCGTGGTGACTTCGGGACATCCTGCGTTCAATGAGAGGGGCCGACGGAGCGAACGGACGCCGACGAGCTGATGGGGCGCCAGGACGGGCGCAGGGCGAAACGGTTCGGCAAGGACTCGTTCCTCGATGAGGGCCTGTGCGCGTCAGCCCTGACGGAACACGAGGTGATCACTCATGACAGGAACGCGGACGCAGGCGGCCGGCCACGCGGCCGACCGCGCCGACGGTAGTGCCGGACTCGCCCCGGCGGAACGCCTGACCATCCCGACGGCCCGACCCGCCCGCCCGGCCGCGGAGGACTTCGACGCCGGCTCGGCGGTGTTCATGAGCCGGTTCGGACTGGGCGGGGGGCCGGAGCGCCGTGCGCGGCTGACGACGGGGCTGAACCGGATCGCGGTGAGGATCGCACCGGACGCCGACCCGTTCGCGGCCCAGTTGCTCAGCGACCTCGCCGCGTGGGTGTTCGCCTTCGACGACCTCTGCGACGAGGACCTTCCGAGTCTCACCCCCACGGAGATGATCACGATGGTCGCCCGGCTCCAGCGGACGATCGAGGCCCCCGAGGTTCCCCTCGGCGGTGATCCTTTCGGCCTGGCCCTGCGCGACATCCGGCTCCGCGTGGAGGCGATCGCCACCCCGGTACAGGTCAGGAGATGGGTCGACGCGATGCGCGGCTACTTCCTCGCCGAGGCCCGCGTCGGCGCTGACGCGACGGCGCCGGGAGGCCCGCAGGACGTGAGCGACTACCTGCTCACCCGCCTGCACTCCGGAGCCGCCCTCGCCGTACCCGTGCTGCTCGACGCGATCGGTGCCGCACTGCCCGCACCGCTGTGGGAGGACCGGCGGATCCGTGCACTGACCGAGATGGCGGCGGGGATCGTCGTCATCGACACCGACATCCACTCCTTCACGAAGGAGCGCCAACGCGGCAGCCGCAGCGGCAACCTGATCGCCCTCCTGGAAGGCCTGCACGGACCGGAAAGCGGAGCGGAAGCCGGACCGGAACCCGGAGCGGAAGCCGGCCCCGCGCAGGGCCTGCGAGCCGCTTCCGCGCTGCGGGCCTCGATCATGCGCCTGTTCCTGCACCTGGGTCAGCAGACGGCGCGGGCCCCGGCGGACCCGCGGATCCGGCGCCATCTCGACGCGCTCACCCAGTACGTCTGCGGCGTGCGGGACTGGTGCGGGGCGACCTCCCGCTATCACCCCGGGCAACCGGACGGCGGCGACCACCGGCCCGGACGCCCCGGAACCCCGTACGACCCACCGGTCGAGACCCCCCTCACACCGCCGCCGATCGCATCGATCGCATGGTGGTGGACCGTCGCCGACGCCGCGCAGGCGTCTCCATGAGCCGGGCCCGGCCCGCATGGGGACCGCGCCCGCGTACGCCTGCGCCGGCCGGCCATGGCACCACCGTCACACGCCGCCGCGCCAGATGTTGTCGAAGGCCGCGTTCTCGATGGCCCGGCGCTGCCGTACGCCCGCCAGTTCCACCATCGCGTCGTTGACGGCGGCCAGCACGGTCGCGACGCCGTCGTCGGCCACCTCCGGGGCGTCCGCGGTCCGGTCGCCGCCACCCCCGAGGGCCTCCGTCAGGAGAACGAGGACGGGTTCCTCCGCGCTCCACCGCTCCTCGGCCTGGCGGCGGGCGGGTGAATCGGCCGGCACCAGCTCACCGGCCCGGAGGGAGAACCCGCGGCGGCGCGCCCGGACGAGCTGCCCTTCCTGCTCGAGCACGGCCTGATAGCTCGCGGACAGGCCGCGCCCCCTACGCCACAGCCAGTCGCCGACGGACTCGTAGGGAGTCTCCCGAACGAGCGATGCGACCGCCGCGTCCAGCAAGGGGTCACCCAGTACCACCTGCTCGCCCGGCACGATCTGATCACCGTCCAGCTCGATGGCCCGTGCGGCGAGGAGATCGACGACCTCTGCCCCGGCGAGCGCGAGCGACAGATCGCCCTGTTCGACGGTCCGGCCGGACTCCACGTCCATGGCAATGATCAACAAGTCCCGCGGTGTGGTCATCAAGGGCTCCTCTCAACCGTGCAGGCAGAACGCCGGCCAATTATCGATCAGCTCGGCCGTCTGTGGGCGACTCGGGTCACCGATCTTGCCGGCCGAATTTCGTTGGGATTTCATCCGCGCAGGGTGGCGATGGCCTTCTCGATGCGCCGTCGGCGCGTCTCGGGCATCTTCGCGCTCTCGATGGCCCGTACGTGCTCGCGCTTGCGGCTGTACGCAAGGTTGTCGTACGCGGCTCGGGCGGCCGGGTCGTCGTCCAGGGCCTGGGCGAAGTCCGCGGGCTCGACCACGACGCGCGACTCGGTGTCGAGCTCCAGCCCGACCTCGATCTCCTCGCCGATCTCGACCTCCGCGGCCCGCCGGTTGGCGTGGCTGAGGCCGATCAAGTGGCGGCCGCGCAGCAGGGCGAGACGGCTCTTCCAGGAATGCCCGTTGATCGTGATCGTCACCGGCGGCCGCGAGCCCTCGCCGAGCGCGGCCACCACCTCGGACGGAACTTCCAGACCCCGCATGGGCTCAGGCGGCTCGACGATGGACCGAAACTTCAAGATCTTCTCCTGCTCGTCATGCCGGTTCGCCGCGGTCCCGCCCACCCGTCCCACGGCAGGGCGCCGACGGGCTTGAGGACCGTGGTGCCGGTCTGCTGGTGACTCGTCTTGTCAGAGGTCGACGCGGTGCTCGGCAGCCGAAGGGTCATCGACCGATCCGTAGCGCAAGGTGACGTGGGCCGGGCGGAACGGCAGGTCGTGCAGGATGGGGGCCATCACCGCGAAGAGTGCGTCGGCGTCCGGTCCGTAGGCGTAGAGGACCACCTCACCGCCTCCGTACTCGTTTCCGTCGAACTCGCCGACCTCGGCTTGCTCGATCGCCTCGGTCAGCAGGGTCTGGGCCTGGCGGACGGCCTCCCGTTGGCTGGGTTCGCCGAGGCCGTCATCGGCCAGTCGGTAGCTGGCGACGACGGCGTGCTCCACGTCGGCTTCTGCTTCGTCTGTGTCGGCCATGCGGGACACGATCTCATCCCGGACCGACATCGTCGTCGGCCGGCGGTCCGGCTTGTCGGTGGGGTTCGTGGGGCTCGTGCGACGCGTGTCTTTCCGACCCCGACCGACACCCTGCGCGCCCCGCAGATCACGCGTCGCTCATCAGCGGGCGTGCTTGGCGTGGTGTGGTGTGCTCAGTCCGTGAGGAAGGCACCTTCGCGGCAAGCGCGGCAGACGAAGACGTAGCCCAGCTGGCCGCCGAGGTTCATCGCGGTCCGCGCGGAGATCCCTTCCTCCAGATGCGCCGCGAACTCCGTCGGGCCGGTGCAGGAGGGGCATGAGGGCAGGCGGTCGTCCTCAAGGTAGGAGGGGCTGCCCCCGAGTGACCCGAGTACTTCGCGTTGCTTGCCGAAGGCTTCTTCGGGTTCCCGCTTCCATCCCGCGCGAGCCAGGTCGTAGGCGTCAGGTACGAGTTCGTCGGGGTCGGCGCTCTCTTCGGGGTCGAGCGCCACGACGTGGGTGCGGATGGCCGAGGTGGTGGGCAGGAGCGTCACTCCCGTCGCAGGCACTTCTACCGGCCGCAGTTCCTCCCGGGGAAACAGGTAGACCCGGTTCGCGCCAGACGTCGCGTCCCAGAATTCACATGCGCCGGGGTCGTTCTGGCACACGAACACCGACAGGACGCCGTCCTCGACGGGGAGATGGGCGAAGAACTGCAGCGGCCCCCCACAGCAGTCGCCGCACAGGGGCCAGGTGAACCCCGCGGGAGCCAGCGGCACACCACCGGTGCGCGGGACGTCGGAGTCGGCCGGCGCGGTGCCGTCGTAGATCATCAGAGTGGTTGTCTGCATGGCGAGAGGTTACGGGCGGCCTATGACAGGGGAGCCGCCCGGTCCGGCGACGGGACCGCCGCAACGCCTGCGAGCCGCCGGTCGCACGCACCTGACGGCTCGTATGCGTACCTGTACCTCTACCTGTACCCGTACCTCTACGACCAGCCAAGGAAGGCACTCGCATGTCCAAGACCACGCTCGACAGGAACACCGCCCTGGTCCTCATCGACCTTCAGAAGGGAGTCATGGCCCTGCCCGTCGTCACCCCCGCCGAGCAGATCCTCGCCAGGGGCATCCGGCTCGCCGACGCCTTCCGCGCGGCCGGGCTGACCGTCGTGCTCGTGAGGGTCGCCTGGTCCCCGGACGGGGGCGACCTGCCCACCACGCACGCCGACCGGCCCGGTCCCTCGGCCGCGCCTCCGGCCGAGTTCTCCGTGCTGCCGGCCGAGTTGACCACCGGTGCGAACGACATCGTCGTCACCAAGCGGCACTGGGGCGCCTTCACCGGCACCGAGCTCGACCTCCAGCTGCGCCGCCGCGGCATCGAGCGGATCGTCCTCGCCGGCATCTCGACCAGCATCGGTGTGGAGTCCACCGCCCGCTCCGCCTGGGAGCACAGCTACGACCTCGTCTTCGCCGAGGACGCGACCACCGACACGGACGCGGACGCGCACGCCCACACCTTCGGCAAGATCTTCCCCAGGATCGGCCGGGTCCGCTCCACCGACGAGATCCTGACCGCCCTCGAGAACCTCGACGGCTGAACCCCAGGCCCTCCTACGGAACGTGCGCCCCGAGGCCGAGGCCGAGGGCCGGTACGGAGCCGCAGCCCGTCCGCTACGCGAGCAGCTCCAGGGTGATGTGCGGGGCCAGCGCGCGCAGGAAGTCGGGCGCGTCGAAGATCTCGCCCGCCGAGGCGACGCCGACCGTACGGGTGCGGCCGGTCAGGACCCGCTCCAGCGCTTCCACGACGAGGGGGGCGGTGACGGCGTAGATGTCCTGCCCGCGGGCCACGGCGCGCCGTTCGGCGCCGCCCGAGCGGACGACCGCGTCGACGAGGAAGGTCTGGTCCGACCGCCCGCTGTCGTCGGCCGCGGTCGGGGCCGGCGTACCGGCGGCCGCGATGTCACGGACCGCCTCGACCGTCATGTACGTGGTCACGTCCGGGATCGACAGGTGGCTGGGCACGGTCACCACGTCGGCCATCGTGAACTCCCCGATCACCTCCCGGGCGCCCATCGGTTCGGGGAACCGCCACTGGAGCGTCGGCGCGGCGTCCGTGCGGTACTCCCACTGCCCGCCCGCGTAGCGCATGCGCCGCTCTCCGCGCCGCTCCCGCGAGACCGCGCCCGAAAGCCGCGTCCCGGCGGTGGGGTGCCAGCTGCTCAGGGCGTACGCGATGTGCGCCTCTCCGGCCTCGGTCCAGTCACCCATCGCCGCGGTGGCCAACAGGTCGCCGAGACCGCCGAAGAAGGCCATCGCCGGGACGATCACCGCCCCGGCGTCCCGCGCCCGGTCGGTGAAGTGCGCGAAGGTGTCGATGTTGGCCTCGAGTTCGGCGGCCACGTCGAGGTAGGGGATCCGGGCCCGCAGCGCCGCCTCGATCACCGGGCCGGTCGTCGAGGCGAAGGGCCCCGCGCAGTTGATCACAGCAGCCGTGCCGGCCAGCGCGCGGTCCAGCGCGGCTGGGGCGTCCACCGTCGCCGGGCGGGCCTCCAACCCGGTCTCGTACGCCAGCGCCTTCAGCTTCTCGCCGTCGCGGCCCGACAGCACCGGTACGAACCCGCGCTCCACCAGCTCCGCGACCACGAACCGCCCGGTGTGCCCGTACGCGCCGAACACCGCCACCAGCTGACCTGATCCCATGGTCCCGCTCCCCTGTACTCGTCCGTACCCGCATGCCCCGCCGCGGCCGGCCCACCGGGCCCGCCGCGCTCCGTCATGGACATCCTGTCCCGGAACACCATGCCGTCACGAGTGTCTGGAACGACACGACCCGTACACTTCCGGACATGACCACCGTCGCGCTGGCCGTCACCGACGGCATGCTGCACTTCGAGCTGTCCCTGGCCTGCGAGGTCTTCGGTTCCGACCTGACCCACCTGGTGGACCCCTGGTACGACTTCTCGCTCTGCGGACCGGGCCCCGTACAGATCGACCGCTTCCACCTGCGACCCGACCACGGACTCGACCACCTCGCGCGAGCGGACACCGTGATCGTCCCCGGCTGGGCCGACGTCGACCGGGACCCGCCGGCCGAGCTCGTCGCCGCGGTGCGCGCGGCTCACGAGGCGGGCGCGCGCGTGGCCTCCCTGTGCACCGGCGCCTTCGTGCTGGCCGCCGCCGGGCTGCTGGACGGCAAGCGCGCGACCACGCACTGGGCCCACACCCGGGAGCTGGCCAGACGCCACCCCCTCGTCACCGTGGACCCCGATGTCCTCTACGTGGACAACGGAAGCGTGCTGACCTCCGCCGGCAAGGCCGCCGCCATGGACCTGTGCCTGCACCTGGTGCGCCTCGACCACGGCTCCTCGGCCGCCAACAAGATCGCCCGCCGCCTGGTCGTCCCACCGCACCGCGACGGCGGTCAGGCCCAGTTCGTCACCACCCCCGTGCCAGCTCCCGGCAACCACCCGCTCGCCGACCTCTTCCCCTGGGCGCTGCAACGCCTCGACGAGCCGCTCACCGTGGAAGACCTGGCCCGCCGGGCCCGGATGAGCTCACGCCACCTGGGCCGCCACTTCAAGTCGGTGACCGGCACCACCCCGTTGCAGTGGCTGCTCACCCAGCGCATCCGCCACGCCCAGGAACTGCTCGAAACCACCGACGACACCGTCGACACCATCGCGACGGCCACCGGCATGGGCACCGCCACCACCCTGCGCCGCCACTTCGCCCGCACGGTGGGCGTCCCGCCGGACACCTACCGCCGCACCTTCCGCTCCCGGAGCGCCCCGGCCTCCACGACGGCCTGAGCCCCGACCGGTCCAAGCCCCCGCTGCCCGCCCACCGGCACCCGCCCCGCGGATCCCCGTACGGTTCCCACCCCATCGATCGATTGCGATCATGAGATCCCGGCGAACCGTTGACGCCGTCGAAGCGCCTCCCTAGATTCACCGCATGGCGACTCCCGAGGCGTTTCCCGCGGCCACCGAACGGCGACCCTCGCCACCTTCCGCCTGGTGGCGGAGTGCCGCGATCTACCAGATCTATCCGCGCAGTTTCGCCGACGGCAACGGTGACGGCATCGGTGACCTCGCCGGCATCCGCGCGCGGCTGCCGTACCTGCGCGGGCTCGGCGTGGACGCGGTGTGGATCAGCCCCTGGTATCCGTCCCCGATGGCGGACGGCGGGTACGACATCGCCGACTACCGGGACATCGACCCGGTCTTCGGCACCCTGGCGGAGGCCGAGGCGCTGCTGTCCGAGGCGCATGACATCGGGATCCGGGTGATCGTCGACATCGTCCCCAACCACTGCTCGGACCAGCACCCCTGGTTCCGCGCCGCCCTCGCGGCCGGCCCCGGCTCGCGCGAGCGGGCGCGCTTCTGGTTCCGTCCCGGCCGCGGCGAGCACGGCGAACTGCCGCCCAACAACTGGCAGTCCGCCTTCGGAGGTCCGGGCTGGCGGCGGGTGACCGAGGCCGACGGCACGCCCGGCGAGTGGTACCTGCACCGGTTCGCTCCCGAACAGCCCGACTTCAACTGGGAAAACCCCGAGGTCCACGCGGAGTTCGAGTCCATCCTGCGGTTCTGGCTGGACCGGGGCGTGGACGGCTTCCGCATCGACGTCGCCGACAACCTCGTCAAGGACCCGGCCCTGCCCGACCACGAGAGCGGGCCCAGCCCCTGGGCCGACCAGGACGGCGTCCACGACGTCTACCGCGCGTGGCACGAGGTCCTCGACGCCTATGCCCACGACCCGGTCTTCGTGGGCGAAGTGTGGACCTCCGACCCGGAGCGCTTCGCCCGCTACCTGCGCCCCGACGAACTGCACACCGCGTTCAATTTCCCTTTCCTCCAGAGTCCCTGGGACGAGAAGGCCTTGCGCACGGTCATCGATTCGACGCTCGCCGAGCACGCCCCGGTCGGCGCCGCCGCCACCTGGGTTCTCTCCAACCACGACACGACCCGACACGTCACGCGCTACGGACGCACGGACACCTCGTACGCACTCGACGGCCGCCGCGTGCACGGCGTGCCGGCCGACCTCGGCCTCGGGCGGCGCCGGGCCCGGGCCGCGGCGCTGCTGACGATGGCCCTGCCCGGCTGCGTCTACGTGTACCAGGGTGACGAGCTGGGCCTGGAGGAGGTCGAGGACATCCCGTCGGCCCTCCGCCAGGACCCGACGTTCTTCCAGACCGGAGGAGAGGACCTCGGCCGGGACGGCTGCCGGGTCCCCCTCCCGTGGGGAGACGAAGCACCGGACGCGAAGTCCTGGCTGCCCCGGCCGGCCGAGTGGGCCGCCCGGAGCGTGCGCGAGCAGAGTGCCGACCAGGACTCGATGCTGGCCTTCTACCGCCGGGCGCTGGCCCTGCGATCCGGCGAACCGGCCCTGCTCGAAGGAGGGTTCACCTGGGTGCCCGCCCGGCCGGGCGTACTCGCCTTCGCCCGCACCGCGGCCGGGTCCTCCGTACGCTGCCTGCTGAACCTTTCGGCCGGCCCGGTTCCGCTGCCGGAGCACACCGAAGTCCTGATCTCCAGCGGCCTCGTGGAGAACGGCGTTCTGCCCACGGACACCGCGGTCTGGCTGCGCTGAAGGAACCGTCGGGCCGGGCCGGTCGGGCTCCTCCCGTCGGAGGCGAGGCCTACGCCGCGGGCGCGGGCCAGATGCCGCCGAGCAGGAGCCGCAGTTGGCCGACGAGCCGGGTCGCGTCGAAGGTGCTGTCCGAGGTGAGCGCCAGGCGCGCGAAGTGCTCCGCGGAGGCGACCAGCGCGTGGGCGAGGACCTCGGCGTCCAGTGCGGACCCTCCGGTGGCCGGCGCGGACCCTCCGGCGGCCGCCGCGGACTCGATCCACGAGGCGACCCGGCGCCGGAAGCGCTCCCGGTCCGTTTCGATGCGCGCGTGGACGGCCGGGGGAGTGGTCGCCGGAGCCAGCAGGATCAGGCGCCAGGTGTCCGGGTCCTCCCGCAGCATGGCGGCCATCCGGTGCACCGCCTCGCAGGCGAACTCGACCGGGTCACGGGTGCGGCGGGTGTCGGGAACGCTCGCGAGCAGGCGGGTGAAGGCGAGTTCCTGCTGCCGGTCGAGGAGGGTGAGCAGGAGGTCGTCGAGGTCGTCGAAGGCCCCGTAGACCACCGAGCGGGCGACTTGCGCCCGCTTGGCGATCGCGTCGATCGACACCCGGCCGTAGCCGTCGCTCACGATCACGGCGAGGGCCGCGTCGAGCAGTTGCTGCCGGCGTTCGGTGATCGGGACGCGCGGAGCGTAGGGGCGCCGCCTGCGCGGCCCGTCGGTGGGAGACGTCGGTGTCGACATCTTGGCATCTTACGACAGTCGTGTCTTAATTTAAGACAGTCCTGTCTTATTGGGGGAGCGGCACGCACCCGCTGCCAGGAACACGAGGAGCGGTCTGATGGCCCGACTGCACGGCACAGAGGTCGAACCGCACGAGGACTACGGGTTCTTCGGTCCCGGATCGGTGGTCTGGAAGGTCTGGAGTTACCCGACGGCCCCCACGGTGGGCTTCCAGCGCTCCGTGGTGGTGGAGGAGCTCGACCCGCCGCTGGTGGCCGCGGTCCACGGCACCCAGGGCATCTACGACCGCACGCGCACCCGCTACGACCGCACGCTGCGCTACTTCGCGATGGTGGCCTTCGCCGGTTCGGACCAGGTGTGCAAGGCGGCGGACGTCCTGGTGAAGGTCCACTCGAAGGCCATAGGCCAACTGCCGTATGGCGAAGGCACCTACGACGCCAACGACCCCGTCTCGCAGCTGTGGATCCAGCTCACCGGCTGGCACTCGATCCTCTACGCCTACGAGAAGTACGGGCCCGGCAAGCTCACCGCCGAGGAGGAGAAGGAGTACTGGGAGTCCTGCGCCCTCGCCGCGGAGTTCCAGACCTGCTCTCCCGACGACGTCCCGCGCGACCGCGCGGGAATCCGGGCCTACTTCGAGCGCATGCGCCCGCGGTTGGAGGCCAGCCCGATCGCCCGGCAGGCCATGCACCACCTCCTGAACACCGACCTCGTCCTCCCGCCGACCCCGTGGTGGATGAAGCCCGCACGGATGGTCGTGGCGAGGACGCAGCGGATCGCCACCATCGCCACCATGCCGCGCTGGATGCGGGAGATGGCGCAGATCCGGCAGTCCCGCCTGCTGGACGTCCTCGTCGTCCCGGTCATGCGGGCGTCGTTCGCGCTCGCCCACCTCAGCCCCCGGGTCGAACTGTTCCTGCTGGGGATGCTCTCCCCGTCCACGGTCAAGGTGGTCGCGCCCATCAAGCTCGGCGTTCCTCCCCGCACCAAGGAGGTCCTCACCCCCGAACAGGCCCGCACCCGTCACGGCTACGTGCGGCCCGCCGAGGCGCACGCCGAGTTCCGGGCGCGCCAGGCGGTACGCGTCTTCGGCGACGGCGAGCCTCCGAGCGACCAGGGGCTCATCGAGTCCCAGGAGGTGCTCGGCCCGCTCGCCTGACGCGCGACGGGGAGCGGCCGCCGATGCCTGGACCTGGGGGAGCCGGCGCGACCCGAGTCACGTCGCGGTGTGGTCCGTAGCCGGCTGGCCGACGGGGACGCCGAGCCCGTCGGCCAGGGTGGTCAGCGTCGCTCCGAGGGGGAGCGCGACCCGGGTGACGGCGTGGCGGTCACCGCGGGTCGGGTCCCGGTTGACGATCAGCACGGGCTTCCCGGCCCCGGCCGCCTGGCGGACGAAGCGGAGCCCGGACATCACCGTCAGCGAGGAGCCCAGGACCAGCAGCGAGGTCGCCGCGTCGACCAGTTCGCGGCAGTGCCCGACGCGCATCGGGGGGACGGTCTCGCCGAAGAACACCACATCCGGCTTGAGGATCCCGCCGCACCTCGCACAGGGCACCGGGCGGAAGTCTCCGACCTGGTCGTCGGTGAGGTCGGCGTCACCGTCCGGGTTCAGCGCGGCGGCCGTCGGCGCGAAGCCCGTATTTGCCTCTTCCAGCCGTCGGGCGAGTTCGGCGCGGGGGCTGAGGGCGCCGCAGGAGAGGCAGACGACCCGGTTCAGGCTTCCGTGGAGTTCCACCACTCCCTCGCTGCCGGCGGCCTGGTGCAGACCGTCGACGTTCTGGGTGATCACGCCCGAGAGCATCCCGTGCCGTCCGAACGCCGCGACGGCCCGGTGCCCGGCGTTGGGCGCGGCGTGCCCGAAGGTGCGCCAGCCGAGGTGGCCGCGCGCCCAGTACCGGCGGCGGGCCTGGGCGTCGGCGGTGAACTCCTGGTAGGTCATCGGCGTGTGCCGGCGCAGGCTGCCGCGCTCACCGCGGTAGTCGGGGATGCCCGACTCCGTGGACATCCCGGCCCCGCTCAGGACCAGCACCCCGCCGGCTCGCAGCGCGTCGGCGACCGGCTCCGGGTCCGTGGTGCCGGGCGGCAGGTCCGCGGTCGGGGTCCAGCTCAAGGTGGGACGCGTACGCATGCCGCCAGGGTACGGAAACCCCCGCCCGTCCGGTGCCCTTGCTGAGCTGGTGATAACGATGTTATTTTTCCATCACATAGTTTCCACTCACGTGCGGCGGGGATTGCCATGGACGCCATGCAGATCACGATCCTGGACGACGGCAGGGAATCGGTCGTAGGCGCGCGCACAGGCCCGTCGGGCCGCGTCCTCCTGACCCCCGAGGCGGTCGAGCAGGCCCTCGGCTGGGTCCGCAAGCCGCACGGCTGGTGCCGCGGCGACCTGTGCGTGCCCTCGTCCGCCGCCGCGCGGGCCGAACACCAGGGGCTGCTCGACCCGGTGGCGTTCGCCGAGGTGCTCGACCGGCCGGTCGCGACCGCCACCGGGGTCATCGCCCTCGGAGTCTCCGCGCAGGAACGTGCACACGCCCTCGCCGGGGCCGTCGCGCCGGACTTCACCCTCCCGGACGTCGACGGCGTGCCGCACTCGCTGAGCGACCTGCGCGGCCGCAAGGTCGCCCTCGTCTTCTGGGGTTCGTGGTGCGGCTGCCGCTACGACCTCCCCGCATGGGAAGGCCGCCACCGCGCACTCGCCGCGCACGGCTTCAGCGTCCTCAGCGTCGCGGTGGACCGCCGCGCCGCCGACGCCGCGCCGTGGATCGCCGAGGCGGCGGTCACGCACCCCGCGCTCATCGACACCCACGGAGCCGTGTCCGACCTCTACGACGTGCTCAACGTCCCGACCGTGCTGTGGATCGACGAGGAGGGGAAGGTGGCCCGCCCCAACGACACCCAGTTCGCGACGGACCTGTTCCGCGAACTGTCGGGCCTGGACTCCGGCGCGGCGCTGGCCGCACTCGACCGCTGGGTCCTCACCGGCGACAGCGGATTGTCCGACGAGGACGTCACCCGGCACACCCGCCGCGCCACGGCCGCCCAGCAGCAGGCCCGTACCGAAGCGGCCCTGGCCCTGTGGCTCCACCGCACCGGCCGCACGGCGGAAGCCGAACGGCACTTCGCGCGGGCCGAGCAGCTCGCACCGGAGGACCTGACGATCTGGCGGGGGACCATGCCCCTGCGCGGCCTGGACCCCATGGGCGACGAGTACTTCGCCAAGCGCACCGCGCTCACCGAAGCCGGCATCCCGATCTACCGCCCCCTCGGTGACTGGCAGCAGGCATGAGCGGCGACCTCTACACCCGCACCCAGGCCCAGGGGCAGGAGGCGCTGCGCGCCGCCCTCCTCGACCTGGCCGCCGAACTCCTCGCCGCGGAAGGGCCGGCCGCCCTGACCATGCGCCGCCTCGCGACCGCGGCCGGCTGCTCGACGACGGTCCTCTACCGCCACTTCGGCGCGAAGGACGGCATCGCCGAGGCCCTGTACCTGGAAGGCTTCGCCCGCCTGCGCCGCAGGCTGGAGGCCGTCCCCCCATCCGTCGACCCGGCCACCCGCCTGGCCGACCTGGGCCGCGCCTACCGCGAGAACGCCCTGACCGAACGCAACCTCTACCAGGTCATGTTCGCGGGCCTCATCCCCGGTTTCACCCCCACCGCAGAGGCCCGCGCGGTCGCCGCCGCCAGCCTGGAAGTCCTCCGCGAAGCCGTACGGGCCTGCGCGGCGGCCGGGGTGTTCCCCCCGGCCGTGGACGTCGACGAGGTCACGGACGTCATCTGGGCGGCCGCCCACGGCTCGATCACCCTGGAACTCGCCGGCCATTTCACGGCCGAAACGACGGAACACCGCTACCAAACCCTCACCAGGGCCGCCGTAGCCGCGTTCCTGCAGGCACCCGCGCCCTGACGAGGTGCGCGCTGACGCCCCGGTCGGCCTGGTGCCGGGGCAGGGCGCGCGCCGCCGACGCGCCGGGAGGTATCTGCCCGTGCCCGCATCCAAGGCGTCCCGGCGCGCGTACCGTTGCGGTACGACCCGCAGGGAGGACCAGCCGATGAGCGCGCAGCCCGACCACGTCACGGTCACGCCGTACGCCCCCGCCCCGGGAGCCCCGGCCGAACTCCTCGACCGGCTACGCGCCGACCGCCGTGCCCCCCAGTGGGTGCCGGCCTTCGAGCAGGAGTGGACCGCCGCGCTGGAGGAGTCCCGCCGCACGTTCTCCCTCACCGCGCTGTACGAGACGGTTCAGGTCTGGCAGGCCCGCCTCGCCTCCGCCCCGGCGGTCGACGCGTTCATGGCGTCCGGCTACGACGACAGCACCTTCGTGGAGATGACCGAGCCGCGGAGCAGGCGCCGGTGACCGGCCGGCCGTACGCGATCCGCTTCTCCACGCCGGCCGCAAAGGTTCTCGGGACCCTGCCCGAGCACGCCGGAGACACGGTCTGGGACGTCCTGGACGCCGCCGCGGCCGATCCCTGGGGGTTCCACCAGTGGAACACCGACGACCCGGAGGGGCAGGACGTACGACTGGCGTCCGTCGGAGGCCTGTCGCTCACCTACTGGATCAACAGGCCCCCGCGCCGCTTGTCCGTCCTGAACATCCTCTGGCTCGGCTAGGCCGCCTCCTTCTCCTAGACGACCGGAGGGTTGAGCCGGGCGAAGCCCTCCTGCCGGTGGTACGGGAAGTACGGGTAGGGGGCCGTCCGGCTGCTCGCCGCGTCGAGCTTCGCCATCTGCTCCGGGGTGAGCGTCCAGCCCACGGCGCCGAGGTTCTGCCGCAGTTGTTCCTCGTTGCGGGCGCCGATGATGACGGAGGACACGGTCGGCCGCTGGAGCAGCCACCGCAGGGCGATCTGGGGGACGGCCCTGCCGGTCTCCCCTGCGACCTCGTCCAGGGCGTCGATCACGCGGTAGAGGTACTCGTCCTCGACCGGCGGGCCGTAGTCGGCGGTGTCGTGCAGCCTGCTGCCGGCCGGCAGCGGCTCACCGCGGCGGATCCTGCCCGTCAGCCGGCCCCAGCCGAGCGGGCTCCAGACGATCGCGCCCAGCCCCTGGTCGAGCCCGAACGGCAGGAGCTCCCATTCGTAGTCGCGGCCGACGAGGGAGTAGTGGACCTGGTGGGCGACGTAGCGCGGGCGGCCGTGCCGTTCGGCGGCGGCGAGGGACTTCATCGCCTGCCAGCCGGAGAAGTTGGAGATGCCGGTGTACCGGACCTTCCCCGCCCGGACCAGGTCGTCCAGGGCGGACAGCACCTCCTCGACGGGGGTGCCCGCGTCGAAGGCGTGCAGCTGGAAGAGGTCGATGTGGTCGGTGTCCAGCCGGCGCAGCGCGTCGTCCACGGACCTGATCAGGCGGGACCGGGAGGTCCCGGCCTCGCCCGGGCCGGAGCCCATGGGCAGGCCCGCCTTGGTGGAGACGAGCACCTGGTCCCGGCGCCCCTTGAGGGCGGCGCCCAGCACTTCTTCCGAGGCGCCGTCGGAGTAGACGTCGGCGGTGTCGAACAGGGTGACGCCGGCGTCGATGCAGATGTCCACGAGGCGGCGTGCCTGCTGCACGCCCGTGTCGCCCCAGGCGCCGAAGACGGGCCCCCGCCCGCCGAAGGTGCCCGCTCCGAAGCTCAGTTCCGGGACCAGAAGCCCGGACGCACCCAGCCGCCTGTACTCCATGACGCATCCTCTCATTACCCGCGGATCCATCTAATGGGTCCATGGTTCCGTTAAGATGGCCCGAGCGTACCAAGATCCGACGGTTAAAGGAACTGGAGTCCCGTTATGGAGTTCACTGGGGCCGAGCCGGCCACGGGACCCGGCAGTGCCCGGCCCGGCGGGCGTACGGCGCGGGTGCGGGAGGCGGTACTCCGGGCCGCCGAGGACGTCCTGGCCGAGCGCGGTTTCGCGCATCTGGACCTCGCCGACGTCGCGCGGCGCGCGGACGTCGGCAAGACGACCGTCTACCGCCGGTGGGGCACCGTCGCCGGGCTCACGGCCGACGTGTTGCTGGACATGGCCCAGCAGTCCGTTCCGCGGGCGGAGACGGGCTCGCTCCTCGGCGACCTGACGGCCAACGCCCGACTGGTGTGCCGCACGCTGGCCGACCCCCGCCAAGGAGCCCTGTTCAAGGCGGTGATCGCGGCCGCCACCAGCGATCCGAAGGCGGCGGAATCGCTGCACGGCTTCTACGCCGTGCGCGTCGAGGAGTGGACGCCGTGCGTCCGGCAGGCCGTCACGCGCGGCGAGGTGCCGGAGGGCACCGACCCGCACGAGGTGATCCGCGCGGTGTCCGCCCCCCTCTACTACCGCCTCCTGACCACCGCCCTCCCCCTCGACGACGCCGCGGCCGACCGCTCCGCGGCCGCGGCTGCGGCGGCCGCGCGCGCGGGGGCGTACGTCCGGGAGGCGTAGCGGCTCCCCGGAGGCCGGCCACGGGTAGATTGCCGGATGGGGGCGAAAGTGCTCGACATCGGCGCACGGCCGCATAGAGTCCCAGCTCAGGAAGGCTGTTCCGCGCAACGCCGGGCATGAACCGGGGAGCACCGGTCCGGCCTCCTCGACGGCGCTCGGTCACAATGGAGCGCTGGGCGGTGCGGTGGCCGAGAACGGAGAGGATCTGATGAGCGGGGCCGACGAGGGACGGCAGTGGCCGGACGAGGTCAGTGTCGACAACGCGAGGACGACGCTCCTCCAGCTCCTCGCGCGAGCCGGGGTCCCTTCCGATGACGCGCGCGAACTGATCGGCCTGCTGGAGGCGGGCACGCTGGCGCTCGCGCACGGGGAACTCAGCGCCGGGCGCCGCGGCGCGCCCCCGGACAAGGGCGAGCCGTACGAGTCGGGATGGCTCGACGGTGCCGGAGACCTCCTGGCGGAGCTGGGCGCCGTCACCGAGCGGACCCTGCTCCGCGTGGTGAGCCCGGAGGGGGAACAGGACGAGGCCGGACAGCGCCCGCGGGCCAGGCGCATGGAGGTGGAGCGGGCGCAGGTGGCGCTCACGCCCCTGTACCTGTCGTTCGCCGAGGTCTCGGAACTGGATCCGGAGGCGACCGAAGAGGTGCTCACCGCGGTCCTCGCCACGATGAGCCCGAGGCAGCGGGCCCGCTACGCCGGGCGGCTGACGGAGTTCACCGAAGCCCACCGGGCCCGGCTGGGGCGGCTGTTCGCGCGGTTCGGAGCGGGCAGCGCCATCACGGTGCACGGCCGCTTCTCGCTCGTCCACTCCGCTACGAGCATCGCCGTATTGGAGCGGCTCGTCGCCGAGCCCGGGGCGCTGCGGGACGAGTGGGACGCGGCGGAGCTGCCGCCGGCGTGGCTGGACGGTCTGACGACGGCCTGGGACGCGTCGGCCTGACCGCCTGACCGCCTGACCGCCTGACTGTCCGACTGCCCGGCCGCCTGACCTCCGTCCGATCGTTTCGACCCGCCGTGATCCGCTCTCTTGACCCGACGCGGCCGTGCGATCAAGCTCCCCGCATGACCCTTCCCGGACTGCCCTGCGAGGACCGCGCGTTGAGCCCGTACACCGGCTACGCCCGCGCGCATTGGGAAGCGGTGGCCGACGGGCTGTTGCGCGCGGCCTGGCGGTGGGCCACACCGCGCGGGGCCCTGCTCGACCTGCCGGGACGGCCGTCCGCGTCCGGGGTGCGCTCCGACGGGCTCGAAGGCTACGCACGGACCTTCCTCGCCGCGGCGTTCCGGGTGGCCGGCGCAGGGGGAGCCGACCCGTACGGCTGGCTGGAACGGTACGCGGACGGCCTGGCGGCGGGAACCCGGACGCCGGGCCGCGACGACGCGGAGTCCTGGCCGGTCATCCGCGACATCCACACGGGCGGCCAGCCTATGGTCGAATCCGCCTCGGTGGCCCTCGGGCTCCGGCTGACCCGGCCGTGGCTGTGGGACCGCCTCGACAGCGCGGTGCAGGACCGGACCGCAGAGTGGCTGCGCGGTGCCCTGCGCCATCTGCCCGCCCCCAACAACTGGTACCTCTTCCCGTACACCGTGGCCGGATTCCTGGAATCCGTGGGCCGCGGCGACGCCGAGACGGCCAGGGCACGCAGCCGGGCCCTCGACCTCCTGGAGGGCTGGTACGGAGGCCAGGGCTGGTACGCCGACGGCGAGAGCCGCGCCTTCGACCACTACAACGGCTGGGCGCTGCACCTGTATCCGGTGCTCGACGCCCATCTCGACGCCGCGCCGGACCCGGCTGCCCCGCACGGTGACCGCCTGCGGGCCCACCTCGACGGCTTCTCCCTCCTCTTCGGAGCCGACGGGGCGCCGATCCACTTCGGGCGCTCCCTCACCTACCGCTTCGCCGCCGCGTCGGCCGTCGGCCTCGGAGCCGTCACCGGCCGTACCCCGCTCGCCCCCGGCGCCTCGCGCCGACTGATCAGCGGATCGCTTCGCTACTTCCTCGACCGGGGGGCCGTCGGCGCCGACGGCCTGCTCAACCTGGGCTGGCACGGCCCGCACGAGGCGACCCTGCAGCCCTATTCCGGGCCCGCCTCGCCGTACTGGGCCTCCAAGGCCTTCGTCTGCCTGCTCGCCCCGGAGACGCACCCCCTGTGGACCGCGAAGGAGGAACCCACCCCCAGCGAGGGACCCGACCGGGTGCTCGCCCTGTCCGCGCCGGGGCTGCTGATCCAGACCACCCGCGCGGACGGGATCGTACGACTGCACAACCACGGGAGCGACACCGTCGGGCCGCACCAGCCGGAAGCGGCCCGTGACGAGGACCCGCTCTACTCCCGCCAGGCCTACTCCACCCGCAGCGGCCCCACCGCGGGCGCCAACATCCCGGACAACCACCTCGCCGTGGTCGTGGCGGGCGCCCGCAGTGCCCGGCGGCGCATCCACCCGCTGGGCACCGGCCAGGGGAACGGCTGGGGCTGGGCGGCGTCCTGGCACCGGCCGGTCTTCCCGGGCGGCGCACCCATGGTCCCCGGACTGCGCGTGGAGAGCGTCACCTTCGTCCGCGGCCGGCACGAACTGCGCGTGCACCGGGTGTACGGAGCCCCGTACGGCGCCCGGGTGGAACAGACGGGCTGGGCCACGGGGCCCGAGGAGCCGCTGCGCTCGGAGCTCCATCCGGTGCACGGCTGGGAGGCGGGAGACGAGGCGAGGGCGCCGGCCGGGACCGCCTTCACGCGGTGGGCGAGCGTCCCCCGGCTGACGGCCGAGGCCGGGGGAACCCGCTTGTACGCGGCGCTCGTCGCGCTCACCGGCGAGCCGGATCCGGCGGCGGCCGAGGCGGTCACCTCGGTGGCGGCGGCCGAGGCGGTCACCTCCGTGGCGGCGGACCAAGGATCCGTAGAGGTGCGCTGGGCCGAGGACGGATCGCGGACGCGCATCGCCTTCGAGCCGCTGCGGGTGGAACACCTGCCGGCTGCCGCCGGTTAGCGGCCCGCACGCTCCACGGACCTCCTCGTGCCGAAGTCACTGGTCCTGGATGCGCCGGAAGGGCCGGTCCGCCTCCAGCTCGAACGCGATCTCCAGCAGCTTGCGTTCACCGCCCGGGCGGGCGGCGAACATGACGCCGACGGGTAGCCCGTCCGGCGTCGGGCTCGCGGCGGGCAGCGAGATCGACGGAGTGCCGACGACGTTGTCGACCGGCGTGAACGCCACGTACGCGAGGATCCGCTCGATCAGCTTCGCGTAGGGGACGGTCGGGCTGAGGTGGCCGATCGGCGGCGTGGTGTGGGCGAGCACCGGCGACATCACGAGGTCGAGCCCGCGGAAGGAGGCCGCGTACGCCTCCTTCGTGCGCTTCAACCGCCGCAGCACGCCGGGGGTCCGCCGCCAGTTGCGCAGGTACTCCTCGCGCAGCCCCTGGCTGAGGCCGTCCATGCGGTGCCGGTCGAAGTCCGCGCCGAGAGTGCGGCCGGTGACGCCGAGGAGGAAGGACAGCATCCCCCAGTACGTGAGGAAGTCGTCGGTGAAGCTCGGATCCATGCCCAGCTCCACCGGCTCCACGGTGTGTCCGAGCCGTCCGAGCGTCGCCACGGTCTCCGCGACCGCCGCCCGGGTGGAGGCGTCGGAGTGGACGCCGTTCGGCGAGTCCAGCACGAACCCGATGCGCAAACGTCGCGCCGAGGGGCCCTCGACCAGGCCGACGGGCGGCAGCCCGGGGCTCGGCCGGTACTTCTCCGCAGCGGCGAGGAACGCGGCGGCGTCCCGCACGGAACGGCTCACGACTCCGTCGGAGATGATGTCGAGCGGCAGCTGGCGGCCCAGGGCGCTCGGTACGACGCGTCCACGGGACGGCTTGAGGCCGACGAGTCCACAGCATGCCGCGGGTATGCGGATCGAGCCACCGCCGTCGTTGGCGTGCGCGATCGGCACGGCACCGGCGGCGACCAGCGCCGCGCTGCCGCCCGACGAACCGCCCGCCGAGTAGTCCGTGTGCCACGGGTTGCGGACGGGCTCCGCACCGTCGTACTCGGTGGTCGGACTGAACCCGAACTCGGGCAGCCGGGTCTTGCCCAGGACCGTGACGCCGCTGCTCAGGAGCTGCCGGGTGAACGGCGCGTGCCGCCGGGCGGCCCTCGGCCGGAAGGCCGTGCTGCCGTGGCCCGTGGGCAGCCCCTGGTAGTCGGTGTTGTCCTTGACGAAGGTCGGCACCCCGGCGAAGGCACCGTCCGTTCCCGCGGTGTGCGCCGGGCCGTCGACGTGCGCCTGGACCGCGCCCAGCCGCCCGTCGACCACCCGCACCCGCTCCCCGGCGTCCCGGGCGGCCTCGGCGGGGGAGACCTCGCCCCGCCGGATGGCCGCGGCGAGACCGACGGCGTCGTGCTCTCCCAGGGCGTCGTCCCGGAACGCGTGCACGATGGTCCGTTCGTCGAAAATCGTCACCGATGCCTCAGCCTCCGCCGTGTGGATGGTCGCCCGCCATCATTCCCTACCGTCAAGTAACACGCGAGGATTTCGCAGGGCTTCCGTCGCACCCCGCCGCGCCGGGGCCGGCCCGGGCCTCGAAGGGAGACCCGGGCCGGTTGCTCAGCGGTTGGGCTCCTGCATCGTGACGCAGTGGGCGCCACCGCCGCCGTTGCCGTAGAGGTGGTCGAGGTTGAGCTGTACGACGGGCCTGCCGTACGCCGCCGCGATGGACGTCTTGGCCGCCGCGTCCCTGGCGGTGTCGCCGAACTGGGTCGTGATCACCGCCTGGTTGGTCACCGTCCAGTTCATGTAGGAGCTCAGGAACTCGCTCCGCTTGCCGGCCGATATGCGGGGCAGGATGTCGGGGCCCTGGATGGTGAGGACCTGCAGCCGGCGTCCTCTCGCGTCGGTCGCGTTCACCAGGACGTCGTGGATGGCCTGGGCGTTCCGGGTCCAGACGGCCGGCCGTACGGCGCCGTTCAGCTGCACCATCACCACGCCGGGCTTGATGTAGCGGGCGGTGCCGTCGATGTGGCCGTCGGTGACGTCCTCCCCGGTGACGCCCGGGAGCCAGATCATCTTCGTGGCGCCGAACCGCGTCAGCAGCTCCGCCTCGATCTGGCTGCGCGTCTTGCCGGGATTGCGGTTGCCGTTCACCCAGCAGCTCTCGGTCGCCATGAGCGTGCCGTCGCCGTCGTACTCCACACCGCCGCCCTCGCCGACCACGGACGCCTTGGTGAACGCGACGCCCGAGTAGGCGGCGAGCTTCTGCGCGACGACGCGGTCCTTGTTGTAGGCGGAGCCGGGGATGCCGTAGAAGGTCGTGGCGTTCTCGCCCCAGGCGTTGAAGTTCAGGCCGATCGCGTCCAGGCCGCCGGCGCCGTCGACGCGGAACAGCGGGCCGGTGTCCCGCATCCAGCAGTCCGAGACGGGAACCGAGCCGATCACCGTGACGGTGGAGCCGCACATGCTCCGGGCCTGCGATGCGGCCGACGAGCCGTCCGCGCACATCGTGACCGGCTCGTACTTGGCGATCTCCTTGGCGAGCTTGGCGATGTCGGTCTGGATCCTGGGCAGCGCGCTGCCCCAGATCGTGTAACTGGAGGGCCAGGCCGTCCAGGTCCGCTTGTGCGGCGTCTCTTCCCCGGGCACGCGCCAGGCCGCGGCCCGGGCCGGGGAAATGCCGCCGAGTACGGGACCCACGGCCAGACCGGCCGCTACTGCTCCGGTTCGGGCGAGGAGGGTTCTGCGGCTGATGCCCGCCGCGTCGCCGTTGTGCTCTGTCTTCACGTGGTGCTCCTTGTCGCCGGGGTTCGTTCTGTCCGTGCGGTGCGGGGTGCTCAGTGGGGCGGCGCCAGTAGCCCCTCCTCCCTGACCATCCGGCGCTCGGTGGCCAGATCGAGACTTCGGGCGAACGCCCAGTAGAGGAGGCCGGCCACCGGCAGGCCGACGGCGATCGAGAGGTCCACGCCTCCGAGGAGCTCCGCGACGGGGCCGACGTAGAGGCCGGTAATGACCATGAACGGCGCCATGCAGGCGAGGCCGATGCCGTAGGCGAGATTTCCCCGCCAGCCCCATCGGCCGTATATGCCGTGCGGGTTGAAGATCTCCTTGACGACGTACTGGCCGCGCCGGACGAAGAAGAAGTCGACCAGGTTGATGGCCGTCCAGGGGATGAACAGGTAGGTCAGCAGCACCACCACGTTGGCGAAGAACCAGTTGAACTGGTCGATGCCGACGAGGGTGGACACCGTTCCGACGGCCGCGAGCATGATCCCGATCGTCGCGACCCGGAGCGTCCGCGTCGGCTTGACCGGCCGGAACGAGTCCAAGATCGAGATCATGGTCAGGCTGCCGCCGTACTGGTTGATCGCCATGATGGAGAGGAGCCCGACGAGCAGGACGACGACGGCGATCGTGCCGAATCCACTGAACAAACGGTCAGCCGACATCTTGAGGGCCGTCACCGGATCCGTGCCCTTGGGTGCGGCGGCCGAGACCACGGCGCCGAGTATGAACACCCAGATGCCGGAGACGGCGCTGGGCAGGTAGGTCCACCAGAAGGTGCTGCGCACGGGTACGTCGGGTCTGAGGTAGCGCGAGTAGTCCGAGACGTACGGCGCCCGGCCCAACTGGAAGCCGGCGACGAAGACGAAGACGAGCATGAACGGGGCGAGGTCGAGCGGGCCGGCGTCCCAGACGCCGTCCGGCAGGTCTCCGCCGAACAGGGCGGACACGGTGACGGCTGCCGTGACGACGACGAAGGGCCAGGTGAGCCACCTGTTCAGGCGGTGGATCCATTCGTACCCGAACAGGGCGATCACGGTCGCCACCGCGGCGGCCAGCACATAGCCGACCCCGTTGGGAACTCCCGTGAGCAGGTTCATGGCCTGGCCGGACAGCAGGGCGTCGGAGGTGTTGAAGGCGATGTAGTTGACGAGCGCGAACACCCACACCGTGAGCGCGGCGCCCAGGTAGCCGAACTGCGCCCTCGACTGCACCAGTTGGGGCAATCCCAGTTGGGGACCCTGGGCCGAGTGGAACGCCATGAAGAACGTTCCGAAGAGCGAGCCGAGGACCGTGGCGACCACGGTCCAGACGAGCGAAGCCCCCATGGACAGCGTCACGACGCCGGTCGCCAGGCCGGTGAGGTTGAGGCTGCCGACAAACCAGATGGCCCCGACGCTCGAGGGCTTGCCGTGCCGTTCGGAGAGGGGCACCCAGTCGATCGAGTGCTGTTCGATGCCCGCGGAAGATGCGGAGTCGTGCGTGGGGGAGGCAACTGGGGCCATGTGGGCTCCTGTACGCGGGGGCTTGCATGAGACCGTGAGAGGCCCTGGCCTTCCAGGGCCGATCGGGGTGCGCTCACAGTAGGGACTGACGGAAATTTCAGTCAATGCCTTTGGCGGGTCGAGCTGACGGAGACTTCGACGGGGATGTCACCGCGGCGCGCGCCGGTCGGGCAGGGAGGGCTTCGGCCTCCCGGCGCCCCGGCCGACGCGCGGCGGGGCGTCACTTATGCTTCAAGGCGGCCGCGGGGTGGTGGCTCGTCGCCCTGCGCGGCGCCTGCGGAACGTGTCGGTACGGCCGGTCCAGGAGGCGTCCTGTGTCCGGGCCTCGGCTCGGACGGGGACCGCACGGCGCTGATCATGAAGATCGTGGGGAATCGGACGACCACCGACACGCGTCTCAGTGGGGTGGGGCGCCCAGCCCACGCGCCCGTGAACAGAAGACCCCCAGGGAGAAGTGAGGTATGCCAGTGATCTGCGTCGGAGGCATGATCGGAATCGGCAAGACGAGCGTTGCCGAGCTGCTCGCCAAGGAGCTGGGCAGCGAAGTCTTCTACGAGAGCGTGGACGACAATCCGATCCTGCCGCTCTTCTACACGTCGAGCCCCGAGGAGATCCAGGCCAAGCGCTACCCCTTCCTCCTCCAGCTCTACTTCCTGCAGACGCGGTTCGCCGCGATCAAGGAGGCGTACAAGCAGGGCGACAACGTCCTCGACCGGTCCATCTACGAGGACTGGTACTTCGCCAAGGTCAATCACGACCTGGGCCGGATCAGCTCCCTCGAGATGCGGGTGTACGAGGGGCTGCTCAACGAGATGATGCGCGAGACCGACGGCCTGCCGTACCGCAAGGCGCCCGATCTCATGGTCTACCTCAAGGCCGACTTCGAGACGGTGCTGTATCGCATCGGGCTGCGGGGCCGCGATTTCGAGCAGGACGAGGGCCTCGTCGAGTACTACCGGACGCTCTGGTCCGGCTATGACGACTGGGTGCACAAGCACTACTCGGCCAGCGAGGTCCTCGTCGTCGACATGAACCACACGGACGTGGTGAACAACCTTGAGGACGCGGCCCGCGTGGTGCGCGAGGTCAAGGACGCCCTGGTGGTGAGCCGCCTCCGGGGCTGACCGGCCCGGAGCCCACCGAACGCCTTCACGCCCTTGTCGGTGTGGTGTGGTGCGGGCTGCCACGAGTCGCCCCGGGCGGCCGGGGTTCCGCGCGAGCGCCCGGCCGCCGCCTGAGGTCGTGCGGCGACACTGCCCGGCCGCCATGGGCCGGACGAGCACGCCGAAGGACACCGCCCGCCCCGGTTCGCGCGTGGAGGCGGCGGCCCGTTCGTAGCCGCGCAGCGCGGCGTCCGGCCTAGGCCGGGTCTTAGGCCTTCGGCCCGATTCGCGGTCGCGGTGCCTGGCCTACGGTCGTCCTCATGGATACGACGGGCATCCTCGACGAGGCGCTTCAGCGATTGCACGGCTCCGGCCCCGAGCGGCTCGGGCGACTGACCAACCATGCGCCGATGGCTGTCGAAGCCCTCTCCGTTCGCGGGCAGGCGGGTTCGGTGCACCGCTGGCTCGATCTGTACGCGCGCAAGCTGGAGGAGTTCCCGTCACGCGTCGAGCCGGTCACCTCCGCCAACTGGCCTGCCGCGCTGGGTGACCCGCGCCGCGCCGCCGACTGGATCGGCTACTTCGAGCGCGAGATCGCCGACCGCCCCTGGCGCGACGTGCTGGCACAGTGGTGGCCGCGTCTTCTGCCCGGCCTGTACGGCGGATCGACGCATCCGCTGATCCGGGTGGGCCACGCCGTGCGCACCCTCCTGGCCGGCGAGAGCACCGCACCACGGCTGGCCGAACTCGCCCACGGCCTCGGCTACTGGGCCGCCCGCCACCACCGCGTCGCGGACCTCGCCCCGCTGCCCGGCGCCGACAGCGCGGCCGCCGCCCTGGAGGCGGTACCAGCCCTCACCGAACGGCTGGGCACCTTCCCCGACCGCCTCGGCCGCGTCACGGGCCTGCCGGTCTGGGCGGCCACGATCACGGACCCCGAAGAGGCACGCCTGCGCCTCGTCGAACTGGTGCGGGCGGCCACCCACCGCTACGCCACCCACGGCCACGGCGACGAAACCATGCTGGTCCACGCCGCCACGGCCCCCAACGCCGTTCTGCGCACCCTGCCCGCCCTCCCACCCGCCCTGTGGGCGGCCGGCCTGCGCGCCGCCTGGACGGCCTCCGCAGCAGTCACCGCGATGTACGCACCCGACTCCCCGGTCGCCTTCACCCCGCCGGGCACCTGCACACCCGACGAGGTCTTCGAACGGGCCCGGGCGCACGGCGACGAACACGTCGTCAAACTGACCGACACGGCACTCGACATCGGCGACGCACCGGCCCTCGCGGCAGCGCTGCGCGCCATCGAGCTGAGCGAACCGCTGCGCTAGGGAGACCCCGGCGCCGCCGCACGGCCCGAAGGGCCCGGCGCCCCGCATGCGGCCGCGTCCACCGGGGTCATCGCGGGCCGGCGGCCCCGGCGTGCTCCCAGTGGACGGGGTTGCTCCATGCTCGGCCGCCGGCCGCGTCCTCGACCGTGACCCGGAAGGATCTGCCCCGGAACATCGCCAGCGGCAGGGTGCACTCCGTCAGATCCTCGCCTCGGACGACCTGCGCCCCGGGTGCGCCGCCCGTGATCAGGACTTTGCGGACAGGGGAACACCGGACGGTGATGTGTTCGCCGGTCACGCCGACGTCCACCAGCTCGGGGCCGGTGGACGAGTAGTAGTGCCCGGCCTTCAGCGCGGCCAGGAGCCGATCCGGTTCGAGCGACTCGGCGCGAACCTGGACCCAGGCGGCGCAGCCCGGAGGGTCCTGCGGCTGGAGGTGTGCGTCGTCGGCCGCGTAGGCGAGCAGCCGGTGGCCGCGGTTGAGGAGGACGTCGGTCAGGTGCCAGCTGTCACCCCGGTCCTCACGCGCGGCCAGCGCGTTGTACACCTCGACCGCGTGCGCCGCGTCCAGGCTCTCGGCGTCCGCGATGCTCAGCAGGGAGGCGGCCGGGTGGGCCATGCCCACGAACGCCCCGGCGGCGCGTGCCCTGCGGGCCAGCTGGGGCCCGGTCTCGTACGGCTCGGGCGGTGCGAAACCCAGCGGGAGCCCGACGGCGACGATGTGCCAGGACGATCCGGCCTCGGTGCGCGGAGCGTGCAGCTCGGCTCCGAGCAGCGTGGTGAATCCCTGCGTGCGCAGCGGGGTGGTGTCGGTCAGCGGGAAGCCGTATTCCGGGCGGAAGTGGTCGGTGACGGCCAGGAAGTCATATCCGGCGTTCCGGTAGTACTGCGCCGTCTCCGCCGGGGACAGGGCGCCGTCGGACCGGTCGGAGTGCGTGTGCAGGTTCCCCCGCCAGAAGCGGCCCGGTCGGTCAAAAGGCAGGCTGTGCATCCAACTCCTCCTTCGCGTACCGCGGCAGACGAGGTTCGCCCGATTGGCGGGCGGCTCTTGGCGGCCGAGGGTGACGGATCGTGCCCGCACGACCGCTCTACTCGGCGTTGAGCCGGTGGTCGGACCAGACGTAGCTTTCGGGCAGCAGGCCGGCGATGGGCACGGCTCGGACGCGTTCGCCGTTGCCGACGATGACCTTGAGGGTGGGGAAGTAGTCGAGGAGGACTTGCCGGCACCGGCCGCACGGGGGAACGACCCCGCGGTCACGGTCGCCCACGGCGACGATCGTGTCCAGCTCGTAGGCGCCCTGGGCGGCCGCGGTACCGATGAGGACCAGCTCGGCGCAGGGGCCTCCGGTGAAGTGGGAGGCGTTCACCGCGGTGATGATCAGACCGTCCCGGGCGCGGGCCGCGGCCGCCACGGTGTGGTTGTCGCCCCGGCAGCGCGTGCGGGCGACCTCGGCCGCTGCCTCGACGAGTTCGTGGTCGACGTGCTGACTCTGCGTGGTCATGTCCTCTGCCTTCGTTCGGTGTCAGGCGACGGTGACCCGCGTGACGGCGATGCGCAAGCGAAAATGCTCCCCCTCCACGGCGGCGGAGCCCCGACCGGGGCGGATGCCTCCGACCGGCGAGCCGACGCGGCGTGGGGACCGGGTGAGCGCACGTACACTCGGCCTATGAGCCGCACACGACGTGTCACGGGGGAGTGCCTGCCGCAGGCCGCCCCCGGCGTGCGCGCGGCCGCTGCGGGCCGGACGGGCGTCAGCCCCCGGACCGCCGCCGACGGCCAGGCCCCCACGGTCGGCCGCGGCGTCCTCCACGGCCACGGCTAGCGCTCTCCCACCGCGCCCGGGCCCCGTACCTCCCGCCGCACCATCCTCAAGCGACGGGCCCTGCCCCGGCAGCCCGGCCCGATCACCGCGCCCGGCCCGGCCCCGTCGCCCTAGGGCGACGCATCGCCCTCCCCGTCCCCACCACCGCAGTCCCGACGCTCCGTCGGCACTGCCGCCAGGCTAGGGCCGTGCGCCGGGCCGTAGCCGCCTCCGAAGGGACCACCGTGAAGTTGAGCGGGTTGCTGACCGGCCATGAACACCACGTCATCCAGGGCGACACCGAGTCGACGGGGATCACGGCGGGCACCACCTTCGACGTCGACCGGGTGGTGCCGGGCTCGCTCTTCATCGCGGTACCCGGCCACCGCGGCGGCGGCCCGGCATCCATCGGCGCGGCGCTCGCGCGCGGAGCGGTCGCGGTGCTCGTCGACGAGGCGGGAGCCGCCGCCGCGCCCCCGGGGCGGGAGCTGCTGCCGGCGGTGTGCGTCGTACGGGTCTCCGACACCCGCAAGGCGGCCGCCGTCGTCTCCTCCCGCTACTTCGGCGAGCCGGGCCGGCACATGGACGTGGTGGCGGTCACCGGTACCAACGGGAAGACCTCCATCTCCTACATGGTCGAGTCGCTCCTCAAGATCTCCGAGGGCGCCTCGGTGGGCGTGATCGGGACGGCGGGCAGCCGGATCGGCGACGAGGTGATCCCGATGCCGCCCTCGGCCCTGACCACACCGGAATCGCCCGACCTGCAGTACCTCCTGGGCCGCATGCGGGACCAGGGCACCGGCAGCGTGGTGCTGGAGGCCACCTCGATGGCCTTGCAGACGTACCGGATGGACCGCACGTTCGTCGACGTCGGCGTCTTCACCAACCTGACCCAGGACCACCTGGACGACCACGGCACGATGGCCCACTACACGGACGCCAAAATGCGGCTGTTCCAGGGGCTGTGCCGGCACGCGGTGGTCAACATGGACGACGTCGTGGGAGCCGGGATCAGGGCGATGATGCCCGGCGCGGTGACGACGTACGGTCTCGACGAGAATGCCGACTTCCGGGCCACGGACCTGATCGCGGACGCCTCGGGCACACGGTTCACGCTGCACCACGCCGGCCTCGAGTACCCGGCGGCGATCCCGGTCCCGGGCCGGTTCTCCGTGTCCAACGCGCTGGCGGCCGTGGCGGCCTGCCGGGTCCTGGGGCACGACCTGGACGGACTGGTCGCCGCGCTCGCGCAGATGCCGCCCGTGCCGGGCCGGTTCGAGCGCTTCGTCACCCCCGCCGGCACCTCGGTGATCGTGGACTACGCACACTCGCCCGACTCCCTCGACAAGGTCCTCACCGCCATCCGGGGCTTCGCCCGGGGCCGCGTCATCACGGTCTTCGGCTGCGGCGGCGACCGCGACACCACCAAGCGCGCCGAGATGGGCCGCATCGCCGGCACCCACTCCGACCTGTGCGTCCTGACCTCGGACAACCCGCGCACGGAGAACCCCGAGTCGATCCTGGACCAGATCGCAGCCGGCATCGAGAGCACGGGCACACCGTACGAGCGCTCCGCGGACCGGCGTCGGGCCATCGGCTCCGCACTGTCCGCGGCCCGGCCGGAAGACATCGTCCTGATCGCGGGAAAGGGCAGCGAACCGCACCAGATCGTGGGCGAGGACCTGCTCCCGTTCAGCGACATGGCGACCGTACGCGACCTCGCCTCCCGCCTGCTCCCGTGAAGGCCCCGCCTGAAGGCCCCGCCTGAAGGCGACCGCGGCGGACTTCCCGAGCCGTCGATGCGGCGCGGGCCGGATTCGGCGACGAGCGATGAGTTCCGGCGTCCTCGACGGTCTGCCCTGCATGGAGAAGACGGAGCACATCGATCTGGCAGCGGCCGCGGCGCGGGTGGCCCGGGTCGCCGAGGGCATCGGCGAGGAGCAGCTCGGCAAGCCGACGCCCTGCACGGAGTACCGGGTACGGGAGGTGCTCGCGCACCTCGCAGGGTTGAGCGTGGCCTTTCGCGACGCGGCCCGCAAGGACTTCGGGCCGACGACCGGCACACCGCCCGGCTCGGTCCGGCCGGTCCTGGCCGACGACTGGCGCGCCGGGCTGCCGAAGGCGCTGGACGCACTGGCGGCGGCCTGGCGCGAGCCGGGCGCCTGGGAGGGAGACACCCAGGCGGGCGGCGTCGAGCTGCCGGCCTCCGTCATGGGCATGGTCGCGTTGAACGAGTTGCTGATCCACGGCTGGGACCTCGCGCGGGCGACGGGGCAACCGTACGACGTGAGCCAGGAGGAACTGGCGGTGTCCGCGGGCCTGCTGACCCCGGAGGAAGACGCTCCGGCCGAGGAGGGATTCTTCGGCCCGATCGTCGCGGTGCCGCCCGACGCGCCCCTGCTCGACCGCGTGGTGGGCCTGAGCGGCCGACGCCCGGACTGGCGTCCGCCGGCGTCCTGATCAGGGACGGGGAGACGCGAGTCCGCCTGCCCGCCTGTCCGCTCGTCGCGTTCGAATCCTGCGCCCCGGGTGAGCGGCGGGGCCCTGCGGTGACCGCTCCGGCGGCGACGTGCGCGACACGACCGCCGGTGCGGCACGGTCGGACTCCCGCCAGGGGCAGGCGGGTTCGGCGCGCCGCCGAGGTCGCGGGCCGCGCACCCGCTCGACGGGCCGCGCTCCGGCTATTGGTCCAGACCTATTGACCAGGCGGGTCGTTCCTCCTACGATCCGGTCCGGAACAGCCCCACCTGTCCCCACCTCACCCAGAGCCGGGCGTCACGCCCCCACGCGTCTGTCATGCCCATGGCGCTCGGCGGGAATGGAGCGCACCATGTTCCGTCGGAGACCACGCACCCCGCGCCCGCCGGCCGACACCGACCCCCGGGTGAACCGGAGCAGTCGCGCAGAGCGCCCACCGACCGTCCTGAACCGCTCCCTCGCCTGGGTGAGCGCCGCCGCCGTCATCGGTACCGGCATCGCCGTGGCCGGCTCCGTCACGGCGGGAGCCGCAATGGCGGGAGCCGCAACGGCCGGGGCCGTCGCCACCAACCTGGTGGTCAACTCCGGTTTCGAGAACGGGCTCTCCGCCTGGACCTGCTCCGCGGGCTCCGGCGCCGTCGTCGGCAGTCCGGTCCGCTCCGGCTCCTCCGCGCTCCGGGCCACACCGACCGGCCAGGACAACGCCCAGTGCGCCCAGACCGTCAGCGTGCAGCCCAACTCCCAGTACACCCTGAGTGCTTACGTCCAGGGCAGCTACGTCTACCTCGGCGCCACCGGCACCGGGATCACCGGTGCCCCCTCCACCTGGACGCCGAACAGCCCGTCGTACGGCCAGCTCAGCGTCGGCTTCACCACGGGGCCGAGCACCACCTCGGTGACCGTCTACCTGCACGGCTGGTACGCCCAGCCCACGTACTACGCGGACGACGTATCGCTCACCGGCCCCGGCGGAAGCAGCCCCACGCCGACGACCACCACGCCGCCGACGACACCGCCCCCGACCACCGCGCCCCCGACCACCGCGCCCCCGACCACCGCGCCCCCGACCACTGCCCCGCCCACCACTGCCCCGCCCACCACTGCCCCGCCCACCACTGCCCCGCCGACCACCGCCCCGCCGGGCGAGACCTGCCCCACGAAGCCCAAGCCGTCGGGCAAGGTCCTGCAGGGCTACTGGGAGAACTGGGACGGCGCCGCGAACGGCGTCCACCCCGGCATGGGCTGGGTGCCCATCACGGACAGCCGGATCGCCGCGCACGGCTACAACGTCATCAACGCCGCCTTCCCGGTGATCCTCTCGGACGGCACCGTCCTGTGGCAGGACGGCATGGACGCCACCGTCAAGGTCTCGACCCCCGCCGAGATGTGCCGGGCCAAGGCGGCCGGGGCGACGATCCTGATGTCGATAGGCGGTGCCACCGCCGGCATCGACCTGAGTTCCAGCACCGTCGCCGACAAGTTCGTGGCGACGGTCGTCCCGATCCTCAAGAAGTACAACTTCGACGGAATCGACATAGACATCGAGACCGGCCTGACCGGAAGCGGCAACATCAACACGCTGTCCGCCTCCCAGGCCAACCTGGTGCGCATCATCGACGGGGTGCTGGCCCAGATGCCGGCGGGCTTCGGCCTGACGATGGCTCCCGAAACCGCCTACGTGACCGGCGGAAGCGTCACGTACGGGTCGATCTGGGGCTCCTACCTGCCGATCATCAAGAAGTACGCCGACAACGGCCGGCTGTGGTGGCTGAACATGCAGTACTACAACGGCAGCATGTACGGGTGCTCCGGTGACTCCTACCAGGCAGGCACCGTGCAGGGCTTCACCGCCCAGACCACGTGTCTGAACAACGGCCTGACCATCCAGGGCGTCACCATCAAGGTGCCGTACGACAAGCAGGTGCCCGGCCTGCCGGCCCAGCCCGGCGCGGGCGGCGGCTACATGACGCCGAGCCTGGTCGGCCAGTCGTGGAACGCCTTCGGTGGTGCGCTGAAGGGGCTCATGACGTGGTCGGTCAACTGGGACGGCTCGAAGGGCTGGACCTTCGGCGACAACGTCAAGTCCCTCCAAGGCCGTTGATCGGCCCGCTGTCACTCGGGGGGAGTCGGACATGAGCGGGCGGGGCCCCGTGGGAGCGTTGAGCGCCCGCGGAGCCCCGCCCGGGTTCAGGAGGCGGCGCGCAATCGGGTGGCCGCGGATTCCGCTTCCCGTACGACGCGTTCGGTGTCGATGTCGACGAGGCGGCCGTCGAGTTTGAGGGGCCGGCCGTCCACGAAGACCGCGCGGACGTTCTCCGGGCGGCCGTTGAAGACGATCTGGTTGACCCAGTCGAATCGCGGCGCGAAGTTGAGAGCGGCGGGGTTGATCACGATGACGTCGGCGCGCTTGCCGGGGGTCAGGGAACCCACCGTGTCGCCCATGCCGATCGCCTCGGCGCCGCCGAGCGTGGCGAGGCGCAGGACGTCGTGCACCTGGGGGAACACCGAGGTCTCCAACGCGCGGGCGCGCTGGAGGCCGATGGCCCCCTTCATGAGGGCGAAGAAGTCCGAGGTGTCGTTGGTCCCGCCGTCCTGGCCGAGCCCGGCCTTGACGCCGCGTCGGCCGAGGTCCGGCAGCCGCATGATCCCCGAGGCGAGGCGCATGTTGCTGAGCGGACAGTGTGCGACCCGTACGTCGTGCGCGGCGACGACGGCGATCTCGTCGTCGGTGAGGTGGATCGCGTGGTTCATGAGCAGCCGCGGACCGAGCGCGCCGATGTCCGCGAGGGTGCCGATCGGATCGTCCGCCTGCTGCTCGGCGCGTTCGAGGACATGGCTGTTGAGCATGACTCCGAGGTCTCCGGCGATCTCCCAATGCAGCCGGTTGAGGCCCTTGATGGCCCGTGCCGCGTGGGTGGCGACCTGTGCCGAGGCGAGGGGGAGCGGGTCGATGAGCTCCTTCTTCGTCCGGGTGATCAGCGAGGCTTCCCGCTCGGCTTGGAACATCGCGTAGGTGAAGCGGACGCCCGTGCCGGCCAGGGCCCGCACGTACTGGACCGTCGTGTCGTACGGGAGGGCGTCCACCCAGTCCACGAGCGTGGTCACGCCGGACTGTACGGAGTCGAGGGCGCCGAGGCGGACGAAGCGGTACATGTCCGCCGGCGCGATCCGGGAGAACGTGGCCCGGTTGCAGTCGGCCAGCCATCCGAAGAGGTCGCGGTCCGCGCAACCGCCCCGCATCGACGACTGCCACAGGTGGGTGTGCACGTCGACGAATCCCGGCATCACCAGGTGGCCGGCGGCATCGATCACCTGTGTGCCGGGCGGTGTGGGCAACCGGTTCCCCACGGCCGCGATGACGCCGTCCCGCATGAGGACGTCCGCGTGCTCGGCCGTACCCAGCGGGCCGTCACCGAGGGCGGGATCCATGGTGAGCACGAGTGCGGCGTTCCTGAGCAGGACGGCCCGGGCCGAGGGTGTGCCGCCGTGCGGCGGCCGGTTCCTCCCGGCGCCGAGGACGAGCGGGGCGGCCGCGGCCATTCCGAGGCCGCCCAGGACGCGCCTGCGGCTGGGCGTCCCCGCCGTCGGCGAAGGCGTGGGGACTTCCGGTAAGGGGGTCGAGGCGGGTTCGGGACACTCGCTGAGCGGGTTCATGGCGTGTGGCCTCCCAACGAACGAGGGTGGGATCGGCCTTCCCCGCACTGACGAGTGGTCAGATGGAGGGGGGCAGGCTCCATGAATCGTCCATCGGGCCGACACCTTTCCGATAGAGGCGCGTCAACATTTTGTAGAAGCCGTACCCGTCGTCCCGCCCGCGCCCTGGGGCACGTGCTCCTACGACCCCTCGTCGTACGTCCCCGCCTCGACCTCGAGGGCGAGTTCTTGGAGGACTTCGATCGCGGAGACGTCCGTGCGCCCGCTGTCGTGCGCGATCGCGAGGCTGGTGAACGCCAAACTGAAGCCGGAGACCATCGTGTGCAGCGCCGGGCCGAGGGCCTCGGCCACCGCCGCGGCCACCTGCTGCGGAGACGCGTCGGCCGGCACGCTGATCGACGGCAGCATCTCGTTCAGGAGGGTCGAGGCCACTCCGGCCGTCGCCTCGGAGTCGCCGCCGCCGGTGTCACCGCCACCGCCGTCCTCTCCGAGCCCGTCCTGTTCGGTTTCGACGGCCCGGCGGATGTCTTGGGCTTCGGTGAGGATGCCGATCACTCGCTTGAGGACCTCTGTGCGTTCCATCCTGCGGAGCGTAGTCCGGCAGCGCCCGGAGCGTGGCCGTGGGGGAGCCGTGCCGACATCGAGGTACTTGTCGATTATCGATATGGCCTCTAGTCTTCGGCATATCGAAAATCGATAGGAAAGGGCGCGATGAACACGCGACTCACTAAGATCCTGGCCTCGGCGACCTTCGTGCTGTCGGCGCTCTGGGGGCTCGTCTTCATCGGCACGGGGCTCACGCACATGCTCGACGACGGGGCGGTCTGCGTGCAGACCGGCTTCTGGGCCAATGCCTCCCTGGCGGACCCCCTGCCGATCGGCAAGGGCGTGGAGGCGTCCAGCAGTGCCGCACGGCTCTGTCAGAACAGTCCCTCCGGGGCGCAGCGGGCCGCCGACCTCGGCGTCGAACTGCCCTGGCTGCTGTTCGCCTCCCTCGCGCTGCTGCTCTTCTCCCGGCTGCTGAAGGCCGTCGTCGCGCAGGGGCCCTTCACCGACGCCGTGGCGCGACGGCTCACCGTTCTCGGCTGGTTCGTCACGGTCGGCACGCCGCTGGCGGGCCTCGTCGTAGGCTGGTCGCAGTCGTGGCTCGTCGCCAGCATGGCACCCATCGTGGGTTCCGGGCCGACGGTCGCGGACCCGCAGGTGCTCATCCTCGCCGGCCTCGCCGCGGTGATCATGGGCAAGATCATGCGCGAGGGCGTGCGCATGCGAGAGGACCTCGAAGGGACCATCTGATGCCCGACGAGGAACTCCACTCGATCCGGATCCACCTCGACCGGGTCCTCGTGGAGCGCGGCATGACGCTCACCGAACTGTCCGCGCAGGTGGGCATCACCGTCGTCAACCTGTCCGTGCTCAAGAACGGGCGAGCCAAGGCGATCCGCTTCTCCACCCTGTCCAGGATCTGCGACGTGCTCCAGTGCCAGCCGGGAGACCTGATCACCCACGACCCCGCCGAGCCGGCCTAGGGGAGCCAGCCACGCCCTGGTGCGGACGTGCGAACGCCCCGTGACCTCGGCGGACCGGTATCACGGGGCGTGGGGCGGGCGGTGACGGCTACCGGCTGAGCGACTTGAGCGCCTCCGCGTCGTACGGCTTCAGCTCGTCGAAGCGGTTGCCGAGGACCTTCGCCGCCCACTGCGGGTCCTGGAGCAGCGCCCGGCCGACGGCGACCATGTCGAACTCGTCGCGCTCCATCCGGTCCAGGAGGTTGTCGATGTCGCCGAGCGCCGCACCCTCGCCGGCGAAGGCGCGGAGGAAGTCGCCGTCGAGGCCGACCGAGCCGACGGTGATGGTCGGCCGGCCGGTGAGCTTCTTGGTCCAGCCCGCCAGGTTCAGGTCCGAGCCTTCGAACTCCGGGATCCAGTAGCGCCGGGTGGAGGCGTGGAACGCGTCGACGCCGGCCGCCGCCAGCGGGGCCAGGATCGTCTCGAGCTCCTCCGGGGTCTGCGCGAGCCGGCCGTCGTAGGCCTCCTGCTTCCACTGGGAGTATCGGAAGATCACCGGGAAGTCGGCCCGGACGCGCTCGCGGACCGCGGTCACGATCTCCGTGGCGAACTTCGTGCGGGCCACCGCGTTGCCGCCGTAGTCGTCGGTGCGGCGATTGGTCCGGTCCCACAGGAACTGGTCGATCAGGTAGCCGTGGGCCCCGTGCAGTTCGACGCCGTCGAAGCCGATCCGCTCGGCCTCGGCGGCGGCGTCGGCGAACGCGCCGATGACGTCGTCGAGGTCGGTGCGGGTCATCGCCCTGCCGGTCCCCTCGGTGCCGTCGACGCGGATGCCGGACGGGCCGACGGCGGGGGCGTCGGGATACGGCGCCTCGCCCTCCTGGCGCACCATCCCTATGTGCCACAGCTGCGGCACGATCGTGCCGCCCGACTCGTGCACGGCCGCGGCGACCTTCGCCCACCCCGCCAGCTGGTCCTCGCCGTGGAACCGCGGCACCCGGTCGCTCTGCCCGGCGGAGTCGTGACCGACGTAGGTGCCCTCGGTGACGATCAAGCCCACTCCGGCGGCGGCCCGGCTGGCGTAGTACGCCTGCACGTCCTCGCCGGGCACGCCGCCGGGGGAGAACATCCGCGTCATCGGCGCCATCGCGATGCGGTTGGGGACGGTCAGGCCGTTCACCTTGACGGGCCGGGACAGGATCTCGGCCGCGCGTGAGGCGGTGGACGTGGTGACGGGCATGCGGGTCCTCCGGGTTGAGACTGTGGCTCGTCGGGTGACAACGAGGAGTGCATAATACACATGTTATGTATCATGCATATTGCCGGGATCCGGCCGTCGTACGGGGGCCCGCCGGTCCCCCCTGGTTCACAGGTCGGCGATAATGGAGCGCCGGAAGGAGCGGGAGGCGCAGTGCTGGAGAAACTGGAGCGGGAGCTGATGCTGCTCTCGCGGCACCAGGTGCTTGCCCGGCGCGAGCGCGACACCGAACGCCTGGAGCGGTCGGCGTACCTGCTGCTCAGCCGGATCGACTCGCAAGGCCCCATGTCCATCGGACAGTTGGCGGAGGCCTTCGGGCTCGACACCTCGACCGTGAACCGCCAGACGGCCGCGCTGCTGCGCTGCGGACTGGCCGAGCGCGTCGCGGACCCGGAAGGCGGCATGGCCCGCAAGCTCCGCATCACGGTTGAGGGCGGGCGTCGGCTCACCGAAGACCGCGAGGTCAACATGTCCTGCCTGGCCAGGGTGGTCGCCGACTGGTCCCCGGAGGAAGTGCGGGAGCTGGAGGACGCACTGGTCCGGCTCAACCGCAGCGCCGAGGCCCTCGAAGGCCGCTGCTGGCCGCGCGCGGAGGAAGACGGCATCCACGGCGAATGCCACCCGCCGGTCCCGCACGAAAGCTGAACCGTCCGCCTCCGACCGGCCGCGTCCGACCGTCCGGGCCAGACCATGGGGTCCTGGGGTCCTGGTACGCGGTGTGGCGGCCGGGCAGGTAGTTTGCTCGGGTGAGTCTCCTTGATGATGTGGCCGAACGTGACGGCTGGAAGTGCTGGGTTTGTGATGAGCCGGTCGACCCCGACGAGTCGGTGAACGACCCCCGGGGGCCAAGTGTCGACAGCCGGACCGCCGACCGGAAGGCCAAGGTCGCCGAACGGCTCGCGCACCGCGGGTGCAACACCCGCAAGGGCGCGGTCAAGGTGGTCATCGCCTGGCCGGAGCGCCTGTACGTAGTCGAACCCGCGCCGCTGATCACCGTTGCCGAGAGGCTGGAGCGCAAGGGCGGTCGCGAGATGGTCGGTCGCTGTCCGACCAGGAAGGACGCCCAAGAGACGGCGGATTGGCTGGTGGACCGCTTCTCCCGCCTCGTACCGGGGCTGCCGGTGACCGCCGACATCCAGGCCGGTGGCGGTCAGTTCCTCGTCATCCTGTCCACCGGCCGCCGCTGACAGCACACGGGGCGGGTGGGGCCGATGTCGATGATCCAGTCGGCGGCCGTCACTGGTTCCGCGGAGCGCTGTCGCGCGGCCCGGCTCGGCGCCGACCGCGCCGGACCGGCCCCGGCCTCCGATCCGGATCGGAGGCCGGGGCCGGGTTCTTCAGCGGCTCAGGTTCTGGAACCGCTTCACCGCCAGCGGGAAGAACACCGCGATCAGGGCTACCGGCCAGGCCACCGCGAGGAGTTCCGCGTGGGTCGCGGCCCACGAGTCACCGGTCGCGCCCGGGTTGCCGAACAAGCCGCGTACCGCGGTGGCCGTCGCGGACATCGGGTTCCACTCCACGATCGTGCCCAGCCATGAGGGCATCGACGCGGGCGAGGCGATGGCGTTGGAGAGGAAGCTGACCGGCCAGACCAGGATCTGCACGGCCTGCACCAGTTCGGGCTTGCCCGCGACCATCGCCAGATGGATGCCGATCCACAGCATCGCGAACCGCAGCAGCAACAGCAGTCCCACGGCACCCAGGAACGGGATGAAGCCCTCGTGCCACCGCCAGCCGATCGCGTACCCGACCGCGATCATGACGGTCAGGCCGACCACCGACTGCAGCATGTCGGCGACGCTCCGGCCGACCAGGACCGCCCCGGAGTTCATCGGCATCGAGCGGAACCGGTCGATGACCCCCTTGCCGAGGTCCTGGGTGACCGAGAGCATCGTCGCCTCGAGACCGAAGGCCATGGTCATGGTGAGCATGCCGGGGACCAGATAGGCCTTGAAGTCGCCTTCGACGCCCTGTCCGCCACCGATCAGATAGCTGAACATCAGCATCATCATCACCGGGAAGACCAGCCCGACCACCACCTGTACGGGCTGGCGTGCCCAGTGGGTCAGCTCGCGCCGGGTCATCGTCCAGGAGTCCGCGGCCGCCCAGCCCAGCTTCGACCCCGGGGCGTGCGTCGTGGTCATGCCGTGCGCCGCACTCATGCGGAGTCCTCCTTCGTCAGGTGCATGAAGACCTCGTCGAGCGTCGGCCGGCGTACCGCGATGTCCTCGGCCTCGATGCCGGCCGCCTCCAGCGCCCGCACGGTCTCGGTCAGCGCGGCCATCCGGTCGCTGACCGCTGCGCTGACCATCCGCCGGTCCTCGTCCACCGTCACCTCACCGGGCAGGAGCGCGGCCGCGCGGGCCAGTTGGCCGCTGTCGTGCAGGACCACGTCGATGCGGTCGCCGCCCGTCTTGGTCTTCAGCTCGTCCGCCGTGCCCTCGGCGATGACCTTCCCGTGGTTGATCACCGCGATCTGGTCGGCCAGCTGGTCGGCCTCCTCCAGGTACTGCGTGGTCAACAGGACGGTCGTGCCGCCGTCGACCAGGGAACGCACCGCGCTCCACACCTCCGTGCGGCCGCGGGGATCGAGCCCGGTCGTGGGCTCGTCCAGGAAGAGCACCTGCGGCTGGGAAATGAGGGAGGCCGCGAGGTCGAGCCGCCGCCGCATGCCCCCGCTGTACTGCCTGATGGCCTTCTTGCCGGTGTCCGCCAGCCCGAACCGGGCCAGGAGCTCGTCAGCCCGGGCGCCCGCACGGCGGGCGCCGAGATGGTAGAGGCGGCCGAACATCTCCAGGTTCTGGCGGCCGCTGAGCTCCTCGTCGACGGCGGCGTGCTGGCCGAGCAGTCCGATCCGCGACCGCACCTCGTCGGGCCGGGTCCGCACGTCGATGCCGGCCACCTCGACACACCCCTCCTCGGGGCGCAGCAGGGTGGACATGATGCGCACGGCCGTGGTCTTGCCGGCGCCGTTCGGGCCGAGGATCCCCTGGACGGTCCCGGCTCGAACGGTGAGATCGAGGCCGTCGAGGGCCTGCTTGTCGCCGTACCTCTTCCGGAGACCTTCGACGACGATCGCCCTCTCGTGGTCGGACAACGCACCCTCCTGTCCTAGTGGTCAAGCTTGACTAGAGCTTCCAAGGTAGGGCGTCCCCGACCCGTTAGTCAAACTTGATTAGGCGGGGAAGTCGCGACGAGTGCGCCACTAGTCAAATTTGGATAGGGATAGCCTAGTCAAAATTATCTACGGAGGAGACGCCTCATGTCAGCGATCCGGCTGCTGGTCCTCGGCGCGGTCCGTCAGCACGGACGGGCCCACGGCTACCAGGTGCGCAACGACCTGGAATTCTGGGGTGCCCACGAGTGGTCCAACGCCAAGCCGGGCTCGATCTACCACGCGCTCAAGCAGATGGCGAAGCAAGGGCTCCTCGTCGAGCACGAGGTCGCGCCGAGCGCCGTCGGCGGCCCGCCCCGCGTCGAGTACGAGATCAACGACAAGGGGACCGAGGAGTTCTTCACGCTGCTGCGCCAAGCCCTGAGCTCGCACGAGCAGAAGCCGGACGTCATCTCCGCCGGCCTCGGCTTCATCGTCGACCTGCCCCGGGACGAGGCCGTCGTGCTCCTCAACCAGCGGATCGCGGGTCTTGAGCAGTGGCGGTCCGCCGTCACTGAGTACTACACGCCGGAGGACGGGCCCGGGCAGCTCGGGCACATCGGCGAGATCATGAACATGTGGGTGCACTCGGCCGACAGCGGCGCGGAATGGACGCGCAGCCTCATCGAGCGGATCGAAGGCGGCGCGTACACGTTCGCGGGGGAGGGCGAACCGTTCGTGGGCGTACTCGCGGACGATGAGCCGAATCCGTTCGCGACGGGTCCCCACCCGGAGGACAACCGCTAGTGCCGTGACCGGAAAGGTTCACCGGGTCGCGACGCCCGGCACGGCACCTCGCCGCGTTGTCGGGCCGAGCCGGTACGTCCAGTACGAGGCACGGCCCTCCGCCTTGCGATGCGTCCCCTCGGCCCTTCGGGCCTGGGGAGACCCCATGCACCGGACGCCGCGACCCGGCAAACCTTTCCGGCCACGGCACTAGCCGGCATCCCTGCGTCGATGCGCGTGAGGTACCCCGCACCCAGTCGGCTGTTCTCGGCCCAGTATCGGATCCCTTCAGGTGACGGCCTCGTCATCGTGGCGGCTAGCGTCAACATCGCTGAGGTCGTCAAAACGCCGTCGCTCGCGTCGCGGCTGGCCGGCGGCATCGCAATCGGATGAAATTCGCCAAATCCGCCATCGGCTTCTTGGCACCCTGTGCATACCTATTCGGTGCCGCGCTCCTTATCGGCGGGTCACCGCAGGGCGTCGTACGGTTCGCCGCCGGCTCCGTCGTCGCCATCATCACGGCGCTCGTCATCTCCTGGATCGCACTGGTCGAAGTTCTGCGCTGAGAAGACACAGGCGGGCCTGCAGTCCTGGGTGTCAGTCGTCGATCGCCTGGTAGAGCGTGGTCCAGAAGTCCTGGACGAGGCGCGCCGGGTCCGGGACGGACAGACCGACCTGGGTGAGCAGGATTCCGGTGAGCTGGTTCTCCGGGTCGGCGTAGGTCGAGGTGCCGCTTCCGCCGTCCCAGCCGAACTGGCCGATGGGCGCGTAATCGCCACGGTGGGTCCGCGTAGCCATCCCGAATCCCCAGCCGCCGTGCTGCCCCTGACCGAATGACACGTGGACGTTGTCCGCTGCCATGGCATGCCGCGCCGCTTGCTGCTCGGGCGGGAGACGGTTGGTGGTCATGAGCTGGACGGCGGGCCGGGACAGGATCCGCTCGGTGCCGTGCATCCCGCCGTTGAGGAGCATCCGGAAGTAGGCGTGGTAGTCATCGGCGGTGGAGTTCAATCCGCCGCCGCCGCTCTGGAACGCGGGAGGCAGGCTGTGACGTCCTCCCTTCGCTTCGTCCCATACGTGAAACTCCCCGGTCTGCGGATCGGGGGCGTAGAGGGGCGGCAGCCGGTCGATCTGGTCGGCAGGCACGTGGAAACCGGTGTCGTTCATTCCCAGAGGGTCGAAGATGCGTTCGCGCAGGAACGTCTCGTACGACTGGCCGGTGACCCTGGAAACGAGCACGCCGAGCAGATCGCTGGCGATGTGGTACTGCCAGCGATCTCCGGGCTGGTGCATCAGCGGCAGCGCGCCGAGGCGTCGCATCCACTCGTCGGGCTCCGGCATGGGCTCCGGCAGATTGGGCGTGAGCCCCTGCTCGAAGATCGTGTTCATGATCGGAGTGCCCAGAGAAGTCATATCCATGCCGAGCCCGAACGTGGACGTCAGCACGTCCCGCACGGTGATCGGCCGCCGCGCCGGCACGGTGTCGTCCAACTCGCCGTCGATCCGCTTCAGCACCTGACGGTCGGCCAGTTCGGGCAGCCACGGATCCACTACGTCGTCCAGCCGCAGCCTGCATTCGTCGAGGAGGATCATCGCCGCTGCCACGGCGACGGGCTTGGACGTGGAGGCCATCCGGAAGATCGTGTCCCGACGCATCGGCGCGCCACCCTCATGGCGCATCGTCCCGATCGCTTCGACGAGCGTCTCGTCTCCCCGGCCGACCAGTGCGACGAGGCCCGGTATCTTCCCGGACTCGACGTACCGCGCCAGGACGTCGCGCATTCTGCGCAGCCCTGCTTCGGAGAAACCGTCTTTGCTCCGGCTCATGGTGATCCCCTTCTGCCCGGCGTCCGATCTTTCGCATGCCAACACAGCCACGTCCAGCACGAGTTCACTCTCGGGACTGCCGCGACTCCGCAAAAATCCTGGAGATGCTCGCCGGTCCCCTGCCCGCCTGTCAACGGGTGAGCACGCCGGTAGGCCGCCGAAGGTGCATCGAGGGGGTGTTTCCCCGCTCATCTTCTTGCCGGGGCGGTTGGACTCGCCGACCATGCTGCAAGGCCCCCTCCGTCCGGTTTCTGCCGGGCCTGGGTGGGAGCATCAAACAAACAGGGGGATAGAGTGACGAACCATCGCATTCCGAGGAACCGCTCTCGTGCGTCGGTCTCCACACTGGTACCGCTCGTGCTCCTCGCCGGGCTGCTGATGGGCCCGGCAGCCTCCGCCGCCTCCGCCGCCGCTGCGGCGCCGGCAGTCCGGCAGGCGCCCGCGGCTGTGGTCCTGTCTCAAAGCCCCCTCTCGGCCGGTGGCGGCGTGGTGACCGTGCTTCGCACGCCGACGTCGTCTCAGGTCCAGGCCGCCACCGGCAGCAAGAAGAAAAAGAAGAGCAAGAAGAAGGGCGGGCTCTTCAAGAGCCTCCTCATCGTCGTGCTTCTCGTCATCGCGCTGCTCGTGGTCGTGTTCGGGGTGCGCATGGTCCTGCGCCGCCGGTCCGCCTAGGACGTGGCCGCCGCGCCCGGTTTCAGGCCCGACTGATCCGGAGAACCGGGATGTCCCTGTCGGTCCCCTTCTGGTACTGCTCGTACCGAGGGAATACGGAGAGCAGGAGGGGCCAGACCCTGGCCTTCTCCTCCGCGGGCAAGACTTCGACGCGTCCCCGGAAGCGTTCGCCCCGTACCCGTACGTGCACCTCGGGGTTGGCCTCGACGCTCGCGAACCACATCGGGTGGTGGTCGGCACCTCCGTTGGACGCCACGACCAGATAGTGGTCACCGTCCTGCGCGTGGATGAGGACGGTGCGATGCCATGCACCGCTGACGCGGCCCTGATAGTCCAACAACAGGCAGGGCGACCCGTTCATGTCGGTACCTTCCGTACCGTCCGACTCCTCGTACCTCACGCTCTGGTCGCGCACCTGGGGATGGGGGCTCAGTTTCACGGTCGCCGGGTCGTAGCTGGTCATGGGGGAACCTCCGGAAGTGAGGGGCGGCGTCGTCGATCATCCACCATGGCCACCTGCTGATGGGCAAGAGTGTCGTGATGCGGCCGGGTGGAGTTCAGATCCTGAACATGTTCCGTTCTGATGTCATGTGAAATATCACATGACATCAGCACCGGTTCCGAGAACCCTCGGACGGTGCTCCCTCACAAGGAGAACGAACCACCATGAACCGCTTAGCCCTGCTCGCGGCCGGTGCCATCGCCCTGGCCGTCTGCACCACCACCACGACCAGCACGGCCACCGCCGCCACCCCGCCGGCAGACACCATCGGGACGGTCACCTCCTGCGGGAACGCCGGCCTCCAGGCGGGCTTGGCCACACGGCTGTGCGCGGAGATCACCGGTACGACCATCACGTTCTACGGGAAGGTCGGACTGGCCGGCCCGCCCTCCCCGGGCAGCCCGCAACCCGCGGCCAAGGAGCTCCTCACCACCCTGTCCGTGGAGGTCGTCGGAGCCGCCGCACCCCGTACGCAGGTCAAGCAGGTCCGCTTCACCGCCACCACCCTCGAGGTGCGCGCTCCCGCCGTCACCGCATCGTGCGGTTCGACCGTCCGCGGCAGCTTCGGCGTGGCCGTGTACCCCCACGCGGCCGTGCCGGTGGTCCACGAGGCCACCCTCGCCTGCTGAGACCCCGCGCGCCTCGCGGGCGGCATCGCTCACCCGCGCCCCGCGCGTTCGGCGGCTTCTCCGGTACGGGCTCCTTGCCATCCGTGATCGGATGGCAAGGAGCGTCCGCACGTTCAGGACCCGGTGGGCCGCCTCACCTGGTCTGTGTGGAGACGCTCACCCCGCTGAAGTCCTGCGCGGCGGCGAGGCTGAAGTACACCCACCCGGAAGGCGGGTTGTCCACCGTCAGGGCCTCGCTGTTGCCCGCGTTGGTGGACTTCGCCTGGTAGCTGCTCGTGGTGGCCCAGCCGCTGCCGCCGTAGTAGAGGTCGGCATTGCCGGCGCCGCCGCTGCTGGTGATGGTCAGCTGCTTGACACCGGCCGGCAGGTACACGAAGTGGTAGCTGTAGTTCCCGCTCGTGGCCGAGAGGTTGTCCCGGCGGCAGTTCTTGTCGAACTGACGGGGGTCGCTGATGGTGCACAGCGGGGTGGAAGGGGCGTCGGGCAGGGGGCCGCAGTCGTTGGTCGCGCAGGCGGTCGTCAGCCAGGTGGCGAAGCCGGCGTCGTAGGAGGTGCCGATGGTCTGCTTCAGGAAGGCGCGGGCACCGTTCCAGTCACCGGTGCGGTACTTGCCCAGCACGGTCTCGACGTCGGCGGGGTGCGCCTGGAGCATGTAGCGGACCGCGAGGAAGCCCCAGCGGTAGACCCGGTTCGAGTTGACCTCGGGGTCCGCGTCCTGGCCGTAGACGGTGTCGAAGAGGTCGCTGAGCTTGTAGGTCTTCTTGCCGGCCTCGGTGATCGCGTCGGCGTTGCGCTCGCCCCGGTAGCCGAACGAGATGTTCTCGGCGATGCCCTCGACCCACCAGATGGTGGGCGTGGTCATGCCGGCCTCGAAGTCGCCGGCCATGTTGTAGCGGCCGTCGAGGTAGTGGGTGTACTCGTGGTTGAGGTTCCAGATCTGGAAGTCCGGGCGCAGCCAGTGCGCCTCGTGGGCGATGAAGCGGGCCTGGTTGCCGGCGACGGCCGGGTTGCCCTCCTCGTACATCCCTCCGTTGTCGACGTCGATGTCGTAGATGGCCCAGGCGTACAGCGAGTAATTGGTGTAGTCGTCGAAGACGACGACCTCGAGGCTGGTGTTCACGTCACCCGGGATCGCGCCCTTGTCGCCGATGACCCGGTGGAAGTATGCGTCCTGGTTGGACAGGCTGGTGCAGGTGCCGTCGAGCTGTCCGGGGGACATGTCCTGGGCGCGGATCTTCAGGCCCGGGGTGCAGGTGTGCTGGATCGGGAGGATGGCCGGGAGCACGCGTGCGCCCAGGTCGCAGATGGCGTAGGCCGCGCAGTTGTTCCTGTCGTACTGGCGCGTGTACCAGCCCAGGTTCATGGTGATCGGCGCGGTGGGGCCGACGTTCGGGTAGCGGTTGATCAGGTCCTTCAGCAGCGGGCGGACCCGGTCCTTGAGCTCGGGGACGTCGAGGGCGTGCCCGAGGAAGCGGCCGACGTTGCTGACGACGTCCAGGCGGTTGAGCTGCGCGCTGTTGCGCGTGACGAATCCGGCCCAGGTGTTGAGGATGGCGGGGTCGGCCTTGAGGGCGGCCCGCCAGCCGCGGTCGTCGTTCTTGGCCTTGAAGCCGTTCTCGACGACCCACTCGACGTGCTGCATCGCGAGGTTCATCTGGCCGGGCCACGTGCCGTCGTAGCTGCCGAGCATCCACTTGACGACGCCGGCGTAGCGGCCGGCCGCGTGGGTGCTGTCGATCAGGGTGACGACCTCGTTGAGGATCTCACCGTTGGCGTCCGTGACGTCCTTGCTGCGCGGGGAGGCGAAGAAGGCGTCCAGCGCGCCGAGCGCGGCACCGTCGAGCGCCGTGCCGTACGGGCCGACGGCGTCCCCGTTGTTGTCCTGCACGTAGTAGCCGGCCCGCAGGAACAGCACCAACTGCCCGACGGAGGCGCTGTTGCTGCCCGAGTAGGTGGCGGAGGCGTCGCGCAGCGCGTTGGCGACGGTCACCATCTGGGCTTCGTTGAAGGCCTTCCGCGCGTTTTCCCCGGTGAGGTTGAACAGCGGGTACGTACAGGTGATCCGGGGGAGTGCCTTGAGCTGCTGGACCAGGGTGCCGCCGGTCGCGTTGATCACACCGGAGAGGTCGCCGCACTCGTCCCCGGCGGCGGCCGAGGACCGATGGCCGTCCTTGCCGGACTTGGTCGGCAGTACGGGCTTGACGGTCGGGGCGGCGGCGGTGGGGGACTCCTCGGTGCTGTCCTGCGAGGAGATCCGGAAGCGGGAGCCGTTGCTCATCGCGTCGGGCGACTTGGGAACCGGGATCGACCGCGGCGTCGCGGCCGCGGTTCCACCCGCGTACGCGGCGGCCTGGGTCGTGGCGCCGACGGAGGCGGCCTGGCTCTGTGGCGCGAGCAGGCCGAGTGCGAGGAAGGCGGCTGCGCCCAGCGCGGGAAGTCTGCGCGTGGTGGCCTTCGATATCCGGAAGGGATGCATCTGCGGGGGCCTCCGGGGCCGTTGTGCCCGCGTGATACACGGGCGATTGGTGTGTGACATGTAAAATTTCACATGTCGCATCGCGCCGGAAGTCTTTTGGCTGGATTGGCACCTGGAGCAGGGGAACGTTGTCGGCCGTCGGGCTGCCTCGGGCTGCCGTCGGCACCCGGTGGTGAACCGAGTGCGTGTCTCGCGGCCTGGACGGCCGCGAGACACGAGGCTCTTACTTCGGGCAGGTGTCGTGGGTCACCTTGCCGCCCGCGGTGGCGGCGGTGTCGGGGTTGACCGTCAGGCACAGGCCGGTCCACTGGTTGATGAACCTGAAGGCGGTCCGGCGCTCGTTTCCGACCTCGACCTGCGTCGGCATGATGTTCCACATCTGGTTGCCGGAGAACCAGCGGGTCTCACAGCCCCACCAGTAGAGCTGGGTCCCGGCTGACGGTGGGGTTCCGTTGTTCCACGGGATGGTCAGGCACATGCCGTTGCCGGACTTGATCCAGTAGTAGCCCTGGCCGTCGTACGAGGGTGCCTCGGCGCTCCACCGGTGGCTGGTCGGCGCCGTCGACTGGCAGGTGCGCTGGGTGACCAGGCCGCCGGTCTTGGAGCTGTCGAACTCCGGGCCACGCACCATGCACTTGCCGTACTTGGTGTCGACGTAGGTCTTGTCGGCATTGACCAGCCAGATCGCCTGGTGGCCACCGGCAACGGTGTAGCCCTTGTTGCGGTCGATGATGTTCTGGATCAGGGCCCAGCCGGGAAAGTCCATCATGACGATGCCCAGGTGGCCGTTGCCGCCGCCGGAGTTCAGGTACTGCATCAGGCGGAAGTTGACGCCTTGAACCGCGGGCCGGCCGTTGGCCCACCCGTACCCCCCGGCGAATTGCGCGGGGGACATGAGGTCGCCGTTGTAGTCGGACGCGGACGTGTACGTCACGAACATCTCACCGCTGCCGTCACGGACGGCCTTGTCGATGTTCTCCTTGACGAAGCCGAATTTCTGCTGGATGCCATCCGGCTCCCAGTGATCTTCCTGGTGGCTGTTGAAGGTGTTGATCCCGTATTGACCGTCGACGTTGTCGAAGCTGCCCAGCACGATCTTTCCCCGGACCTGCGAGAGGCGCGGCACGTACGCCACGGTTCCCCTGGAGATCGAAGGGGCGTAGAACAGGTTCGGGTAGCGATCCGTGTAGTTCTTGAAGATCTCTTCGATTTTCTTGCTGTCGACGTTCTTCGGATCGTTCGCGCACTCGAACGTGCCCACGTTACCGCGAGGGCATTCAGCCCTCAGGCGCATGACGATGGTCTCGCTCTTGTGCTTGCCGAGGAAATCATTGGCCTTGGTCAGTACGTCATCGAAGTTGGCGTCCTGGTACGACGATCCGTGATGAATCGTGAAGTGCGTTCCCCCAGTGACACGGACCCGGATGTCAACAGCGCGGATGCCTCGCTCCAATTGCGCCGTCAAGGTGTTCGCGCTTTTTCCGAAGTTCTGCTGCGTCTCCGCCGGAGGTCCTCCCTGGATGGAAAGCGAGTCGTGGGTGCCGGGAAGGGACAGGGCCGCGAGCCATGTGCCGCCCGCGATGTCCTTCATCCAGTCGGCGTTCGTCGCCGATCCGATGTTTCCGAAGGCGTCCCCGAAATTGCTCCCGTGGGCTCGGGCGGGAGTCGGCGCGAGGAGAGCGGTGCTGCCCGCGACACCGATCACGACCGCGCCGGCTGCGACACCGGTCACCATCCGGCGTGCCAGCCGGCGAAGCCACGGGCGTGACCCCTGGTGTGCCTGATGAATGGATGGTCGAGACATGGAACTCCTACTCGGATCAAGGGGAGAGAATCCGCCTTCGAGGAGGCGGGCTGATGGGGCAAGGGGGCGAATGCCGCCGCGTACCTTCGCCCGCCCGCCACGTCGTGTGGCGGGCGGGCGAGGTGGAGCCCGGGGACCGGCCTCCGTACCGCTGTCGGCTCAGGGAAGGGAGATCACTTGCCCAGATAGGCGTTGATGGTCGTGACCTCGGAGACGTTGCCCTGCTTGTCGGTGACCTGGGCTCGGAAGGAGATCCCCTGGTCCTTCGCGGGGTTCCGGACGGAGAACGCGCCGTCGGTGACCGTGACGCGCTTCCACGTCGTGCCGCCGTCCTCGCTCACGGAGATCGTCAGCGACTTGAGGTTCTTGCCGGAGGCCGCGCCCTGCACGGTCACGGGGATCCGGGTGACCTTGCCCGCGGGGGCGCGGGAGGCGGTGTCGAGCGGGGCGTGGAAGCGCACCGTGGAGACCGGGAGTTCGGTGTGCGCGGCGACCTGGCGGGAGCGGAAGGTGAAGCTCGTGTCGATGCGCGTGGAGACGGCGGAGAGGTCCGGGGACCGCTCGACGGAGGTCGTCAGCCGGTATTCGGCGTCGGCGCCGTCGACCGTGAAGGGGGCCCAGCCGCTCAGCGGGTCCTCGTTCTCGGCGACCTTGACTCCGTTGCGGTACAGGGTGGTCGCGGCCCTGGTGAGAGACGAGGAGCCCGCGTGCCCCGCGGCGTCGCTGAAGAGGGGAACCGAGGGGGTGATGGTCTGCTCGCCCGTCTCCGGGTCGGGCGCGCTGCGGAACACGCCCAGGCCCTTGCCCAGGAGCGGTGAGAAGACTCCGGTGTTGAAGGTCTCGCGGTGGGAGGAGCCCGCCGCGTAGCGCTTCGGCTTCAGAGCGGCCTGGTCCGCCTCGATGCGCTGGTTGCCGTCCTCGTCGGGGGCGCCGAGCTGCCAGAACCCGCTCCGCCAGGTCGCGCCGTCGAGGGCGGAGAGCAGGATCGTACGGGTGCCGGGAGCGGGTTGGACGGCTCCGTAGAGGTCGCCTTCACGCATGCCGGGCAGGGTGGGCGCGGCATAGGCGAAGCCGGACTTGCCGGGGGCGGGCGCGCCCATGTCCAGGGAGAGCTTCGCCAGCGCATTCGCCCCTACGTGCCGGGTGTACCCGGTCGCGAGGCGCTTCGTCACGCCGCCGAGGGCAACGGAGTACTGGGTCGCCGGGTCCTTGAGGAAGGTCGCCTGCCAGCTCTGCGTGAGCGAGCCGTCGGTCACGTCCGGTCCCATGTGGGCGGAGCGGAACCCGGTGTACCCCTTGGGGAGGACCCAGCCGTTGCCGAGGTGGCCGTCGCCGACCGCCTGTTGGTAGTACGGCAGGGCGAAGTCGGCCGTGGCCAGACCGGGAACCGTGATGTCCACGGGCTTCGCGGTGCGCGCGTCGACCGTGACCGCGGTGGCTCCGGAGACCTCCAGCCGGGGCTGGACCAGCCAGTCGACGCCCCGGGCGAGGTCCGACTCGTCCTGGTACACGGAGCCGTGGAGGGCGTACGTGCCCTTGGGGACACGGAGCGTGCGGGGACCGGCCTCGTTGCTGACGCCCACCCATACGCCGGAGGCGGCGCCTGCGATTCCGAACAGGGAGTGGGAGAACGCGCGGGCGGCCGAGCCGTCGCGGTCGAGGGTCGTGATCGTGACGTCGTACGCCTCCGTCTCACGGACGGCCGCCGCGCCCGTGCGCACCGACTGGCCTCCGCCGGTGGCGGTGACGTAGGCGGAGAAGGCGCCGTCGGTGTCGCCGAGCCGGGTGTCGGCCGTGAGGTCGACCTCGGCCCGGCCACCGGCCGGCACGGTCACCTTGTCGGCGCCGAGCGCGAAGAACCCGGCCGGGGCGGCGTTGCCCCGGGCGTCGGTGCCGGTCACCGCGAGGTCGAGGGTGATGTCGGTGGTGCCGAGGTTGCGGTAGGCGACCTTCTTGGTGAGGGGTACGTCGTCGGCGTGCGGCCACTGGGCCGTGCCGAGGGACACCGACGGCTGCTCGGTGATCACGGTCTGGTCGAGGGCCTTGTCCACCTGAACGCGGCCGGTGCCCTGCTGCTGGACGCCGGCCGAGCCGTCCTTCGTGGACGCCGTCAGCACGCCCTTGAGCTCCGTCCCGGTCCAGCCGGGGTTCTTCTGCTTCAGCAGCGCTGCCGCTCCGGCCACGTGAGGGGTGGCCATGGACGTGCCGTTGAGCCGCAGGTAGCCCGGGGCGGGGTGCTGGGCACCCGGAGCGGTGTCGAGCATGCTCCCCGGGGCCGCCGCGGCGGTGATGCCCACACCGGGCGCGGTGACGTCGGGCTTGACCGCGCCGTCGCCCACGCGCGGGCCCCTGCTGGAGAACTCCGCGAGGACGTCCTTGGCATCGACGGCGCCGACGGTCAGGGCGGCGTCGGCGCTGCCGGGCGATCCGACCGTGGACTCGCCGGCGCCGTTGTTGCCCGCGGCGACGGCGAACAGGACCCCCTTCTCCGCCGACAGCCGGTCGACGGCGGCCTCGACCGGGTCGACGCCGGGGAAGTCCCTGCTTCCGAGGCTGAGGTTGACGACGTCCGCACCCTCGGCGACGGCCCACTCCATGCCCGCGATGACGGCGGAATCGGTGCCGTAGCCCTGGTCGTCGAGTACCTTGCCGCTGATCACCTTGGCGCCGGGCGCGACGCCCTTGAGGGCACCGCCGGACGCGGCCCCGGTCCCGGCCGCGATGGAGGCCACGTGGGTGCCGTGGCCGACGCGGTCCGCGGTGTCGGGGGAGTCGGAGAAGTTCTTCTCCCCGACGACCTGGCTCTTCAGGTCCTCGTGGGTCTTGTCGACACCGGTGTCCAGGACGGCGATCTTCACACCTGTGCCGTCGAACCCGGCCTGCCAGGCCCGGTCGGCGCCGATCTGCTTCGTGCTCGTGTCCAGGCTCGCCTTGCGCACGCCGTCCAGCCAGACCTTGCCGATGCCGGCCTCGGTGGCCCGGATGCCGCGGGCCGTGGGAGCCGTCAGGGCCTCCCAGACCTTCGTGGCGTCGGCGGGCGAGGCCTCGACGGCTTCGGCGTTGACGGTCTGCAGGGTGCGCTTCGGTCCGTTTCCGGCGGCGGACCGCAGCTCCGTGCGCGCCGCCCCGGCGGCCCCCTCGTACTGGACGATCAGGCCGAGTCCGCCGCGGTGCAGGGCGCGCAGGGTCGGGTCGGCGAGCGTGGTGACGTCGAAGAGGCGCCGGTCCAGCGTGCCGGCGGCCAGCAGGGCCCGGGCGTCGGCGGGCAGGACCAGGGTGCGGCCGTCGGCGCGTTCGATCTCGACCGGTACGCGCTCACGGCCCTTGGCGGGCTCGAAGCGTACGACGGCGCCGCTGCCGTTCACGGTCACCCGGTCGCCGGTGATCAGGGTGACGGTCACGGGCGTGGTCGCGGTGTCGGCGGACGGGGTGGTCCTTGTGGGGGAGGCGGCGGGTGCCGCCCCGGCGGGGCCGGTCAGCCCCGTACTGAGGGCGACGACGGCGGTGGCGAGGGCGAGGGCCCCGGCGGCGCGTCGAGGCGTGCGTGTCCGTATGAACAACTCTGCTCCTGTGGAAGGCGTGCACGGCGGCCGGAGCCGCGGCGCACGCCCCCGTCGTGTGGCGTACGTGGCGTACGCGGTGCGTGCGGTGTATGCGGTGCGGTGCGTGCGGTGCGTGCGGTGTATGCGTGGCGCTGTGGTGACGCCGATCGCCGGGGCCCGGTCGGCCCGCGTCCCACCAGCGCTCCCTGGGGGAGGGGCGGAGGTGGGACGCGGGAGCCGTCCGGGCCGTGCGGCGACCGGGTACGGCAGCAGTCCACCGGCTCGCGCATTGTTCAGCAGCCCTGATCCGGGGGGCTGAACAATTGTTTTCCGTGGCCGAAGAGTCCCTTGTGGCTGCTGGTGCCCCCTCCTACGGTGGAAAGGATCTTGACCCCGGGGGAGGGGAGCAGCATGCGAAGTGGTGTGGGACGTCCGGAGAAGGCGCTCGATCCACAGGCTGGTCCAACCGCCCGGTTCGCCGCTGAGCTCCGCGCACTGCGCCGCGCGGCCGGCTCCGTCCCCTACCGGGAACTGTCCGCGCGGGCCGGCTATTCGGTGACGGCGCTCTCCCAGGCCGCCGCCGGGAACCGGCTCCCGAGCCTGCCCGTGACGCTGGCCTACGCCGAGGTCTGCGGCGCAGCCCGGACGGAGTGGGAACGACGGTGGCGCGAGGCCGAGGCCGAGGCCCGAGCCGAGGCCCAGACCGCAGCCCTGGCCTGCCCCTCGCCCGGTGCGGGCGGGGGCGGCACTCCGCCCTACCGGGGCCTGACACGCTTCGAACCCGAGGACGAATCGGTGTTCTTCGGCAGGGAACGCCTGACCGACCAACTGACCGCCCTGGTCGCCCAGCACCGCTTCGCCGTCGTCCTCGGCCCCTCCGGCAGCGGCAAATCCTCCCTGCTGCGGGCCGGTCTCGTCCCGCGGCTGCGCCGCTCCGCGCCGCCGCTGCCGCCCGCCGCCGCCCTGCGCGTCCTCACTCCGGGCGAACACCCGATGCGGACCCACGCCCCGGTTCTCACCCCGGCCGCCGGCGACGGCGAGACCTGGCTGATCGTCGATCAGTTCGAGGAGGTCTTCACCCTCTGCACGGACCCCGACGAACGACGCGACTTCCTCGCGGCCCTCCTGGCCGCCCGCACCCCCGGAAGCCGGATCCGCGTGGTGCTCGCCGTGCGCGCCGACTTCTACGCGAACTACCTGGCCCACCCGGCCCTGGCCGAGGCCGCCCGAGCCGCGACCCTCCCCGTGGGCCCGCTGACCCCCGAGGAGATGCGCGGCGCGATCGTGCGCCCCGCAGCAGCGGCCGGCCTCACCGTCGAACGCGCCCTCACGGCCCGGCTCGTGGAAGAGGTCACCCGCGAACCCGGCAGCCTCCCGCTGCTTTCCCACGCCCTGCTGGAGACCTGGCGGCGCCGCCGCGGCCGCATGCTGACCCTGGCCGGACACGAGGCGGCCGGCGGTTTGCGAGGCGCCCTGACCCAGACCGCCGAGGAGGTGTACGCGGAACTCGGGCCAGACCGCGCCCCCGTCGCGCGCCGTCTCCTGCTGAACCTGATCACCCCCGGCGACGGAGCCCCCGACACCCGTCGGCCCGTACCCCGCGACACCCTCGTGCCCCCGGACGCACCGGAGGCCGCCGAGGCGGGTGCCGTGCTGGACCGGCTGGCCCGGGCCCGGCTCGTCACCCTGGACCGGGACGTCGTGGACCTGGCGCACGAGGCCCTGATCACCGGGTGGCCGCGGCTGCGCGGCTGGATCGACACCGACCGCGAACGGCTGCGACGCCACCGCCGGTTGACCCACGCCACCCAGAACTGGCTGACCCGCCGACGGGACGCCGGAGCGCTCCTGCGCGGAGGGGAACTGGCCGAGGCCGAGGCCACCTTCGCGGACGGCACGGGCCGCTCCGCCGAGTTGGTCCCGACGGAGCGGGAGTTCCTGCGCGCGGGTCTCGCCTCCCGGGCCCGCACGCGTCGGATCCGTCGCGGCGTGACCTCCGTCGTCGCCCTCCTCCTCGTCCTCCTCACGGTGGCGAGCACGACCGCCTGGCAGCAGGGGCGCGACAACGTCCGGCAGCGGGTCGACGCCGAGATCCGGCGGGTCAAGGGGGAGGAACTGGCGGCCGGCCAGCTGGCGGCCGTGGCCCAGGGCCTGCGGGGCTCCGACCCGGCCTTGGCGATGAGGCTGAGCGTGGCCGCCTGGCGGCTCGCCGAGACCGCCGAGACCCGCTCGGCGCTGCTGGCGGCGTCCGCCCAGGCCGAATCCGACGCCTACGACGTGCCGGACGAGGCGGGGCCCTGGGACTCCCACCCCGCGCTCCCGGTCCGGCTGAGCGCGGACGGCCGGATCGCGGTCACCGCCGACGTGGACTCCGTACGCGCCTGGGACGTCACGAAGAGGACGGCGGTCGGACCGGAGACGGCCCTCGGCCGGGACGCTCTGTTCCGCGGGATCTCCCCGGACGGCCGCACCGCCCTGGTACAGGAGTCCCGGCAGAAGGCGGAGCCCGAATCCGGGCTCGGGGCGCGCCGCCTGGATCTGGCATCCGGGACCGCGCTCGACGCCGTGCCGCGGCCGTCGGGCCCTTCGGTTGTCTGGACAGCCGCCGAACAGGTCCTCGCCAACCTGGACATGGACGGCGCCGTCGGCCGGCTCTCGCTCCGGGACGCCCGAAGCGGCCGCACCCTGCTGGAGGTGCCGACCGGACGGCACCCGATGTGGGCACTCAGCCCGGACGGACGCCACCTGGCACTGTGCGCCAGCGGAGGGGATGCGGCGTACTCCTCCGAACGGGCCGACGTGCCCTTGCGGGTCTGGGACGTGGCCCGGAGCGCGGAGCTGCCCGCCACCCGATCCGGCGCGTGTGCCGTCGACTCGTTCCGTTTCACCGGCGACGGCGCCGTCCTCATGACCCAAGCGCCGGGCGGCCTGGGCCTGTGGGACCCGGTCACGGACCGGGAACCGGCCCGGATCGACCATCCCGGCCTGACCGAGGTGACCACCAGCCCCGACGGGCGGTTCGCCGCGGCCCTGGACGGCCGGGAGATCCTGATGTGGCGACTCGCCTCGCCCGAACGGCCGGTCTTCCGGTACTCCCTCGCCAACGGGGCCGCCTCCCAGCTCCGGATCGACCCGAAGGACGGCGTCATCAGGTACCTGACCGAGCGCCGGCTCGGGGACACGATGGTGCGCACCATCTCCTACGGACCGGCCACGACACCGGACTGGAACCCCGAACCGGCCTCGACGGGCACCTTCAGCGCGGACGCCGCGACCGTCGCGGTCGACCGCCGGCAGGGCGCCAGTACCTGGTTCGAGGCCTACGCCGTCGCCGACGGCCGGCGCACCGCCCGCACCCCGCCGGCCGACTGCCCGGAAGCCGAACCGGGATCCACCGGAGCTCCCACAGGACACGACTGCCGTGTCCTGCTCGCGCTCACTCCCGACGGACGAACCCTCGCCCACGCCCGAACCGACTTCGGCGAAGGCTCCGACGCCGGGGACGGACAGCGGGAGACCGCCAAGGAGCCGACTCTCTGGGACGTGACGGCGAACTCGGTCCGCCCGCTCCCCACCGACCCGGAACCGCCGTTCGCCGCCCGGATGCCCATCACGGGACTGGCCGTCTCGCCCGACGGCCGGTCCCTCCTCACGACGCGCGCGGGCGTTGACACCCTGGACGTCCGGGACGTGGCGAGCGGCCACCGGACCCGACCCGAGGACCTCACGAAGGACCGGACCAGTGCCGTGGAAAGCCCGCGGAGCGACCGAGCCGCCCCGATCGCGGTCCGCCCTGACGGCCGACTGCTCGCGACGTCCTCGGACATCTTCGACATCACCACCGGCCGACGCACCGAAGGGGGCCCCACCACGGAACGGGCCGGGGTGATGGCCTACAGCCCCGACGGCACGCGCCTGGCGGTCGGTGACGCGACGGGCGGGGTCACCTTGTGGGACGGGGAGGCCGAGCGACGCGTGGCCACCCTCCCGGCCCGGTTCGACGCGATCGGCCCCGACTCGGCAAAGGCCGTCACCGCCCTGGCCTTCTCCCCCGACGGACGGACCCTGGCCGTGGCGGGCGCCTCCGGCACCCTGCGGCTCTGGGACGTGGACTCGGGCCGACCTCTGGGACTACCGCTGCCGACCCCCGGCGACGGGATCGTCGCCGTCGCCTTTTCTCCCGACGGACAGGCCCTGCACAGCGCGGGCGAACACAGTGCCGTACGCACCCACCAGGTGGCCCCGGGCCGACTCGCGGATTCCGTCTGCACCCGTGCCGGAACCGGACTCTCCCGGACCGACTGGAGCACCTACCTCCCGGATCTCCCGTACAGAAAGACCTGTTGACAGGGCCCGCGGACGAGCACAGCGACCGCCACGGGCGCCCGCTGCGGCGAAGGCGTCTCCCCACCGGGGCCCGCTCCGACGCCCGGGCCGCCCGACAGCCCGGGCCGGCCGTCGAGGTGCGGTGCGCGGACGTGGGTCAGCGGTCCTGCCGGAAGCGGTGGACGGCGGGGTCGTAGACGGGGGCGGGGAAGCGGGTGCCGGTGATGGTGTCCGGGACGGGAGTGCCGGGGGCGGTGGTCAGCGGGATCCAACCCGCCCATGCCTCGACGGCGTCGTCCTTGGGTTCGTCGCGGGCGAAGCCGGCGCGGACCTTCATCGAGAACTCCTCGATGGGCAGGGTGAGGCACGCGGTGTAGTGGGCTTCCTCGACACTGGGGCGGCGGGCGGCGTAGGGCCCGTCCAGGCGGCCGGGGACGACGCTTTCGACGACGCGGGCGAGTGCGTCGGCGCGTTCGGCCGGGTCCTCGATGGGGGTGGCCTTGCCGAAGATCATGACTGAGCGGTAGGCGGCCGAGTGGTGGGAGGAGGCCCGGCCCAAGATGACACCGTCGATCAGGGTCGCGGTGACGCACAGCGCTCTAGGCATCGCGCGGACGCCCGGCCGGAAGGTGGGGCCGCCGGTCGCCAGGCATGCCCCCGACCAGGGGCCGACCCCGCGCGCGGTGACCGGTCTGCACAACGTCACGGACGACGGCGGTGGCGAAGGGCCGGGGCACGTCAGAACAGGTTGGCGAGGTCGTTGGAGTGGTCCAGGCCTGGTCGGCGTACAGGTTGACGCGGTCGCAGAAGCGGACGTAAGAGGGTGCCGTCGATCTCCACGGTGTGCCGGGAGTTGGCGATGAGCGACATGCCGGCGCCGACGATGTTGCCCCGGCCGTCCACTTCGAGGTCGTACGCGCGGTCCCGGAAGTACTGGACCATGCCGATCCCGGGGCTCGTTCGGCGTCGGGGAACGAGTGGGGGCCGCACGAACCGACGAGGCGGACCGATCGGCCGGCTTCGTCGGAGGGCGGGCGGGGAAGCCTTCGTCGCGCACCTGAGCCAGCCCACCATGCCGCTGACGGAACGCCCCATCGATCGGATCAAGACCCGCCGAGGTTCACGCGGTCGGCAGGTCTGCCGGTCCCCGGCCGCCGATTCCTGCCCGCTGCGGACCGTCGGGGCATTGCCGCTGCGTGCCGAGCCGCAGGGCCGCGGCGATGTCGGAGGGTGTGTCGTGGTCGGGTTCGAGCTCGTCCAGCCAGGCGGCGTCCTCGCTGTAGTGGGCCCGGAAGGGTCGCCCGACCAGCTGCGGGTCGCGGGCCTGGAGCATGCGCAACTGGAAGAAGCGGCCCTGGGCGGTCTCGGTGACCCCGTCGACGACCACTTTGCCGGGTGTGGCCGACATGACCGGCCCGCGCACGGTGCGGGCGAGCCCGGGCAGGGTCAGGTAGGCGGACCGGAAGATGTCGTGGGCACGGGCGAGCGGCACCTTGAAGTACTCGTACGGGCCCGTGTCCCGCTCGACGAACATGTAGTACGGGACGGCGCCCGCGGCCAGTTCCGCACGCCACAGCGCGCTCCAGGTCCGCGGGTCGTCGTTGACGTGTGCGACCAGGGGCGCCTGGCAGTAGACGAGGGCACCGGTGGACCGGATCCGGGCGATGGCCCGGCGGGCGAGGTCCGACTCCAGCTCTCGCGGGTGGGTGAAGTGCATCATCAGCGCCAGGTTCTTCCCCGATGCGACGACGCCCTCGAAGAGCCGGAGCACGTCGTCGGCGTCCGCGTCGGTGACGAACCGCTGGGGCCAGTAGGCGACCGACTTGGTACCGATGCGGACGGTACGGACACTGGGCACGCCCAGGATGGGGCCGAGGTGGCTGCGCAGCCGCTCGGTGGACATGATCATCGGGTCGCCGCCGGTGACGAGGACGTCGTCGACCTCGGGGTGGCGGCCGAGGTAGTCCACGAGGCCGTCGGGTGCCGGGGCCGCGAAGCGCAGGCCGGCATCCCCCACGAACTGCGCCCATCGGAAGCAGTAGGTGCAGTACGCATGGCAGGTCTGCCCCTGGCCGGGAAAGTACAGGACGGTCTCGCGGTACTTGTGCTGGAGGCCGGGCACCGTATCCCCGTCCAGGGTCGGGACGTTGAGCTGCTTCTGGCCCGAGGGGTGGGGGTTGAGGCCGCTTCGGATCTGCTGGACCGCGAGCCGGAGTTCCTTCCTCGCGCCCGGATCGTCCACCAGGCCGGCCAGCCGCCGTTCGTCCTCGATCCGGAGCATGCCGCTCTGGGGGAAGACCATCTGGAAGACGGGGTCGTCCGGAACGTCGCCCCAGTCGATCAGCTGGGAGAGGACGTACTCGTTCACGCGGAACGGCAGAACGGAGGCGAGTGACTTTATGGACCGGGAGATGTCGCCCGGAATCGCGAACCGTCGACTGAGCTCGTCCACGTGGCGGGCGCCGTAGGCGTGGAACCTCTCCGTTTCCAGGGCCGCGGGAGGCGTTATGGGCATGGAGGAGGTCTCCGGCTTCAGAAGTCGACGCGGCCAAGTTCCTTGATCGTAGGTCGATCGGGCCGGGCGGACCGATGTGCGCCCAAGGTCGGCCGATAGGAGTGGCACATGGCCGGAATGGTGGGCCCGAGGCGGGCTCGCCCGTCACCCCGGGCCTGCCTCAGAGCCCCAAGTCCTCGTCGCCCGGCGCCCTCACGGCCCGGCCGGTCGGCCCCTCGGGCGGCGGCGAGGACTCCCGCCCGCGCCTGCGTCCGCGTCCCCGCCAGCGCCTGTGCTCCCGCGCGCGCCGGCCAGCTCACGCTCGGCGCTCTCCAGCAGCATGTCCAGCGCGACCGGATAGGCGCTGTGCGGCATCCGGGCCGCGAGGAGTCCGGCGGTGGCCGCGATGTTCGGGTACTCCCCGGCCGGCAAGCGGGCGTACGTAGACTCCCACCGCTCCTCGTCGGACTCCCGGGCCTGCTCCGTCAGCGCCAGGGAACCCGCGTCGAGCGCCGCGAAGGCCAGGCACTGGTCGATGTAGGCGTGGTAGATCCGCACGGCGTCCTGGTCGCCGAACCCCGCACCGCGCAGGCTGCCGAGGATGGCCTCGTCGGCCGCGATCTCCCGGGGTCGCCCGGTCACCCGGCTCGCCGTCAGCAGGGCGGCCTGCGGATGGGCGAGGTAGGCACCGTGGATGCGCAGGCCCAGTGAGCGCAGGTCCTCGCGCCAGCGCCCGGTGGGAACCCAGCCGGCGAGGGCACGGCCGATGAGCTCCTCACCGATGGCGAGCGTGAGCCCGTCCATACCGTCGAAGTAGCGGTAGAGCGTGCTGGGGTCCGCGCCCAGGGCGGCGCCGAGCCGCCGGGCGGTCAGGCCCGCGCTGCCGTGCTCCCGCACCATCCGCAGCGCCGTTTCGACGATCAGCCGCTCGGAGAGCACCGTGCCCTGCCGGGTCGGACGCCGCCGTCGGCGGGCCTCCTCCGGAACCACGTCCTTCGGCATCGCGGACTCGCCCCCTGGACCGTTCGTAGCCTTATGCCAACGGCATTGACCTTAACTCCCGGCAGACGATTCCATCAGCCCCCTGGGGCACACGCCCCGACGAGAGAGGACTTCGCCATGCGCGTTCTGCTTGTGGGTGCCGGCGGTGTCGGGAGCGCGATCGCCAAGATCGCCGCCCGCCGCGGCTTCTTCGACCGTTTCGTCGTCGCCGACTACGACCTGGCCCGCGCCGAGGCCGCGGTCGCCGCCCTGGGCGCGTCGGAGCAGCGCTTCAGCGCCTGCCGCGCGGACGCCTCCGACGAGGAGGAGATCGCCCGGCTGCTCACCGGGCACGGGTGCGACGTCCTGATGAACGCCACCGACCCGCGGTTCGTGATGCCGCTGTTCAACGCCGCCCTGGCGGCCGGCACCCACTACGTGGACATGGCGATGTCCCTGTCCCGCCCGCACCCCGGAGACCCGTACGGCACGTGCGGGGTGAAGCTCGGCGACGAGCAGTTCGAACGGGCCGCGGAGTGGGAGGAATCGGGCCGGCTCGCGCTCGTCGGCATGGGCGTCGAGCCCGGTCTCTCGGACGTCTTCGCCCGCTACGCGGCCGAGGAGCTCTTCGACGACATCGAGGAGATCGGCATCCGGGACGGGGCCGATCTGACCGTCGAGGGCTACGACTTCGCACCGTCCTTCAACATCTGGACGACGATCGAGGAGTGCCTGAACCCTCCGGTGGTGTACGAGCGCGAGCGCGGCTGGTTCACGACCGAACCGTTCAGCGAGCCGGAGGTCTTCGACTTCCCCGAGGGCATCGGCCCCGTGGAGTGCGTCAACGTCGAACACGAGGAGGTCCTCCTGATCCCGCGCTGGGTCGGTGCCCGCCGGGTCACCTTCAAGTACGGCCTCGGCGACGATTTCATCGGCAAGCTCAAGACCCTCCACGCGCTCGGCCTGGACTCGACCGAACCGGTCACCGTCCGCGGCGAGGACGGCAGCCCGGTCCGCGTCTCACCGCGCGACGTGGTCGCGGCCTGCCTGCCCGACCCGGCGACGCTCGGGGACAGGATGACCGGCCGGACCTGCGCCGGTACCTGGGTCAAGGGCACCAAGGACAACCTGCCGCGCGAGGTGTACCTCTACCACGTGGTCGACAACCAGTGGTCCATGCGCGAGTACGGCTCCCAGGCCGTGGTCTGGCAGACCGCCGTCAACCCGGTGGTGGCCCTCGAACTGCTCGCCGCCGCCGCATGGACCGGCGCAGGAGTCCTCGGCCCCGAGGCCCTCCCGCCCCGCCCCTTCCTCGACCTGCTCACCGCGTACGGATCCCCCTGGGCGATCCGGGAACAGGACCCGGCTCCGGCACAGCCGGCCGCGACACAGCCGACTCCGGCAACGAACCACTGACGCCGTCACCCTGCCCGGACGGTCCCGCCACGAAGCCGGCGCACGAAAGCACCCCCGACCGGGCAGGGGGCCCGAGTCGGAGGGGTCACCGGAGCCGTCAGCGTTCCGACAGCTCCGAGGGTGCCTCCTGGACCACCCAGCCGTTGCCGTCCGGGTCGGTGAAGGTCAGGAAGGAGTTCCAGGTGTCACCCCTGCCGTCCTCCCAGCCCTTCTCGCCGATGTGCCGCACCGGCGACACCTCCACGCCGCGCCCGGTCAGCTCCTCGCGCGCGGCCTCGATGCTGGTGACGCAGAGCTGCAGGCCCTGCAGCGCTCCCGGGGTCATCTGGCGCGCACCGGGCGCCGGGGGCATCCCGTGCTCCAGCGCGATCGAACAGCGCGAGCCGGGCGGAGTCAGCTGGATGATGCGGATACCGGGCGCGACCTCGCTGTCGAGGTCGACCCTGAAGCCGACCTTGTCCGCGTAGAACTCCTTCGCCCGGTCCATATCGGTGACAGGGACAAGAACCACTTCGAGTGTCCAGTTCATGACGGGCCTCCTCGGAACACGAATGGTGCGGGAAAGGTCCACGGTCGCCCACAGCCTGCCCGTGTGCGAGCCATAACGCGCCGCGTCATCCTCACGGGGGCCGAGCCGTCCGAGCCGTCCGAGCCGTCCGAGCCGGGCCGCAGGGAGGCGGAGAGGCCGCGACCGGCACCTTTCGTATGCCGATCCGCTCGCTCCGGCCACGGCACCGCCCGGCAGGCGGACTGTCAGTGGCGTGGGTCACAGTGGGGAGGGTGAGGTGAATCTGATGAAGCACGCGATCCAGGCGGAAGGCCTGACCAAGCGGTTCAAGGAAACGCGCGCGCTCGCCGGGGTGGATCTCCAGGTTCCCGCCGGGACCGTGTGCGGGCTGCTGGGTCCCAACGGCGCGGGCAAGACGACGGCGGTCCGCATCTTCGCGACGCTCCTGCGCCCGGACGGCGGGCGGGCGGAGGTCGGCGGGTACGACGTCGTACGGGAGCCGGGGCGGGTCCGTTCCCTGATCGGCCTGACGGGCCAGTACGCCGCCGTCGACGAGAATCTGACCGGGACCGAGAACCTGCTGATGATCGGGCGGCTGCTCGACATGCCGCGAGCGGACGCCCGCGCCCGGGCGGCCGAGCTGCTCGACCGGTTCCACCTGACCGACGCGGCGGGGCGCGCCGCCAAGGCGTACTCGGGGGGCATGCGCAGACGTCTCGACCTCGCGGCCAGCCTGGTCGGGCGGCCGCGGATCCTCTTCCTCGACGAGCCGACCACCGGACTCGATCCGCACAGCCGCGGCGAGGTGTGGGACATGCTGCGCGTCCTGGTCGCGGAGGGCATGACCACCCTGCTGACCACCCAGTACCTCGACGAGGCCGACCGGCTCGCCGACAACGTCGTCGTGGTCGACAAGGGCACGGTGATCGCGGACGGCACGCCCGACGAGCTGAAGTCGCAGGTCGGTGGACAGGTGCTGCAATTGCGCCCCACCCGCCCGGCGGATCTCGGCGCGGCGCACGCGCTGATCTCGGAGGTGGCGGGGCCGCAGACCAAGATCGAGGGCGACGGGATCACCGCGCCGGTCAACGACCCGGCGCTCATGCCGAGCGTCGTGCGCCGGCTGGACCAGGCCGGCATCGAGGTAGGCGAGATCACCCTGCGGCGCTCGTCCCTCGACGAGGTGTTCATGGTCCTGACCGGACACCGCGCCGAGGCCGACGGCCCCCGGGGCGAAGCCGATGGGGACGCAGACGCAGACAAAGATCCAGATGGAGACGCAGAGGCAGACGCAGATGCCGGTGCGGGAGACCCCCGGCAGGTGAACGCGGGGAGCCCGTCATGACGTCCATGACCGTCACCGACACCCTGGGCCGCGGCGGCCGGGTGCGCCCGCTGGCGGCCGTGCGGCAGACCGCCACGATGGCGTGGCGCAGCCTGGTCTCCGTCAAGCACAACCCCCTGGAACTCGTCGACTACAGCATCACGCCGATCATGTTCGTGTTCCTCTTCACCTACGTCTTCGGCGGGCAGATGTCCGGTACTCCCCGCGACTACCTCCAGTACGCGCTCGCGGGGATCATCGTCCAGAACACCCTCTTCATGAGCATGTACACCGCCATGTCGTTGAACTCCGACCTCACGAAGGGGGTCTTCGACCGTCTGCGGAGCCTGCCCATCGCCCGCTCCGCACCGCTCTTCGGACGCATCACCGCCGACCTGGCGAAGCAGCTCTGGGCGATCGTCCTGATGGTCGCGCTGGGCATGCTGCTGGGCTTCGAGGTCACCGGGGGCATCGGCGGCTTCCTCGGCGGCACCGTGCTGGTGCTGATCTTCGCCGCCGCCGTCTCCTGGACGGCGGTGCTCATCGGGATGGTGGCCGGTGACGCCGAGAAGGTGCAGGTCTACGCCTTCACCGTCATCTTCCCGATCACTTTCACCAGCAGCGCGTTCGCCCAGGTCGACACGATGCCGGGCTGGCTCCAGGCATGGGTCGAGGTCAACCCGGTCACCCACCTGTCGGACGCCTTCCGCGGGCTCCTGCTCGGCACCCCGGCGGGCCAACCGATCCTGTGGTCCTTGGTCTGGGCGGCGGGCATCGCCGCCGTGTTCATGCCGCTCGCGATGCGCGCGTACCGCTCTCAGGACCGCTGAGCGGGAGCGGGTCCGGCTCCGCTCCGCAGGAGGTGGTAGCCCGAAGCTCGTCAGGAGGCGTGCTTCACGTGGCGGACCAGCCACATCAGCAGCTCGTCCAGGTCCGCGGCGGCCGAGAGGACCCGGTCGACCGCCTCGGGGGTGTGCAGCCACTCCTCGCAGCCGAGGGGCCGGGCGGCGATCAGAGAACGGTGGCGCAGCAGGTCCGTACGGGAGTGGTCCGTCGGATAGCCGCGCGGGGGACGTTTCATGACGTCCCCGGAGATGTCGTAGCCCTTCTTCCGCACGTCCTCGACGATGGCGGACAGTTCGCGGCCGCTCCCCTCGGAGGCCACCGCCTTGCGGAACCTGTCCACCTGGCCGGGATCGGGGTACCACCAGGCGCCCTGGATCCGCAGGCCGTCCAGGGCGAACCGGAGACCGATCTCGATCTTGCGGTCGAGCCGGATCACCGCACTTTGGTGCTGCCACCACCAGGAGTCGGTGCGGTAGTGCCAGACCGAGAAGTCCTCGTACCGGGAGTCGGTGTCCGCGACCTCGTTGAGCAGGTCGATCATCGGCTGCCGGACCAGGCGTTCACGGTCCGCACGACAGCGCTCGCGGGTCGTGTGGGTCGGTTCGCCCTGGAGCTGCCACAACACGTCCATGGCCTGCTCAGGCCAGCCGGTGAACTGTCCGCGCATGTGGGCAGGCTAGCTCACCGCCACTGCCGTCCATGGGGCCGCAGGGCGGCTGCGGCCCCATGGCGGCCCGCTTGCGTGCTGCGGCAAGTCGAGCTCCGGCGGCGTTGTCAGTGCGGGGCAGCATGATGACCCGCATGACCGAAAACAGCGCCCTGCTTTCCCCTGTGGCCTACACGGAGGCCGTGACCGCCGCCGTGGCGGCGTCGGCCGCGTACTACGGCAACGGGACCACCCCGCTCGGTGACGACGAATACGACGGGCTGCTCCGCGCCATCGCGGCCTACGAGGACGCCCACCCGGGCGAGGTGCTTGCCGAGTCGCCGACCGGGAAGGTGGCGGGCGGGGCCGTACAGGGTGACGTGCCGCACTCGGTTCCCATGCTCTCCCTCGACAACGTCTTCGGCGCCGACGAGCTCACCGAGTGGGCCGCGGGACTGGAACGGCGTCTGGGGCGCCCTGTGGCCGGGTGGTGTGTGGAGCCGAAGCTCGACGGCCTCGCGGTCGCCGCTCGGTACCGGGGCGGCAGGCTCGTTCAGGTCCTCACCCGCGGCGACGGCCTGGCCGGCGAGGACATCACGCACGCCGCCGACGCCGTCATCGGTCTGCCCCCGATGCTCACCGAGCCGATCGACGTCGAGCTGCGCGGCGAAGTGCTGCTGACGACCGCGCAGTTCGAGGAGGCCAACCGGATCCGGCTCGCCCACGAGGCCACGCCCTTCGCGCACCCGCGCAGCGGAGCGGCCGGCACCCTGCGGGCCAAGGACCGCCCCTACCGGATCGAGTTGACCTTCTTCGCCTACGGCGCGATCGGCCTCAACGACCTCGGCCACGTCGCCTTGCTGGAGAACCTGGCCGCGCTCGGCGCGAACACGGCCGCCGGCACGGCCGCCGCGCCGATGCGCTGCGAGACCGTGGAGCAGGTGCAGAAGCGCATCGACGCGATCGCCGGCATGCGCGCGGACCTGCCGTTCGGGATCGACGGTGTCGTCGTCAAAGCCGACACGTCCGAGGACCAGCGGCAGGCCGGCAACGGCTCGCGCGCCCCGAGGTGGGCGGTGGCCCGGAAACTGGCGGCCGAACACAAGGTGACGCGCCTGCTGGCGGTGGAGTGGAACGTCGGCCGGACCGGGATCATCGCCCCGCGCGCCGTCCTGGAGCCCGTGGTCATCGACGGGGTGACCGTCACCTACGCCACGCTCCACAATCCGTCCGACATCACCCGTCGCGGGCTCATGATCGGCGACCAGGTGTTCGTCTACCGGGCCGGCGACGTGATCCCCCGGGTCGAGGCACCGCTGCTCGACCAGCGCACCGGTGCCGAGAGCACGATCGACTTCCCCCAGGCGTGCCCCCGCTGTGGCGACGCGATCGACACGTCCGAGCAGCGGTGGCGGTGCGTGCGCGGCCGCAGCTGTCAGGCCGTGGCCTCGGTGATCTACGCGGCCGGCCGCGACCAGCTCGACATCGAAGGTCTCGGCGACACGCGCGCGATCCAGCTGGTGGAGGCCGGCCTGGTCAAGGACGTAGCCGACCTGTTCACGCTGACCCGCGAGCAGCTCCTCGGTCTGGAACGGATGGGCGAGACCAGCGCCACCAACCTCCTGGCCGCGATCGAGACGGCCCGCGGGGCCGCATTGAGCCGCGTGTTCTGCGCCCTCGGCGTCCGCGGCACCGGGCGTACGATGTCCCGCCGGATCGCCGCGCACTTCGGCTCGATGGCCGCGATCCGGGCCGCCGACGCGGACGTGCTGGCCGGGGTCGACGGCATCGGCACCGAGAAGGCGCGCGTCATCGAGGCGGAACTCGTCGAACTCGCCCCGCTCCTCGACAAGCTCCAGGCCCGGCAGGTCGGCACGCAGGTCACCGAGCCACAGCCGCCCGCGACCGACGCGAACGACGGCGGGGACCAGGCGGGGGGCCCGCTGGCCGGCCAGGCCGTCGTGGTCACCGGATCCATGACCGGTCCCCTCGCGGTGCTGTCACGGAACGAGATGAACGAGCTGATCGAGCGGGCCGGCGGAAAGGCGTCCTCGTCGGTGTCCAAGCGCACCACCCTCCTGGTGGCGGGCGAGAAGGCCGGATCCAAGCGCACCAAGGCCGAAGAGCTGGGCATCCGGATCCTCGACCCCGAGGAATTCGCCACCCTGGTCGCCGGCCTCCTCCCCACCGCCTAGCCGTCGCCCCCCCCACAAGTCCCCGGCGGGGGAGGGGCCCGGGGGAGGTGCCCGCTCCGGTTCGGGGTGAGCCTCCCCGCGCGGGGCTCCCCCCGCCCCGTAGCTCACTCCAGCACCAACAGCACCGCAAGAGCGACGAGGAGGGAGTCGATCCGGTCGAGGAGGCCGCCGGAGCCGGGCAGCCACCGCCCGGCGTCCTTGGCGCGGGCGCCCCGCTTGACCATCGACTCCAGTAGGTCTCCGAGCGGGCCGCCGATCGCCACGGCCACCGCCGTCTGCCACGTCAGGGAGGACAGCACGGCCAGCGTGAGGAGACCGGCCGCGGCCCCGGCCAGCGTGCCGCTCCACCGCTTGGCGGGCGACAGCGGGGAGAGCCGGGGGCCCCCGAGACGGCGACCCGCCGCGTACGCGACGATGTCGGCGATCGACACTGCCACGAACAGGACGAGGCCGAGGGCGCCGGACGGCACGAGGCCTGCAAGGGCGCCCAGCCACACGAGCCCCAACAGCCCCGCCCCCAGGCGGCGGAGTCCGTGTTCCGCGTCGCCCGAGAGCAACGGGACCCCGGCGATCGCAAGCGCCCCGGCCGCCGCCACGCGGAGCACCTCCCCGGGGGCCAGCCAGGCGGTCAGGACGAGGCCGACGATCGCCGCGCCCAGCACCAGCCGGTCCACCGGCCCCATCCGGAGCAGCCCGCCGAATTCCGCCACCGCGACCACACCGACCACGGTCGCGAGCACCGCGATCCCCGGTGGACCGAGCCAGAACGCGGAGGTCACCAGGGGCACTCCGAGCGCCCACACGCACCAGCGGACCATCAGCTCACGGCGCCGGGTCGCCGCCACCGCGACGCCTCCGACCGCCAGTGCCCCGCCGAGGTACGGCACGAGGCCGGCGACCGTCGTCACCGGGAGGCCCGCCCCGGCGCGCCCGACACCACTGCGGCCCGCTCACGCAGCGCGTCCAGGGCGCTCTGGCACGCCGCCACGATCCGCGCGTTCTCCGCCGTGTCGCGGACGGCGATCCGTACCGTCCGCCCCTCGTACGCCGGGGACATCGGCGACAGGTCACGCAGGAACACGTCGTGCCGCCGGCACTCGCGCACCAGCCGCGCCGCACTCGGCCCGTCCGGCGGCAGGGTCACGGTGAGGAAGTTCGCCACCCCCTCGTCGACCGAGGAGAACCCGTCCAACTTCTCCAAGTCGTACGCCAGCCCCCGGCGCAGCACATGGGTGCGGGCCCAGCGTTCCGCGTAGTAGGCCGGGTCGCGCAGCGCCGTCACGGCAGCCAGCTGGGCCGGCAGGCTCACGGGCCACGGCGGCGTCCAGCGCCGCAGCTCCCCGGCCGTCTCCGGAGCGGCCACCAGGTAGGCGGCCCGCATGCCCGACAGCGCGTACATCTTCGACAGCGAGGTGCAGACCACGACCCGGGCGTCGGTCGAGGCCAGCCCGGCCAGCGAGTCCTCCGGATCGACATAGCCCAGGTACGCCTCGTCGATCCACCACCGGGTCCGCACGGGCGAGCCCTCGATCACCGCGCGCAGCGCGTCGGCCGGGGCGTGGCGGCCGGTCGGGTTGTTCGGGTTGACGACGACCACGAGGTCATACCGTCCGTCGCGGGTCGCGGCGGCGAGCCGGGCCGGGTCGAGCAGCCAGCCGTCCTCCCGGCGCAGTGGGAGCCGGTCGACCCGGCAGCCGATCACCCGCTCGGTGACATGGGCGTACTCCCCGTAGCCCGGATCGAGCAGCAGCACCCGGCTTGACGGCGTCAGCCACCGGCCGAACGCCCTGAAGATCAGATCGGACGAGCCCGCCCCGACGACCAACGACTCCACCGGCAGCCCGCGGACCCCGGCGATCTCCGCGAGCAGTCCCTCCGCGCCCGTCGGCGGCGAGGTACGGGCCGCCCACCCCGGATCCTCCGAAAGGACCGCGCGGACCCCTGGAGACGGCGGGAACCAGGCGTCCAGCACATCCGCGGCGACCACCTCGTGACGGCGGGCAAGGGTCCGGAAGTCGGTGCCGATCGCCGAGAAGAACGCCCCGCCGTGCTCACAGCCGTCCGCGCGCGGTGCGAAGGGCACGTCGAGCCGCCAGTCGAGGCCCGTCCGCAGCCGCTCCAGGGTCCGGCCGTGGCGCTCCGCGACCGTCCTCGTCAGCTCGGCCACGGAGCCGCTCAAGACCTCGAACGACACCGCGCCCGAGCGGACCGTGCGCCCCACCGGCCGCAGCCCGGCGGCGAGGTACATGTCGAGCAGCTCCGTGCGTCCCATGGCCACCACCCGGCGGCCGCCCCGCGCCGCGACCCAGCGCAGCGCCGCGTACATGAGGAGCGGCGCCGCCGCGGTGGACCGCCAGTGCTCCTCGACCGTCAGGACGCGGATCTCGAACGGAGCCTCCTGCGTCAGGACCGGCAGCTCCTCACGCGTCAGGTACTTGTCGAGGGAGTAGCGGCCGACCCACGGCGGAGTGAGGCTGACGAAGCCGATGCGCGTCTCGCCGCGTGCGGCCACGAGATAGACGTTGTCACCGTCGAGTCCGTCGCTCAGCCTTCCCGACGGATCCACCGGATGCTGGCCGAGCTCCTCCGCGTAGACCCGGTGGCGCAGTTCATGGATCCAGTCGTGATCCCCAGGCGTGGCGGTGCGCAGCTGCAGGGCGTGGTCCATGCGTATGTCCTCCTGAGGCGGTCCGGCGTTCGCGCCCAGCATGGAGGAGTCCGATATCCAGCACCTGAGTACGCGTACTCAGCCGACCCGTGGGGGAGTTGGCAGAGGTCCAGGTCAGGCCGAGTTCACGGGCGGGTGACGCCCTCACCGCCCCGCTGGGCACGAGCCATCCTCAAGGGCGCACCGCTCGGACGTGGTCGGCCGAGAGGTGCAACTCGTAGGGCAGGCAACAGTCGGAGCAGAGGGTCGCGACGAGGGTCCCGCAGGCGCACACCTGGTTCATCCCACCGCCCGGGGTCGCTCCGCAGCAGGCCGAGGACGCGTGCCGCAGCTCCAGGCCGCGGGAGTCGTCCGGGTTGATGACGATGTTGCCCCGGGGGCCCTGCGAGACCAAGGGCTTGTTGTCCACGTTCCGGCGCTGCCCGAGGCGCGGCATCACCGGCCCGGGCACCTCGGCGACGACCAGCGGCGCACCGTAGGGCTCCGTCTCGATGGCGTAGCGGCCCGACGGTACGGTCGCGGGTGACGGCCCGGGCTCATCCGCCTCCCACCATTCGTAGTACGGAGCATCGGGAACTTCGGGCAGCCGTGTGAGTGGGCCCGTCAGTGGTATGCCACATGTCGCACACACGAACACCACCGCTTCAGCCTCTCCACCTCCGTCGGTGGTGTCAGCAGGCAAGGAGGCCTGCCTGCTGAGCTCCGGCTCGCCGCCGCCCTGGTCCTGATCTCGCTGATCGTGCACACGCTGACCGTACGCGGCGCGCCGCCAGGCGCCGGCGTCACCCCCGCCCGACCACGCCGCGACACCGTTCCGAGTCTGACCAGGCCCCTCGGGCCTCTCGTGGGTCGGCTCGCGCCGCCGCCGGGTCGTCACCCCCGGGACTTCGGGCCGCTACCGGAGCAGCTCCCGCAGTTGCTGGACGCACAGCACCACGAACAATAGGGCGGCGGCCCCGAGCATCGCGTTGCTCAGGAGGCCGTTGCGCCAGTCGGCCGGTGTGCGCGAGGAGTTGAGCAGCCACAGCAGCGTGAGGGCCAGGAAGGGCATGAAGAGCGCGCCGATCACTCCGTACACGATGATGAGCCCGAAGGGCTGGTCCAGGAAGAGCAGGCTGATGGGCGGGAAGGTGAGCCAGAGCAGATAGGCCCGGAAGGGCAGAGACTTCGCCGGGTTCGTCCCGGCTCGGGCGAGGGACGGCCGGAACTTCATGGCGAAGTCGGTGAACATCAGGCTCACGCCGTGCCAAACGCCGATCAGCGAGGTGAAGGATGTTGCGAAGAACCCGACCAGGAACAGCTTTGCGGTCGCCTGTCCGTACTGTTCCTCCAGAACGGCACTCAGGTCGAGCAGGCCTTTGTCGCCCTTCGCCAGCGCTACGCCGGACGAGTGCAGCAGCTCGGCCCCGACGATGAGCATGGCCACGACGAAGACGCCGGTAGTGAGGTAGGCGACGCGGTTGTCGAGCCGCATCACCTTGATCCAACTCGTGTTCGTCCAGCCCTTCGCGTTGACCCAGTAGCCGTACGCGGCGAGCGTGATCGTGCCGCCCACACCGCCGATCAGGCCGAGCGTGTAGACCAGCGAACCGTCCGGCAGGACGGGCACCAGGCCGGCGAAGGCGGCGCCGAGGCGGGGTGTGACGCGGATCGCGAGGTACACGGTGATCAGGAACATCACGCCGACCAGGACCGTCATGACCTTCTCGAAGACGGCGTACTGGTTGAACCAGACGAAGACCAGCCCGACCAGACCACACAGCACGGCCCAGAGCTTCAGGTCCATCGTGTCCGGGAAGAGCGCGGCCAGCGGGAGCGCGCTGGAGGACATCGCGGCGGCCCCGTAGACGAAGCCCCAGACGACGACGTACCCCGCGAAGTAGACGGTGGTCCAAGAGCCGAGGCTGCGCCAGCCGTCGAAGAGGGTGCGGCCGGTGGCGAGATGCCAGCGGCCGGCCGCCTCGGCGAGCGAGATTTTGACAAGGCAGCCGATGACCGCGGCCCACAGCAGGGTGTAGCCGAACTTGCTGCCCGCGATGAGCGTGGCAACGAGGTCGCCGGCCCCGACACCGGTCGCCGCCACGACGACTCCGGGGCCGATGGATCGCCAACTCGCTTTGCGTGGAGTGTGGTTCTCGCTCTCCACCGTGTTGGCCTGGGTGGTGTCTGCCATCGTGGCCGCCTTCCCGTTCGCCCCGTGAGTGACGGGAGTCACCAAAACGGTTCGGCGGCGGTTCCGCAAGAGGCCCTCTGCGCCGAGGGCTCCGCCCGATCGGAACGGGCTCGCCGCTGTGCTGCCCAGTCTGCTGGCGGTACTGCTGGAACCACGGAGCGGACGGCGATACGTGCCCGCGTGATCGCGAGAGCGCTACCGCACACGTACTACCCGGCGGTAACCTGCAGGCTCGTCCCAGCAGGGGAGTGGAATGAGTGCCGTCACGAGCTTCGATCCCGTCTCCGAGCACCACAAGGCCCGCGCCGCGCTGCGTGCCGCGATCCCGCGCCTGGTTCGTCTACTGCGCGACGTCCCCGACCTGCACGCGGACTCCGGTGTCCCGTTATGGACGGTGGGTGACGTCGGTGCGCACCTTGCCGCCGTGTACCTCGCGTACACCTCGGCCTCCTCCGGCGACGAGTCCACCGCATGGGCCGACGTGATGCCCCCGGGGGACCGGCCGTTCATCGACCGGGTAACGGCCATGAACGCCCAGTCGATCAGTCTCATCGCCGGTGAGGCGCGCGCTCGTCTGGGCGACTTGCTCGCCGAGCGCGGCCAGATGTTCCTGCGGGTCACTGAGGGCCTCGCCCCGGACACTCCCGTTTCCGCGCCTTGGTACGGGCAGGAGGTGACGCTGGCGACGGTGACCGTTCTGATGCTCAGCGAGAGCCTCGTGCACGGCCTGGACATCGCGCGGGGCGCCGCACTTCCCTGGCCCATCAGCCCGGACGAGGCCCGCCTGGTGATCGGCCAGGTGATGCCGGCGACGATGCCGTTGGCCCTGGACCCGGTGAAGGCTCAGGGCGTCAGCATCACGTTCGACCTCGCGATCAAGGGCGGCCCGCGGCTCGCCGTCGTCATCGACGACGGAAAGGCGGCGGTGCTCCGCGACGCCGCGCCGCGGACCTACGACTGCAGGATCACGGCGACACCGACCGCGTTCCTTCTGGTCGCCTTCCGGCGCACGCCGATCTGGAAGGCGATCGCACGCGGCCAGATGAGGGCCGGCGGCCGCAAGCCGTGGCTGGCCATGCGGCTCGGCCAACTCATAGCCACGCCCTGACCGGGGAAAACGACTCTGCCCTGCGAATACCTGCTCCTGCTCTGTCCCTCGCCAGGCCGCGGAAGCCTGCCTGACTCTCCGTAACCATTCCGGCGGCCCCCTCCCGGTCATCGCGCGGCCCATCGGCCGAATTCCTTCTGCTGAGTGCGAGATTCCACTGCGAGGCTACGGGCGTCCATCCGGATCGCACCAGACGGAGTTCCCATGAACCGAGTACGCCTTCGCCCCCTCTTACTGACCGCCGCCGCGGTGCTCGCCCTGGTCCCAGCCGGGCTCGGCGCTACGGCGGCGCAGGCTTCGCCCGCCACTTCGGCTGTTGCCCCGGCCGCCCCGGGCAGCAGTGACACCGAGACCGTCATCACGGGCACGACCGGCCTGAACCGGGGCGAGGCCTGGTATTCGCCCGACCGCCGGACCATGCTGATCCAGCAGTACGACGGCCACGTGGTGCTCTACCACGACAACGTCGCCATCTGGACGGCCGTGGGCAGCTACGGCTACGGGAACACCTTCTTCATGCAGGCCGACGGGAACCTCGTCTCCTACGACGCGGCGATGCGCCCGCTGTGGAACAGTGCCACCCACCATCACTGGGGTGCGCATCTGGCGATCCAGAACGGCGGGAACCTCGTGGTCTCTTACGGGTCCACCCCCCTGTGGTGGTCCAATTTCCGGCCGGGCGGCCCTGTGGATCCGGGCGACGACTGTACGCCGATGCCTGGCAGGCTCTGCCCGTAAGGCGAGACGCCGAGTGGCACCCCTGCTGCTGAGCGTGGGGGCCGGAGCCCTCGTCCACGAACACGGCCACCCGCTCGGTGCCGCGTCCAGGGACCGGGCCGGGCGTCGGTCCGCCCGCTGACACTGATCGCCCGCTGACCGGGCATCGGCTGGAGCGCCTGCCGAATTTGGCTGGCAGGTGCATGACGGGTTGGCGGGGTGCGGGGCTACCTTCTTAGGGCTCCGGAGGGGCGGCTGTCCGAACGTGCGGGCCACAGGCGGGCGGTGGCGGCGTCTCCAGTGCCCCGGCTCCGCCGAGGGGTCGGGCCCCCCACGCGTGAAGGAAGACGACATGTCTCTGGGCACCTGGCTGAAGGCCGGCACCGCTGCCGCCGCGCTGGTCCTCACAGCGGCAACCGCCGCGACCGCTGCACCCGCGCCCTTACCGGACGCCGCCACAGCGGTAGTGACGCTCCGTTACGACGACAGCCGGGCCGGCGGCTGGGAAGCGGCCGTCGCGGCCGGCGTCGCTTCCTGGAACGCGAACGTCAGTAACGTTCGCCTGGTGGAGGCCGCACCCGGGGTCCGAGCCGAGATCGTCATCGTGGCCACCACCGGCTGGCCGCAGGCCACTCTCGGTCCGGTCCGTCCTGGGCGACAGGTGCGAGTCGAACTCGGCGCGCAGGCCGTGAGCCAGGGGTACGACAAAACGCGCATCGCCGCGCACGAGCTGGGCCACAGCCTGGGCCTCCCGGACACCAAGCCGGGGCCGTGCTCCCAGCTGATGTCCGGGTCCAGCGCCGGGACGGCCTGCACCAACGCCGTGCCCAACTCGACCGAGCGGTCCCGCGTGCAGAACACGTACGCGAACGGGCTCGCGGCGACCGTGCCGGCCGACGGCCGGGTACTCATCGACGCCCCCTGACCGGCGGGTCGGCGGCTGGGCCGGTGCGGGGTCCTGGCCGGGACGGGACTGCCCCTGTCCGTGGCTGGTGCCCTCGGGCAGGCACGAAGTCGCACGTGCTGGCTCCGTAGATGAGCACGGTGTCGTGGTCGAGTACGCCTCCACACCCTTGAATCCGCCCACTGGGCGCAGCAGTCACACTCGGCCCCGCCGGGTGAGAGGGGATGCCGACGCGGGCCAAGTCCGCGTCGGCATCCCCTTCTTGTGTCTCCCGTGCGGCCCGGGGGACCGGGCGGCACGCCACGTTCGGCAACCGGCACGTTGCGTCCGGGGCGGTATCGCTGCCGCCGGCTCGACCGATGCCCGTGCCGGCATGGCGTGAAATGGCCACCCGGGGCGTCGCTCCGGACCCCCGCAGTCGTGATCCGCCCCTCCCTGAGGCGCTGCCGGAGGCATTGTCCGAGGCTGCGCCTAGAGTCACACCAACGTGATCGCGGCGGCGCTGCGACCGGGGGTGTGCCATGCCGTGCCATGCCCCGGACCAGGCCGTCTGACCGAGGAGACAGCACATGGGGTGGGTTCCGGCCGGCGACTACGAAGTCGCCCTCGACGACGGGAAAGTGGTCTGCCGCAATGCGGCGGGTCGCCGGCTGAAGACGGTCCCGGGGAAACTCGCGGACGACCCGGCCGTGGTCGGTCTGCGCCAGCTGGTGGAGTGGCTGGATCGGCACGAACGCCAATGCGTGGCCGACGTCGAGCGCTGGATGGTTCGCTCGCTGCCCGTCCCCGTCGCGGTCATCGCCCAGGTGTGGCAGGACACGGCCTGGCGCTCCGCGCTGCACGACCTCGTCGTCACGGGAGACGACGGCGAAGTCGCCGGATTCCTGCGTGACGCCGACCCCGTACGGGGCCTCGGCCTGGTCGACCTCGACGGCGACACGGTGCGCATCAGCCCCGAGCTGGTCCGCATCCCGCACCCGGTGCTGCTGGCGGACCTGGAAGAACTCCGCGAGTTCGCGGTCGAACTCACCGTGGACCAGCGGGTGCAGCAGCTCTTCCGCGAGGTCTGGCACCGCCCGGCGGACCTCGACCCGGAGACCGCCTCGGTCGACGACTACGCGGGCGGCGCCTTCAAGGAACTGCGGTTCCTGCACGGGCGCACCACCCAGCTCGGCTACCGGGCCCGCGGCGGCCAGGCGGTATGCCCGGTCGTCGAGGACGGCGCGACGGTCGAGGCGCGCATCTGGATCGGCGACTACGACGGCTACGAGCGGACCGAGACCGGCTCGCTGACCTGGACCGACGCCGCAGGCCGGGCACTGACCGCCGGACAAGTCGGCCCGGTCGCCTGGTCGGAAGGCATGCGCATGGCGGCTGCCCTGTACGCGGGACGCGACATCGACGACGAGGAGCAGGCGGCATGAACACCGACGACATCACCCGGGCCGCTGCCCTGCTGGACGCCGGGGCGATCCTGCGCACCGACACGGTCGCCCGTGACGACGCCGACACCCTCACCGCCCGCACCTACACCCACCCGGCCCTGGACGACCGGCGCGTGGTGCGCCTGGTCGCGGGCACCCTGGGCGAGGCCGAGGACCTGGCACTGGACTTCCTCGGCCTCGCCCGCGAGCCCGACGCCCCCGAGGTGGGGCAGGTGCGCCGCGAGACACTGGGTTTTCCCGCCTGGGCCCTGGTCAACGATCCGGCCAACGGCCACCACGCGCTGGCCCTGGTCAAGGACATGGAACGGCTGGCCCGTCAGGCCAAGTCCCGGGCCGGCGCCGCCAAGGACGGCTTCGAGGCACTCGCCACCCGGCTCGGTCGCGCCGTACCGCACTTCCTGCCGACGTTCTACGAGCAGGCCGCGCGCGTCTTCCTCCAGCACGACAACAGCACGTACGCCGCGACGCTCTTCGGCAAGGCGCGCGCCGCCGAGCGCGTCCACGGCCTGCCGGTCGACGAGGAGCGCCAACGGGCCGTCTTCTTGGAGTTCGCCTTCGCCGGGGCCCTGACCGTCAAGGCGCTCAAGGACCACGCGCAGGACCTTTCGCGTCGCCTCGACCCGGCCGAGGCCTGGGCGCAGTTCCGACAGCTCGCCGTCGAACGCTGCGCTGCGGGCATGGCACCGTACGCCGCCCTGCCGCAGGACGCCCGCGCGCTCGTCAAGGCCGCGGGCCTGGACCGGGAGACCACCGAGAGTGCCTTCGTCGGCGACCTGATCGGCTCACCGAGCATCGTCCGGGCACCCGCGTCGTTCTGGACCGCCTACCGTCCGACCCTGGTGGCGCTCGCCGCCGCACGACCGGAGATCCGCACCCGCCTGTTGGAGATCATGCCGACCGGCCTCGGCGACGACCGGAAGGCCGACGAGGCCTGGCTGTCGCTGCTCGCCGAGACGGGCGCGGACGCCCTGCTCACCGATGCGGAGAGCACGGACGGCGTCGACCCCGCGGACTGGCTCAGCCGCTGGGCCCTGCACCGCAAGCACGGCTCGTCCAGTTCGGAGCGCTGTGCGCGCACCCTCGCCCTCGTCGAGCGCATGGCCCCCCGCCTGCGCTCCGACGGCCGCCCCGTCGACCTCTTCCAGGGCCGCTGGCACGCGGGCGCCGACCTGGACCTGCTCGACGCCTGTGTGGCCTGGGGCATCCCCGTCACCGAACCGGCGGCGGGCGCCACCGTCCACCTGCCGCTGGAGCGCTGGATAGGCGACGACACCCCGGGCCGCCGCGACCTGACGGCCGTCGCCGGCCGTCCCCGCTTGCGCGGCCTGCTGTACGACGCGCTGAACGGCATGAACGGCCATCGCTCGAAGGACTCCGTGCTCGCCGCGATCGCCGCCCACCCGGTGCTCGGCGCGGTGCTCCACGACTGGCTGCGCGATCGCGCGGCGGAACTCACCGGGGCGGCGGGACTGCCCGGTTCGCGAGCGGCGCTGGGGCGTCTGTCGTCCTTCCGCGCGGTCGCCGGCCAGGTCAACCCGGAGGCCATCGCCCGGATCGCCGCCCACGACCTGGCGCCGGTCCTCGGCGCCACCCTGCGCGCCGGCGTTCTGGACGAACTGGGCTGGCCCGCTCTGGAGGAGACCTACCGGCGGCTCGACACCGACCGGACCGACCAGAACCACTGGATGGTGGTAGCCGAGGCCTGGCCCGCCCTGGTCCTCGCCAACCGCCACACGGCCGTCGTGGTCGGCCCCGAAGGGGTGCTGCTCGAACACGAGCTGCGCCTGCCCGCCGACCTGGACCGCTGGCGGCGCCCCCGCTTCCGGTACACCGACGGCGAACTGCTGGTCATCTGGGTGGAGGACGGCAAGCAGCGCGCGTACTGGTCGGCCCGCCCCGGCGAACCCTTCACCCTCGGCGGCGAGCAGCTGCCGCAGTGGTGGAACGGGCAGGAGGTCGGCTCCCCGTCGCTGCCGCTGCCCGGCGGCGGCCGCGCCACCGGCGGCCGCACCCTGCACGCGGGCGACACCACCCTGCCCTCCACCCGCCCCGTGCTCGGCGACGGCACCGGCCACTGGCGCCAGGGCAAGCAGGGCCGCGACCACTGCTGGGTCGAGTACGACCCGGCGGGCGGCACCCACGGGCGTGCTTCGCTGCCCGCCTTCCTGCAGTCGGGAATCCGCGACGGCGCCCGCCTCGTCACCGACGAATGCGAGGTCCTGCCGCTGCTCCCGGGCCTGGAGACCACGCCGTTCGGCACCGACGGCACCGTCCTGGGCCGCTGGGTGCGCACCGAAGGACAGGACCCCGACCGACGCGTCACCTCCGGGACCCCCGACGGGCGGACCGTCACCCTGGCCGTCGAGCCGGGCCGCCGGAACGACCCCGTACCGCTGGGCGCCCTGCGGGTGCCGGGCGGAGCCGCGCCCCTCGCCGCCGTCGTCGGCGGCACCGTCGAGCTCTATCCGGCGGGCGCCGTCACCACCGACGCGCTGGGATCGGTACCCCTGGGAGACCAGGGAGGCGAGTACGCCGCCGGCACCCGGTACGTCCCGCCGCCCGCGTTCTGGCACGCCCTGCGCCCGCGCGACGAGCGGGGCTCGGCCGCCCTGCGCGCGGTCACCGACGCGCAGATCGCAACCCTCCTCGACACCGTCGCCACGGCACTGGCCGGGCGGAAGGCCGCGGTCGCCGCCGACAAGTCGTACGACGGCCCCTCCGCGGACGAGCTCATCGAGGCCGCCGTCGCCACGGCGCTCCCCGCGCTGACCGACGCCCGGCTGCTCACCGGCGTGAGCGCGCTCGTGCGGACGGCCGCCCGCCATCGCGCCGACACCGCCGCGTACGTCGCACCCCCGCAGGACGAGCCGCACGGCGGGAAGCGGCACGGCGACGGCATGTACGCCGACCACCGGCCCCTCCACGGGGACGACACGACCCTGACGGCCGCCGTGGACGGGATCGCCGCGCCGGACAGATACGGCTACTGGGGGCGCGAAGCGAAGTGGAGCGCCCTCCAGCAGATCCTCTCCGTCAACCACGTCCTGTCCGGCAAGCCCGCCGACGGCAAGCCGCTGCCCGACCCCACCACGTTGCCGGCACTCGGCGACGGCTGGACGAGCGAGACCCACACCGTCCCCGGCATCGACCTGGCCTGGCTGCCGTTCCTGGACGTCCTGGGCCCCCTCGCCTACCGCGCCGCCGCCCCCACCACCACCGACGAACACCGGGAGGCGCTGGTCCTCCTCCTGGAAGCGGTCGCCACCGGCCCGCTCGCCAACCCCGCGGGCGCCCTGCGACAGGTCCTGCTGTGCGAGGAGGACAGCGAGGACCAGGTCGGCAAGAAGCAGCGGCTCGGCCAGGTGCTGCGCCGCGGCGACCGAACGGTGGTGATCCTCGGCCGGGAGCACACCCGCCGCAACGACCGCGTCCACTGGCTCGCCCTCGACCACGACCCGGAAGGGGCGTTCGGCCAGATCGCCGACTTCACCCACCACGAGGACCGGCGGTACACCCCCGCCCTCCCGCACGAGCGCCTGCTCCCGCTGATCCGCCTCGTCCGCGAGCGCGGCGCCGCGCCGTGGCGGCCCGAGGCGCCCGTCACCCTCGACGCCGCCACCGGCATCGGGCCCGCGCAGGCGGCCCTGCTCGTCGCGGCGGGGACCGGCGAACTCGATGCGTCCGGGCTGGCCCTGGTGGGCCTCAAGGCCCGGCAGGCCGAACGGGCCGACGCCCGGCTGAGCGCGCTCGGCGGCACCAACCGGCTGGCACTGCTGGACGCGCTGCTGCCCGCCGACCCCGCCGACCTGTGGGAGACCGGCCCCGACACCGCGGCGGCCGCCAAGACCTGGGCGGAGCGCCTGGGATCGCTGGTCCGGCTGCCGGAGGAGCTGGGAGACGTCCTGGCAGGCGTCTCCATCGCGTCGGCGGAAGCCGTCCTCAACCCCGGCCACACCGCGTGGATCAGCCGCACCACCCCGATGCGGCTCGACAAGGACGGCGACCTCGTGGCGGAGGATCCGGCCGCGGTACCTGGCCGCGGAAACCTCACGAGCGCGGTGGCGGCGCTCAGCGGGCTCGCCTACGGACTGCCGTACGGCCATCCGCTACGCGCCCACCTCCCGGCCGCACTCGCCGCGCTGCGCAGGCGCCTGGCCGACCCCGACCTCCTCCTCGACCTGGACGTGGAGTGGACGGAGAAGGGCACCGCGACAGCGGTCCCGCTGCGCACCGCCTACGGCCTGCCCGCGACGGGAGGGGCGGGAGCCGACGGCCTCACCCGGCTCGGGGATGCCCTCGTGCTCCGCCCCTGGTACGGCGACACCGAGATGACGTTGGTGCGTACGGCCGGGATCACCGGCGCGGATGATCCCGTCCTCGGGCTGCTCGAAGGGCTCGTCGGCCCGGGCCGTGGCCATTCCCTGGCCGCCGTCCGGACCCTGCTCGGCGACGACCTCGAACAGGCCGTCCTGGCCGGGTCGGCTTCCGGCGGCTTCACCGGCTACGCCCAGGACCCCGCCCGCTCGGTTCCGGAGCTGGTCGCCGAGGTGGCCGCGACCCACGGGCTGGGCGACGACGCGGCCGCGCTCTACCTGCAACTGCTCGCACTGCCCGACCCGACCGACCGCGACCGCGCGCGCTGGACCGGCTGGACGCCGGGCCGGTCGAAGAAGGCCAGGACCGAACTGGCCGCCACCGGCCTGGTCCTGGAGGCCAAGCGGTCCCGCGCGGGCCGGACCCTGTTCCTGCCCTGCGGCTGGCACGACTTCAAGGCCCCCGCCCTGCCGGTGGAGACCTGGAAGGAACCCCTCTACCCGCTCCGCGACCACACCCGGGCCGTGCCGCACCTGCCGGTGCCCGCCCTGTTCGCCCGCGCATGGGGCCGTGTCAAGGACGGCGACGCCCCCGCCTTCGAAGAACTCACCACCCGTGCCACCCGGAAGGGCCGCCGCCGATGACCACCGACACCACCGTTTCCGTACCCCCGTCCGTACCCCCGTCCGCCCGGCAGGTCAGCCCGCCCGAGGACCGCCACGCCACCGAACTGGCCTTCCTCGCCGCCTACGACAGCGGCCCCCGCCCGCCCGCCTGGCTGCTGAGCCCGCGCGCCGTCGTCACCTTCGTGATGGGCAGCGCGGGCGAGGCCCTGCGGCTGCCCGAGGGCGCCGCGGCGCCCGACGGCGTCCCCCGCAAGCTGGTGGTCGAGCAGAAGTTCGTCGGCGACCGCGCCCTGGTGGAGCGCTGCGTCGTCACCCTCGCCGGAGAACGCGGGCTGCTGCTCGTCGGCGAGCCCGGCACCGCCAAGTCGATGCTCTCCGAGCTGCTGTCCGCCGCCGTGTGCGGCACCAGCGGCCTGGTGGTGCAGGGCACCGCCGGCACCACCGAGGACCAGCTCAAGTACGGCTGGAACTACGCGCTGCTCCTGGCCCAGGGCCCCACCCGGCAGGCCCTGGTGCCCTCCCCGGTCCTCACCGCCATGACCCGCGGCGCGGTGGCCCGCGTCGAGGAGATCACCCGCTGCCTGCCCGAGGTCCAGGACGCCCTGGTCTCCCTCCTGTCCGAACGGCGCATCGCCGTACCGGAGCTCGCAGGCAGCGCCGACGCCCTCGCCCACGCCGCCCCCGGCTTCACCCTCATCGCGACCGCCAACCTCCGTGACAAGGGCGTCTCCGAGATGTCCGCGGCCCTCAAGCGGCGCTTCAACTTCGAGACCGTCGGGCCCATCGGCGACCTGGACGCCGAGACCGCCCTGGTACGCCGCCAGGCCCACGCGGCCGTCACCCGGGCCGGTGCCCCCTTCCAGGTGGACGACGCGATCCTCGAAGCCCTCGTGACCGCCTTCCGCGACCTGCGGGACGGGCGGTCGGCCGAAGGCTGGGAGGTCGAGCGCCCCTCCACGGTGATGAGCACCGCGGAGGCGGTGGCCGTGGCCGGCTCGCTTGCCCTTGCCGCCGCGTACTTCCCGGGCGACCGGGACGTGCTGTCCCTGCTCCCCGGCCACCTGCTGGGCGTGGTCCGCAAGGACGACCCGGCCGACGCCGCCCGGCTGCTGGGCTACTGGGACGGCGCGGTGCGCCGCCGCGCCGAGCAGGGTTCGGCGACATGGCGCACCCTGTGGGACCTGCGCCCGGCCCTGGAGAGCTGACGCCATGACCCCTCCGTCCCCGGCCGCCGCCACCCCTCCGTCCCCGGCCGCCGCCACCGTTCCGCCCCCGGCCGCCGCCTCCGCTCCGGCCGCCTCCACCGCCCCGTCCATGACTCCGGACGGGGCGGTGGCGGCCCTGACCGACCCCACCGCCCCGTACCTCATCGGCGTGCGCCACCACGCGCCGTCGCTCGCCGCCGTCATGCCGGAACTCCTGGACGCAGCGCAGCCCGAGGTGCTGCTCGTCGAGCTTCCCGCGGACCTGCAGGAGTGGCTGCCCTGGCTCGCCCACGCCGACACCCGGGCCCCCGTCGCCCTGGCCGCCGTCCCCGCCACCTCCCGTAGGGACGGCGCCGGGGACGGGCGCGGGCCCGCCTTCTACCCGTTCGCCGACTTCTCGCCCGAACTCGTCGCCCTGCGTTGGGCCGCCCGCCACGACATCCCCGTGATCGCCTGCGACCTGCCGCTGTCCGACCCGGCCCGGCACGAGCCCCGGCGCCCGGCCGGGGCGGGCCAGGAAGGACCCGGGTTGCGCGAGGCGCTCACCGCCCGCCTCACCGGCCGTCCAGGCGAGGACCTGTGGGACCGCCTGGTGGAGACCGCCGCCCCCGGCTCCCCGCCCGAGGCGCTGCGCCGCGCCGCCCTGCTCACGGGCTGGGCGCTGCGGCACGACGCCGAACGGGACGGGGCGGTGGCCGAGTCGGACCTGGCCCGCGAGCGCTGGATGCGCGCCCGGATCGACGAGGCCACGGCCGCCGGCCGGCGGGCCGCCGTGGTCGTGGGCGCCTTCCACACCCCGGCGCTGCTGGGCCCCGGTCCCGGCCCGGTGCCGCCCGAGGACGCGCTCCCCAGCGGTCCGGCCTGGACCGTTTCCCTCATCCCGTACACCTATCCGCTGCTGGACGAGCGGTCCGGCTACCCGGCGGGCATCCGCGACCCCGAATGGCAGCACCTCGTCCTGGAGGCGGCGGGCCGTCCGGCCGCCATCGACGAGGCACTGCTCACCACCGCCGTGCGGATCTGCGGCGAACTGCGCGCCCAGGACCACCCCTCGGGGCCCGCCGACGCCCGCGAGATCGTCCGGCTGGCGGGCGACCTCGCCCGGCTGCGCGACCTGCCCGCGCCCGGCCGCGGCGAACTCATCGAAGCCGTGCAGACCGTACTGACCCAGGGCGAACCCCTCGGCCGCGGGCGCGCAGTCGCCCGATCGCTGGAACGGGTCCTGGTCGGCACCCGCTCCGGCCGTCCCGCGCCCGCCGCCCCGCGCAGTGGTCTGGCACCGGCCGTGGAGGACGAGGTCGCGGCCCTGGGCCTGCCCGGTCCCGCCGACACGGGCCCCGCCGCCCGCGACCTGCGGCTCGACCCCTCGCGCTCGGACCTCGACCGCCGCCGCGAACTCCTGCTGCGCCGGCTGACGGTCTGCGGCATCCCCTACGCCACCTCGACGCCCGTCACGGGCGCCGGCGCCGGCGAGGCCCTGACCACCCGGTGGGAGGTGCGCTGGACGCCGGCCACCGCCGCCATGCTCACCGCCGCCGGAATCCGCGGCGTCACCCCGGCCCAGGCCGCCGAAGGCCTGCTGCGCGAACGGCGCCGCGCCGAACAGGACGACGGAGGGCCCACCGCCGCCCAGAGCATCGACGGCCTCGCGGAGGCCGCGGCCTGCGGACTGCCCGCACTGGCCGACGAACGGCTCACGGAACTGGCCGAGGTCGTCCCGGCCACCGGCACGCTGCCCCAACTGCTGGCGGCCCTCGGCCTGCTGGACCGCATCCGGGCCGGCCACGTCGCCGGACTCGGCCCGGACCCTGACCGCGCCGCGCGGTCGGCGGCGACAGGCGAACTGCTCACCTCGGCCCCGTCCGCCAGGTCGACGGCCTCACCGGCTCCGACGACCCCGCCGACGCCCGAGCCCTGCTCGAACTCGCCCACCGCGCGGACGTCTTCGGAGGGATCCGGCTCAACGACGCCCTCACCCGGCTGGCCGCCGACGGCTCGCCGCTGATGTCCGCCGCGGCCGGAGCCGTCCGCGTCCTGCTCGGCCACGAGGACGCCCACGCCTTCGGAACCCGTACCGCGTCCTGGGTGGACGCGGCCACCGACGCCGTCACCCGGACCGCGCTGACCGCCCGCCTCACCGGCCTGCTCACCGCGGCCGCCCCGCTCCTGGAGACCATGGCCCCCGTCCTCGACCCCGTGCTGGACCGCGTCACCGACCTCGCGGACACCGCCTTCCTGGACCGGCTGCCCGCACTGCGCGGCGGCTTCGACACGCTCAGCCCCGCCTCCCGCGACCGGCTGCTCACGGCGGTGGAAGCCCGGCTCGGCGACGCGGCCGGCCTGGTCACCGACACGGGCGGCATCGACCCCGCCGCGCTCGCGCTGTGGACCCGCGCCGACCTGGCCGCGCGCGAGACCCTGGCCCGGCTGGGCCTCCTGCCTCCAGCCCTCTCGGCGGGTCCCGACGTCGGCGGACCGTCCGCGACGCCGCCGCACGACGGCGACCACCGCCCCGGCGAACCGTCACCCGCCCCCCTGGCGCAGCCCACGACCCCTGATCCGACCGGTACGCCACCGCACCAGCACACCCCTGGCCACCCACCGGCACCGGACGCCGCCGCACCCGGTGGCACCGCCGACCGCGCGGCCGCACAGCGGGCCGGCCTGCCACCGGCAGCCTTCCCGGCGGCGGCGGCCCCCGCACCCGGGCGCGCGGCCGTGAAGGCCGCACCCGCGCGGGACCGCGTCCTGGCCCCCGCCGACCGCTGGCGACTGGTGCTCGGCCGCCGCACCGACCAACTGCCCCCATCCGCAGCACCGTTGGCCACCGCGCTGGACGAGCTGTACGGCAACGGCCGCGGCGAGGGCTCCCGCGGCGATCTCGGCGCGGGCAACCGCGGCGGCCGCCAGTCGCCCTACCCAGGCGCCCGCGAATGGTCCGAGGAACTGTCCGCCCTGTTCGGCCCCGGCATCCGCGAGGAGGTCCTCGCCGCGGCCGCCGCGACCGGCCGCCGCGACGTCCTGGGCGAACTCGATCCCGCCAGCGTCCGCCCCTCCGTCGACCTGCTGCGCACGGTCCTCCAGCACGCGGGCGGCCTCCCCGAAGCCCGGCTCGGCGCACTCCGCCCCCTGGTCCGCCGGCTCGTCGACGAACTCACCCGGCAGCTGGCCACCCGGCTGCGCCCCGCCCTGACCGGCATGACGCTGCCCCGCCCGAGCCGACGCCCCGGCGGACAGCTCGACCTGGCCCGCACCCTGCGCGCCAACCTCGCCACCGCGCGCCGGACCCCCGACGGCAGCGTCCAGATCATCCCCGAGCACCCGGTGTTCCGCTCCCGCGCCCGGCGCGCCGCCGACTGGCGGCTGATCCTGGTCACCGACGTCTCCGGCTCCATGGAGGCCTCCACCATCTGGTCGGCCCTCACCGCCGCCGTCCTGGCCGGGGTACCCGCCGTCTCCACCCACTTCCTCGCCTTCTCCACCGAGGTCATCGACCTCACCGACCACGTGCACGACCCGCTCTCCCTCCTGCTGGAGGTACGGGTCGGCGGCGGCACCCACATCGCCGCCGGGCTGCGCCACGCCCGCACCCTGGTGACCGTGCCGTCCCGCACCCTGGTCGTCGTGATCAGCGACTTCGAGGAGGGCCATCCGGTCGGCGGGCTCCTCTCCGAGGTGCGCACCCTCGTCGGAGCCGGGTGCCATGTACTCGGCTGCGCCAGCCTGGACGACGCCGGCCGCCCCCGGTACTCGACCGGCGTCGCCGGGCAGCTCGTCGCCGCGGGGATGCCGGTAGCCGCCCTCAGCCCACTCGAACTCGCCCGCTGGGTAGGGGAGAAGATCGCATGAGCCAGCACCTGCCCGCCGTCGCGCCCGCGGTGACCGCCGAGATCGTCGGCGCGCTCTCGCCCAGGCTGCGCAAGAGGCTCGACGCCGCCATCACCAAGATCACCGACCGGCCCGTCACCCGCGAGGGTGACACCGTACGGATCGCCATCGACGACGAGACCGGCCTGGAACTCCACGCCCCCGCCGGGGTGGTGGCCACCGCTGCCGCGATCCGCTGCGGTTGCCTGCTCGCCCCGGACTGCCTGCACCGGGCGGCGATCGCGTCCGCCGCGCCGGTGGCCGACCCCGTGGCCGGCACGTCCTCCGACACGGACGCCGGGCCATCGGCCTCCGGCGAGGACACCGGATCCCCGGAGCCGCCGGAGGCCCAGGAGAGCTGGGCCACCCCCGAGCAGCGTGCCGCGGCCGGCCACCTGTGGGCCGCGGGCGCCGCCGTGCTCGACACGGGCATCGAAGGCGCCGGAGCGGTCCTGCAGTCCGAGCTGCTGCGGGCGGCCCACACTGCCAAGCTCGGTGGTCTGCCCCGGCCGGCCGCGGCCGCCGTCTCCGTCGTCACCGCGCTGCGCTCCGCCCGCTCCGCCGACCCCGCCCACCGCCTCGCCGCCCTCACGGCAGCCGTCCGAGAACTGCTCGGCACCGCCCACCGGCTGCCCGACGCAACCGGCTCCGAACTGGCGGCTTTGCGCGGCACCGCCCGGCAGACCTACGTACCGGACGGATCCCTGCGCCTGTACGGCCTGTTCACCGAACCCCTGATCACCGCCGGCGGCTACGCGGGTGCCATCACCTGGACCGCCGCCGCCGACGGCCGCCTCTACACGGTCTCGGACATCGCCCCGGGCGGCCCCGGCCGTGCCACGGCGGCAGCCGGGCGCACCGTACGCCTGGGCGATACCGCGCTCACCCACCGCCAGTTGTCCCACGCCGGGCTCGCCCTGTCGGGGGCCACCGTCTCGCCCACCGGCCGCCTCGGCGCGGGCGCCGGGAGCAAGGCCGTCCAGGCGGCGGGCGCGGCCTGGACGGACGAACCCATAGCCGCCCTATGGGCCCCGCCGGCCGCCGAACAGGCCGCGCGCGCCCTGCACTCCGAGGCTCCCGGAGGCGACCTGCTCTTCCTCGACGTGACGATCCTGGGCCCCGCCCGCGAGATCGGCGGCGACTGCCTCCTCGCCACGTGCGACGACCTGACGCTCCGCCTCACCGCCGCCCACGACCATCCCGCGCTGGCGTACCGCGACAACCTCCGGATGCTGGCAGCCCTGCCCGGCACGCGCCTGCGCGTCGTAGGCCGCCTCGTCCCGGACTCCCGGCCCACCCTCCAGCTCCTGGCGGCCGCCCATCCGGCGGATCCCGCCCGGCGCGTCGACCTGGGCCTGGACCGGCTGCAACGCGCCGACCTCCCCTCCACCCCGCCGCTGCCCGTCGCACCGGTCCCCACCGGCCGGGGGGCGGACCCGGCCCCCCTCCACCTCCTGCGCCGCCGCCTCGAACAGGCCGTCGCCGCCGGACGCCCCTTCCTGGCCGTCCCCGGATCGCTGTCGGCCGACGCCGGGCAGCTGCGCCGCTCGGCCCTCCCCACCGCCTCCGACCTTCTGGCCGAACTGCAACGCACCGCAGCCCGGCGCCCCCGTGACCCCTTCGGCCGCCTCCTCCCCGCCGACCCGACCGACTTCGCCCGCGCCTGGCTGGGCGCGGCCCTGTACGCAGAGGCGGCCGAGACCTCACTGTGTGCGGCGGCGTGGCAGCCGGAGGGGCGGGACGACGGGCCCGACGAGGACCACGCCGATGGCGGCTACGACGGCATCAACCCCCTCCTACTCACCTGATCCCTCCCTGGCGCCGCGAAGATGCGTCGGAGCCCGCTCACTGTTGCTGCGCACTTCGTGGTTTCGCCGTGCGCGCCCGCGGCTGCTGGGCGTTGAACGGTGGTGAGAGATCGCCCGCGCCGGCACCACAGGAGCAGACCATGGAACCGACGACACGAGCCCGCCTCTCGGCAGACCTGCTTGCCGGGCCACCACGGCCACTGGCGGAGCGCGGACCCTCAGCGCGCAGGGGGAGTCCCTGTCGGTGACCTGGCACACCCCTGTCTGCCCGCACCACGTAGCCGATCTCATCCTCACTGAGGAAAACTGACGCCACGGCTCCCGGCGAACCCCCGCGCCGACTTCGCCAGGGAGTGCGCTCGGCTGCTGTCATCGAGACCGGTGATGAGCAGGGCCGGGCCGATGACGAGTACGGGGTGAAGCATCACCTACGAGGTTCTCTGATGAGTCGCGGGCCCCAATTGATCTTGAAGTTAAGGTTGCCGGGCGTACGGGGGCCGGCTGACCGGCTGCCGGCGTCCGAGTGAACGGGGAGGTGTCGAGCGTGAAGAGAGCAAAAGAGGCCGCGGTCGTCCTGGCTGCTGTCGTAGCGAGTCTTTCGGTGTCTGTTGTTCCGGCTGAAGCCACGCCGTGCAAGGGAGGCGGCGGGGCCCTCTACATATGTGAGTACGGGGTGACCGAGCACACGCTGTTCCACGGGGAAGAAGAAGAGTTTCTGATCGGTCTCGACTCCGCGGTGTGGACTCGCATGACGAGGGACGGGGAATGGGGTCCGTGGAAGTCGCTGGGTGGAGTCGCCCGGAGCGGGGTGACGTTCCATGAGACCGGGTGGGGCATGATCACCGTAACGGGTACGGACGGCGCCACCTGGAACAGAAGACGAACCAGTGTCATCGAGGGCTGGACCGCCTGGTTCAGGCCCCTCAGGTAACCCCCGATGAGCCGGGGCCCAACAAAGCCGGCGGGCTTACTGTCATTTCAGAACGAGTTGAGCCGCGGGTCTCGCACTCACCGATCTTGGTCGGCAGGGCGTCCGGGCTGCGTGCGGATCTTGCTCGTACGACCTGTGGGAGCTGGCGGCCCCGCTTCTGCCGCCCGCTCCTGAGAGGCGCCGCCGCTAGGCCGTCTCTTTCGGATCGTGAGGATCCGGAGGTGGCGCCCCGGAGATTCGCTGCAGAGCCCGGCTTCGTAGGTCGGGCCCTCGGATACGACGCACCGCACGGAGCGGGCGGCGGGACGAAGGGTGGGACATGCGCGGGACGGACGCGATGGCGGCGCTTGCCGAGTTCATGCCGGTGACTCACGGGGCTGACGAGCGGGTCGACTGGGGTGAGGTCGAGGCGGCCTGGGGGACCCGGTTCCCCTCGGACTACGTCCGCTTCATGGAGGTGTACGGATCGGGCGCAATCGGCGACGGGATCAGCATCCTGCTGCCGTCACTGCAGGCTGACGGGTATCCGTACACGGCAGGCCCAGGACTGCAGGACGAGACGGAGATCGCCCGCGAGACCTGGGAGATGTGCTGCGACGACGCCGACTTCGACGTGGACCCCGAGTCCATTCTGGCGTGGGGCGTGACGTCGGGCGCGGACATCTACTGCTGGGTGACCTCGGACAACGACCCGGATCAATGGCCTGTCCTGATATGCGGCAGGCACACCAGCCCCGAGATGCAGTTGCACCCCCTCGGGATGGCCGGGTTCCTTCATAGGCTCCTGAGCGATGCGGCCTTTCGACAGGGGACAATCAGCGTGGTCCTGGAGGATGAGGCGTCCTTCGTCAGCTGGCGGAACGGCTAGGCCACTTCTTCCGGGTCACCTCGCTGACCGTATGTGGGTGGCGGCGAGGTGGAGTCCGGTGAGGCAAATGGTGGCGGTCTTGTCGTAGCGGGTTGACCAGGCCGCGCCACTGCTTGAGCTTGTTGATGCAGCGCTCGACGGTGTTCCGCTGCTTGTAGGCCTCGCGGTCGAAGGCCTGTGGCCTGCCGCCACGGCCGCCGAGACGTTTGCGGTGGGCAGCCTGCTCGGAGGGCTGTGGGATCACCCCCCGGATCCCGCGCCGGCGTAGCCGCGAGCGGATCGCGCGTGACGTGATGTTCCCGCGGAGGCGGTGGGCTGTTCCGGGGTGACGGCCTGGCGTCGGATGCGGGACTGGACGGAGACAGGCGTGTGGCCGCGCTGCCCTGCTGCCCGACCTGCGCCGCGCCGGTCCGCTGGACCTGGACGACTGCTTCGTGGACGGGTCGCACGTCCGGTCCCTCAAAGGCAGGACCACGTCGGCCCCTCACCCGTCGATCGCGCCCGCCACGGTTCGAAGCACCACCTGATCGTCGACCGTCATGGAACCCGCTCGCCGTCACGCTCACCGGCGGAAATCGGCACGACGTCACCCAGCCTCTGCCTCTACGCAAAACAATCCCACGAATTCGGGGTCGGCGGGGACGTCCCCGCCGCAAGCCACGGCGTCTGTATGCCGACCGGGGCTACGACTTCGACATCTGCGGAAGCGCGGCATGCGTCAAGCGCTGAGCGTCGGCCGCGGGGCCGGGTGGGACTAGTTCCGCGACGAGAGCCACCGACCGATGTCGGCGGGTGGAACGGCGTCGCTGCGGCCTTGCCACCATGGCGGGCCCAGCCGGGCATTCGCGCTACGCCCGAGCGAACCTCCCAGTGACGGCTACCCTGCTCCGGCCGCTGAGGGGAGTCGGTGACGCTCGGTCCGTAGGGGTTGGTCGCGTTCCCCTCAGGGCTGCTCGGCGGCATCCCGCACGTGCGTCGGGCGGCGGCCCTATAGGCAGTCAGAATCCGCAGCTCCGAGCCTGCCTCTTTGAAGTGCGGTGCGCATGGTGCTGCATGCCGGATCGCTATTCTCTGGCAGCAACGCTCGTTCCGCAGCGGATGATCGAGCGGGTCGGGGGCCTGGACGAAGCGGCAGCGCTGCTATCCGGCTTCGACAGGGCCTGCCCCGCCGGGATGACGATGATGGATCCGCTCCCCGGGATGTATCCACGGCGGACGCGGCCGGGGCGACGGGCGTGGCGTCCGGATTCATGCGGGTTGTCGGGTGATGATGGCGCAGTGCGACTTGATCACGTGTCCTATGCGGTTGCCCGCGACAGCTTCGTCTCGACCGTCCAGTGGATCGGGTCGGCCCTCGGCGCCGGCTTCGTCGACGGGGGTGTACACCCGCGATTCGGCACCCGCAATTTCATTCTCCCGCTGAGCGGCGGCGCTTACGTCGAGGTCGTCACCACACTCGACCACCCCGCCGCCGACCGCGCGCCCTTCGGCCAGGCGGTCGCTCGCCGCGCCGCCGAGGGCGGCGGCTGGCTCGGTTGGGTGGTCTCCGTCGACGACATCACCCCCGTCGAGGCCCGCCTCGGCCGCGCCTCGGCCGAGGGCCACCGTGTCCGCCCCGACGGGTTCGACCTGAGGTGGAAGCAGATCGGCCTGCTGGAACTGATCGAGGACCCGCAACTGCCCTACTTCCTTCAGTGGTTGGTCCCCATGGAGGAGCGCCCGAGCGCCGACCCCCGCACCTCCACCACCATCCACGGGGTTTCCATCGCAGGCGACGCCGCCTCCATCGCCGGATTCCTCGGCGAACCGGCCGACCACCCCCTCGACCAGATCGACGTCACCTGGGTCGAGGATGAGGAACCGGGCCTGGTCTCGGTCGAGTTCGCCACCGCCCACGGCCCGGTGACGATCTGACAAGGGCCCTACTGCCCAGCGGGTGCAGCCAGCTGGAGTCTCCTGGCCAAACGTCGTTGCAGAAGGTCCGGCCCTTGCAGGCCTGAGGGGCATTTGAGCTGCTGTTTCACCCTGCCAGGGCGAGGTCGTGCAGGGTGGCGACGGCCTGGACGGCGTGGGGGAGGCGTCTCCCTTCTGCGGGCACTCGCGGAGGATCCTCCAGTTCTTCATGCGGACGAAGGTGCGCGCGACGCGGGCGCGGAGCCTTCGATGTTCGGCGTTGCCCTCCTCCTGGCCGTGTAGGAGGGGGCATCCGGCCGTCTGCGGTACGGACGATCAGGCCGGTTCCCAGTAGCCGCCGTCCGCGATCACCGTGGTTCTGGCCCCAGCGGCCGGCAGGTCCGACTCGCGCCGCCGCGTGCCATCGGCCCGTGCTGTGCTGCTCCTTCACGGAGGGGCGTCGGTTTCGTCTGACCACCACTGCATCTGCTCGGCGTGGGGTGCTGCTGCGAGCAGCCGGGCAGATGTAAAGCTGCTGGTCGTATCCGCTGCCGATCTGGACGGCAGTGGGACGCCTGGGTCGAAGCCGTCACAGACGGCGGAGTCTCGGCTACTTGCTCCTGGCTGAGCAGGCACGGCTCGGTCAGGTAGCCGTCGAACTGCATCGCGGGCGGCTCGGGCGGCGTGCTGAGGATGTGGGTGACCCTGGCTGCCAACCGCCAGAACAGCACGGGCCTGGGCATGATCGGGTGGTCGAACGGACGCCACAGAACCTGCAGCAGATCCGCTTCTTCAGGCGTGTGCAGATCGGGTACGTCCCGCGCGTGCAACTGTGCAACGGGCAGTATCGCCATGGACCCGTCGTACGGCTGGACGGCCAGCGTATGCGGGTACTTCCGAGGGGGGGATCCGCTCAAGGTTGCTCGTTCCTGCGGGTCAGGCTCCTGGCGCGGCTGGCGCCTCTGACAGCGGATCTCCCCAGGGCAGCTCTCTCCGCAAGCGGCCCATAGCGACGTTGACCTGCAGGTATGGACGCACGGAATCTTGAGCGCTGTAGCTGGCCCCTGAGCCCTCTACTTGGCCCGTGCGGTGCCGTCTAAGCTTCCGATCATGAACATGGGTGAATGGTGGGCGATGCACGAGGGGCTGCGGGGGGCGGGTTCCCGCGTGGCATCCGGTCGGGGTGGTCGTCGAGGTCGACGGGCCGGTCGTACGTCGGCACTAGGGTACGCACGGCACCGCTGAGCACGCCCCGCTCACGCCCGGCACGGACATCGCCGCAGTAGTGCGCAGCCAGCAGGAGGCCTTCGCGGAGCGTGGTGAGCCGGTGGAGTGGAAGGTGTACGGGCACGACTCGCCGGACCTGGCGCAGGAACTGACAGCGGCAGGGTTCACCCCGGGCTGGGAGCGCTCTGTGCTGATCGCCGCCCCGCTCTCCCGTGAGCAGCCCAGCGACGTAACGGAGCCCCGGGAGGGGGTTCACGACCTGTACCGGGTACGGGGCCAAGCTGAGCGGGCCTGGGAGGTCGCCGTCGGTTCCCCCGGGCCCCACGCGGCACCGTACGCGGAGATGATCGCGGACGGCTCTTCGGACGAAGGCGACGTCCTCATCGAGGTCCTGCTCAAGGCCGGGATCGTCACCGAGGTCGCCTGGGCGCACGGCGACGAAATCCCCTTCACTCTCATCGGCGGCTTCACCAGCGACGATCCGGAGTTCGTCACAGCCGTCACCGACCGGTGGCGGCGCGACAGCTGGCTCGGGCACCCCCTGCTCGCCGAAGCCGATGGCTCCCAGCGCGAGAGCCTCCTGGAAGCCGGCTTCACCGAGGCCGCCACTGTCCGCTCCTACTATTGGAGCCCGCCGGCCAGCCCCGAGACCACCCGCCCTGCACAGTTCCTCGACTGGCTCCACGACGACGGTCCTCTGTGGGACCGCTTCTACGCGGACTTCGACTTCAAGCCGAGCACCACCTACCGGCCCGCGATCACCGAACCCGTTCCCTCCGCGGTCTGGCCTGGCGTGATGTGCCGGCGCGGTACGGGCCTTGGCAGACGTTGTACACGCGTTTTCGCAGGTGGGCGCTGGACGGGACGTTTACGCGGATGCTGGCCGCGGTCCAGGCGGAGAAGCACTCGGCCGGAGACATCGACTGGCTGGTGTCCGTGGACTCCACCGTCGCGCGGGCCCATCAGCATGCCGCAGGCGCCCGCAAAAAGGGGCAGGGCCGGGGGACGAAATATACGATCACACCCTCGGACGATCCAGAGGCGGACTGACGACCAAAATCCACCTCGCCTGTGACGGGCGTGGCCGGCCGCTCGGGTTCGTACTCACCGGCGGCAACGCCGCCGACTGCACCCACTTCGAAGAGGTCATGGACACCATCAACGTCCGCCGGGCCGGGCCCGGTCGACCACGAACACGGCCGGATCACGTCCTCGGCGACAAAGGCTACAGCTCCCGCAAAATACGCGCCTACCTGCGCAAACGCGGGATCGGTCACCCATCCCCGAACGCCGCGACCAGCGCGCCAACCGATCCCGCAGAGGCCGCGCCGGCGGCAGACGCTGTGGCTTCGACAAGCAGCTCTACAAGAAGCGCAACGTCGTCGAACGCTGCTTCAACCGCCTGAAACAGTTCCGCGCGATCGCCACTCGCTACGACAAGACCCGCGAGTCCTACCAGGCTGCCGTCACCATCGCGTCCCTGTTCCTCTGGCTGAAACCCCTTTGAAGACACAGCCTAGTGGCGAGTCGGCCTGCGCGTCCTCCGGCGAGGGTTCTGGGCGATGCGCGTACTCGTCGTCGGAGGTCATGCGGCGAGCCTAGTGGCCGGCCGGTTTGGGGGGTCGGAGTTCGCCGAGGTGCAGGGGGTGGCCGAGGAGGCTGAAGACCAGGCGGCGGTGTGCGGCGTGCAGGGCGCGCACGGTGGCGCGGCGTGCGCTTAGGGGATGGGGATGTCGTCGTGCCGACCGGGGTGCCCGTGCTGCTTGGTGGGGGTTCAGCCAAGATACGCCGTCAACGGGGCAACAGGATGATCTTGCAAGGCGAACTATCCCAGTAAATGCCGGATTTACTGCGACCGTTGCGAACGCATCTCCGCGATCGAGCGCCCGCCCTCAGGTGCTCTTGTTATGCGGACTTGAGGGATCGGGACTGGACCGTCAGTGCTCGACGCGGACCAAACGTGGCGCCAGGCTGTTTGCTTGGGTCATGTCGGGTCATGCCCCCAGATCCTCCGTCACGGGCAGGCACTCGGTGAGCAGGTCGACGACGTCGCGCCAGGCTCGCTGTGCGTGCTGCGGGTGGTAGCCGACGCCGGGGACCGTGGGGTGGTCGACCGGCGGGTGGTGGAAGGCGTGCAAGGCGCCGCCGTAGACCGTGAGGCGCCAGTCGACGCCCGCTGCCTGCATCTCGGCGGTGAACGCGTTCCGTTGCGCGGGCGGCATGATCGGGTCTTCAGACCCGACCCCGGCCCACACCGGGCAGCGAATGCGCGCTGCCTCGCCCGTCCGGCCCGTGGTGGTCGCGTTGACTGTTCCGATCGCGCGCAGGTTGACGCCGTCGCGCCCGAGTTCGAGCCCGATGGCTCCCCCGGTGCCGTAGCCGACGGCGGCGATCCGGTCGGGATCGGTCCGCGGTTCGGTGCGCAACACGTCGAGTGCCGCATGGCCGATGCCCCGCATCCGGTCGGCGTCGGCGAGCAGCGGCATGCAACGGGCCAGCATCTCCTCGGGGTCGTCCAAGTAGCGCCCGCCGTGAAGGTCGAAGGCCAGCGCTACGTATCCCAGCTCGGCGAGAGCATCGGCCCGGCGGCGCTCGACGTCGCTGAGTCCCATGCCCTCTGGTCCGAGCAGCACCGCGGGCCGGCGGTCGACACCGGCCGGGAGCGCGAGGTGCCCGATCATCGTCAAACCGTCCGCCGGGTATTCGACCGTGCGCGTCGTGATCGTCGTCATGAGACTGGACTGTAGTGATCGTCGAGCTCGGTCCGGCCGGTGTTCTGCCGCTGGCAGAACAGCGTGCGTGTCCCTCGTGCCCCTCTGGAATACGGGGCCGAGGCTCAGGGCTTCAAGATCATATCGCTGCCCCTTTGGCGCGTACCTCGGTCACACCCGTCAGATCACCGCTCCACCTGGTTGGGCGTGATCTTCACGTCTCCGTGGGCTCCTGATCGTCGTGTTCTTGCTCCTGCGCCCAGGTGATCGCCCATTCGTCGAGCGGACGGAGGGCATCACGGAGTGCTGTCCCCAGTCGAGTGAGCTCATAACCGTCGGCCGAGGGGGCGATGATCCCGCTCGATGTGAGTTCGCGGAGCCGCTGGTAGAGGACGCTGGATGACAGCCCTTCGCACCGTGCCAGCAGCGCGCGGGCGCCGAGCGGTCCCGCGCGCAGTTCCCAGAGAATTCGCAGCGCCCACCGACGGCCGAACAGGTCCATCGCGGCCATGAGGGGACGGCCGGTAGTCGATCCACGAACCGGTGTTCCTGGGCGCGGTGTCGGCATGACCCTCCTTGCGTTTCGTTATTCGAAACACTAGCATCCACCCCCGGTGTTTCTGATTTCGAAACGAACTCGACGGGAGAGACGATGTCGCGGATGCCCCTGTTGGAACCGCCGGACACCGACCAGGCCGGCGTACCGCTCGCGCGCATGATGCCCGGGGACGCCCCGCCGATCGGGCTCTTCCGCATGTTCGCCAGAAACCTCCCGATGGCTGGCGCCATGTACGGGTCGGGTCGCTACGAGTTGGGCAGCCGGCTGACGTCTCTGGACGGAGGTCGTCTTGCATAAGCTTGTTGTCCTGTATCCCGAACCCGCCGACCCTGACCACTTCCGCGCCTACTACGTGACCAACCACCTTCCGCTGGTCTTGAATTGGCCCGGCCTTCTTGCGTGGCGCTACAGCTTCGACGTGGCGGCGCTCGAGGGAGAAGCGCCGTATTTCGCGGTCTTCGAAGCCGAATTCGCTGACGCCGCCGCCATGGACGCGGCGCTGGCGTCGCCGCACGGCCAGCGGCTGGCCGCCGATGTCGCCAACTACGCCACCGGCGGTGCGGTCGTCATCCACTATCCGGTGCAGAACGGCACCGGCTGAGGCAGGCCGGTACGCTCCGGGACGCGTTCGGTCGGCCGCTTAGGGCAGGTCCCGGCTAGGCAGTCTCGTTCGGATCGGTGGAACGTTGGTCTAGGCGTGTCGCTGGCTGACGCCCAGGGGGCGCGGATCGAGCCGCGATTGTTTTCATGTTCCGGACGAGAACCGCGTGGGTCCATCTACCGGAGAAGCACGGAAACTGGCGAGGCGTGTACAACTGGCCGCGGATGTGGGCCGTCGAGGGCACCTGGGAGCGGCTGTTCACGGCGCTGATGGTGCAGACCGACGCCGCCAAGGAGCTTGACTGGGCCGTCTCGGTGGACGCCACCATCGTGCGCGCTCATCAGCACGCCGCTGGGGTCCGCAAGAAAGGGAGCGCGGCCGCCGAGCCGCGCGACCACGCCATCGGCCGGTCGCGCGGGGGACTTACAACGAAACCAATCTTGCTGCCGACGGCCGCTGTCGTCCCGTGCTGTGCGTTCTGGCCGGCTGCCAGGCGGGCGACGCACCCGCCTTCATGCACGTCATGGGCGGACTACGTGTACCGCGTCGACGCGGGCGCCCCCGAACCAGGCCGGACGTAGTCATGGCCGACCTGGCGTATTCCTCCCGCGCGATCCGCGAGCTCCTGCGCAAGCGGGGCGTCCGTGCGGTGATCCCCGTGCCAGCGCCATCAGCGTGGCCATCGGCTGCGGCGGAGAAGCCGGGGCGGGAGACCGCCGGCGTTTGACCGCGAGACCTACACACAACGCAACACGGCTGGGAGCTCGACGACCACGTCCAAGACCGGGTGCGCGAGCTCTGGGCGGACCCGGAAGCCGGACTGGACCGCGCGCAGGGCGGCGCGGACTGGTTCATGGGCCAGATCCGCGAGTTGTACGGGTGGGGTGTCGAGGGCACCGACTACGGGCAGCCCGTGGAGACGACGGTCGAATGGCCTACGCCCAGCACGTGAGGCTGCACGGCCACCGGCCGGGATCCGTCCCTCTCCACGTCCTCGATGACCAACTCCCGGCCCAGGGGCGGCCGTACGGTGTGCCTGCCCCCGGGAGGACCTTCCTCGGCACGGACGAAGCCTGGGAGGAGCGGCGCAGCCGTTCAGGTCCCTCGTCGCCGCCCGGTGTCCTACGTCATCGTGCCGAGCCGGGGAGGGAGGGTGAAGGGGCGAAACGGATCCCTCGGGAACCTTTCCCGTCCCCCTTCCAGTCGAGGAACAAGATCACGTCGGTGAGAAGGCGGTGTCGGTTGGACCAGCTTGAGGAGTACGAGGCGGGGGTCGTGGCCCCGTCCTTCGCCTTGTTGAGCCGCTGGGCCAGGTCGGTGCGCCTCGTGACGGCCAGGCCGCCCCCGACGATCATCGCGGTCACCTCAATGTACGTGCCCTTGGCGTTGAAGACGGGGCTACGGCCGGTGGAGGCTTCAGGCAGGTCCCACGAGACTGTCGCCCAGTGCCGGATGGTGGCGCCGGACTCGGTCACACAGGCTTTGACGGTGAACTCCCAGTTGTCGGGCCAGGCCCCGCTGTAGGCCGGGTTGTCGACGGTCTTGGACGACACCTTGCACCGCTCCACCGCATGCGCTGGGCTGATCGCCGCAGCACCCGCGATGACCGAGGTTGCCACCAGTACTGCCGAGAGCCGCCGGGTGGGGGATGTCCTGAGCACGGGGTACGCCTCCAATGGTCGAGTGACCAGGTCAACGAGACGGCACTGAGAAGGAAGCGCGACCGACAGCGATCGCGGGGCGATCGCGGCGTGGGCGGGAGATTGCGGGCAGCGCCGGATCGACATCGAGGGTCGGCTCAAGGGTGATGTACGAGGGGAGAATGCCCCCAGATCTGGCCCGAGGCCAAGAGTCAGCTGGTGACCGAGTCGTCGCAAGCCGGCTTCGGTGGTGACTTCGCCAGAACGTCCCGCCAGTAGGCAGCCTCTCCGGCCACGCCCCGCTTCACGGGCTGGACGACCTCGGCGAATGCGAAGCCGTAGTTCTTCGTCCCGGGCCCGGCCGTCAGGTCTCGGGGGCCGACGGCCACCACGTACTGGCGGCCGGCCTCAAGGAGCACCTCCTGCCGGTTCGGGGTGACCGTCAGCGTGTAGCTGCCCGGGGCCCCGCCCGCCTGCACCCGCTGGGTGATCGCCACCGCAGGCGCCCACTCCTCTTTCATCACTTCCAGGATGCGCTCGGGCGTTGTCACGAACTTCCGTGCCTCAGCGTCGGAGATCCCCTCCAGCGAGACCGGCCCAGCCGGGCCGGTCGCCTCCACCACGGCAACGCCCTGCGCGGAGGTGGCAACTTCAGTGTCCGTGCCGTACGGCGCGTCACACAGGCTCTCCGCATACTCGGGCGAAGACGAGTCCCAGACGTACCAGCCGCCACCTCCGAGGAGCACAGTGGCGGCGACCGGCGCGATCAGCAGCATCTTCTTCGTGAGCCCCACAACTTTCGGCAATTCGCCTTGTCAACCTCGGCCGAAGCCTCGTGCACCGACGCGTTTGGTCACATCACGGACTGCACAGCCGCCTTCCCGCCGTCGGGCTTGTGGCAGAAGCCAAGGGCGTGCGTGCCCCAGTTCGTGGACGAGGACGTTGCGCCGCATCTCGGCGCCGTATCCGGCGAGCAAGGCCACGTCCAGGTGGTCTACGGTCGAGGCGGAGTCCGCGAGGACCTTGATCTTCGCACCGGAGACCCACACTCTGACCGCGTGCGCCCACTCGGTCCTGTACTTCGTGCTCGACGTACGCCCACCTCGGATCTCGCCCTCGCCGACGGAGCTGTGGGCCTTGCTCTGGTGGAGTCCTTCAGGTCCGCACACAGCGCAGCCGTAGTGGCGGCAGCTGGGGGCGTGGCGCCGAGCAACAGGGCAGTGGCAGCAGATAACACCGCGAGGGGACGTTGCATCGCGTCCAAGGTAGGAGACCCCCGAGCCGGGCCACCCACGAGCCGGGCCAACCGTTTCGCCGAGCAGAGCCGGGCCGCCTGACTGTCACCCGCGGGGGAATGCCCACTGCCGGGATGCTGAGCTGTCTGACGACGCTGGGGCGTCTTCCCGGTACCCGTGTCCCGGGTACCGGGGACGCCCCCCGCTGTGCAATCGATACGAAACGCTTCGTTGCGTGATCAGTGTGTGGCTGAAATGGAAGCCTGTCAACACGAGACGTAGCGTTGCGCTCGGATAGGGTCGGTCCGTGAGCCCCGCAACCCGCAGCGAAGAGTCCCGACAGGCCATCATCGAGGCCTCTCTCAGCCTGTGCGTCGAGCGGGGATTCGCCTCGACCACGATCGAAGGCATCGCCGCCCGGGCGGGTGTTGGGAAAACGACCATCTATCGGTGGTGGCCCTCCAAGGCCGCGATCCTCATCGAGGGCGTCGAGAACGCCCGGGACGCCGCCGCCGGCTTCCCCGACACCGGTGACATCCATGCAGACCTAGCCGCGCAGACCTCGAGCGTCATGCGACTGTTCAACACGGAGTTCGGCGAGATCTGGCGTGGACTGATCGGCGCCGCCCAATCCGATGAGGCTGCGGCGGACGGCGTCACCCGCATCCTGCGGGTCTCCATCGACGCATGCGTCGCGCGCCTCGCCAAAGCACGCGATGCCGGGCAGATCCGCCCCGACCTCGACCTCGAGATGGCAGTCGAGCTGCTCTACGGGCCGATCTACCACACCTGGCTCCTGCGCACCCGCCCCCTGCCGGAGGCCTACATGGAAAAGGTTCTCGCCACGCTTCTGCCCGCGCTGGTACCTGCGCCCGGTGAGCGCTCACTGCACATGTGACCTGGCGCCGGGACAGTACGAGGACCTCATCGCCGACGGGCCGGCGCGCGCCACCCCAAAGCACTGAGAGTGGGCCCGGTTGATGATCTTCACCTCTCGGTTCGCCGCCGCCGGGTTGTTGGCGTAGGGGGCCAGCTCTCCGTTCACGTTTCAGCGAGACCTGCCTCGACTTCACGCCCTTCGGCAGTCGACCCAGATGGCGACCGGGGTGTGCCACGCGTTTGATCCCTCCAGCCGGGCGCAGATCTGCGGGCCGGAGAAGTGGTGTGTGCAGGAACGGGAGTCCGCCACCGCCGGCCCCGCCGTCTAACGGGAGGAACGCGGCCGCGAGGGTGGTCGCGGAGCTGAGATGGAGGATCTTCCGCCCGGCCCTTCACGCGTGCGCCGATCCGGCTCGGTACATCTGAAGGCGGGAGTGCACCCGCGCGGGCTGAAGGGCGCGATTTCACCCGGCCCACGCAAGGATCCGACGCCTGCACAGCCGTGCCGGCGAATGACTATCTGGCGGTGGTCTCCTCCACGACCCACGCGCTGTAGCCATCGGAGGCAGTGATCACGGGGAGCACGATCCACTCCGGTACGTCGTAGGAGTGCTTCTTCCCGACCCACTCGGCCAGGGCCGTCAGGCGGTCCTTCGTGGTCTTGAAGGACACGCGCCACTCTGTGGCCGTCTCGATGTTCTCCTTCCAGCGGTAGACCGCGGTGAGAGGAGCATCGATGTGCGCACACGCTGCCAGCCGGGCCCCTACCGCACCCTGCGCCAGCGCCCTCGCCCCACCCTCGTCATCGATGGTGGTCTGTGCGATCACGATCTCGGTCGCCACGATGTCCTCCCGTGTCGTCTGTGTGTTGTGGTGTCCGATGCCTACGACATCACAGGCTGCGGCCCCGGCAGGGGAACGTGTGCAGATCACGCTCAACGTCCTGCCTGCCTCGCTCAGTACGAGTTGTCGAGTTGCTCTATGAGGAATCGAAGCTCGCGAGCCCGGCGCCGGGACATGCCGTGTATCACGGCAACCAGGAACTCCCGTGCTTCGAAGGGGCTGCCGCAGCATTCCCACACACCGCAGCCGCCGTCCTCGCACGCGCTCCAGAGGTTGCGCCCACCGAGGAGCATGCCGTTCTCCAGCTGGTGTAGACGATCACCTATGAAGCATCGATATCGACGGCTGCTCCCTGCCGGCCCTGCGCGGCGGCGAGGCGGCGCTGGCCGGTGCCGGTGAGTTCCACGCTGCTCCAGGACCGCGCGCTCCGGGCCAGCAGGCCGCCCTTCTCCAGCTGGGCAAGCTGGTACGCGACGGAGGAGCTCGAGCGAAGCCCGGCCATCACCCCGATCTCCCGGATGGTGGGGCCCCTCCCATGCGCCGCGATGTAGCCGGAGATGGACTCGAGGATCAAGATCCCGCGTCCCTTCAGCCGGATCACGCTGCCGCCTCCCAGTCACACGCGCGGGCCCGGCGCAGCAGGTCGGTGCGCGCGGCGGGCGAGTGCCCGGGTGTAGCCCAGTAGGGATGGCAGGCCAACGCGCCAGACAACTCGATGAGCCGACGACGCAGCTCAGTGGACCCCTGCGTGGGGGCAAGCCGGGCGAGCGCCTCGTAGGTGCGGATCCACTCGCTCTGGAGGCGGATCAGGTCGGAAGGGAAAAGCGGAGCCATTCCCTCAGTAGCTCATATGTTCGATTTCAATGGCAAGCCGACACGACTGCACACCATGGTCGCGACTGTGACCGAACGCGATAGAGGTCACTTGAACGCTGCGGTTGTCACCAAACGCCCCGGTGGTCATCGGTTGAGCCCTGACACGTGAGCTTGGGCTGTGCCCCAAAATGATCAGACGTCCGCCGCCGGAAGCTGGTAGAACCGGGTCCCGGTGGCACCTGGGCCACGAGCGCGTAGGCGATGCTGTCGTTGCGCGACAGGCTCCGGCATCATGGCGGAGGCCCTCCAACGGCGGAGGCCGGGGCGAGGGAGGAATCGCGTGGTGCAGTGGAGGCGTTTGAGTTCAGGTGCCCGCCCTGTGCCACACCCCGTCGCAACCCCCTCGGTGTGGGCAGCCTCAGGTGTCGTGGCCCTCGTCGTGGTCACCGTGCTGAACTACCTGAACGGCCAGGGCGACCCCACGATCGATCTTCTCCTTCTGTCCGTGCTGTGCGCCGTACTGAGCACCGGGGCCCGGCTCATCGCCGCACCGGGCACGGCTCTGGTCTGTTGGCTCGCCCTCAACGGCTTTGCCACACCACCCATGGGCGAACTGACCTGGTCCGCCGGCTACGACCTGGGCCGCCTCGGATGCCTCCTGGCGGCGGCGAGCATCGGAACCGCCATCTCCCGCATCGCCAACGCCCGCGCCGCCTACCGCCGCCTGACCCTCCACAAGTCCACGGGTTCCTGATCACTTCGGGGCCGCAGGATGACCTGTCCTGATCCTGCCCGGTGCACACGTGTCAGGGACGGAGCGGGAGCGTGACCAGGTGGCGTGGCAGACCGAGCATCACTGGAGCGGTGCCATGAGGTCGCGGGCGAAGTCGCCGACGGGGCGTGGGTCGTGCCCGGTCAGCTGGCGCACGGCGTCGGTGGTGTCGGCATTGGCGCCTTCCCTGAGGAGCTGAAAGATGCCTACCACCCCCTCGGCGAGCCACGGCGGCATACCCGCCCCGAGCATGCCGCCCCGGGCTGCCTCGTCGGGCACGGGGACGTACTCCACCGTCCGTCCGAGGGCGGTGGAGAGTTGGTCGGCGACCTCGGTGAAGGTGACGGCCTCGGGGCCGGTGATCAGATGGGTCTCTCCGTTCCTGCTCTGCCCGCTGAGCACTGCGACCGCGCAGGCGGCCACGTCACGGGGGTCGATCATGGCGACGCGGGCATCGTCCGCGGGCACGAAGATCTGTCCGGTCTGCCCGATCGTCGGCAGTGAACCGAGGAGGTTCGACATCAGGAAGCCGGACCGGAGAATCACGAAAGGGATCCCCGCCGAGCGCAGGCGGTCCTCGATGCGGCCGTGCTGGTCCGCGAACGTCTTCTCGGCTCCGGCCTCGGCTCCGACCGTGGACAGCATGACGATCTGCCGGACACCGGCCGTTGCTGCGGCCTCGATCGCGTTTGTCGCGTTCTCGACCTGCCGCGGGTCGTTGGCGCAGCTCAGGAAGGCCTGATCGGCGCCCGCGAAGGCGGCCCGGAGCGATTCGGGATCGGCGAAGTCCCCTTGCACAAGGTCGGCGCCGGGGCCGAGTACGGCCATGGCTCGTTCAGGGTCGCGGGTGAGCGCGCGGTGGGGGATGCCTCGCCGACGCAACTCGCTCACCACGTGTCGCCCCACGTTCCCGGTCGCGCCGGTTACCACTACGGTCGTCATCTCGTCGCGTCCTCACACCGATTCGGGGCTTTCCACCCACGTTGTGCGGCACGACCGTCCTGAGCCCCTCAGGACACGCGCGGGTTCACTCGTCAGGGTGCCCGAAGGGCTGCCCCGCGGAGCAGCACTAGGCTTGAGTGGTGGGGCAGACGAGGGTGACGCACTCATGAGACGACGCCACCACTTCCACATCGACCAAGACGGTCACTCGGTCAGTGCCACCGTCCAGACAGGCCGCACCGTAGAGGTGCAGGCCTTGGTGGACGGCGAGGAGACGGGACACGCCACGACCTGGGGCGACAGGCGCGTCACGGTGCGCGTGGATCTTCCGACCGATCCGCCGATCCGATCGCGGTTCGCACGACACCCGGTCCGGGGGTCCCGCGTTGCCTGCTTGAGACGCCGGGCGCCGGGCGCCGAGCCCCACGTCAACCTTAAGTCGGCAGCACACGCCTAGCCTCAGCCGGTCACGAAGCCGCGGCGGGCGGCTGCCTCTCGGCCGCCCGGACGCCGTCTTCCCTCCGACGGGGAGGCCAGAGGAGCCACCTGTAGGTTCCGAGCCGCACGGCATCATCGGCAAGGCAGCGGCAGCGGCAGCGGTCGCGCTGCCGTCTCGTCCCACAGCACCGCAGCCTCCTACGGCGGACCACAACGCCATGCGTGCGCCGGGATCGCGGCGCGTACGCGGATGTCCGCAGCGGTCGTAGCCCGCGTAGGCCCCGCGCGGGACGCTCCATGCGGCTGGTGGGGGCCGTACGCGCGTCTGCGGTACCGGGGACGGGCGGGACGCGGGATATTCGGGTTCATGGTCATGCTCTCCTCCGGCAGCGCGGCGCCCTCGGCGGCCGAGGTGCTCCATGCCCGGTACGCCGGCCGGCTGCCCGCCTCGCTGGAGAAGCTCGCGGGGCCCCGGCACGGTGTGGTCGAGCTGCCGCTGCATGTTGCCTGGTCCGGACTACGTTCCTACGACCTGGACCGGCCGCGGCTGCGCATGGGGCTGTACCGCACCGTCCTGGCCGACGGGCAGCACGGGGACCTCGTCGCCCTCCTGAACCGCGACCTCCTCCTCGCGCAGTGGCCCGTCCTTCGCACCCTCGTCAGCCGGCACCTGCGCGAGGTCTGGGAAGAGGCGTTCCCCGAGCTGCTCGCGGCGACGGGGTCCGCCGCCGCGAGCAGGTGACCGACCTGCACCGCCGGCTCCTCGCCGCCGTGATCGACATCGGCGCCCCGTACCCCTCGTGATCACCGGCGGGTACGCCGTCCAGACCCGGGGCTGGCAGGCCGCGATGAGTCCCGCCCCAGAACCTGCGCGACCGCCTCGCCGGCGCGCACTGGGTGGACGACGACAAGGACACGTGACGAACCCGTGGCATAGCAGTGCGGCATCCTCGTCCGGGGCGTCAGACCACGTTGCCGACGGCCCGCCTGGACGGTCCTGGACGGTCCTGGACTGTCACGGAGTGGCATTGCCGCCTCGGTCGAGATCCTTGAGGAACTGTCGCTGGCCGTCCAGGAATCCGTCCGCGAAGAGCGAGCGGGGCGAGAAGAGTGCGGTGAGCGTGATCTTGAGGTCCGACTGCTCGATGGACTGCTTGAGAAGTGAATGGGTCGCGTCCGGATAGCGCTTGACCGTCATCGCCCCACCCGCGTCCAGCACCTCGCGGTAGACGCGCTCCGTGTCGGCGGTGTCTACGTTGATGTCATGGCCCGCGAGGACCAGCAGCAGCGGTACGCCGCGCAGGGTGCGGAGGTCGTGAGTGGCGTCCGCGGTGTAGTTCTTGGAGATGAAGCCCCAGCGGTCGGCGGTCATGCCGTCCGTGTCGCCCCCCATGGCCTCGGTGTACTCCTCGAAGGTCCCGTGCCGTTCCAGCAGCCGTCGGGTGGTGTCGCTCTTGGCGATCGCCGCGCTCGTACGGGCTGCTGACGCGCCGTCGGCGCGCAGCTCGGCGAGGAGGTTGTAGCGGCCCTGCTGGAGCCAGTTGATCGCGGGCGAGACGGCGATGACGAAGCTCACGGGGGTCTTGGCGGCGATCTTCGGCAGGACCCAGCCCGCCTGGCTGGCGCCCCAGAGCCCGATCCGGTCGCCGTCGATGTCCGGGCGGGCGCGCGCCCAGGCGATGGTGGCGGCCGCCTCGTCGGCCCGGTCGTCCATGGACTGGCCGAGCCAGTTCCCGGGCGCGCCCGCGACGCCGGGCTTGTCCCAGGACAGGGAGGCGTAGCCGGCCCTGGCGTTCGCTTCCCACAGGGGCTTGTAGCCGTCGTCATGGGTGGCGTCGACGGGGCCGTCGCCGTGGACGTACACGACCAGGCCGTGGCGCTCGCGGCTGTCCTTCGGGGTGGCCAGTACTCCGTTGAGGGTGTGGCCGCCGTGGCGGATCGACACCCGCTGCTCGTCCATGGCGTAGGAGTGCTGCCACAGCACCACACCGCCGAGACCGGCGGACACGACCAAGGCCGTGACGAGTGACCACACGGCTATGCGGAGCCCGCGCCATCGGGGCTGGATCTTTGGATGCATGGGATCTGACCGTCTCCCTCTGTTCGGGTGAGCCAACCCAAAACTAACAGAACGAACACGACCGTCGTAAGAATGATAGTTTTGAGTTTCGGATTGCGGCGGCAGAAGGGGGCACGGCATGGAACTGGACGCCACGGGCACCGGTACGGGACCGGTGACGGTCCGGCGGGGTCTTCCGCCCGGCGCCGAGCGGCGGGCGGCCGAGATGTACTGGGACGCCTTCGGCCGCAAACTCGGCCCCGCGCTGAACCCGCCGGACAAGGCGGTGCCCTTCATCGCCGCCCACCTGAACGCCGATCGCGCGGTGTGCGCGCTCCTCGACGGGCGGCTCGTCGGCCTCGCCGGCTACCAGCTCGACGGCCGTGCCCTCACCGGGGGATCGGCCTCCGCCGTGCTGCGCGCGTACGGACACCTGCGGGGACTGCCCAGGCTCGCGCTCCTCGCCCTGTTCGAACGCCACCCGGCCCCCGGAGAGCTCGTCATGGACGGCATCGCCGTGGACCCGGGCATGCGCGGCCGTGGCGTCGGGAGCCTGCTCATCGAGGAAGTGGCCGCCGTCGCGGCGGAGCAGCACTGCCGGGAGATCAGACTGGATGTGATCGACACCAATCCGCGCGCCAGGGCCCTGTACGAGCGGCGCGGCTTCACGGCCGTGCGGACCGAGCGCACGCCCTACCTGCGCGAGCTGCTGGGATTCGGCGCGGTGACCACCATGCGTCGCGCCGTCGCAACGAGAAGGGTAGAAGAACTGTGAGCACCACGACGGAGGACCACGTCGAGGTCCCCACCCGCATGCTCGTCCACGCCCTGATCCGCGAGGACGGCACCGTCGGCGCGGACGAGCTCTACTCCGTCGCCAACACCCTGGGCATGAGCGACCAGCAGGTGCGGCTGTGCGTCAAACGCCTCGTGGCCGAGGGCCGGTTCACCCACGAGGGCCGCGGCCGCAAGGCAGTACTGCACGCGACGGCGGACACCACGCGCGCCCTGGCACCCAACGCCGACTTCCTCCGGCACGCGTTCCAGCAGGACGCCGGACTCGCTCCCTGGGACGGTGTCTGGCACCTGGCCGCCTTCGCGGTGCCCGAATCGGCGCGCACGACCCGGGACGCCCTGCGCGAGACGCTCGTCCACCTCGGCGGCGCCCCGCTCCAGGGCGGACTGTACGTCTGCGCCAACGCCTGGGAACCGTACCTCGAAGAAGCGGCCCACCGCCTCGGCGCCCAGAGCGCGCTCACCCTTCTCACCACGACGGACCTGCGCAAGGGCGATACCAGCGAGCCCGTCGAACTCGCCCGCCGGCTATGGCCCCTGCCGGACATCGCCGACCGCTACCACCGCCTCAGCCGCATCACCCGGCCCCGCCTCGCCCGGCTCACCGGCCCCGCCGGACCCTCCCCGTCCGCACTCCTCACCATCGCGGTCGAGCTGGCCGCCGAACTCACCCGCGCCCTGGAACCCGACCCGCTGTTGCCGCCTCAGCTCCTGCCCCAGCCCTGGCCAGGCACCCAGGCCCGCGAGCTCGTCGCCCGGTGCTGGGCGGCCCTGCGCGAACGAGACGGCGGCGAAGCCCGTCCAGCCCTTTTCCGCCTCTACACCGACATCACCCGAGAAGCCGCGGACCGGGCCGCGCGCTGAAGACAGGAGAGAAGACAGGGCAGAGGGCGTGCACGGTGATTCATGCCAACCGGTGCATGTTCGTGTTCGCGTATGCACGCCGACACCAGAGTGGATCGGCGCTGATCAGCTGCACTGCCAGGTGAACATCGCTCGGTCGAAACGGCACTCGGCCAGGTCCTGGGGGCGGATGAGCCAGTACAGCACGCCACCATCGCCCCACATCATGTCGGCAGCGTCATCACTGTCGAACTGAGCGAGCAACACCCAGTTGCCGATCTCCTTGTCCAGGGCCGGGTCGCCCCACACCACACCCCCGTCCAGGACTGCTTCCGCGATCTCGATCTCCACCGGGTTCTGCATCGAGTGGGCATGACCGCCGATCTGGTGGCCCGTCCCTTCGTCGAGCTCCCACATCGCGTCGAGGAAGTCCTGCGCGCACACCGCATGGTCATACCGGTTGCTCAGCGGAGCCCCGTGGGCAAAGGCATCACGGAGCTGAGGATGCCAGGGTTCGGTCGCGGTCGTACCGGGCCGGGCAGCCAGTGGAACCCTGGGATACGGCTGGAGGCATGCGGGCGCGTCACGCTCGCCGCAGGTCTCCTCGGCCGGCGTGTACAGGACGCGTGCCCCTGCCCAACTGGCTCGATCCTCAGCCAGTACGAGGGCCTCGCCGTCGTCCAGCTGACCGTCGAAGTAGAAGAAGGACAGAGTTCCCGAGGCAGGGAGCGTGATGTCCACTGCACCCGCAGGCAGCATGGCGCAGTCCACTGAGGCGATGAACGAGAGCGGCCCGTGGCCTTCCCACGACGGCCACTCCGCACCTGCCGGGAGTTTCGGCAGGCCGCCGATCTGGCCCACTGCCGCGTCCGTCTCCAAGCGGACGGCCGGACGGAGCAGCGCGATCCATTTCTCCGCGACCGGGGAAGGCAAGTGCTGGTGGGCAAGGGGCTCGCCCTCGCCGGTTCGGACGAGGCCCGTGAGGGGCTCCGGGCATACATCCGGAACGGCAAGGACTGGGTCTCCGTACTGGAGGCGGTCGCGGATGGCTGGCCGGCCGAGTGGTGGGATGACCTGGGCGAGGTCGCGCGCGCCCGGATCGGCGGGGAGGTGGATCGGGCAGGTCCTTTCGGCCCGTGGAGCCGGTTCGGGATCGAGGTGCCGGGCCGCAGATTCCCTCAGCGGCCGTCCCTTGGCGGGCTGAGCGACGAGGAGTTGCTCGCCCTGCTGGCCGCTGACGGCACCGGAGTTCAACATGAAGATCGATGCGCTGCGTGCGCTGGCCGGGCGGGAGCCGGTAGAGGGGCTGATCCCGCTCGTCCCCTCACTCGGAACCACGGGCGGCCGCCGGCCGTTGCCCCTGCTACGGCGGGCGGTCGACCGCCTCGGTGCCCTCGCCGTGCCGGCGGCACGTGGGTGGGCCGTGGACGGGCGGGAGTGGCTGGCCGGGCTGGGGGAGGACGTCCTGGCCGACCACTCCGGGCCTGAAGCACTACCGGGACTCGTGGCCGAACTCACCGAACAGTGGAAGGCGCGTGCCTGGTGCGGTCCCGACACGACGGCGAAGAGACTGGCCCGCTTCGGGCCAGAGGCAGCGGACGCCGTGCCCGTCCTCTGGCGCTTCTGGCGGCACACCCCGCACTCGTACGAGCGCGCTGACTCCCTGGCGGCCCTCGCCGCGATCGACCCGACCGGCGTGGACGACGCGTACGCCGAGTCGCTATGGGACTGCGAGGAACGGGCACGGTTGCTGGCCATCGCCTCGGCACCCGACTCCCCGCGGACCCTGGACCGCATCGGCGTACTCCGCGACGACCCCATGGAGATACCAGAGGTACGGGCCGCTGCCGCGGCGCGATTGGCCCCCGAAGCCGGCCCTGGGTCTCCCTGACCCAACTTGTACGGCAAAGGCGAAACCGTCGCCCATGCGACAACCTCCACCAGCCCCGCCACTACCACCGAGGTCGGCGCCTCTACGACGTCACGGCCCCCGAGCCATCCAGCTAGCCGCTCTCCAGGCGATGGGACTTGTCATTGCGGCAGACCACAGGGCGACGTCACGCGAAGGGCTGGCCGAGCCACTGGTCCGCTCCGGCCCGCCGGCCTACTTGGAGCAGGTCTGGTCGGTGGCGGGCAGCTTGCCGGTGGCCAGGTACCGGTTGACCTTGTTGTCGACGCAGGCGTTCTCGTAGAGGCCGTAGACGGCGTGGCGGTTGGCGTCCGTGACGGTGAGCAGCTTGGAGCTGGGCAGCAGGCCGTGCAGGGCGACGGCCCCCGTGTGCGGGGTGCGCGGGTCGCCGGTGGCGGACACGATCAGCATCTTGGCGTCGCGCTTCACCTCGGTGGGCTCCTCGCGGGGCCGGTCCCAGAAGGCGCACGGACCGATGTTGTTCACCAGCGGACCGAGGCGCGGGTGTGCGGCACGGCTCCGCTCGATGTCGCGCCAGTAGACCTCCGGGTCGCGCGGGGCCGCTACGTCCCCGCAGATGACCGCGGACTGCACGCTGCCGTGGTGCGACTGCTCGCCGGTCGTCACGAGGCGCAGGATCCCCGCGAACTGCGGCGTCAGCGGTGTCGGCTGCCCTGCCGCCGCCCGGTTCAGTACGGACACCTGCTCACCGAGGGCCGCCCGGGACGCGTCGGTGTCGCTGTCGATCCCGGCGACGAGAACGAACGGGACCAGGGCGTCGTCGAGGTGGAAGGTGTCCGGGCCGGTGCCGACGGTGATCGGGCGGCGCGCGGACTGCTCGATGAGGCGGTCGACCGTCGCGAGGACCTCGTCGCGGGTGCTGCCGAGACCGTAGGTGTCATTGCGGACGGCGGCCCACGCGGCCCAGCCGGCGAGCGCCTGCTCGTTCTCGCCGACGGCCTCCCGCAGCAACCGGGGACCGAACTTGCGCGGATCGATGGCGCCGTCCAGGACCATGCGGTCGGTGCGGCCCGGGAACATCTGGGTGTAGACGGTGCCCAGGTAAGTGCCGTACGAGTAGCCGAAGTAGGAGATCTTCCGCTCGCCGAGCGCCCCGCGGATGACGTCCATGTCGCGCGCCGTGTTGCGGGTGCTGACGTGCGGCAGCACGGCGGCGTCGGCGGCACGGCACTTGGCGGCCAGGTCCTTCTGGAGGACGACCTGGCTCTCGAAGGCCGCCCGGTCCAGACCGGCCGAGGAGAGACTGGTACCGACGGGCCACCCGCAGTCCAGCGGGGTGCTGCGGCCGACGAAGCGCGGGTCGAAACCAACGATGTCGTACCGCGGTCCCGCCTCCTTCATCCAGGCGTGGAACTCCGGCGGGGATTCGAAAGCGGTGCCCCCGGGACCGCCGTTGTTGAGCAGGATCGAACCGATGCGGTGGCGGGTGTCGGTGGCCTTGAGCCGCGATATCGCGACGGTGATCGTACGTCCCCGGGGGGCCGTGTAGTCGAGCGGCACGGTGACGTCCGCGCACTGCACGCCGGCCGCGTCCAGACCACCGCCCACGGTGTCGTCCGGGCCTTCGGCGCAGCTGCCCCAGCCCAGCCGCTGGTTGTAGAAGCGGTCGAGTCCGGAGGCGGGCTTCTGCGTGCCGGGGACCGCCGTGGCCGTGGCGGGGGCAACCCCGAGGCAGACGGCGAGGGCCAGGCCCACGGCCGAGGCGCGGCCCACGGCCGGGGCGCGGCGCACGGCCGGGGCGCGGCGCACGGCCGGGGCGCGGCGCACGGCCGGGGCGGCGGTCATCACGAAGTCTCCTCGGGGAGATGGGCGCGGGGCGTGCGGGGCGTTGCGGTCGTGGGTGCCAGTCGTATGTTTCTCACCCGTCAGACGCTAGGCGGAACAGCCGACCCGCTCACTACAGTTGACCCCCCAACCGAGAGGGGGTAACCCCCCACCCACGTCTCACGCTGCCCGGTCGGAGCGACCGACTCACGAACAGCCGACGTAGCCCTTCTCAAAGGCGGTTGCGGGTGCCTGGGTTTCGCTCTACGACGGGATCAAGGTCGCCGGGGCCGGATAACTCGACATCGACCCTTTCGTATCTGTACCTGCGACGCCATGAGCTCGAACTCAACCAGCTCATAGCGTCAGCGGCATGCTGACCCTCTTCCATGCCGCGTCCAGGGGCGTGCGACGATCACGACGTGGTCACACCTAGCCTTCCACCGTCCGATGCGCCGCGCTCGCATACGCGTCACCCGTCGGCCATGGCCGTGCTGATGGCGCTGCTGGACCGCTCAGTGGAACAGATGGCGGAGGCTGCGGCAGACGTCCGCCTGTTCGACCGTGAGGCTATTCGCGCGGCATCGGACGTGTGGGACAACAACCTGGTTCCCCTGTTTTGGGCCGCGAGCACGTCCGGCGCCCCCGAACGCGAACGACGGGCGACGACCGTACTGGAGTGGATGGCCGGGCTCGGCGAGCGGCGGCGGGCATGGATGACCGAGCAGGCGGCAGCCGCCGGGCACGATATCGAATCGCTCCTACCACCACCCGTGCCGCACACGCCGGGCCGCGACTACCGCGGACACGTCATGGCACCGCAGTACCGGCTTACGCGCCAGAACGTGGATGAGCTGCTCCCCGACTACGACCTGGCGACGGCGTCCGTCCGCCACCTGCGGGTAGAGCGTGCTGGTTGCCGCCTGACCGCTTTTCTCCAGTTGGTCGTCGACCGCAAGTTCGGTGTCGATGAGGCTGCGCCGCCCGCCCTGCTGGACGTGTGGCTGGATGGCGTCACAGACATCGCCTTCGACCCTCCCGACACGCGGGGAGTGACCCTGGACCCCGGAGCGCGGGTGACCGGAATTTCCCTGGGGCGGGGCGGCCGTCTCCGCGCCGCCGGTGGCGAGTATCGCCTGGACGACCGCTCATGGCACCTGTCAGCCGCCGGTCGACGCGCAGACGTGGTCACTCCTCCCCGTACCAGCCGGCCGGACCGTCTACGTCGGCCGCCTGGCGGAGAACTGGGCCCCGACGCGCACGCTGCCGCCGCGCTCCTGCACCACGCCATGCTGGAGCTCCGCTCGGTGCGCTACGCCGATCGTGCCGATCGCGT